>CAVOUC010000019.1:0-197102 GCA_963699485.1 uncultured Alphaproteobacteria bacterium | reverse complement strand
GCATTGTGCGCGTGGCGCAAGAACTTGCGCTGCCAACGATCGGTGGGATCGGGGGGCATCGTGCTTTCCGCCGTCATCTCGGGCCCCATGACGTAGGTGATATAGGCGCCGATGCCGAAGACGGGGGCCTTCAGCACCTCCTCGGCGGTGAAATTCCAGATGATGATGCGGTGCTGTGCCGAGCGGTTGAGCCAGGGAGCGTTGTCGAGATCGACCGCGTGCGCCCACATCACGGCCGGCACGACGGCGAGGCAGGCCAGAGCCCAGGCGGCGGCGACGGCCCTGTAGGCCCATACGCGCGAGAGCCAGGCAAGTCCGAAGGCGGCGGTGCCGACGACGATCGCCAGCTTCGAGGACTTTTCTGGCCAGTAGAACACCGCGAAGATCGCGAGCACGAAGAGGAGCGCCGCGATGCGCCGGTTCCACGGCGACCTGACCGAGCCGAGCGCGGCCATCAACGCCGGCCAGATCATGAGCGAGATCGGCGTCGTCGAGCGCGTGAAGGAGGCGAGGTCGATGCCGATCAGCTTGCCGTTGGCCCAATGATAGGACCGCGCCGGCTGCAGCAGCTCCGGGCTCACCTTGAGCGCGTTGATGATCCAGATCTTGACGGCCTGCCCCGTCAGCCCCTCGGCCAGGAAGTAGACAACGCCGACGAGAAGCCCGAGCCACAGTCCCTCGCTCGCGCAGAGGATCGACGCGCGATCCGCGCCGGCGATGAGACGGGCGGTGGCGATGCTCGCGGCGGCGACCCCGGCGAGCAGCAGCACCTTGCCGATGCCGGCACCCGGATGAGCGGCCCACAAGGTGCTGGCGAGGGCATAGACCAGCAGCGCGGCGAGGCTTATGGCAAGACTGTCGTTGGCGGGCGCGAGCGTAGCGCGGTCGGCGGCGCGCCATCTCACCCACAGCCACAGGCCGATCATCACGGCCAGAAACACCGGCGCGAGGCGGGAGCTGACGAGAACGGTCGTCGCGGTGACGCCGGTGAGAAGGCCGATCAGCACCTCCCGGCGCCGCATCCAGGTCGCGCTGAGATCTGGTATCTCGCCTGAGAACAAACGACGGGCCCCGTAGCTCGCGAAGCGCCCCATTAAGCATAGGCGTCTGCCACATTCAATCGACCCGGTCCGGGCGTTGAACCAGCCGATAAATGGCCCGGCGCGAGGAGCTTACGGCCCGGTAAGAATGGCGCCATTTTTGGGGTGCCGCAGGCCCATCGCGGTGTGCTACCTCATGAAAAAAACGCCAGCCCGCGAAAAATCCGCGAGTCCCCGCGTCAACATGCTGCCCCGCGCGCGCAGATCCGCTCTTTCGGCTCATGCGTTAGAGTGGAGTGGGAAACCTAGCCCTAAGGAGCCGAGTAGAGCCCGATGAAGAGCAAGTTTGTGAATCCCGCTGTCGATGCGTCACGCGCCCTTCGCAGGAGGAGGCGGAAGCCGCCGTCCGCACGCTCATCCGCTGGGCCGGCGACGATCCGGACCGCGACGGCCTGCACGAGACGCCGGAGCGCGTCGTCGCGTGCCTACGAGGAATACTTCCGCGGCTACGACGAGGATCCCGACGAGATCCTGGCGAAGACCTTCGAGGAGATCGACGGCTACGACGAGATGATCGTGCTGCGCGACATCCGCTTCGAGAGCCACTGCGAGCATCACATGGCGCCGATCATCGGCCGCGCGTGGAGTCGGCTACCTGCCCGACGGCCGCGTCGTCGGCATCTCGCAAGCTCGCGCGCGTCGTCGAGGTCTACGCGCAAGCGCCTGCAGATCCAGGAGAAGATGACGGCGCAGATCGCCAACACGATCGAGAACGTGCTGCAGCCCCAGGGCGTCGCCGTGGTCATCAAGGCCGAGCACCAGTGCATGACGACGCGCGGCGTCATGAAGCCCGGCACCGATCTCGTGACCAGCCGCATGCTCGGCGTGTTCCGCGACAGCGCGATCACGCGGCAGGAATTCCTGTCGATCATCGACTGAGCGCCAGGGCGCACCCCCAGCCACTTGATCCAGGCACGGGTCCCGTGCACGGCTCGTCGTCCCGGCGGCGTCGAAGGACCGCCGGAGCAGCGGGAGGCAGGATGACTGGAAAAACCGTTCTCATCACCGGCGCGTCGAGCGGCATCGGCCTCGCCACCGCCCGCTCCTTCGCCGAGCGCGGATGGGCCGTCGCGGCCACCATGCGCACGCCCGAGGCGAGCGAGCTCGCGACAGCGCCCCATGACCTCATCAAGACCTTCAGTCTCGATGTGACGAACACGGCCTCGGTCGCGGACGCGGTCGGCGAAATTCATGGCGCGTTCGGGCGCATCGATGCCTTGGTCAACAATGCCGGCTACGGGCTGATCGGCCTCTTCGAGGAGATGACCGAGGAGCAGGTGCGCCGCCAGATCGACACCAACATTCTCGGCGTCATGAATGTGACGCGCGCCGTCCTCCCGGTGATGCGGCAGCAGAAAGCGGGCCGGATCATCAACGTGTCCTCGGTCGCGGGCCGCCTGTCGCTGCCGCTCTATACGCTCTACTGCACCTCGAAATGGGCCATCGAAGGCTTCTCGGAGGCGCTCGCCTTCGAGGTGGCCCAGCACGGCATTCAAGTGAAGATCATCGAGCCCGGCGCCATCAAGTCGGAGTTCTTCGGCCGCTCGCTCGACGTCCCGGCCGGCCGGCGCATCCGCGACTACGGACGCTGGGAGGAGCGCGTCTTCGCCAACATCAAGGCCAAGTGTGCCGACCCGCCCGGGACCGAGCTCGTCGCCGAAAGCATCTTTCGCGCGGCGACCGAGAGCCCCAACTGGCGCATGCGCTACAAGCCGAACGGCCGACTGATGATCCTAGGCCGCACGCTCGTCCCCGCCGAGGTTCACCGGCCTATCGTCCGCTTCCTGCTCGATGCCTGGTGAGAACCGACCCGGCTACTCGTCGTCGGCCGCGACTTCGTCCGCCGCCCCGCCGGCTTGGCCGTAGTCGACGCGGACGAGATAGAGCCCCGCCGCCGCGGCCACCGGCCCGCAGGCCGCGCGGTCGCGCGCTGCGAGCGCTCGGCCAATGTCGGCCGGCGACCATTTCCCCTCGCCGACGAGCTTGAACTTCCCGACCATCGACCGGACCTGATTGTGCAGGAACGAGCGAGCGCTGGCCTCGATACGGATCTCGTTGCCCGACGCCGTGACGATGAGGCGATCGAGCGTCCGCACCGGCGATGTTGCCTGGCATTGGGCGGCGCGGAAGGTCGTGAAGTCGTGGCGTCCGACGAGCGCCTGTGCGGCCTCCGCCATAGCCGTGGCATCGAGGTCGACGGGCGAGCCACCAGATGCGATTGCGCTCGAGCGCCGGCGGAGCGCGGCGCGCGAGGATGCGGTAGAGATAGTGGCGGGCCGTGGCGCTGAAGCGGGCATCGAAGTCGCCTGCCGTCTCAGCACACGCGAGCACGACGATCGGCAGCGGCTTCAGGTGGAAATTCACCGCGTCGCGCACGCGGAACGGCTTCCACGCCTTGGCGAGATCGAAGTGGGCAACCTGGCCCAGCGCATGGACCCCGGCGTCGGTTCGCCCCGCCCCTTTCACGGCGACGGTCTCGCCGCAGAAGCTCTCGATCGCCCGCGTTAGAGCGCTTTGGACGGAGTGGCCGTTGGTCTGCGCCTGCCAGCCGACGAACGGCGTCCCGTCGTATTCGATATTGATGCGGTAGCGGGGCATGGGGGGAACGGCTCTCGGGCATAGGCGCTGGCTCGCGCCATCCCTACCCCGCGGGGATGCCCCGCCTCAAGACGGCCGTGGACTTTCAGCGATAGGGGACGGGCACGGCATAGGAGCCGGGGCGAACCGGGGATCCCACCGAGGATCGTCATAGGTGTAGTAGCCGAGGGAGAGCGGGGTCTTGCCGCCGGGATTGACGATGACGTGCTCCTCCGAGGGGAGCGGCCGGAAGACGCGCACGCCCTCCTCGATCGTCACCGTCGCGCCGTAGACGGCTCGCGGCTCGATGCGGGTCGTATAGGCGCTCTGGGCGCTCGCGGGGCCGGCCAGCACGCCAAACTCGGCGCCCACCGCACCCATGATCCAAAGACTGCGGCGCATTTCGCCCTTCTCGACGCAACGACCTAAGCGCTCCACAATCTATACCGATACCGGTCGCGCGCCGCCGCGCTTCGGCCGCTAACATTAATGGTGGCGAGGTTCAGGCGCTCGCAAGACGGGTGCCTTTCGGGACCGGCACGCCGCGCAGGAACTCGGCCGCGCTCATGGCGCGCTTGCCGGCCCGCTGCACCTCGATGAGGCGGACGGCGCCCTCGGCACAGGCGACGGTGAGCCGGTCGTCAAGCGTCTCGCCCGGCGCGCCCCGCCCCTCGGCGAGCGCCGATCGCAGCACCTTGACCCGCTCCGGCCCGCTCGCGCCGCCCGGGAGCTCGAGCCAGGCTCCGGGATGGGGCGAGAGCCCCCTGATCAGATCGTGCACGGAGGCCGCCGGCGTGCCGAAGTCGATGCGCCCCTCTCCCTTGCCGATCTTCGCCGCATAGGTGACGCCCTCGGCCGGCTGCGGACGAGCCTCGAGACGGCCCTGCTCCAAGAGCGCGAGCGCATGCACCATCAGATCTGCGCCCCGCTCCCTGAGCAGGTCGTGAAGGTCGCCCGCCGTCATGTTTGGATCGATCCCGACCGTCTCCGACAGGCACACGGGGCCCGTGTCGAGCCCCTCTTCCATGCGCATGACCATGACCGCCGTCTCGGTGTCGCCGGCCATGATCGCACGCTGGATGGGCGCGGCCCCGCGCCAGCGCGGGAGCTTCGAGGCATGCAGGTTGAAGCAGCCGAGGCGCGGGGCGGCGAGCGCCGGTGGAGGCAGCAGGAGTCCATAGGCGACGACGACGGCGGCATCGGCGCCGAGCGCGGCGAATGCCCTCTGCTCGGCCTCGCCCTTGAGACTCCTCGGCGTCGAGACAGGAATGCCGAGCGCCTCGGCCGTCGCATGAACGGGGGACTTGCGGTCGGCCATGCCGCGGCCGGCGGGACGGGGGGGCTGCGAGTAGACGGCGAGAACCCGATGTCCCGCCCGGACGATCGCCTCGAGCGTCGGCACGGAGAACTCGGGCGTGCCCATGAAGACGATCTTCAGCGCCATCCGAGCCCTGGCCTCGCGTCAGTTTCGCATGAGCTTAGGCGGGCGCCTCGCTGCGGACCTGCTTCTTGAACCTGCGGACGACGATCTGGCGCTGCAGGCGGGACAGGAAGTCGATGATGAGCTTGCCGTTCAGGTGATCGATCTCATGCTGAAGGGCGGTCGCAAGAAGGCCCTCGGCCTCGAGCTCCTGGCGCTTGCCGGAGCGGTCGAGATAGCCGACCGTCACCTTGGCGGGCCGCTCGATCTCGAGCCGAAAATCGGGAATCGACAGGCATCCCTCCTCGTGCGTCCGCACGCCCTCGCCGAAGGCCAAGATCTCCGGATTGATGAACGTCATCGGGTGCTTCTCGGCTCCCTCCTCGTCGTGGTCCGAGATGTCGAGGACAACGAGCCGTTTCGGCACGCCGACCTGGACCGCGGCGAGGCCCACGCCGGGCGCGGCATACATAGTTTCCAGCATGTTGTCGGCAAGCTTCAGGAACTCGGCGTCCACGCGCTCGACCGGGGTCGAGACCTTGCGCAGGAGGGGATCGGGCAGCGTGATGATCGGCAGCTTGGCCATTGGCGTCAAATAAGAAAGGACGGTGGCTCGGTCAACTCGCCTGTCGGCAGCCGGCCTCCAAACCACCCGGCGTGGTGAACCGCCGATTTGGCGAACCCATGGTACCATTGCGGAGCGGGGGCTTCTACAGATCTCGGAAAAGGGGCACGCCTCTAGGGGCACACGGCATGGATCAGGTTTCGGCCCAATTCATTCTCGGGCGAAGGGAGTGGATCGCGCTGCCCGATCTCGGCCTTCTCGCCATCAAGGCGAAGGTCGATACGGGGGCCAAGACCTCGGCGCTCCATGCCCACGGCATCGAATTGTTCGGGCCGGTCTCGGCGCCGATGGTCCGCTTTCTGGTGCAGCCGGCTCCCGAGCGCCCGCGTCTCGAGATCGCCTGCGAGGCGCCTATCATCGACCGCCGCGTCGTCACGAGCTCGAGCGGGGGGACGGAAGCCCGCTACATAATCGCCACCCGCATTCGCATCGGCGCCCGCGAGTGGACGATCGAGATCGGGCTCACGAACCGCGAGAGCCTGACCCACCGCATGCTGCTCGGCCGCCAGGCGCTTCGCCCGGGCATGCTCGTCGATCCGGCCAGCTCCTATCGCCAGCCGAGGC
The DNA here is from genome assembly GCA_963699485.1 of uncultured Alphaproteobacteria bacterium. GTDB lineage: Bacteria > Pseudomonadota > Alphaproteobacteria > Rhizobiales > Hyphomicrobiaceae > Hyphomicrobium_C. Next base: position 190,816 of record CAVOUC010000019.1, on the reverse strand, counting down.
TCAGCCTGCGCGCCTATAAGAAGTAGCCTCGAGGCTAGGGGCGGAAGGGGACGACGGTCTGGCGCTGGCGTCCGAGGCCCTCGATCGCAAGCTCCATCACGTCGCCCGCCACGAGGTACTGCGGCGGCTTCATGGCCGAGCCGACGCCCGGCGGCGTGCCGGTCGTGACGATGTCGCCGGCTTCGAGCACCATGAACTCCGTCACGTAGGCGAGAAGCTTCGGGATCGAGACGATCATGGTCTTGGTAGAGCCATGCTGGCGCACCTCGCCGTTGACAGAAAGCTGCATCGCGAGGTTCCCGGGGTCCGCGATCTCGTCGGTCGTGACGAGCCAGGGCCCCAGTGGCCCGAACGTCTCGGCGGACTTGCCTTTGACCCACTGGCCGTTGCGCTTCACCTGGAAGCGCCGCTCGGAGACGTCGTTGCAGATCGTATAGCCGGCGATGTGGGCGAGAGCGTCCTCCTCCGCGACGTAGCGCGCGCGCTTGCCGACGACGAAGGCGATCTCGCACTCCCAGTCCATGCGGTCGGAGTTCTTGGGATACATCACGTCGTCGTAAGGGCCCGAGATGCAGGAGGCGGCCTTGTTGAAGAGGATCGGCTCGGCCGGGATCTCCTGTCCCGTCTCGCGCGCGTGGTCGGCGTAGTTGAGGCCGATGGCGATGAAGGTGCGGGTTCCGGCCACCGGGGCCCCGAGCCGGACGCCGTCGGGCGCGAGCGGCAGGGAGGCCGGATCGAGCTTCGCGAGCTTGGCGAGGCTCTCGGGCGCGAGCGCTTCGCCGGCGAGATCGGCGATGTGGCCCGAGAGGTCGCGGATCTTGCCGTCACTGTCGACAAGACCGGGTTTTTCGGAGCCCTTGGCGCCGAAGCGCACGAGTTTCATGGGCGATCCCTCGCTGGCGGCAGGTCATGCTGGCGGAGAGGGAGTTATAGGATCGGGAGGCAATGTCAACGACTTGGCCCCGCGCCTTCGTTCGGGCAATAGGACGTGGCCGATGAGGCACCACCTGGACCGCCGTCGCCTTATTTCGCTGCTATGGCGGCTAGGAGAAGTCTCAACCGACTCATTGAAGGTTCTCCCTGGTCTCCTCGCCGACCGCCGTCGGCTCGACTGAGAACCCGCGATGTTGCACGAGGGAAGAGGCATGATGACGCGAGAAAGACAGCGAGGGATTGCAAGGCAGATCGCCGCCGCTATGGCAATCCTTGCAGTCGCGTTCCAGGCAAAGTCTGCGGCGGCAGACAGCCTCGACGGATACTGGATGGATTCCGACAACGAGGTCATCCTCGAGATAGGACAGTGCGGCAATGCGCGGTGCGGAAAGGTCGCGTGGCTCAGAAAACCGCTTGGTCCCGATGGCCGTCTGTTGCTCGACTACCGGAACCCGGACCCCAAGCTCCAGAAAAGACCGGTTTGCGGGCTCGAGGTTGTCTCGGGCTTCAAGAAGCAACCGGACGGCGTCTGGAGCGATGGAACCGTCTACGTTTCCGATTTGGGGCAAAGCTTCAGCGGCTACGCCGAGGTCCTGAACCCGACGCAGGTCAAGGTCACGGGCTACGTCATCCTGCCGCTGTTCGGAGCTTCCGAAGTCTGGACCAAGGTGTCGCACCCGTTCCCGCACTGCGAGGGTAAGGATACCAAGTCCGCAATGCCGAAGTCGACGACGAGGACCGTCGTTGCTCCTCAGCAGGGTGCGAATTCAAAGAGCGATGGCGAGGCGACCGCGGCCACGCGTTGAGGCGCTGTGGCGGGCGTTCAATGCCCCCTTAGGCCTGCTTCGGCAGCGCAATTCTCGACCGGACGCCTCTGAGTGTTGAAGGCGCCGGCGCGCCGTCTTATCCTCGCAACGGCCACAAAGCCATCTTAGCGTGGGCGCTTGCCCTGAGACGCAAGAAAAAGCCGCACACAAGCGAGGAGGGAACCATGAAATATCGCTGGATTGCCCTCGGCATCCTGGTGGTCTGGCTAGCGCCCCAGCATGCCAAGGCGGATGTCGTCTCCGATGTGCTCGGATGCACCGGAGATCCCTGCGTCGTCACCTACAATCCGGGCGGCGAGGTCGGCGAGTTCAAGGCCGCCGCGCGAGAGATCAACAGGACCGGCCGGCGCGTGGTGATCGACGGCCCGTGTCTCTCCGCCTGCGCCATCTTGGCGGACCAGGCGCGCGGGAGCGTCTGCGTGACCAACAACGCCAAGTTCGGTTTTCACAAGGGCTATGTTCTGCAGGTACCCGTAGCGGGTGGGCCAGTCCGCCTCGTCAAGCGCTTCAATCCCTCACACTCGCGAGACATTGCGAGCTGGGTGCAGAAGAATGGCGGCTATCCCAGTCGCGGCTACCGGCTCATGCGCACGAACGTGGCCAAGCGCATCTGGCGGAGCTGCTAGGCGGCGTCATGGCCGACAGGTGAGAGACGCGACCCGCGAGCAATGATGGCGGAGAGGGAGTCCGCCCATCTAGTATTTGGTAGGGTCCGACTAGGTCTACTATCACCCGCCACTTCATAGCCTTACCTAATCCTGTCGTCCAATAGGGTGGTTTGAAGTCCGGTGACATCCCACATATTTTGTGGGGTGAAATGTGGGTCATGACGATGATGAGGCAGCATCCACATCAGGCGTTGTCTGCGGCACGGATCCGCGCCCTCAAAGAGCCTGGTCGTTACGCCGACGGCAACGGACTCTACCTCATCGTCGAACCGTCGGGGGCCAAGCGGTGGCTCTTGCGCACCATGGTTCGCGGCAAGCGCTGCGACATTGGCTTGGGCGGCCTCAAGGTCGTGCCCTTGGCCGAGGCACGGGAAAAGGCTGCCGCCTACCGGAGTATCGCGAGGCACGGGGGCGATCCCCTGGAGGAGCGGCGCAGCCAGCAGTTGACCGTCCCCACCTTCGAACAGGCGGCGCGAAGAGTTCACGCAGAGCACGGCAAGACATGGCGGAACGCCAAGCACGGTCAGCAGTGGATCAATACGCTCGTTGCCTATGTGTTTCCGGTTTTCGGGGACCGGCCCGTCCATCAGATCGAGACGTCGGATGTGCTGCGAGCGCTGTCTCCCATCTGGCTGACCAAACCTGAGACCGCGCGCCGCGTGCGTCAGCGCATACGCTCTGTTCTGGACTGGGCCAAGGTGGCTGGATTCCGCTCTGGCGATAACCCAGTTGAGGGCGTCGGCAAAGGTCTCCCAAAACAGCTGGACCGCGATGTTCACCACGCCGCGTTACCCTACGAAGAGGTGCCGCTGTTCATCCGAACCCTGCGCAAGAGCGACGCGAGCGAGCCTGCCCGGCTCGCCTTCGAATTCTTGATCCTGACGGCGACCCGAACGAGCGAGGTTCTCAAAGCACCATGGGCCGAAATCGACGCTCAGTCCGCAAGGTGGACAATTCCCACTGAGCGGACGAAGCCGAAGATTCGTCCACATCGCGTTCCGTTGTCTCCGCGCTGTCGTGCCATCCTTGCACGAGCCAAAGTGATCGCGGGTGACAGCGAATACGTCTTCCCCGGGCAATCACTCATGCGCCCGATGTCCAACATGGTCTTCCTGATGATGCTCCGCCGCATGAACTTGGACATAACTGTCCATGGCTTCCGCTCGTCCTTCAGGGATTGGGCGTCTGAGCGGACGCACTTTGCCCGCGAAGTCTGCGAGATGGCCCTTGCTCACACCATCAGAGACAAGGCCGAGGCAGCCTACCGGCGGGGTGATCTGTTTGATAAGCGCCGAGAGTTGATGGTGGCCTGGGCTCGGTTTGCCACTTCCAAACCGCAAGCTACCATCGGACGGCGCGCGTAACAGCCTCAGCCAGCGCTTGGCCGCAAACTTCCTCGCTAGTGGGCAACGCTGGACGGACGCGCGCTTCCATAGAGAGCCGTCTCCGTGAGCGAGAACCAGCCATGAAACAACGACGCAAGGCCGATTCCGATCAGGCCCGCTCCAACCCAGAAGAGACCGATGTTTTCGGGGCCAAGCAAGCTCTCGAAAGCGGCGACGAACTTGCCGATCTGGCCGATGCGGTGACCGAGTATGGTGCGGCAGCTTCTGCGCTCGCCGAAGCATGCAACGTTCCGCCCGCATCCCTTCTCGACCTCTGTCGGGCTCTCCAGCATGCTTGGGACGCTTATGATGACGTCCGGTGTGCAAGGGCCCGGACGGATAGCATGCGGTCGAACCAGAAGGCCGCAAAAGCCTTCCACAGAGCGATGACGCAGGCTTGTAAGGAATGGGGTTCGCTCGATGTCGATACGCGCGTGACCATCTCACGGACCGTCGCGGCCAAACACGAGGCCGCCTTCTTCGACACAGGGATGAGGCGGCTTGGTCAAATTGAGATCGAGAGCAGAGAGAGGCGGCTGGGGCTAGAGCAATTGTTCGCCGAGACAGCCGACGCTGCGGAAAAATGCATCGAGCAAGCCAAGCGCTCTCGCGGCACGCCGCCCGACAAGGCGCTTAGAGCTTTCGTGGCTGTCCTTCGGCAGTTCTGGGTGGAGAAGCTCGGCCGAGCGTTCTGCGATCAAATCGAAGAGGACTTCGAGTTCTCAAGTGACCCTGATAGGGGCGACTATGTTCCTGCGAACGACGCCTCGCGCTTCGTCGTCAAGGCCGTTCAGCTCTTGATCAGCGACGAGGTGACCGTTGGCACCTGCCGCTGGATGATGCGGGTGGTGAACGACGCCACGTAAATTGCCCGAGCTGCCTGCGATTTAGCGGGCATGAAATCCCTCTCCCCTCCCGCTACCATTCGCTCCAAGTTCATCCGGAGCAGGACCAGCGCAAGTCTGAGGCTTGTCTCGGTCCCGTTCGGCCCTCTCTGGATTTGCCCGCGCATAAATAGACGATAGCGACGACAGGGGGGTCAGATGTTCAAAAATCAAAATCTAGCGGCCGACACGGGCGGGTTGATCCGTCTCCCGGAGGTGCTCGCGCTCATTCCGATCTCGAAATCAACGTGGTGGCAAGGGGTGAAAACAGGGAAATACCCCAAACCAGTCAAACTCGGGTCGCGACTAACCTGCTGGCGCTTGGCGGACATCCGCGAACTCGTTGAGCGGGGGGTCCTCTGATGAACCGCAACGATGATGTGAGTTTCAAGCCAGACCCGGAACAAACCGAGCGTGATCTGTCAGGGTCAGTCGATGAGGGCACGAGTGAGTTTTGTGAGTTACGTGAGTTTTCTTCCGGCCAGCAGGCACCTCTGGCGTGCGAACTCACGATCCTGACGAACAACCAAGGCTATGCCACGAAGGTCTTCAGGCTGGACGAAGACGGACAACTGCGAAAGCGATCAGCCGCGAATATCTATGAGGGGCGCGCCTGCCGGGTCGCCGTCGGAAACCTGGACGAGCTGCGTGGTCTCATCGAGAATTTGCAACCGAAGCAGGCGCTCTGCTTTGGCATCGCTGAGAGGGAGGACGCTCGCCTCCTTACGCAAGAGACGCTGCGCTCCGGTTCCTATCCCGACGCCATTGCGCGAGATCGCGAGCATTTCTCCTTCAGGGAGTCTCAACCGGGCATCCTGATGCTCGATTGCGATGTCCGCGACGGGCAAGCGCCGACGAACTTGCAAGAGATCGATCGGATCATTGCCGAAATCGTCCCCGGTTGGCGCGAGACGCAGCGCCTATGGCGGGCGTCGTCGTCGGCTTACCTCTATCGGAGCGACGGCTCAAAGCTGATCGGGATGGGCAGTTGGCGAGGCTATGCCATCGTTGACGATGCCTCGGCCATTCCTAGCGTGGGGGCTTTCATCTATCAGCGCCTGTGGGAGTTGGGCCATGGCTACATATCAATCTCAAAGTCCGGCCAGGCGCTCGACCGTAGTTTGATCGATTCCTCCGTATGGCAGCCCGAGCGTGTTGACTTCGCAGGGGAGCCCGTCCTTGAGAGCGGGATAACCCGTCGTGCGCCCAATCCCGTGCTGTTGGAGGGAGCACCGTTCTTGGCAACGGCAGGCATTAAGGCGCCATCGACGCTTGCCGAATGGCGACAGTCCTCCGAGAAGCTTCGCAAAGCCAAAGACGACGCGAAGCCGCAATGCCTTGAGGTTCGCAAGGCTTACATTGCCGAGCGCGTCGGCGCCTTGAAACGGGAGTTCGCCAAGACCTCGGAAAAGCGCTTGCAGGCGCTCTTGCGCCAAGCAACCGAACACCGCTTCTTGAGCAGCGATTTCGTGCTCTATCGACCAGATGGCGGGAGCGTCACCGTCGGCGAAATCCTGGCTGACCCCCAGAAGTGGCATCAGGCCCGCTTTGCCGATCCGCTGGAGCCGGATTACCGCGATGACAAACGGATTGCCTACGCCAATCTTGAACCCGAGCCGGACGACTATCCCTATATCTGGAGTCATGCCCATGGCGGCATGCGTTACCGCCTGGTGCGGGAAAGCGCGTCGCTCACTCTCCGAAAGGGAGAGCGCCCGCGTGTCGTGGACGGTGCCCTGGCGGTCATTCGCGGCCGCGGGGAGCTGTTCGAACGCGGCGGCGAGATGGTCCGCGTTGCCCGCGACATCATTCGACCTGTCGGTGATCTCTGGCTGAACGATTACCTTGGACGCCATATTCGGTTTTGCGAGATCAAAGATCAGAACGGTCATCCGGTTGAAGTTATGGCGGACGCGCCAACTTGGCTGAGTCAACAGATCAACGCAAAAACCGGCGAGCGTGGCCTTCGAGAGCTGAACGGCATCATCACCGCGCCAACGCTGCGCTCCGACGGTTCGCTGCTTTGCACCCCGGGATATGACGAGGCGACGGGTCTGCTGTTGCGCGGCAGCGGTTGGCCGCACATTCCGGAGTTTCCGACCGAAGCGGAGCTGGACACCGCCTACAAGACGCTATGGACGCCCTTCGCCGAGTTTCCGTTCGTCACCAAGGACGATCGTGGCGTCATGCTCGCCAGTATTCTTACGGCAATGGTGCGACGCAGCCTGCCGCATGCTCCCGCATTTAGCTTCGATGCGCCCGATGCTGGAACCGGGAAGACGCTCTTGGGTCGATGCTTGATGCGGCTTTGCGGCTCGATCCCCACCGTCAACCCGGCGTGCGGGAGTGAGGAGGAGCTGCGCAAAAAGTTGCTGGCGGCGCTCCGAGAGGGCAAGCCGGGCATCCTGCTCGACAACATCCGTGGGCAATTCGGTTCGGCGGCGCTCGAAGCGCTTCTGACATCCGAATACTACTCGGACCGCGTGTTGGGGGTGTCAACGATCCTTACCCTTCCGACGAACGTCCTACTCTTGATTTCAGGCAACAACTTCCATCCCAAGGGCGATCTCTACCGGCGCATCCTGACGGCACGCATTGACGCTAAGACCGATGCCCCCGAACGCCGATGCTTCAAGCTCGACGCGCTCGATCACTGCCGGAAGCACCGCCACGCCCTTGTCGCGGCCGGCCTCACGCTCTTGCGGGGGTTCGTTGCCGCCGGTCAACCTCGCACCACTCGGGACAGGCTCGCCTCGTTCGAGCATTGGGATGACCTCATTCGTCAGGGTGTCATGTGGACCGCCAAGCTAGGCTTCGCCGACCTCGGCGACCCCACTTCCTGCATCGAGACCGCCAAGGCGAAAGAGCCGGAACGTCAAAAGCTGGCGGCCTTTCTCGAAGCCGCTGCCGCCGTCATGGAGGACCGGGATTGGCGCGTTGCCGATCTCATCAAGCGAGCCGAAGGCCCCCATAATCCGGACTACGTGCCCTCGGAACTCGGCCGAAAGGAAGCGGTCTTGCATGACGCGCTGGAAGAGATCGCGGGGGAACGAGGCAATATTAATCCCCGCGTTCTCGGCCGTTGGGTTGAACGCTACGACAACACCCGATGTGCAGGCTATTACCTCGAACGCCGTGGCGCGAAGCAAAGGGCCGTGCTTTGGTGCATTCGCCGCTATGACCAGAGCAATTGAGATGAGGCCCAATTCGACCGGAATATAACTCACGAAACTCACAAAACTCACCTTTGGGCTCGCGAGTTACCAAGCCAAAAGGGGCTTCTAGGTGCTGACCTTGGGTCCGACATCATCACCATTGCAGTGCAGCAATATTTGCTTAAGAGCGCAAAATGGGCGCTCGGTCGGTGCGCTGCAGCTGGCTGAATTCCCGCGAGACCGGGAAGGCGCATTCATTCCGAGGATAATTTTCTTCTTGCTGAAGACCGGAAATGCTCATTAATTGTTTTGCTGCGGCATATGAGGAGCTGCCAAATGGCGAAGATCGATGGTCTCGAAACGTTTTCGTATAAAGAGCTTCTGGATTTGCAGGAGCGCGTTAGGGTAGCACTTGTCGATCGCAAGGCTGCCCAAGCTCGGGAAGTGAAAGAGAAATTGCAAGCGCTGGCGAGCAAGTCGGGCTTTAGCTTGTCCGAATTGTTTGGTGGGAAGCGAGGTGGACGAACCCTGGCCGTAAAATACCGCAATCCTAAGGATGCGTCGCAGACGTGGACAGGGCGGGGACGACGGCCAGCGTGGCTCGTCGCTGCAGTGAAGAAGGGCGCGAAGCTTGAGAGGTTCCAGGTCTGACCTGCTTTCATATTCTGTTGATGGCACGGCGCGGCGCCAGCGCCCTTATGGACATAGTCGGCCAAGAGGAAGCGGTCCTCCACGACGCGCTCGAAGATATCGCGGGAGAGAGCGGCAACATCAACCCGCGCATCCTCGCCGTTGGAATGAACGCTACGAGGGCACCGCTGACATGACGGCGTGACGGTTGTCATCGGCTCGAATGGAACGGCAAGTGCGAGCCGCCCTCCATGCCTGGGCGGACCACCTTGAGGCGTATTGTCATCGGACGGCTGACAGGGGCGGCAACGTCGTTGCAAAGGGGCGCTGGTCCCCGGGGAGAGGACCGAGCGCCCTAGCCATGTCCCTCGGGGGGAGGGGCGATGCTTTCGGGAGGGATGCCGAAAGCTTGGCTAGCCCTAACGTCTTCAAAGCGACGTCGCAGCCAAGCAGCGAATACCACTGCCTCCCAAATGCAGAAATATACAAAAGCGTAATGTAATAGCGCTCAGTTTTCAGGCGCGCTTGATGCACCTGCATGCCCAGTGGCTAGTGTGTGGAGCCTCTGCTAGTCGTCGAACTTGTTTCCCACCACGCAAGCCAAGGCGGCACACCCGACGACCAACTTCTATCGGAGTGCCACGCGTGATGGGACCGTCGAGCGTGACGCAACGACCAGCACTAGGATTAGCCAGCACGCCATCGATAAGGGATTGCAGTTCTGCGGCAGGGGCGGGGCGGCGCTAATGCCTGTCAGTTTAAGCTCGCTCGTGTTGTTCGCGAGCCCTCAACATCAGACAGCGCGGCACGCTCCAAAAAAATTGTCACTACGGACGGTTGCCATCAAGGACAATTCTGCGGTGAGACTGTAGCTGAGGGCAACCAGGCCAAGACAAATGGGCCGGCCTCAGCCACTCAATCTGTCCTGCAGTCAGCTTTTCTTGGTCTTTTGGGTCAACGCAGATGCTGCGGCCGACTTCGCCTCTTTGCTCGCCTTGGGATCGCGCATCACCGTCGATGCAGCGGCCGCAACCTTGGCACTGGTTTGTTCGGTGCTGCCCTTCTGAGTTAGTGCAGAGGCGGCAACCGCCTTCTCAGCTTTACTCGCCGTCTTGCTCTTGAGAACCTTAGCCGCTCCCGATGCTACCCTGCCGCTCGTTCGTTCACTTTTCGCCACAGTTGGCCTCCCTGAAGAATATGCTCCATCGAATCGCTGAAGCTTATTGAGCTATCGTATCCGCAGGTGCCATTGGCAAGCCCGCAGTGTCCTACTCCTGTATTTACGTCACAGTTGAAGCTGTCGCGTCTCCCGCCTCACGACGCAGACACCGTCCACACATGAGGGGTTCGCGATACTCATACTTCTTCGTGCCTTCCATGATCTCCTCGAAGAGGCCAACCCCTTTCCGGCCGGCGCCACGGCCCGGAGTTGCTGACGTCGCTCCGGGCCACTTTTTACAGGCGAGTTGACTCAGCGCACTCGGCAACCGACAGCACTGAGGGTTGGCCTCCAAAAACGCCAACGCGGGCCGCCCGGGGGTGAACCCCAGACAGCCCGCTCATAGCATCCAGTAGGGCGTGAGATACGGCGCAAAAGTGAGGCACCCACGCTCGGTCGCAAACGTAGGTGCCTGGGGAGTGGCCCGCCGGGCGTCGGGCGACGCTGGGGGCGGCGGACAGAACTCAACGCCAGGATCACGGAGAGGTTCCCCGTGTCCGCATTCGAGCGTCTTTCTTAACGGCCGCGGCTCAGAATGCTTATGCCGATTCGCCTTTGAACCGCGTCGATCGGTGCTGCGGAGCCCGGCCCCTTGTTCCAAAGGGGGCTGGGCTTTGCGGTGAGGTCGCACGGGCGGAGCCCCCATTGACCCAGGTTTGCCGGGGACCTAAAGCTAGGTCTGGGAGCGACCCCCGATCGGAAGGCAAATTCCGATGCGCCAATCTCGGCCTCGCTCCAGGCCCAAAGCCCTTCGAACTAAGGCATCAAGCGTTTGGCTTTGCCCGATGTGCGCTCGCGTCTGCTCGACCGAAGCGGGCGCAGTCCTGTGCCATTGCGGCCGCAGCCTGGTCGACGACGGCATCGACTTTGGCCCTATAAGTGATCTTGGCCCGATGGATCCGGAATCTCCCCTCGTAGGCCCAACGGCTGCCGAGTTGGCAAACCAATGGGGCCGTCGGCGTCGGAGGTGAAACCCGCACGCGCAGCTGCCTAAGCAGAGCGCCGCAATCATTCTTGACCAAGCGGACTGGCCGGCGACAGAGGTCTACGGCGCTTTGAGCGCCCTGCTCTAGCCAAGCTTTCACTTCGTCAAGGTTCATCGCTGGCGTTATTATTTGACAGGTGCAGGTTTCTGAAGAAGGGGCTCGGCACCTGCACTAAAACCGGGCGAACGATCGGTAGGCAAATTCTTGTAGAATTCTAGCTCTTTGGCCGCCTCGTTGCGCTCGCGCAGCGCGGCTTCGAGCTTGACGCGCAAAGCCGCCACCGAGGCGCGCAGGTTGTCGCGCCGAACGCTCGCCGATTTGGCGAACGTCGAGTAGGCGAAATGCTGCGGGTCCTTGATGCCGGTGCGATCTTCCTCGACGTGAATTTGGTCATCAAGATCGGCCGCCACGCCCTCTAACTCGCGGATCGTGTGCTCAAGATCAGCTGCCTTGCGCGCCTTCTCGTCAAAAGCATTGCGCTTAAGCTGGAGAGCCCTCTCGCGTGACTTCATTCGCTACCCCTGGTGTAGTTTTTCGACCTCGATGAATGGCTGTTGGGACTGTTTTGGTAAATATCATTGATAAGGCGCAATTTGCTGCGATGCAAGAAACGCATAAATTAATCGGTAGGCTCGCGACCTCTGCTCGACTGCATGCGCAAAATTAACCTTGCCGCCAAGCTTCGTCTCCCGCGTTTACCGCAGTCACTAACAACCCCCCGCTATTGACTTGTGCCCTTTCGGCACCAAATTAACCGACATGTTGAAGCGTATCTCATTCATCGTGCCCTCTGCTCCGGTGCTGAAGCAAAAGCCCCCCACTGGAGAGCATTGGATTCACGAAGTGAAGTTCGCCGGCTTCCGCGTCCAGCTTCACAAGCACGGCGATGATGTCGACATCTTCAGCCACCGAGGTAACGACCTAACGTCGCGATTCCCCTATATCCGGGATAGCGTAGCGAGTTTGCCCTGCGAGACGGCAATCATTGATGCGGAAGTCGTCGTCTGCGACTCGAAAAACAAACCGGAATTCGACAGGGTGTCGCATCACCACGACGAAGACCACTGCGCCTGGTGCTTTGATCTACTCCAGCTAGACGACAAAAACTTGCGTCCGTTGTCGCTCACAAAGCGCAAGGCTCTGCTGGATCAACTTTTGGCCGAAGCCGATTATCGCTTTCTGCGGTATTCCGGCGAGTTCGGTGACCCCGCCAAGCTGCTGAAGGTCGCCGAGAAGATGGGGCTGGAGGGTATTGTTTCTAAGCGTGTTGATCAGGGATACGTCTCGGGCCGCAATGGCGGTTGGGTAAAAGTGAAGATCCGCAGTTGGCGCGGAGCCCACAAAGAGCGATTTTGGGCTAATCGGAGCGCGGATCATGGGGGACCCAAACGGCGACGAGGTCAAGAGCGATAGAGCCAGGAGGCTCTTCTTCATGCTCGCCCAACTCCGAGATGACCTTAGTGAGATCGTCACCAGCTTGAAATCGGGATCGATCCAATGACCCGTCGTCACCTCAACTTCCCACCTGAGCTTGCGGCTGCGGCAACTCAACAATTGTTGCTATGCACCATTCTGACTGTGAAGCCACGTCAATGGCTCCGCAAAGCATTGCAGGTTCTTCGCCATTTTAAGTGAGAGCGGCAGGTGCTTGGCATAAAAGCGCTCGATCTGCGACGCTGGTGCCAGTCGAAGAGCGGCGAGATGCGTTGGTCCCCATCAACGTTTCAAGGGTAGTTAGGGCTCACGCAGTCGTGTCGCCGACCTGGGCCGAAACTTTCATCTGCCGCTTGACGTGCATAGACGACGATGGTCATCTAAGATGGTCTTGTTAGAAGACAGCGGCTTAGGAGGTTTGCCGTTCACAATCACAAAATCAAAAATAGGGAGTGTCAAATGTCATCTAAAATCTTGAGCGGCGCAGTGCTAGCTGGTTTTCTGCTCGCCGTGGCGGCACCGTTCACGGCTTATGCCGCGGATCCCCCAAAAACGAAAGAAGAGTGCGAGAAGACGAAGGATATGAAGTGGGACGAGGCGACCAAGACTTGCGTCCCGAAGTGATGCGCGATGCGAGTTGAGGCGGCGGATACTAAATCCGCCGCCGTTCCATGTCGCCTTGGAAATGCCCCCAACAGTCCGCCCAGCGAGTGGACCAATCCAGGGTCGCAATCCCTTCCCCAGTGATCAAGCCCCTGGGACGGCCATTTTCTGCGATCATTCTTTGCCTGGCGGCGAGGAGGTGAGGTTGAAGCATCGGTCGATAGTATTGCGCGACACGAGGGTGGTCCTGCTAGATGACATACCGGCCCCAGGCAATCGCGAAGCTCGATGCCGACTGACGGCGAGCACAACTCGCAAGCAGTTCGCACGTGACACTTCGGTGTGGCTCAGTCTGGAGACGGTTCTGCACGCGATCCGGGTGGGGTAACAAGCGGCCGTTCGGGCTGCATGTAATGGATCGTCAGCAGCCCGCCAAAGACGGCCGCGAACATAAGCCACAAAGCGATTGCAGTCGGCAGCGCATACCAATTCCATTCGTGAGGTCCACTTTCCTGCCGGTCGCTCGATCGGTGAGACGCTTGCCGACGACTCTCAGCAGCGCTTTGGCGGCGCGCTGCTCGTCGTCCACGCCTCGGGCGAGGGCGTGATTATACTTGAAATCGAACTCCGGGAGGTCGCGGGCCGGAACCACGCACATGCACTTCCGTGGCCTTCCGCCGACGAGCCTACTGGCTGTCCTGGCTTCCGATAACCGACGCGACCGCCGAAAAGAACTTGTCGGCGGCTTGATGAAGCTGGCGGTCGGTTGCTCCGACCGGCGTTCGGCCTTCCAGGAACTTCTTCACGGTCTCGCCAAAGCCGAGAATGTCCTGCGGACCTTTGCCGGACTTCAACATGCTATCGCGAATCATCATCCCGACGATGAGTTCAAGAACGGTCAGCCTGGCAAGCACGTTAGACTCTTCGTGTGGAGGCGCATTAGGCATGGCTCATCTCCTTGGTCACCCGGAACGCCTAGACGCCCCGCGCGTCTCTAGTCAGACAGGGGAGCAAGCCGAGTGGCGTCGTGCACTACAGCGGTCAGGCTCGCGGAGTGGCCTATCATACGAGCCGACAGGTCTACGAGCTGGTAGGCCAGGAACACGAGGAGCGCGACGCCGGCGAGCAAGGCAAGGCCTGCCGCAGCACTGTCGAGCCATTTTGGATGAGGATCGCCGTGGACGATTGACTTCATGGCTGCCTCTCATGGTCATCCCCCTCCGGTCAAAATCCATGATCGCGCGCTTGAGCACAGTTGACAAGGCTGGCCGTGCAGTCTTGGCCGGCTTCAACCGCCCATGGCGCGGAGACAAAGGCCGCACCTAGCTCAAGATTTTGTTAAGGAGGCTTTGATAGATGCCGGTCGGTGGCCCGCCACCAAACTGGGCCTACTGCTCAAGTCTAGGGAAATCGGTTGTCGCTCCGTGCCGCGATTGGTGCAGCACGAAGGCGGCCCATGGAGGCTATATTGGTGCGCTTACAGAAAGACGCCTTGGACAAGGCTCAAGCCTTAGCATGGGCAAGGAATTGGTTGGCCAAGGACCCATACGAAGTTTGCTCTATAGCAACGAGTAACCCCGCCCTGCTGAGAGAGTGGATCGACGAACTGATGCGGTGGCGCGAGCAATCACGGCGCGAGACCGAATTATTCCATGAGGTAATCGCGCACCTCCGCGCTGCGGAGTGTCTGACGATCCGTGGGGTCGCGGCGTAGACGTTAGCGCCACCACACGAGTTCCTTAGGCAACTGTCTCACCTTGTCTCATGGGCCGTCAAAGGCAAAGCTAGTGGAAGCGGCGAAAGGACCCCGCGTGCTCACCTCAAGGAAGCTCGCGACTTCCGCTCCGCGGCACGCACCCCGCCGCTCCCGATTGCAGTTTGGCGCAGAGATCGCCGTGAACCGTTGATCCCCATCAACGTCGACCGCACCCGGCCCGGACCCGGCTACCGTTACAAAGCGATACACTTTCTATCCGAAGCGACGACAACCTGCGACATGGCAATGGTCGATTGGTCCCAGCTAACGCCTGCCTAACGGAGCAAGTCATGCGTGCCAATCAACCCATGCCAAAAGTGAAATCGCGCGGCCACGCTCGGAGGGCGCCGCTTTGCTACTCGCGGCCTGGAGATGGAGTCTATCAAACTCGCATTGGTAGGGAGAGCAGCGTGCTGATAGCGATTTACAGCATCATGACCTGTGCCGCCGCCGTCCTGGTCGTCTATGGCGCCTGGGGAATGTAATCGCGCCGAATGCGGATCGACCAATCGGAACTAGCGATGAAGCGTGGTGGCGAGTCGCACCGTGCCATGACTCTACGCATTCTCTTCTTTCTGCTCTCTCATTTCGCGTTTTTGCTGACGGCCTTGTCGCTGAGTCAGTAGGGCGCCGAGGCAGCAGAGCGGCAGGCACATGTCCGAAGTGCCGATCCTTCTTATGCCTCATGACACGCCGGGGGATTTCCTCCACGGTGTGGCGCACAATGCAACAGCACTCAACAATCCTGGTTTCGGAATTGGGGCCAACCGAGATTTTGCAGTTAAGGCCCCTTAGAGCAAGGCGGTTGGAATGTATGCGTCGATGAAGAGATCAAAATCCTCGGTGAGAATGACAGCGAACGAACGTCGAGCTTGGAATGACGCTTTGCAAGCTACCGTTCTCGCCCTGGCCTGCAATGAGCCCGACCCGCTGTGTCCCGATGCACTAATAGATGCAGATCCCTGTGTCGATTGCGCGCACAAGGATCGTGCACGAGAATTGATCATCAAGCGCGTATTGGCATTGAAGCTCCCCACCGAACACACCGAATACGGCGACTTCACGGGGACGGATGATCTAGTTGTCCGATGATAACGCCGGAAAGGTGCCTCGACGTCCCTGCCACAAGCGCCGCGCGCTCCCCGGTCTTTGGGTGCTGTCGAATGACCCACTGCTCCCGACCGGGCGCGCCGTTGAAGCGCGGCTGAACGCGCAGCGGCTCGACTAGCGAGACGATCCGGAGCCCAAGCTGGTTCGGCGGGGATTTCTGGGTGATGCGACCGCACATGCCAAGAAGATGAGGGCGAGCGAGGGCAGCTTCGGCCGCTGGCCCGGGGCAGAGAGCTAGAGGGCTTTGAGCGCTTGCTCTAGTCCAGCTTTCACTTCCTCAAGGTTCATTGCTGGCGTCATCTCAATTGAAGCATGCAGGTTCACGAAGAAGGGCTCGGTGCCACCGCGGGAATGATCGATTGGAATCGCCGCCGGAGGGAAGCGCCGGTATGTGGAGCGCGGATTGGAAGAGAAGGGCTCGCCGAAAAATGAGGCCGCCAGGGCGACGGCCCAAGGCTCTGGAGGAAACACGCGTTTGCGCGTGATGTTTCGATGAGTGCCATTCGGTTCGACCGAATTATGGCGCGCCTGAGAATATCCCACCTGATTATTCCAAGCCCAAAGACGGCGAGGACGCGCTGACCGAGGCCGCAAGAGAATTTTGGAGGACCTGGCCGAGCCCGAATCTGAGGGCCGCCCTGAACAATGTCGCGAGCGCAGATCAACGATGCGGCGCTCTGTCAAGATCAATCAGATAGAAATAGAAGAAAAATCTGCGGGATGTCACACTCACGCCACACATTGTTGGGGATGATGGCGACGTTGAGGAAATCCCGTGTCCACAATTGGACATCCCGACCGCACGGGATCACTGCCTGTCGTCATGGGCTCACGCTCTAGCGCCCAGCAGACGAGCATGGAAAGCCTGCTCTGCTTCCATGTTTCTGGGAGGATCCTATGGCGTTGCCTATGGTCGAAGTCATTGGGAAGAAGGTTATTCTGCTGAGCGGATATCAGAGATTTCCCCGGATCGGCCCCGAGAAGCCCAGGTCGATCAAGATCGAGGCTATACGGAAGTTGCGACAGTCCGCGTTCGAAAATCCGGACGCTGTGGCGTTCGGTTACACGGAGGGCAGATGGATACCATCAGCCTAGCGACCTTTTTGTGCACCTCGTTACGGCAATGTCGCCTGTTGAGGGTGCCAAGTCACACGCAATCGAAAGCACTCCATTCGAGGTCCCATGAGACGACACACGGACGACCGCGCCCCACCGGGCGAAGCCGCACCAGGCCATCGCCTTAGCTTCTTCCGGCAACGCACGCTTGAGCCCACCATCATCAAGCTCAACGAGCAGGTTCTGGACATGATGGATTTGCTCCGCCATTCGCTCGGCGAGACCATCCATCTGACCACGTTTTTGGATGGTGATTTGTGGGCCGTTAAGGCCGATCCGAGCGAGATCGAGAACGCAGTGCTCAACCTTGCCATCAACGCACGCGACATCATGCCAAAGGGTGGCAGACTCATCATTTGCACGCACAACGTTGACCTTACTTTCGAGGATGCTCGGGATCAGTATGGTCTCACAACGGGCGAATACGTTCGGTTGTCGGTCTCCGATACTGGCTGCGACATGGCCCGGGAAGTCCTTGCTCGCTTCGAGCCGTTCTTTACGACCAAGCCAGTTGGGCGTGATACCGCGCCCGGGATTGCCAGCGTCTACAAATTCATAAGGCAGTCGGGTGGCAATGCCACGATTTACAGTGAGCCGGGGCGCGGCACTACGGTGAACCTCTATTTCCCGAGGTTTATCTCAAATGAAGCCCGCGTCAGGTCGGACGCCGCTGTCGGAGAGGGCCTTAGGTCCGGGGACGGCTTCGTATCGATAGCGTAGCAATGCCAGTGCCACTTGTCCTGTTTCGGAAATGGGTTACGAGATTTTGGAGTCAACCCTCAAAGGAAGGCGACCGACCAACGTGACGGGCACGTCCGCCAGATGCAAGACCTTGGTGGCGACGGAGCAGAGGAGGAGGTCGGTGATCGTTCCTGCGCCTCGTGTCCCCATCACGATCTGGTCACAGCCTTCCTCGCGAGCGCATCTCACAATCGTCTCGGCGACTGGGCCGACTTCATCATCGTGCGCGCTTCTGACGGACGCCATCGAGCGATTGCTTCACAAAAGTGACGAGAGCTGCCGATAGGTCGAGATCGACGCGCGGCCTGTCATGGAGAACGGAACATGGCGTCAAGCGTAGCCTGTGAAAACTCCCGCTTGCCGATCATCAGCCGGGCTTGTCCGGGTCGATGTGCCCGATCCAACACCGACGTCGGTTCGCCGTTGAGGTCATACTGGACGGCCTGATCGGGGGAATAGTTGACGATCACGCCGGTGGGTTTGCCGAAGGCAGGCAGTTCATCTGATTTCCAACGTCTCAGTTTGTCTTTGATCCCCTTGAGAGCCTGTTGGACGAGGCTGGCCGGTTCTGTCGTCAGCTCAAACTCAATGCGGAGGAGTTGGTCCACTCCGATGAAACAGGCAACGAAGATCGGTTGGGGAATCTTTCGCTCGGTCAGAATAATGGCGTGGGGGACGAATGATGCCCGATACTCTGCCTCTTCGGCCTCACGCAAGTATCGCTGGCTCTTCTCGACGGCTTCCTTCACAACATCGGGCGATACCTCAAGGGCCGATGGGAGACCTTGAACCAGTCCCTTGGTGCCGTGGAATTGACCGTGGCAAAGCTGTCCAAGTCGACGCAGTCCCTTTGCGATGTTGGAGTAGCCTGCCCGACGAACGACTTGGGTTGGGCTGAGACCGAGTGTGGCCATGCTCTCGGTGATGAGAGCTTTGATAGCCAGTTCGGATTCTTGGGACTTGATCATCAGTCTGTCCTCCTTCAACGCGATCAAGGAGGACAAACGAGCCTCCCCTCTTGGTTGCCCTTTCGAGCCGCATCCCGCTCTCGCGGACTCCACCTTGCCAGGGGTTGGCAGGTTGGCTCGGACCCTTGGAGGTCCGTCTCTTGATGCAGGTGCCCAGCGTCGACTACGCCGAGCCAAACGTCATCTGATGCGCCGTGTTGGCGTTTTCAAGAGCGCGTGGCTCCGTGATTGGAAGTCCGCTGATGGGGTAGAGCAGTCTTTACCGACCGAGTGAGGAATTTACGGTTCCTGACCCCATACCGGACTCCAAAGAGAAACCCCTGAGGATATGGCTGTCCCCAGGGGCGTCGTAGGATCGTAGGATCATGTCATCTTGGATGGGTTTCCTATGATGACGACTTAAAATATCACTGATTTGCCCAAAGACGAAGCAGCAATCTGTGGATTAGATTTGCCTCAGCAATCGTGAGCAGCCATCGTATGCTTGGCAGTGCTGGTCACCATGCTTAGTTCAACCAGACGTTTTCTTGGAGATAGAGATATCCGAAACTTTAGGCAGATCGGGGCCATTCCCGTTCGTAGGGTTGAGACGGGAGCATTGGAGGTGCTCCTAGTGACGACGCGGGAAACGCATCGGTGGGTCATTCCCAAGGGCTGGCCGTGGCCGAACTCGTAAGGATTTCGAGTCGGCGGCTGGCGAGGCGCTCGAAGAGGCTGGCATAGCGGGTAGCATCGAGAAGATCCCCTTTGGGACCTACGTCTACACCAAGCGTCTTGAAACTGGCGTCATTGAATCTACCGTCGACGTGTTCCTCCTATGGGTCGAAGAGGTCCTTGACGACTGGTCAGAGCATGCAGATCGCACTCGGGCCTGGTTCTCACCGGATGACGCTGCGAATGCCGTGCAGGAAGTGCAGCTCAAGGATATGTTACGGGCGCTGAATGAGTTGCCAATCCATCGGGAGACCGCCTCTGATGACCGCTAACGGCCCTAACTCTTGACGCCCAAGTTGGTCAGCAGTGGCGGGTAGAGCTGCCGCGCTTCAGCAACGTAAGCGAGGCGATTTTGAAGCGCCGTCGGTGCGGTTGCTCGCCGTCACTGTGGAGCGTAGTCTTGCGGCCTGCTCCCCTCGTGGAGGGGGCGATGACCGACCCAAGCAGCCGCCGTAAGCTGGCCGCGATCTTGAGCGCGGACGTAGTTGGCTATTCGCGTCTGATGGCGGCCAACGAAGCTGCCACCGTCGAGACCCTCAAGTCCTATCGCGACATCATCGCCCGCCTCGTGGTTCGCCGCGGCGGCCGCGTGGTCAACGCGCCCGGGGATGCGGTCCTGGCCGAGTTCCCGAGCGCGGTCGAGGCGGTGCAGGCCGCGGTCGAGGTCCAGAAATCGCTGGAAGAGCACAACATCGAACTCCAGCCGGACCGGCGCATGCAATTCCGTATTGGGGTCAACGTGGGCGACGTGATCGAGGACGCCGACGGCACGATCTATGGGGATGGCGTCAACATTGCCGCGCGCATGGAGGCCCTCGCCGAAGGCGGCGGCATCTGCATCTCCTCCATCGTCTATGACGCCGTCGAAGGAAAGTTGTCCTTCGGTTTCGATTTCCTGGGAGAGCAGCAGGTCAAAAACATTTCGAAGCCGGTCCGCGTCTACCGCGTGCGCGCCGAGCCCAAGCCAATTTCGCAGCGTTCGGCATCCGGTCCGTCGCTGCCCGCCAAGCCTTCTATTGCCGTCTTGCCCTTCGTCAACATGAGTGGCGATCACGCACACGACTATCTGAGTGACGGCATAACCGAAAACATCATCACGGGTCTTTCCCGGTTTCGCGATGTTTCAGTTATCGCCAGCTACTCGGCTTTTTCCTACAAGGGGAAGGCGCTGAGAATACAGGATGTGGCCAGCGAGCTGGGGGTTCGATTCGTTCTCGAAGGCAGCATCCAAAAATCAAGCAACCGGGTCACGATCACGGCCCAGCTGATCGATGGTCTCACCGGCGCACACCTGTGGGCCGAGCGCTTTGATCGGGGTGTCGAGGATATCACTCACCGTCCTTGACGAAGTCACCGAAAGTATCGTGGGCAGGCTCGCGACGGCCTATGGTGGTCGCCTGGGCAAGGCGTGGCGAGGGCGGGCTGGAAGAAGCAGCCCACAGAATTTCCAGGCCTATGATCATTTTCAACGCGGCATAGAGGCCTTCGACTTCACCCCAGGGTGCACCGACAAAGCGCGAGAATGCTTTCTCAAGGCCATCGAGTTCGATCCTGTTTATGGAAAGCCCTATGCAAAGATGGCTTGGGCGCATCTGGTGGATGTCTGGCAGGGATGGAGTGACGACACCGCCCGCTCCATGGCCGAGGCTCTCAAGTATGCCACGCTCGCGATCGAGCGTGATGATGACGAGGCCTGGGGTCATTGGGCCATGGGCGGCTATCACCTTCTTTGTCGGCAGCACGACCGCGCCATCGCGGCCTACGAGAGGGCTCTTGAGCTAAATCCGAACGATGCTGAAGTCATGAGCGACTTCGGCTCCTGCTTGAGCTTGGCCGGACGAGCCACGGAAGGTGTCGAGATGGTGCGCAAGGCCATGCGGCTGAACCCGCACTACCCGGAATATTGGCTTGTGCTGCTGGGTCTCGTCTATTTCGACGCCCGCCGATATGAAGATGCGATCGCCACGCTGGAGAGTTTGCGAACGATGGACACTACTGATGTTCATCTCTATCTCGCTGCGAGCCACGCCGCACTCGCGCACAAGGACCGGGCACGGGCAGCGGTCACCAGGTTCATGGGTTTCGACCCGAAAGCCACGATTCAAAGTTGCGCGAGCGTCTTCCTCGACGTTTACAAAGAGGCGGAGGATCGGGAGCATTTGCGCGAGAACCTGCTCAAGGCGGGTCTGCCGGAATGAAAAAGCGCCGACGCGGCGCAGGCCGAGCGGTAAGCAGGTGACCGGGTTGGTCCATACACGATCTGTGCCGAAGCAGCCATCGGGCCAGCAGACCGGCTGATCCTTACCTTCCCGTCGTGAGACGCTTGAGGCACTACTGGCCGCCACCTGGGTAGCTCGGTTAGCCAGCCAGGCCCGTAACATCATCGACCAAGCGCAGCGGATCGGCGGCGCAGGGAGCGCGAACATGAATTTAGCGGACATCGGCATCCGGCTCGCGGTAGCAGCAGTGATTGGCTGCACGATCGGACTCAACCGCTTCGCGCACCACAGGTATATTGGCGTCAGAACCCTTGGACTAGTTTCCCTTGGTGCCGCAGCGCTCGTCGTGGCCGCATTAGAAGCCGGAAGCGGCAGTGATCAGCTTGCAGCGGCCAGCCGGATCATCCAGGGCATCGTCACCGGGATCGGCTTCATCGGCGCTGGCGTGATCGTCCAAGGCGAACGCGGCCAGAGGGTGCATGGGTTGACGACTGCCGCCACGGTATGGGTCTCGGCTGTCGCAGGCATACTTTGTGGGTTGGGAGCATGGCGCGTGACAGCAATTGTCACTGTATTGGTCGGCGTTGTGCTCGTGGCCGGTGGTCCAATCGAAAAGTTCTTGGTTCGCCGCTATGGATCGGATGCTGACGGGGAGCATCCGGATGCGCAGAAGAGGGTGACCCCAGAGCCTTAGAGCGACAGGTGGTCGATCCCGTCTTTCTCAGATTGGGCTTGCTTACCAGTGGCAGGACAAGCTCTGAGAATCTGCGGTCGGAATGTGAGTGGGCTGCTCGCGTCTTGACTCGTAGAGCGCGGAAACCTCGAAGGGAGTGCACTCATCTGCCAGCCTGCTTTGGCCCATCCCGTTGACCGCTGCGATCATCCGGCCGTCACGTCGAAGCACTTGATCGGCGAGAGCGACAAACAGGCGGTTGGGCCTGGCTGTCTCCGAGGAACTGCGCAGGCCGCTCGCGATCACCTCCTCGGGCGTCTGGGGATTGAGAGCGCATAGTGCGATGAAGGCAGCGGCCGTTGAGCGGCTAATTCCCGCGTAACAGTGGATCAGCATTGGCTCTCGCCGGTCCCAGCTCTGCACGAAATCGAGAAGCTCCAAGACGTGCCCGCTTCCCGGGAGCACTTGATCCATACGCCGCTCAACGATGTCATGCATGGCGAGCCTGAGATGACGCACGGGCGAGATCGTTGCGGGTGTGGGCGGTATGAGGTCCGCAGAGACGGCACTAACGAGGTGACGCGCGCCCGTGCGTTCGATCATCTCTGGAACCAGTCTGAGCGGGCAAATATGGACGCTTTCCGTGTGTCGCAACGTTCTCTCCTACTACCTTGTCTCTTGTGGCTGGCGCGGAGTGACAGCCAAGCATGACGGTTTCAAGGAAGCGCCAGCGCCAATAGAGCGCGTGCGGTTCGTGTTGATCCAACTCCAGTGCTGCGACGGCTCAATGTTACCTCGGAGTCGTAGGATCAGGGAAATCGATCGTGCGCTCCCTAGGCGGCGTGGCCATGCGCCGCCAATTGCCATTGCTATCGAGGGAGATCCCGTATTGATCGAGACTTTGGCAGATCGCGTGTTCTTTGGATCACGGACCGTGCAAAACGCGACTGCATTTCAAGGGCAGGCGGGCTCCCGCAACTATCCGTTGTTGCAAGGGCAACGCTCAGTCTCACTTCAGGCTCGCTTCAAGGCGCGAACTAGTGACGCTTGAAGTCACTCAGCGTCACAGCAAGCGACACGAGGCCAATCGCAACGATAGCCACGAGAACGCCTAGGATCAGTTCCATCACAACCCCTCGCACACATCAGGGTCAGGCTCGAAGTTTTCATAATCAGTTTGGCATTCCGTCCAGTTCGCTGCGTTGATCTGGGTCAGCTCTTCGGTGAGCTGTTCGGTTGGCCCGCTCAGTATGTCTTGAGGACTAATCGGTTGCTGCCCTGGGTGAAGAGCCCGTAGCAAGCGGAGATCAGGAGCCGACACTCAATGTGGGCGAAAGGACCTGCGAGAACGCCTCATGGATGGTCCGCGATCGCGCAGCCAGGAGTTAAACCCGACGTTTCTGTGGGCGTCTCGGCCATTAGCCGTCCGTCCTGCGGGGCAGTCTTCGGAGTGTCCAGGGAGCATCGTGCAGGCCGATGTCAACGGCGACAAGATCGCCGACCTCCGAGATCAAAGTCGTCGGGGTCATAAGCCTGCTCGGCACCGACTTCTTCCTCTAGGCCCGAGTTCAGAATTGTCAGACGCGCGTCGAGGGCCATGGCGAACGCCCTGACTCTCCGTCCCGCTCGATGCTAGAGCTGCCGAGAGGACCCCTTAGCTTCTACTGCTATCTCAGCCTTTCGATTGCGTTCCCGCTTGGCAGCCTTGGCCGCGCGTTTCGTGGCGTTTCGCATCTTGCGGCGCCTAGCGACAATACTCCTGCGTTTGCTGTCCGACAGCATGGTCATGGCGACGGTCCTCCGTTGACAAGCAGGCTCAGACAAAGCCTTAGGCGGTTTGATGCATCCACGATACGGCACTCGCGCTGGTCTGCAACGTCAGATCACCCGGCACCTTTCCCATGCGCGGCGGATGCATACGACAGTTCGCTGCCTAAATTGGGGACGACGATGCTCGAAGCCCTCGCGGGTCTTGCGCTGATCTTCGCCGTCCTTCACCGTGGCTCATCTCTTTTTGCCGATGGCGAGCCCGCTAGCAGGGGCCGCGGGAGGGGGGATAATGGACCAGAAACAATACCGCGTGACCGAGGTTGCCAAAGTCCTTCACCGATTTATCAAGGCTGATCTCCCCGAGGACCTCTCTCTCGCGATGATTGGTCGACAGTTCCCAGGCATCTCGCGCGGGCAGCTTCTCGACGCCCTCGTTGTCTGTAAGGACGAAGCGGGTCTCGACCGTGAGCGGTCAGAAGAAATGCTGGCGAGTATGCGGGAAACAATGGCGGGCTATCCCGCCCTCTTGGCGCTTGTGTCGATCTGGCGCTCGCAATCGGACGAGCAGCGACGCGCAATCAGTCGGACAAGCTCAGAGTTGGCTGGCGCTCTCAATGATCTAAAGATCGATTTGATAGAAGCGCACACGCAGGCGGGCTGGGGGCTGCTGGCGAACCTTATGAGCCGAAAGCCGCATTGAACGGCTAGTCGCACTGTGAGATCTATCGCATTTGTGAGTATCAAGGATATGAACAGCATGGCCCAGAACCCTCAATTTGAGATTTCGCCCGAGTTGCGCGAGCTTGCCGAGAGGAACGTCGATCAGGCGCAGCAGGGCTTTCACCAATTGATGAATGCGGCGCGTCAGGCGCAGGACATGATGGGGACGATGCTGCCCCAAAGCGCGGCCAGCGCGGCTCTGAAGGGACTCCAGGATCGCGCCATGAGGTTCACTCAGCAGAATATTGATGCGAGCTTTGCGCTAGTGCACGACCTTGCCAACGCTAGAGACTTTCAGCATGCGCTGGAGATTCAAAGTCGCTTCGCGCAAGACCAGATTCAAAATTACTCTCGGCAGGCGCAGGAACTCGGACGGTTGATGGCTGAGGTGGCGCAGAAAGCTCAGGTGAAGAGTTAGCTGACAACGGCGGTTCTTCGACCGCGCGAGGCGTTGACCCTCAAGCTCCAACGACAACTCATGCAAGGCGATTTCACATCGAGACTACGGAGACACTGCGCGGTCTTGGCTCACAACTGAGGTTGTTGGAGACGGCGAGGGGGCTGTCTCACGCGTGGCAGGCCAAGCTCTGAACGCCTGATACGACTGCGAGATAACGGCGTCAGCACCACCAAGCCGTGACAGTGCCGCAAGCTCAGATGGATTGCTGAGGACGACGAGGACTGCCAATAGGGTCAGGCAGGCTGCGACGGATGCTGCTATGCCTCTAAAGGACCACTGACGCTTACCAGGCAACTGGACCACGTTGGCTTCCTGATGTTTCGAAGGGGCTTCGGCCTTTAGACAGATTGCGACCATCTGCGCACTCGGTTGTGCCTCAGCATTGGCGCCTGTGACCGGCTTATCGTCTTCTGGCGGGACATCGAAGGCCATCAAAAGTAGGGCTGCCGTATTTTCATAGTTCGTGACGCAGACGACGTTGCTTTGCTCATGTTTCGAAGCGGCTTCGACCTTTAGACCTAGGGCGGTCGGCATTACACCCGACGGGGCCTCAGCGTCGAGGGCTGCCATCGGCGCTTCATTCTCGGGCGGAGCGTCGAAGGCGACCTCTTCGCTGCAATAAGGAGATGCCGTGTTTTCATGGTCGGTTGGCCCCTTCCCTGTGCCAGCACATGCCTCTACCGGCGACTGCAGGGGCGAAGAAGGTTCCCGGTCGGCAAGGACTTCCGCCAGGAACGTAGCGGGTTCCTCGGCAAGGAGGGCGGGCGGCTCTATCTCGTTCACGCCAGCAATGTGCTCGGGTGTGATGGCTTCGCTTTTCACTTGCTCGATGTCGTCTGAGGTCGAAACGGCGCTCTCAGTGTGCTGCACTAGAGCGTCGAGACACTCTGCGGGCGTCGCATCCGTGATGCTGCTCACATTCAGATTGTCTGTCAGAGACAGATCGTCTGACTCTGGGGGCGTCGCATCCATGACCATGCTCACATTCAGATCGTCTATCAGCGACACATGTTGCGTGCTGTCAGGACCCGCACTGTGAGACGCACCCGTTGCGACATCGTTGCCTGCGCAACTCATCGCTGGGGCTTCAATACAGGCAGTCGATGAACTTGGCGTGCGCAAGCCAAGCACGTTCGTGGGCTTCAATTCCGCCTCTACGATAGCGAGCGTCTCGGTGAGCTGAATTTCAAGCGCTGTTAGGGTCGCGCGCATTGATCGAAGCACGGCCCGTGTTGCTTGGAACTTCGCGAGGGGGGCGCTACACGCATAATTATCAAAGGTCTCCACGACACGCCCCAAGGAAAGCTGCTGCGCAATGCTCCAGACGAGACCAATCTTAAGTTTAGTTGGTAAATAAATGGCTAAGCTTTGGATTGGATTGGGAAATTCAATCGTATAGAAGCGCACCCGGCGGGGCACCAGAGACTAAGGCCCAACCACGAACCGCCCTCGACGAGCCGTATTTCAGCTCTGATCGGCCAAAGGATCAACGACAGTTCCAAAATCTTGAACGAACGGGCATGCATTGTCCGATAAGGTCCGCCTCAGACCGGAGCAAATTGTGGGCTAAAATGTGGGGTATCCCTGTCAGCTGCCACGTATTATCTATGTAATACAATGAGGTAAGCAGTTATGATGGCGGAGAGGGAGGGATTCGAACCCCCGGTACGGTTGCCCGTACTCCGCATTTCGAGTGCGGCGCGATCGACCACTCTGCCACCTCTCCTAAATCCGTGGCGCCTCGAGGCGAGGGCTGGCTTTTAGCCCGGTTCGGCCCGCTGCGGCAAGGCCTTCGCACCGCTTCACGCATCGCGGAAATAAGCCAGTTGATCGAGCATTTGGCCGAAGAGCGGGTGGGTCAAGCGCAGGCGGAACGAGAAGGCACCCCCTCCCATCTCCGGCTCCTCGTCGCGGTGCACGATCTCCATGCGTGCCGGGCTCGAGGGCGCGGGGAAAGTTCAAGCGCCAGCGGCCGATCTCGAGGAAATAGCCGCGCGAGCGGAATACGAGCGCACCGTCGACGACCGCCACGGTAAGCATCATGCCGACGCCGCGGCCCACGTACTCCTCGAGCCCGGTGGGACCGCAAAAGCGTTTCGCCGAATGGACGACCTGGGGGAAGCGGCCGGGGCGCGCGTAGACCCTGGTCCAGCTCTGGCCGCCTAATCCCTTGTCCTCCGTGACGACGACCACGGCCGGGCCCGTCGCGCCGTGCGTCATCGGCAGCGGGCCGCCGATCGCGCGCGCGAGGAAAGCCAGTACGCGCCCCGCAGCGCGTGAGCTCGGTCCGAGCCACGCGGCCCTCGTAGACGACGCTCTCTCCGTCGGCGAGCCGCTTGGAGAAGCGGCGGCGCACGGCCTCCGGAAGCCGGCCCCAGGCCTCCTCGCCGACGAGCGTGCGGAAGCGCAGGTCGGCGACGTTGTCGTCGCTCCCGCGCACGATAGCGCCGGGCGCCGCGCGCTCGGCGCTCGTGGTCTCGACATGCTCGGCAGTCGGCATGACAATCCCCCCGTTTGGCTCTACCGCTTCGGCCGCGCGCGGCCCCTCGCCCGGCCGGCAAGGCGCGCCACGGCGCCGCCCATGTGCAGAAGCTTCATGAGGACAGGGGCCGGGAGCGCCATGATCTCCGTGAAGCTCCTGTCGACCGTCTCGGTCACCTCGAGCATGTCGGCAAAGCGCTTCTTGGTGGCCGGCGGGACGCGCGAATCGCGCGCCGCCTCCTCGGCGCACGCCCGCAGGATCTGGAGCGCCGGGTCGATCTCGCGCGCCTTGCGGCCGGCCGCAATGCGCCGCACCATCTCGAGCATGTCAGCCTCGGCCTCGTAGTAGTCGCGCCGGTCGCCGAGCACCTGGGCGCGCTTGACGAGCGACCATTGGATGAGCTCGCGCAGCGAGTTCGACACATTCGAGCGGGCGATACGGAGCCGCTCGGCGATGTCCTCGGCGGTGAGCGGGCGCTCCGCGAGATAAAGCAGCGCGTGGATCTGCGCGACCGAACGGTTCACTCCCCACACCGCCCCCATCTCGCCCCAATGGACGACGAACCTCTCCACGGCCGCCGGCATCGTTTGCGCCTTTACGGTTATTTCTGTCATGAGAGAAATATCGCGCGCGCGCCGTCAGGAGTCAACGCCAGGCGCACACTACGGAGCATCTTCATGAGCAACGAAATTACACCCACGAGGATCATGGATCTCGGCATGGGGTTCTGGGCGTCAAAGGCGGTTTTGTCCGGAGTGGAGCTCGGCCTCTTCACCGAGCTCGCCAAGGGCCCCGCGAGCGCCGCCGAGCTTGAGCGCCGTCTCGGGCTCCACCCCCGCTCGGCCCGCGACTTCCTCGACGCGCTCGTCGCTCTTCGCATGCTCGACCGGGAGAACGGCCTCTACAGCAACACCCCCGACACCGACCTCTTTCTCGACCGGGCGAAGCCGAGCTACATCGGCGGCATCCTCGAAATGTGCAATGCGCGTCTCTACGGCTTCTGGGGCTCGCTCACGACGGCCCTCAAGACGGGAGAGCCGCAGAACGAGAGCCGCGGCACGCCGGACGATCTCTTCGCTGCCCTCTATGCCGACCCCGAGCGGCCTCAAGGGATTTCTCTCCGCCATGAGCGGTGCAAGCCTCGGAGCGGCGCGGGCAATCGCCGCCAAATTCCCATGGGCTGGGCATAAGACTTTTGTCGACTGCGGATGCGCCCAAGGCATGGTGCCCGTGACACTCGCCACGGCGCACTCGCATCTCATCGGCGCCGGCCTCGACCTGCCGCAGGTCAAGCCGATCTTCGAGGAGTTCGTCGCCAGCCACGGCTTGAGCGAGCGTCTCACATTCAAGGCGGTCGACTTCTTCCGCGAGCCGCTGCCCGAGGCCGACGTCATCATCATGGGCCACATCCTGCACGACTGGGATCTCGACAAGAAGCGCGACCTCATTGCAAAAGCTTATGCCGCGCTGCCCAAGGGCGGCGCATTCATCGTCCATGAAGCGATTATCGACGACGACCGGCGCGAGAATGCGTTCGGCCTGCTTATGAGCCTCAACATGCTGATCGAGACCAAAGGCGGCTTCGATTATACCGGCGCCGACTGCATCGGGTGGATGAGGGACGCGGGCTTTTCGCAGGCGCGCGTCGAGCCGCTCGTCGGACCGGACTCGATGGTCGTCGCCACCAAGTAAACCAATCGCCGACCCGCGGCGGGAAATCATCCGCTACTTTGACGCGGATCACGCCCATTCGGATCACGCAAACCGGAAAAATATAGTCCGCCAGCCCGCGAAACGGGCGCTCGCGAGATTGCGTAGAAACGGCCATCACGAGGGACACGCCGGATCCGCGAGCGGTCCAAGCCCTGCTCTCGCGATGACGTCAAACCATCAACTGATGCATTGGAGACACCTCTATGTCCAAGACCTTCGCTCGCGGCGCGCTCGCCGCCCTCGCCATCGCCATCGCCCTTCCGGCCCTCGCCAAGGGCACCGTCATCGTCGGCGGCGAGGAGATGTTCCCGTCGAAGACCATCGTCGAGAACGCGGTCAACTCGGCCGACCACACGACGCTCGTCACTGCCGTCAAGGCCGCGGGCCTCGTCGACACGCTGGCAGGGAAGGGCCCCTTCACCGTGTTCGCCCCCGTCAACGCCGCGTTCGCCGCGCTCCCGGCCGGCACCGTCGACACACTTCTGAAGCCCGAGAACAAGGGCCAGCTCACGGGCGTGCTGACCTATCACGTCGTCGCCGGCCGCGTGACCGCCGATGATCTCAAGTTCTGGATCAAGAAGGGCAAGGGCACGGCCGAGCTCAAGACGGTCGCCGGCGGCAAGCTGTGGGCGACGATGAACGGGCCGAACAACATCATCCTCAAGGATGAGAACGGCGGCTGGGCCAACATCACGATCTACGACGTGATGCAGTCCAACGGCGTGATCCACTCCATCGACCACGTCCTGCTGCCGAAGTCGTAAGCTCGAACCCGCACGAGTTCTGCCAAGAGGGCCCGGCGAGATCGCTTCGCCGGGCCTTCCTTTCTTTGCTATGCTGGCCAAACGGGCACGCACGGGGCGTGCCTGTGATTAGGGCAGATGCCCGCAATTCGGGCATGCCGTTCCGGCCGCCGCCGTGGTAAGCTCTTGCATTCGCAGTGCTTTATCGTCTGGCCCGGCTCTTGCCAGTTGTCGGAGCATGGAGCAAATCACCGCAGCAAAGCTCACGCCGGCGTTCGATGAGATGCAGGGGTTTGGCCAAGGCGTGCGCGAGCCCTATAGCTCGGTTGCCGCCTGGCTCGACCGGCTCTGCGTCGACGATCTCAAGAAGAAGCGGTGCGAGGCCGAGGTCCTGTTCCGGCGCACGGGCATCACGTTCGCGGTCTACGGCGACGAGAAGGCCGACGAGCGCCTCATCCCCTTCGACATCATCCCGCGCATCATCTCGGCCGCCGAGTGGC
The DNA here is from genome assembly GCA_963699485.1 of uncultured Alphaproteobacteria bacterium. GTDB lineage: Bacteria > Pseudomonadota > Alphaproteobacteria > Rhizobiales > Hyphomicrobiaceae > Hyphomicrobium_C. Next base: position 160,407 of record CAVOUC010000019.1, on the reverse strand, counting down.
GCCGGCTGGCTGCCGGCATCGAGCAGCGGGTCAAGGCGCTCAATGCCTTCATGTACGACATCTACCATCGCCAGGAGATCCTGAAGGCCGGCATCGTGCCGCCCGAGCTCATCGTCCACAACAGCGTCTTCGTGCCGGAGATGATCGGCGTCGAGCCCCCGCTCGGCATCTACTCGCACATCATCGGCATCGACATCGTGCGCACGGGCGAGAGCGACTACTACGTTCTCGAGGACAACACGCGCACGCCCTCCGGCGTCTCCTACATGCTCGAGAACCGCGAGACGATGATGCAGATGTTTCCCGATCTCTTCGCGGAGAACCGGGTCGCCCCCATCGAGACCTATCCCGAGATCCTGCGTCAGACACTCGAGGCAGTGGCGCCGCAGGAACTGGACCGCGATCCCGTCATCGCCGTCTTGACCCCGGGGCTCTACAACAGTGCCTATTTCGAGCACTCCTTCCTCGCCGATCAGATGGGCGTCGAGCTGGTGGAGGGACCCGACCTCATCGTCGTCGACGGCGCGCTCCAAATGAAGACGACCCAGGGGCTGCTGCAGGTCGACGTCCTCTACCGGCGCATCGACGACGATTTCCTCGACCCGCTGACCTTCCAGCCGACTTCCGTTCTCGGCGTCCCCGGCCTCTTTGACGTGTACCGCGCCGGGCGCGTCGCTATCGTCAACGCGCCGGGCGCCGGCATCGCCGACGACAAGGCGATCTACAGCTACATTCCCGAGATCATCGAGTTCTACATGGGACGCTCGGCGATCCTGAAGAATGTCCCGACCTACAATTGCCGGCGCGCCGACGATTTGAAATACGTGCTCGAGCACCTCTCCGAGCTGGTCGTGAAGGAGGTCCACGGCTCGGGCGGCTATGGAATGCTCGTAGGCCCTGCAGCCTCGAGCGCGGACATCGACGCCTTCAAGCAGAAGCTCAAGGCGCGCCCCGACAACTACATCGCCCAACCTACCCTCGCGCTCTCGACCTGCCCGACGCTCGTCGACGAGGGGATCGCCCCGCGCCACCTCGATCTCAGGCCCTTCGTGCTCATCTCCGATCAGGTTCGCCTGGTGCCTGGCGGGCTTACGCGCGTCGCGCTGAAACGCGGCTCGCTGGTGGTCAATTCCAGCCAGGGCGGCGGCACCAAGGATACCTGGATCCTTCAGGATTGAAGAAGCGGCGGACGAGCCGACTGGTCGCGAGGAAATGCTAGGTCGAACGGCGAACGATCTCTTCTGGCTCTCGCGCTACGTCGAGCGTGCGGAGAACATGGCGCGCCTGATCGAGGTCGGGTGCCGCATCGCGCTCATGCCGCGCGAAGGCGACGCCACCAACCACGAGTGGCGGTCCACGCTCGAAAGCGCCGGCTGCAGCCAAGCCTACTTCGCCAAGCACGAGGCGCTCGACGCCCGCAACGTCATCAACTTCCTCCTGTTCGACCTCGACAATCCCTCGAGCGTCCACGCGTGCCTGTCGATTGCGCGGCGCAACGCCCGCGCCCAGCGCACGGCGTTGACGCGGGAGATGTGGGAGAGCCTCAACAGCTCGTGGATCGAGTTCCAGTCCGTGAAGCCCGAGACGGTGGGCTCGGATGCGCTCTTGAAGCTTCTCGATTGGATAAGGGAGCGCTCGGCCGCCTATCGCGGCGCGCTCCTCAACACCATCCTGCGCAACGATACCTTTCACTTCAGCCAGCTCGGGACGTTTCTCGAGCGAGCCGACAACACGGCGCGCATTCTCGACGTGAAGTATTACGTGCTGCTGCCGTCGAGCGACATGGTCGGAAGCGGGGTCGACAACATGCAATGGCATTCGATCCTGCGCTCGGTCTCGGCCCACAGGAGCTTTCGGTGGGTTTACAAGGGTAGCTACCGCTCCTGGCGGATCGCCGACTACCTCATCCTCAATCGCGCCATGCCGCGCTCGCTTCGTGCCTGCTACGGCGAGCTCGACAGCTCGCTCGCCGGGCTAGCGAGCCTCTACGGCGAGGAGAAGCCGTGCCTCGGCACCGCGAATTCGACGCTGACGCTCCTCGAGAAGGGCGACATCAACGTGATCTTTCAGTCCGGCCTGCACGAGTTTCTCCAGGATTTCATCACGCGCAACAATCGCCTCGGCCAGGAGATCTCCGAGGCCTATCACTTCAACGCCTGAGACCGCCCATGCTTATCGAGGTTCGCCACACCACGACCTACAGCTACGACACGGTGGCGCGCTACTCGATTCAGAGCCTGCGCCTGACGCCGCCCTCCTTCGACGGCCAGCATGTGGCGAGCTGGCTGCTCAAGGCTCCCGGCATCGAAAAGGGAATTCACTATCGCGACGGCTTCGGCAATATCGTGCATCTCGCGACGCTCACCGGCCCGCACGATCATATCGTCGTCGAGGCATCGGGCGTCATCGAGACGGAGGATCGCTGCGGGATCGCGCGCGGACTCCCGGACCCGGCTCCGCTGCGCGTCTTCCTGCGTGAAACGCCCAAGACCGCGCCCGACAAGGCGCTTGCGCGATCTGGCACGCTCCGTTGGCACGAAAGATACGCTCGATCGTTTGCATGCGCTCATGCACGCGGTGCGCGAGGAGGTGGCCTACGAGATCGGCGCCACCCACGAGCACACGAGCGCCGCGGAGGCTCTGGCCGACGGCAAGGGCGTCTGCCAGGACCATGCGCACGTGTTCATCGCCGCCGCGCGCGTGCTCGGCGTCCCTTCCCGCTACGTCAACGGCTACTTTCTCGCCGGAACGCTCGCTCCCTCGGAGGCCCATCACGCCTGGGCCGAATCGTGGGTCGAGGGCCTCGGCTGGGTCGGTTTCGACCCGGCCAACGGCGTCTGCCCGACCGAGCGCTATGTCCGGCTCGCCTGCGGCCTCGACGCGACCAGCGCCGCGCCCATCCGGGGCGCTCAAAGAGGCGGCGAGAACGAGACCCTTGACGTAAGGGTCGAAGTTGAGCAGCAAAACGCCCAGCAATAACGACTCTCGATCAAGGGGAACGCGCGATGACCTATTGCGTCGCGATGCGGCTCGACCGCGGCCTGGTTTTCGCCGCCGACACGCGCACCAACGCCGGCGTCGACAACATCGCACAATACCGCAAGCTGCACTTCTGGCGCGACCCCGGCCAGCGCGTCGTCGTCCTTCTCACCGCCGGCAACCTCGCGGTCACGCAGTCGGTCGTGAGCTCGCTCAACGAGCAGCTCCACAGCACCGAGCCCGACCGGGTTTCGCTCTTCACCGTGCCCACGATGTATAGGGCGGCCCAGTTGGTCGGCAACGCCGTGCGCGAGGTGCGCAAGATGGACGGCCCGTCTCTCGAGCTGACCAAGGGCGGCTTCGCGGCGTCGTTCATACTCGGCGGCCAGATCGGCGCCGAGCGCCCGCGCCTGTTTCAGATCTATGCCGAAGGCAACTTCATCGAGGCGACCGACGACACTCCGTTCCTCCAGATCGGCGAGCACAAGTACGGGAAGCCAATTCTCGATCGCGTGGCACGCCCCGAAATGCGCCTCGGGGAAGCGGCCAAGCTCATCCTGCTCTCCTTCGATTCGACGCTGCGCTCGAACCTTTCGGTCGGCATGCCGATCGATATCCTCGTCTACGAGCGCGACAGCCTCGACGTGAGCCGCGAGAAGCGCATCGGCCAGGACGACGAGTACTTCAAGAGGCTTTCCACGGCGTGGTCGGACGCCTTGCGCCAAGCCTTTGCCAAGATCGACGAATTTAAGGTTTAAAAATGCCGGCGGCGCATCGCCCGTGGGTCCCCATTGCCCGGCGCCTCGCCTTGAGCTAGCGAAGGGCCGGACCGCTGTGGAGCCGGCGCCTCACGCCAGGGAGACCAGGCCTTGAAAATCTGCATGATCGGCGCCGGCTACGTCGGGCTCGTCTCGGCTGCCTGCTTCTCCGAGTTCGGCTGGGAGGTGACCTGCGTCGACAAGGACGAGGAGCGCCTTGCCGAGCTCGGCCGCGGCGTATCGCCGATCTACGAGCCGGGCCTCGAGGCGCTGATGGAACGCAACATGCGGGCCGGCCGGCTCCGCTTCACTTCCTCCCTCGGACCGGCCGTCGCCGAAGCCGACATCGTGTTCCTCGCCGTCGGCACGCCCATGCGCCGCGGCGACGGTCACGCCGACCTCACCTACGTTTTTTCCGCCGTCGACGAGCTCGCGCCCCATCTCGACGGCTTTACCGTCATCACGACCAAGTCGACGGTGCCGGTGGGCACGGGGCGCGAGATCGACCGCCGGCTGAAACTGGCGCGCCCCGATGCGGATTTCGCCGTCTGCTCCAATCCCGAGTTCCTGCGCGAGGGCTCGGCCATCCCGGATTTCACCCATCCCGACCGCGTGCTCGTCGGCACCGACAACGCGCGCGCGCGCACGATGATGGAAGCTCTCTACAAGCCGCTTGCGATCCGCAACGCGCCGATCATGTTCGTCTCGCGCGAATTGGCCGAGCTGGCGAAGTACACCGCCAATGCGTTTCTCGCCTTGAAGATCAGCTTCATCAACGAGATCGCCGACCTTTGCGAGGAGCTCGGCGCCGACGTTCAGGAGGTGGCAAGCGCCATCGGCAAGGACCGGCGCATCGGCGACAAGTTTCTCCATCCCGGCCCCGGCTACGGCGGCTCGTGCTTTCCCAAGGACGTGTCGGCGATCATCCGCACGGCGCGCGAAGCCAAAGTCCCGGTGTCGATCATCGAGCAGGTGAGCCGCGTCAACGACGAGCGCAAGATCTCCATGGCCGGACGCATCGAGAGGGCGGCCGGCGGCTCGGTTCAAGGCAAGTCGATCGCCGTCCTCGGCGTGACCTTCAAGCCCAACACCGACGACATGCGCGATGCGCCCTCGCTCGTCATCATCCCGCTTCTCCAGCAGCGCGGCGCAACGGTGCGCGTGTTCGATCCGCAGGGCCGCCGGCATGCCGAGGCGCTGTTCCCGGGCGTCGAGTGGTGCGAAAGCGCGCTCTACGCCGCCGCCGGCGCGGACGCTCTGGTTGTAATTACGGAGTGGAACGAGTTCCGCGCGCTCGACCTCGAGGCGACCCGGGCCGTCATGAGGGGCAACGTTCTCGTCGACCTGCGCAACGTCTTTCAGCCGGCGGCCGCCAAGGCCGCGGGCTTCAATTACTCGAGCATCGGGCGTCACTGAGAGGCCGTCCGCGGGCCCCTCGCCCCAGCGCTCAGCGCTCCTTGAACGCCTTGGCGAGCTGGTCCTGCATCGGCTTCAGGAGATAGGAGAGCGCCGTCCTCGACTGCGTCTTGATCTGCACGTCGGCAGGCATGCCGGGGACGAGCTTGTTGTGCTCGCCGAGGCGCTCCAGCTCGGCATCGGGAATTTCGATGCGGGAGAGGAAGTAGGATTCGCCAGTACGCTGGTCCTGCGTGAGATCGGCCGAGATGGAGCGGATCAAGCCCCTGAGCTCGGGCGTCGTGCGCTGGTTGAAGGCCGAGAATCGGATCAGCGCGTCGTGGCTCTGCAGGACCTGTTCGATGTCGTGCGGCGCAACCCTGGCCTCGATGACGAGCTTGTCGCCCTCGGGGACGACGAGCATGATCGGCTCGCCGGGATTTATGACGCCACCCACCGTGTGCACGGCGAGCTGGTGTATCGTGCCGGATTGAGGCGCACGGATGTCGACTCGCTTGAGCTGGTCCTCGGCGGACACGCGCCGCTCGACGAGCTCTGCCTGCTTGCTCTGGTTCTCGCGCAGCTCCTGGACGAGGTCGGTGCGGAACTCTTGATCGATGCGCAGGATCTGCAGCTCGATCTCGGCGATCTTGCCCTTGGTCTGGGCCGCGGCGGCGCGCAGCTGACCATGCTCGCCTTCGAGCCTTGCGGCCTCGCGCCGGAGCGACATCATCTTGGCCGTCGTGACGAGCTGCTTCTCCTCGAGACCCTCGAGGCTGCCCAATTCCTTGCCGATCAGCTCGATTTCCTTGGCTTTCGACGTGATCTGCGCGGCGACGCCCGCATACTCCTCGTTGAGCTGCGCGATGCGCTCCTTGAGCTGGGCCTTCTGGCCCTCGCGCGTGTCCTTCCGGCTCTGGAACAGGCTCCCTTCGCCGTTCACGATCTCGACGATCGCCGGCTCGTCCTTGCGCGCGGTGAACTCGGCGGGCAGCGTCATCTCGGGCAGCGAATCGCGCTCGGCCTTGAGCCGCGCCTCGCGGATCATCAGCTCGTCGAGCTGCTTCGACACCATCTGCAGATTGGCCCGCGTCACCGTCTCGTCGAGACGCAGGACGAGGTCGCCGGCGCGCACCTTGTCGCCGTTCTTGACCAGGATCTGTCCGACGACGCCGCCGGTCGGGTGCTGGACCTTCTTCACGCTCGAATCGACGACGACCACGCCGCCGGCGATTACCGCGCCGGCAAGCTCGGTGCGCGCCGCCCATACGCCGAAACCGCCGATAAGGAGGAAGACGACGACGAAGCCGCCGAGCATGTAGCCGCGAATCCTCGCATTGGCCGCCACGGCGCCCGGCGAGAGCTTGGTGCTCATTGCGCGCCTCCACTCTGGCGGTCAGTCACGATCTTGAGGCCGGGCGCCGACGGCAGCGGCGGAGGGGACGACGCCGCGGGAGCGCCTCTTTGATCCGGAGACGGCTGAAGCAGTTTGCGCAGGACCTCTTCCTTGGGACCGAACGCCTGGACCTTGCCGCCGGCGAGGGCGAGGACCTTGTCGACCCCGGCGAGCGCCGAAGGCCGGTGGGCGATCACGATGACGATGCCGCCGCGACCGCGAACCGAGCGGATTGCCTCGGTAAGCGCCGTGTCCCCGGCCGCGTCCAGATTGGAGTTCGGCTCGTCGAGCACGACCAGGAACGGGTCGCCGTATAGCGCGCGGGCAAGCGCGACGCGCTGGCGCTGGCCGGCGGACAGGGCCGAGCCGCCCTCGGCAATCTCGGTCTGGTAGCCTTGCGCCAGATGCACGATCATGTCGTGGACGCCCGCGGCACGGGCCGCCGCCACGATTTCCTCGCCGGTCGCGCTCGGATCGAAGCGCGAGATGTTCTCGGCAACGGTGCCGGCGAACAGCTCGACGTCTTGCGGCAGGTAGCCGATATGGCGCCCGAGCGCCTCCGGAGGCCATTGGTCGAGCGCGGCTCCGTCGAGACGCACGGCGCCCCCGAGGCCGATCGGCAGCCATACGCCGACAAGGGCGCGGGCCAGCGTCGATTTTCCCGACGCGGACGGTCCGATGATCCCGAGGCCGTCGCCCGCATCGAGCGCAAAGCTCGCATACTGCACGACGGGGCGCATCTCGCCGGGCGGACCGACGGACAGGTTCTCGACCGAGATCGACTTCTGCGGACGGGGCAACTCGAGATGATCGGTGCGGTCCTGTGCCAGGGCTCGGAAGAGATCGACAAGTCGCTGGTAGCTCTGGCGCGCGGAGACGAAGCCGCGCCAATGGGCGATCGCCGTCTCGATCGGCGCCAGCGCCCGCGACATGATGATCGACCCGGCGATGATGGTGCCGGCCGAGACCTCGCCGAGGATGACGAGATAGGCGCCGAGCCCCAGAATGCCGGACTGCAGGAGGAGGCGCATGATCTTCGAGAACGTGCCGATCCCGCCCGCGGCGTCCGAGGCCTTGAGCTGATCGCCGAGATGCACGTTGCTGATCTCGTCCCAGCGGCGCTGCATATGCGGGCCGAGGCCCATGGCGCGAATGACCTCGGCGTTGCGCCGCGTCGCCTCGCCGAAGGCGAGCCGCTGCGAGCCGCTCTTGGCCGCGGCCTTGAGCGGGCCGACGCTCTTCACGTCCGTGATGAGGGTGAGGCAGACGAGAACAAGCGCACCGAAGATCGAGAACAGACCCAGAATAGGATGCAGGAGATAGACGACTGTAAGATAGATCGGCACCCATGGCATGTCGAAGAACGCCGTGGGCCCGAGACCGGAGAGGAAATTGCGAATCTGATCGAGATCGCGCACGGCCTGCAGACCGTCGGAGCCCTGGCGGCTCCTCAGCGGCAGAATCTGCACCGCCGAATAGACCTTATCCCTGAGATCGGCGTCGATGCGCACGCCGACCCCGCTCATCACCCGGATGCGGAAGAAATCAAGAAGGCCGTAGACGGCGTAGAAGCCCGCCATGAGCAGCGACAACCCGACGAGCGTCGGAACGCTGCGCGAGGGAAGCACGCGGTCGTAGACCTGGAGCATGTAGAAGGAGCCGGTCAGCGCCAGGATGTTGATGACGCCGGAAAAGACCGCCACGCCAAGAAAGGCCTGGTATGAGCGCCGCAAGGCCTGCTGCACCGGGCCCAGACGCGGCTGTGCACTTACTCCCGCACTCTTACTCATAAACGCCCTCACAGCGGCAGGGTTGTGGGTCGGATCTTCGCTGGACCCGACCCTCGCAAAGTTCGCGCCAGTCCCACCGGCTGCAAACCCTACCGACGAAGTCTCGACTATTTACTCTATCCCGCTGCCGCTAGACCGTTTTTGCTAAAGTTGTCGCTAATTATGTCTGAATAGTACTTTCGGGTGACACCTCGAGCCGGCCGACCACGACCTTCCCGTCCTGTCCCTTCACCCGGATCTTTGCCGGCTTTTCCTTAAACATGGATTTGGTCATCTGCTGCAGCAACCCGCCGACCACCTTCGGGTCACCGGCGGTCAGAATGATCCAGGGAATGTCTCCCGACCGCCACTCGTCGGGGTGAAGCCGTATGGGCTCCCCCGTCTTCTCGGTCAGCCGTTTGTCCACATCCGCGGAGACGAGCGCCCACAGGACGGCACCGACCGGCATCACGACCCCGGTCTCCTTGGATTGAGCATCGGCAAGCGCGAACTGCCCGCGCACCAGCGCCGGTGCGATCAGCCATTCAAGATCTTGAAGCGTATGGAATTTCTCTGACGGCGAACGCATCAGCAGCATGACGATCTCGCCGAACGAGGCCGCGACCTGCTTGGCGGCGATGGCGCGTTTCCTCGCCTCGTCTTCGCTGAGCATTGCTCCGGCCCCGGCTGCAGCCGAAGGGGAAGGCGAACTCGTGGCCGTCCGTGGCGCGGACGCCTGCGGTGCAGCAGCAACGGCGGCAGCGGGCGCCGGCTGCTCCGTGCCCCCATTGGCCGGCGGCGCCGGCTTCTTTCCAAAGAACATAGGCCTACCTCCAACTATCGGTTGTGATCATGCCATAACTGACCGCGCCTTTACCATCCTTCCTCGCGCGGTCCGCAGAGAATTGACGATTGGCAACCAATTTCCATAAGCCGCATGACAACATTGCTAGTCCCGAAAGTCGGAGACTTCGATTTATGGCTTGCGTCTGCAACAACAAGGAAAGTCGGAGGCCTCGAATTGTGCGATATCTTGGAAGGGGTTCGCATGACACATACCGTTGATCTTGGGGCGTACCTCGACCGCTGGGCCGGCGACGACGCGACGCGCGCCGCCGTGGCCGTGTCGCTCGTGCACCTTTCCGAAGCCTGCCGGCAGATCTCGAGCCTCGTCGCCCGCGGCGCGCTCTCCGGTCCGCTCGGAGCCGAGACCGGAAAGATGAGCGGCGCCGACCCGCAGAAGGACGTCGACATCCGGGCCAACGACCTCATTGTCGAAACGCTCAAGGCCGCGCCCGTCGCAACGCTCGCCTCCGAGGAGCTCGAATGGGCGCTGCCGATCAATCCCGGCGCGCCGCTCGCGGTCGCGGTCGACCCGATCGACGGATCATCGAACATCGACGCCAACATCTCGATCGGCACGATTTTCACCGTCCTGCCGGCCCGCGCCAACGGCGTCGACACGTCGAGCTTTCTGCAGCCCGGCACGAGCCAGCTCGCGGCGGGCTTCGCCGTCTACGGTCCCTATACGTCGCTCGTGCTGACCGTCGGCGAGGGAACGCACATCTTCACCCTCGACCGCTCGTCGGGCCGCTTCATCCTGACACATCCCTCGCTCGCGATTCCCGCGGCGACCCGCGAGTATTCCATCAACCAGTCGAACTACCGGCACTGGGACGAGGCGGTGCGCACCTATGTGGACGATTGCATGCGCGGACGCGATGGACCGCGCGGCAAGGATTTCAACATGCGCTGGACGGCTTCTCCGGTGGCCGACGTCTATCGCCTTCTCTCGCGCGGGGGCATCTTCCTCTACCCCGGCGACCTGCGCGAGAACTACGCGCTCGGGCGGCTGCGCATCGTCTACGAGGCGAACCCGCTGGCGTGGATCATCGAGCAGGCGGGCGGAGCGGCCTCCAACGGCTACCAGCGCATCCTCGACATCGTCCCCGCCACATTGCATCAGCGCGTTCCATTGATCGCCGGCTCTCGCACGGAGGTCGAATACGTGACACGGCTGCACAAGGAGCCGCTGGGCGCCGGCGAGCGCTCGCCGCTCTTCGGGCGGCGCGGCCTGTTCAGGCGCTGAGAAGCTAGTCAAGGAGAAGAGCCCGCGCCATGTCCGCGAAGCATCCCATCATCTCGGTCACGGGCTCGTCCGGCGCGGGGACCACGTCGGTGCGCAAAACGTTCGAGCAGATCTTCCGGCGCGAGAAGATCGCCGCCGTGTTCATCGAGGGCGACGCCTTCCACCGCTACGATCGCCAGGAGATGGAGCGAACCGTCGCCGAAGCCGCGAGCCAGGGCAATCCCAATCTCAGCCATTTCGGGATCGAAGCCAATCTCCTGGACGAGCTCGAGCTCCTGTTCAAGACCTACGGCGAGATCGGGACGGGCCGCGCACGCCACTATGTCCATGACGACAAGGAGGCCGTCCTCTACGGCGTGCCGCCCGGGACGTTCACGGCCTGGGAGGAGATTCCGTACGGGACAGACATCATGTTCTACGAAGGCCTGCACGGGGCCGCCGTCACCGACAAGGTCAACATCGCGCAATATGCCGACCTCAAGATCGGCGTCGTGCCTGTGATCAACCTCGAATGGATTCAGAAACTACAGCGCGACAAGGAGGACCGCGGCTACTCGGCAGCGGCGGTGACCGACGTCATTCTGCGGCGCATGCCCGACTACGTGAAATGCATCTGCCCGCAGTTCACCGAGACCGACATCAACTTCCAGCGCATCCCGACCGTCGACACCTCGAACCCGTTCATCGCCCGCTGGATCCCGACGCCCGACGAATCGATGGTCGTGATCCGCTTCAAGAACCCGCGCGGCATCGACTTCTCCTATCTTCTGTCGATGATCGAGAACAGCTTCATGTCCCGCTTCAACTCGATCGTCATTCCGGGCGGCAAGCTCGACCATCGCGATGCAGCTCATCCTGACGCCGATGATTCTGCAGCTCATCGAGAGGAAGCGCCGCACGTTCTTCTGAGCGCTCACTGCGCTCTTGCGGCGAGAGGGGAATGCGGGGCGCTAAGGATGCCGGGTAGAAAGCGTTGAAAGGCGTCGACCAGCTTCGCGGGGTTTGCTAGGAGCAGCCCATGAGCCGCCCGCTTCTCATCGCCCCGTCGATCCTGTCTGCCGACTTCGCGCGTCTCGGCGAGGAGGTGCGCAACGTCGACGCGGCCGGCGCCGACTGGATCCACCTCGACGTGATGGACGGCCACTTCGTGCCCAACATCACCTTCGGGCCGCCGGTCGTGCGTGCGATCAAGGGGGCGTCGAAAAAGGTCTTCGACTGCCACCTGATGATCGCGCCCTGCGATCCCTTCCTCGAGGCGTTTGCCGACGCCGGCGCCGACATCATCACCGTGCACGCGGAAGCGGGGCCGCACCTCGACCGCTCGCTGCAGGCGATCCACGCGCTCGGCAAGAAGGCCGGCGTGTCGCTCAATCCCTCGACGCCCGAAAGCTCGATCGAGTACGTCCTCGACAAGCTCGACCTCATTCTCTTGATGACGGTCAATCCCGGCTTCGGCGGCCAGAGCTTCCTGCCCGCCGTCGTCGACAAGATCCGGGCCATCAAGGCGATGGTCGCCAACCGGCCGATCGACATCGAGGTCGACGGCGGCATCACGCCCGAGACGGCGCCGCTCGTCGCCGCTGCCGGCGCCAACGTGCTCGTCGCCGGATCGGCGGTGTTCAAGGGCGGCACGCGCGACAGCTATGCCGCCAACATCGCCGCGCTGCGCACGGCCGCCGAGCGGGCGCGCGGAAAGGTGGCCGCCTAAGCCCTCACGGCTTCTCGTGGCGTGCCTTCGCCGCACGCGCGAGCGCGGCGCAGACGAGCGCATCGAGGCCGAGCGCCGTGGCGAGCATGGTGAGGAATTCCGCTTCGCTCTCGTGATGCTCGAGGTCGGCGGCGGCGACTTCGGCAGCGAGAAGGTAGGCGGTCTCGCGCAGGCGCTCGGGCAGGCTACGCTTGACGAGATCGAGGACCTCGTCCACGCCGCCCGGCTTGGCGAGCAACTTGCCGCACTCCTGCGCCGCGCCGCTCATCCAGTCTGCATCGTAGCCGCGAAAGGCCGGCAGCTCGTGCACGATGGAGTCGATGCGGGCAAGCTCTTCGGCCGTGATCTTGCGATCGACGGCAGAGGCGGCGACCATCGCAAAGACGAGGGCGTCGGGAGCGGAAATGCGCATCGCTTGGCGCTTCTCTGGTGGGGGCCGCATAGTGGACATATGGCAGGCCGGAGCACGCGGTCAACCGCTGACGGCGCGCCAATCCTACGCGCGGGTGTCGACGCGGCGAGTTTCGTTTGCGTTCAAGAACTCGGCGATCTCGGCCGCGCGCGCCATTGTGTCCTTGTAGCCGAGATGGACCAGCGCGCCGCAGTAGGCGGGCTCGAACAGGAGATAGCTCGGCAATCGCCAGTCGCGGCCCCATACCCCGAGCCTGCGGAGAAGCATTTGCACCGGCCACGGCATCTCGTGGGCGTGGTCGCGCGCGATGTCGCGCACGTCGCGGGACGGCTGCACCATCAGGATATTGATGTCGCGCAATCGCGTCGCCGTCTGCTGCTCGGGCGGGAGCAGCGACAGCGTGTGGTCGACGCGCAGCGCCCGCTCGATATCCGCATCGAGATTGTCCATGAAGATCGTATCGAGCAGATAGCCTGAGAGCGTGCCGAGGCCAGGGTAGATGGGCTCCGAGCCTCTGGACGACGCAGGCTTCGCATCCCGGATGCCGATGACGAGGATGCGATCGGCGCCGCAGTGAATCGCCGGGCTCAAGGGCGAGGTCAGCCGCAACGACCCGTCGCCGTAGTATTCATTGCCGATACGCTGCGCCTTGAAGACGAAGGGAAGGGCTGCGGAGGCCATGAGGTGATCGACGGTGAGCGGGACGGCGACGCCGTCGCGGCGAACTCGGGTCCATTCCTCGAGGCCCTCGACGCCCTGGAAGAAGGTGATGGCGCGGGCCCGATCGTAGGAGGAGGCGGTCACGCCGACGGCACGCAGCGCCCCGTCGCGGATGGCCGCGTCGATGGCGGCAAGGTCGATGCGCTTCCTGAGCAGCTCGCCGAGCGGGGAATTGTCGAGCAGCGAGCGCGGATGGGGAATGCCGAGCGAGCTCATGGGCGTGAGCGACGCGACCCAATGTGCGCCGCCCCTCAGGATCGCCGGCAGGTCGGCGCGATAGACGTCCCGGGTCCGCAGCGCGTGCCAGAAGGCGACGATGCGGTCGACGCCGCTCTTGAAATCCTTGGCGTGGCTCGCCACGGCGACGGCGTTGATCGCGCCGACGGAGGCGCCCATGATCACGGGAAACGGGCTGCGTTCCGTCGGAACGATCTCGGCAATCGCCTTCAGCGCGCCGGCCTGATAGGCGCCGCGTGCGCCGCCCCCCGGCAAAACGAGACCTAGCGTCTTTGGTCTGTCGTCCTTTGCCACGCCCATCGCCCGTTTTCCGTGCAAAGTGCCTCGAGATTATCAGTTGACCGCGAGTTGTCGAATAGCACGATATTGAACACGCCTCGCCTTGGGGCGTTCGCTTGCGGATTTCGAGGTGCGCGCCGCATGAATTCGTTTCGCGATGCCGCAAGGGGCTTCCCGAGACGCTGTTCGACACGGACATCACGCTCATCGTCGAAGGGCAGGAGAACCGGCAGGTTCTATGTACTGATCGAAGGCGAGGTCGCGATTGTTCGCGGCAAGACAGAAGACACTTCACAACCTAGGACCTCGCTGGGCGCCGGCACTCGACGGTATGCGCCGCTGGAAACGCTTGAAAGCTAAGGTTTGCAGAGTTGCTCGGGAAGCACCAAATTTAGGCAGCGATCTGGCATTTTGGATTGGACCCTTCGCGATTCACAGCCTGAGCATGGAGACCTGTCATGGTCACGAAATTCGTTGTTGCGACCCTCCTCGGGATTGCGGCGCTTGTGCCCGTCGCCCACGACGCCATGGCCGGGCGCGCCAAGGTGAAGCGCCAGCCGGACGGCGTCAGCGTGCGCGAATATTGCAGGCCCTATAACGGGCCCTACGGCTACTACGGCAACCCCTGGTGCGACGGGGGATGGAAATATGCCGAGGACTACCCGCCGGGCTCCGGGCAGTACTTCGATATTCTGGAGCTCCCGCAAATTCAGCGCTGGTGGCGTGACTAGATGACGGCCAAGGTCCTCATCCTCGCCGCAGCTCTCATGGGCGCCTCCGGCGTCATTCTCGCCGCGGTTGCCGCCCATGCCGGAGGGGAAACGGGAGTCGAGAGCGCCGCGTATCTATTGCTGTTTCATGCCGTCGCTGTCCTGGCCGGTGTCGGGCTCTTGGAAAACGCGAGCCTCTGGCACCGCCCCTTGGTCCTCGCGCTCGCGGGGTGGGTGCTCGGAGCAGCACTGTTTGCCGGTGCGGTCACGCTGCACGCCTTTACCGGGCACCGGCTCTTTCCGATGGCCGCGCCGGCAGGCGGTACGATTCTGATCGCGAGCTGGCTCGCGCTCGCCGTGGCGGCGCTCGGCGCGGCCACTTGAGACGCGCGGGCGCTAGTCTGCGAGCGCTCAATCCACGCCGCCTTTCCGACAACGATCGAATGCCGCGACACCGAGCGACGCGACTCCAAGTTTGCGTTCCTGCTACTATCTAATTGGTAAGCGAGACCAACATGATAGGCATGCCCTTGTCGCGTAGCGAGTTGCAATGGCTGTAGCCGAGATCACCTCCGAAAGGTCACCATCGGCGACTGTTGCCGGCATTACGGCCTGCGAGCGCCGCGGCGGAGCCCTCTACCCGCCCAAGATCCTTCCGCCGGCACGTATGCCGGGCGCGCTCGAGTTCTTGCGCCTTATCATCAAGGAGCCGCTGCTTTCGGTACCTCCGGAGGCCTACGACGAGCCCGTGGTGATCAGGCGTTGGCCGATGCGGTTGGCCTATGCCTGCGATCCGGCGACCGTTCGCGATGTGCTTGTCGATCGGCGAGCCGACTTCGACGAGAAGCCATCGATCCAGCGCTATGTGCTGGGTCCTTTGCTGGGCAGCGGGATACTCCTCGCCGAAGGAACGGACTGGCGCTGGCAGCGGCAGACGGCCACGCCGATGTTTCGGCATGGCGAGATCCTGAACTACGTGCCGATCATGTCGGCGGCCGCCGACAATGTCGTGGACAGATGGCGGGCCTCCCTGGAGCCGATCCAGATGATCGATGTCGACATGACGCGCGCCACATACGACGTCATCGCGCAGACGATCCTGGTCGGCGGCAGCGAAGAGATAACGGAGACGAACGAGGAAGATGCGCCAGGCTACAACCGCGCATTCCCATGGGCTGTCGCCTGCGGATTGATGGGCGCGCCCGGCTGGCTGCCGCGTCCGGGGCGATCCGCCATGAACAAGCGCGACGCCAAATTGCGGCGGATCGTGGCGGAGATGGTCGACCAGGCGGCCTCGGAGGACGACAGGGCCGATCTCCTGGCGCGTCTCCGCAAGGCTCGTAACCCCGATACCAATCGTCCGATGGAGAAAGAGCGCCTGATCGACAACGTGCTGACGTTTCTCCTGGCGGGCCACCATACGACGGCGATGGCCTTGACGTGGGCTCTCTACGTGATCGCGTGCGCCCCCGAATGGGAGGAACGCATGCTCGAGGAGATCGAGAGCATCGTCCCGGAAGGCCCGGTCGCGAAGGAGCACGTCGACAAGCTTGTCGTCGTTCAGCAGGTGATCAAAGAAGCCATGCGGCTTTTCCCTCCCGTGCCCATTCTCTCCCGGATTGCGCTGCGAGACACGGAGCTTGCCGGGCGCGCGATCGTAAAGGGGACGATCATCAACATCCCCGTCTACGCCATCCATCGCCACCGGCGGGTCTGGGAGGATGCCGATCGCTTCGATCCCACGCGCTTCGCTCCGGAAAACGAGAAGAAGCTTGCGAGCTGCCAGTTCCTGCCCTTCGGGGCGGGGCCGCGAATCTGCATCGGCATGGCGTTCGCCATGATCGAGGCGACCGTGTTCCTCGCGACGATGATCCGGGCCGCGCGGTTCGAGCTTGTCTCGGAGGACTACCGGCCCGTTCCCACCTCGCGCGTCGTGCTCACGCCAAAGGACGGACTGCCGCTCACGGTGACATTGCGGGAGTAGCGGCAGATTGAGCGGCGGCTGAGCCTGCTTAGGGTGGAAGCCGCAGACCCATTCTCTCAATTGAGTGTACCGTCAATGTCGGTCCGATGAGGATGCGGCGCGATGGATCCTCGGGACAAGCCCGAGGATGACAATTGTGGAACGGTCAGCTCAGCCTGTTCCCGTCGCGCCTGCGGCCGCGGGATGAGATCATCCTCGCGCCAGATCCTAGGATCCAATCGTCCGCTGGTTGCAGGCTGGCGAAATCCTTGAGCCGAGCGCCCCAATTCTCGTCCATCAAGGCGGCGATGAAGGCCTCCTGCGAGATCTCGACCCTGCCGAACTCACCATCCTGTCATCCTCGGCTTCATGCCGAAGATCCATCTATCCGCTTGCTCTATCGCTGGGCAATCCGCGCATGGCCAGCAGACCAGGATACAAGTCGATCCAGTGCGGATTCTCGCGCTCTATGAGATTGATCTTCCAGTTGCGCACGTAGTGTTTAAGCGTCTTTTCGCGTTGGATCGCCTCTCTGATGTCTCCGTGCTCTTCGTAGTAGACCAACATCCTCACCTTGTACTTGGTTGTGAACTTGGACCCGCAGCCATCCCGATGCATCGCAATGCGCCCGAGGATGTTGTTCGTGACGCCGATGTAGAGCGTGCCTCGCGGCCTACTTGCGAGAATGTAGGTCCAGTACGTGTTCATTGAGTGTGCCGTCAATGTCGGTCCGACTGAGCATGCGGCGCGATGGATCCTCGGGACAAGCCCGAGGATGACAGTTGTGGAACGGTCAGCTTAGCCTGTTCCCGTCGCGGAATCCCCGCGGCAGCCTAGTATCGTCTGCTTTAGGGGCGAGCATCAGACGCGGGCACGGCCGAGAGCGCTGCTCAATGAGCTCCGCTGCGTGACCAGTAGCAATGTCATCCTCGGCTTCATGCCGAGGATCCAGTCATCCGCTAGGCTTCGCGGCAATTATCTGGTGCTAGACAGCTTCAATTCTCGTCCATCTTCAGCGCGGCGATGAAGGCCTCCTGCGGGATCTCGACCTTGCCGAACTCGCGCATCTTCTTCTTGCCGGCCTTCTGCTTGTCGAGCAGCTTGCGCTTCCTGGTGATATCGCCGCCGTAGCACTTGGCGATCACGTCCTTTCGCAAGGCCCTGATCGTCTCGCGCGCGATCACCTTGGCGCCGATCGCCGCCTGGACGGGAATCTGGAACAGGTGCGGCTTGATCAGGTCCTTCAATTTCTCGCACATGGCGCGCCCGCGCGCCTCCGCCCGCGTGCGATGGACGATGATGGAGAGCGCGTCCACCGGCTCGCCGTTGACGAGGATCGTGAGCTTGACGAGGTCGCCCTCCTCGTAGCCCTTGATGTGGTAGTCGAACGAGGCATAGCCGCGCGAGACCGATTTCAGCCGGTCGTAGAAGTCGAACACGACCTCGTTCAGGGGCAGCTCGTAGATGAGCATGGCGCGGCTCCCGACGTAGGTGAGCTGCTTCTGGCGCCCGCGCCGGTCCTGGCACAGCTTCAAGACCGCGCCCAAGTGCTCGTCGGGAACGAGGATCGTCGCCTCGATCCACGGCTCCTCGATGCGGTCGATGCGCACGGGGTCCGGCATGTCGGCCGGGTTGTGCATCTCGAGCTTCGTGCCGTCGGTGAGATAGATCTGATAGATGACCGAGGGCGCCGTCGTGATGAGGTCGAGATCGAACTCGCGCGCGAGACGCTCGGTGATGATCTCGAGATGAAGGAGGCCGAGGAAGCCGCAGCGGAAGCCGAGGCCGAGAGCGGCCGAGGTTTCCATCTCGTAGGAGAAGCTCGCGTCGTTCAAGCGCAGCTTCGCCATGGCGTCGCGCAGGTCGGCGAAATCGGCGGCGTCGACCGGAAAGAGGCCGCAGAACACCACCGGCTGCGCCGGCTTGAATCCCGGCAGCGGCTGGGGCGTAGGGCTTTTCTCGTCGGTCACCGTGTCGCCGACGCGCGTGTCGGCGACCTGCTTGATCGCGGCGGTGAAGAACCCGACCTCGCCGGGGCCAAGCTCAGAAAGCATCTCCTGGCGCGGCCGGAAGATGCCGACGCGCTCGACCTGGTAGCCGGCGTCCGTGCTCATGAGCTTGATGCGCTGGCCCTTCTTCAGCACACCCTCGAAAATGCGCACGAGCACGACGACGCCGAGATAGGCGTCGTACCAGCTGTCGATCAGCAGCGCTTTGAGCGACTTGCCCGCGTCGCCCTTGGGCGGCGGCAGGCGCTCGACGATGGCTTCCAGCACGGCCTCGACGTTGAGGCCGGTCTTGGCGGAGATGGGGATGGCGCCCGAGGCGTCGAGGCCGATCACGTCCTCGATCTGCTGTTTGACGCGGTCAGCGTCGGCAGAGGGCAGATCGACCTTGTTGAGGACGGGCAGGATCTCGAGGTTGTTGTCGAGCGCCTGGTAGACGTTGGCGAGCGTCTGGGCTTCGACGCCCTGGGACGCGTCGACGACGAGGACGGCCCCCTCGCAGGCGGCGAGCGAGCGCGAGACCTCATAGGCGAAGTCCACGTGCCCGGGCGTGTCCATGAGATTGAGCTGGTAGGTCTTGCCGTCCTTGGCCCTGTAGTCGAGGCGCACCGTCTGCGCCTTGATGGTGATTCCGCG
This sequence comes from uncultured Alphaproteobacteria bacterium, assembly GCA_963699485.1. Classification (GTDB taxonomy): domain Bacteria; phylum Pseudomonadota; class Alphaproteobacteria; order Rhizobiales; family Hyphomicrobiaceae; genus Hyphomicrobium_C. Next base: position 141,350 of record CAVOUC010000019.1, on the reverse strand, counting down.
CTCGCGCTCGATGTCCATGGAATCGAGGATCTGCTCCTTCATCTCGCGCGCCGACACGTTGCCGCACAGCTGAATGAGCCGATCGGAGAGCGTCGATTTTCCGTGATCGATGTGGGCGATGATGGAGAAGTTGCGGATGAGCGCGGTATCGGTCATGGGCGCGTCCTTAGCACCTCGCCCTCCCGTGCAAAAGGGCCGTTTTCCGGCCTTCAGACGACCAAGCGGCGCGCCTAGCCTGGGGGCATCATCACCACCACGGCCATGAGGTAGATGACGATCGAGAGCACGTCCTGGATGATCGTTGCCAGCGGCCCCGAGCCGAACGCAGGGTCGAGGCCCTGGCGACTGAGGATCCAGGGCAGCGTGAGACCGACCGTCGCAGCGATCAATCCGGCCGCGAGGATCGCCACGGCGACTGTCGCGGCGAGGCGCGCGTCGCCGAAACTCAGGGTCACACCGAGGAACGCGAGAAAGGCCAGCACAATGCCGATGATGGCGCCGGCCGCCGTCTCGCCGGCGAGCACATCCAGGAAGGGCCGATGCGCGAACGAGAGCCCGCGGACCGCGACGGCCTCGGTCTGCGTCCCGATGGCATCGGCGAGGTAGACGATTCCTGGAACGAAGAACGCAAGCTTCACGTTGCCCGAGAAGGTCGCCTCGAAACTTGCCATGATGGCCGTTGCGACCATGCTGCCGAGGAGGCCCACGCCGAGCCACGGCAAGCGGCGAGCCGCCCTCGAGAGAGGAGGATCGTCAAGCGCATGGCGCGCCACGTCGAGCGGCTTCATGATGCCGGCGAAGCGGTGCATATCCTCCGTGTGCTCGTGCCAAAGCACGTCGAGCAGGCTCGTCGAATTAATGCAGCCGATCGCCCGGCCGTCGTTCGATACGACCGGAACACCAATGAGCCTGCCGGCCCGCGCGATCTCGGCAACGTGCTCCTGGTCGGTCGCCGCCGCGACCGACGGCCAGCGCGGGTCCAAGAGCGCATGCGCCCGAGTTGCGCCGTCACGGTCGATCAAGGCGGCGAGGCGGATCGCGCCGAGATAGCGCCCGCCAGCGTCGACGGCAATCGCCGGGTCGGCGAAGTCGTATTTGGACGACGCGATGCGACGGCGCAGCTCGCCGACCGTGTCGTCGGGACCGGCGAAAGGCACGTTCCGGCTCATGAGCCGTCCGGCCGTCTCGGGCCGGTGCTCGCTGCCGTCGCGCCCGCCAGCCGCTATCCTCGAATCCATGAGTCCGTCCTCCGTTGCAGCGGCTATCACACGACGTGCTATCGCAAATTTGGCGTCGAACGCCGCATCGCCTGGGCATCAGCCTTCAAAGAAATCACAAAAAAACCGGGCTGGCTCATCGGCGGCACGTGTGCCATGATCGGCGTTGGGGGTGGGCTGCCAGATCTGGAGGTCCACGTATGTCTGCGAATCAGGCGACTGCACGCAGCCGGCCGAGCTTTGAATCGGCAAGCGCCGGCACCAGCGACGAAACTCGCAACGCCGTGAACAAAGCGTTCGACGCGCTGTCCGACTGGCGCCAAGAGCTCGTCGAGAGCGCCGAGCGTAACGGCAACAAGGTCTTCGACAATATGGCGGCCGCGGCCAAGGCCATGGGCTGGCCGAGCGAGATCGTCGAAGCGACCCGTAACCACATGCAAAATGCATCGAAAATGCAGCTCCAGGTCATCGACCAGGTGATGGACCTCTGGGAGCAGCAGGTGAAGTCTCCGTCTAGCTTCAACTTCTCGGCGGCAATGGAAAAATTCCCGCTCTTCCCAGGGTCGCGCGTCGAGGGCCAGCTCCCGCTCCCGGACATGCGGGCGTTCGCCAATATGAACCCGGTCCAGTTCTGGATGCAGGCGGCCGACATGTGGCAAAAGAACTGGACGACGGCGATGTCGTCGTGGATGGGCCAAGCGGGCGGCGGACCGCGCGGAAACGGTGGATCACGGGCGCCCGGCCCGCGGTAGGCTGATCAGACGTGAGATTTCTGGTTCGGCCTTGCCATGAAGGTCGCCGCGCTGGCGCTCGCATTTTTTCTGGCGGCAGGATCATGCGCCGGGGCGGGCGACGCGCTCCCCGATAACGACCCGCTTGCACTGGTACGCTATCTCTATGCGCAGAGCCTTGCTGAGGATCACGCGCGCACTCCTCAGCCCGATGCCGAGTTTCTCGCCCCATTCACGGCGGAGCTTGCCGCGCTTTGGCTCGATGCGCGCGGTCGACCGCTGCCCCCCGACGTGCCCGACGGTCCGATCCTGCACACCTATTTCGGAATGGGCGCGCTGCCGGGCCGGCCCGTGGCCCTCAAGGGCATCGCCGAGGAAAAGCACACGCCGTCGGAGGCGATCGTCGGCGTCGATCTCACGGTCCGCGATCACGACCGCCATGTGCGGGTCACTCTCACGCCGGAGAACGGCCGTTGGCGCATCGCCAATATTGCCTACGACGACAGCGCCGACTTCGTCGCCTGGCTCAAGAAGCGCGCGGGCCGGTGAGCGATCCTCGACGATTGTCAGCGCTCGCCGACAGCGGTTGAAACCGCTTGGCGCGTCGCTCGCCACGTCTCGGCCAGCGCGCCAAGGCGCGCCTTGATCAGCTCGGCGCTTCTGACGAACGGGCGGAAGTAGAGGACGCCGAGCGCACGGTAGTCGTGCGTCTCTGCGCCGATGCCGAAGCTCTCGATCTCGCGCCCCTGCGGAATGTGGATCGTCCCGAACCAGCGGTCCCAGATCGCAAGCGAGCCGCCGAGGTTCTTGTCGAAATGGCGCGGGTCGCTCGAGTGATGGATCTGATGCATCGCCGGGCTGATGATCCACCGCTCGATCCTCGGCCCGAAGCTTAGCCACACGGGGCTGTGCCGCAGCACGCCGCCGGCGACGTTGAAAAGGACCAGCAGGCCGTTGGCGCCGCAGACGGTCATCACGGTGAGCTCGTCGCCGAAGAAGCCAATGAAGAGGCCGTTGACAAGACCGAAGCTCACGGCACCCGCGAGCGAGCTGAGGATGACCTCGAAGGGATGCAGCCGCTCGGCGGTGAGAAAGTTCAGGTGCTCGGCCGAGTGGTGCACCTTGTGAAACTCCCACAGCTCGGGAACTCGGTGCATGAGGAGATGCGCATAGTAGCGGACGAAGTCGTCGACGAGGAAAAGCGTGACGGTCATGAGGCCGCCGAACGCGAGGGCGGTTGCGTCGTTGGCTTGTCCAGACACGCCGACGGCCTTGAGGAGGGCGACGACGAAGTCGGCGATCAGGCGCCAGTTGAGAAAGGCCCACGACAGAATCGTGAGACGCAGCACCGATCCCATCACCAGAATGAAGTAGTCGTTCCTCGCGCTGCGGCTCAGCCAGACGTGGGGAGCAAAGAGCGGCTGCTCGCCCGGGTGCGCGGCCTCGGCGCGCCGGCTCACGTAGATCGCAAGCGCGATCCCGGTCGCGCAATAGAGCCAGTAATAGCGGGAGTTGGCGTCGGCCAGAAACTCGTTGAGCGGCCAGAGGAGGCCCGTCGCGGCCGACGTCAAGATGCCGACGATCCAGTCGAACATGGCTCGACGTTCCAGAGGTGGTGACGGGATCGAGGCTAGGTCGCAACCGTCAACAAGCCCTTAAGCGCCCTGTATGGGGGCGCTGCACGGTCAGGGTGTGGCGAACGGCGAGAACTCCGGCGGCGGCGCCGGCGACCAGCTCGAGGACATGACCCCGCTTGCCTGCGTCCGCACGCTGGACTGCGCAGGAGGGCGCGGCTTTGGCAGTGCCGCCGTTTCAGTCACTGTCGCTGCGTCTGCGGAGCTGCCGTTCGCTGCGATCTTGGAACCCGACTGGTTGTTGGCTGCCGCAACAGCTTGCGCTTCCTTTGCCGCCTCGGCCTCGATCATCGCGTATGTCTCGTGTCGGGCGAGCTCGGCCTCGGACCACGGCTCGGGCTTGCAGGCACACCCCGCAACGAGCTCCTTGCGGTAGAGGAACGCCTGAGGCAGATGCCCGTAGCCGCGCCCCGAGAGATCGGTCATGTGCTCGACGTCGTCGCTTCCGCGCGGCAGATAGAAGAGCCGGGCCTCCGAGCCGCAGCTCTCCTGGCACACCTTGGCGTCGCGATAGAACCGCCCGCGCGTGGTCGCGCCGCTGATCGGGAAATAGAAGCCGTCGCAGAGCCGCACGCACACCGTCCGATAGGTCGTCGGGCTCGCTTGCGGGCTCGGGGTCCAGGAAAAAGGCATAAATCCATAACCGAACCCCCCGTAGGGGCTCGTGCGGCCGAAGCTGCGAAGCGAGGGCGGCGGACCAAGGCGCTGAGCGGGAGCGGGAGCGGGATCGGACCCGAAAAGCTTCTGGAAGAACGATTGCGCGTGCGCCGGCGGCCCTGCCGCCAGCGCACCGGACGCAACCAACACACCGATTGCAATACTGGACGAACGCATGACGCCACTGACTGATGAAAGGCAACTGCCCCTACGCCACCCGGCCGCGCACATACGCAACTGCGGCCACTCAAGGCGACAATGCAGCGAACATGGCAAAGAATTGCTGAACGCCCGCAGGCCTCGTTCGTTAACAAACGCTTGCGCTCGCTAGCGCGCCGCGAGGCGGATCGCGCCGTCGAGGCGGATGGAAGCCCCGTTCAGCATCCCGTTCTCGCAGACTTGCACGGCGAGCATAGCGTACTCGGAGGGACTGCCGAGACGCGAGGGGAACGGCACCTGGGCCGCGAGCGCCTGGCGCGCGTCGTCGGGAAGGCCATTGAACATCGGCGTATCGAAAAGCCCCGGCAGGATCGTCACCACGCGGATTCCTTCCTTCGCGAGATCGCGCGCGATGGGGAGCGTCATGGCGAGCACGCCGCCCTTGGAGGCGGCATAGGCGACCTGGCCGAGCTGGCCATCCTCCGCCGCGACCGAGGACGTGTTGATGATGACGCCGCGCTCGCCGTCGCCGTTGAGAGGCGCCGCCGCCATCATGCCGGCAGCCGAGCGCGAGATCATGAGAAACGTGCCGACGAGGTTCACGGCGATGCACTTCGAGAACGACGCCATGTCGTGCGGCTCGATCGCGCCCGTCTCCTTGACGCGGCGCACCGTGCGCTTTCCGACCGCGACGCCGGCGCAGTTGACGAGGATGCGCTCCTGACCGTGGACCGCGCGAGCCTCCGCCAAGGCGGCCTCGACGCTCGGCTCGCTTGCAACGTCGCATTTGACGAACCGCCCGCCGATCTCGGCCGCGACGCGGCTCCCTTCGGCCTCGTTGACGTCGAACACCGCGACCTTCACTCCCTTGGCGCCGAGGCCGCGCGCGGTCGCGGCACCGAGACCCGATCCGCCGCCCGTGACGATGGCCGCGATATTGCTTCCAAGTTGCATGGCCTTCCCCTCCCCGCCGGTCTCAAGGCGGTCTCTTACGGAGCGGCGCGAACCGCGTAAAGCACAGGCTTGAGCGGTTCAGGGGACGAGGACCACCTTTCCCACCGCTTCCCGCCGGTCGAGGACGCGGATCGCATCCGCGGCGCGAGCGAGCGGAAATGTCCCATGGAGACGCGGGTTGAGCCTGCCCGCCGCGACCCAGTCCAGGATCTCACTCATGTTCCGGCGGTGGCCTTGCGGGTCGCGGCGCACCGATTCGCCCCAGAACACGCCGACCGCCTCCGCGCCCCGGAGCAGGAGGAGATTGAGAGGCAAGCTCGGGATCTCGCCCGAGGCGAACCCGACAACGAGGAAGCGTCCCTGCCAGGCGAGCGCGCGGATTGCGGGCTCGGCGAAGCTTCCGCCGACGCAGTCGTAGACGACGTCGACGCCGCGATCGCCCGTGAGCTCCCGCAAGCCGGCTTTGAGATCGCCCTCCTCGTAGTTGAAGAGATCGTCGGCACCGTGGGCGCGAGCGACCTCGAGCTTCTCCGCGGAGGACGCCGCCGCAATGACCCGCGCGCCGATCAGCTTCGCGATCTCGACCGCCGCAAGCCCCGCTCCTCCCGAAGCCCCGAGCACGGCGACCGTCTCGCCGGGCCTGAGCCGTCCCCGATCCTTGAGCCCGTGAATGGCCGTGCCGTAGGTGACCGCAACCCCGGCCGCGATCTCGTCGGACACGCCGGCCGGCACCGGGACCAGCGTCTCTGCTTTGACCGCGATGCGCTCGCGCGCCCCGCCCCAGCCGACGTAGGCGGCGACGCGATCGCCAACGGCTAGTCCCGCAACGCCGGGCCCGAAGCTCTCGACGATGCCCGCGATCTCCCCCGACGGCGAGAACGGCAGCTCCGGCTTCGCCTGGTACTTGCCGCGCGTAATGAGCGTGTCGAAGAAGTTGAGGGCCGCCGCGCGCACGGCGACAATCGCCTCTCCGGGGCGCGCCACCGGCTCGTCGATGTCGGCAAGCTCGAGGCCGTCCGGACCATCGAGCCTTTTGCACAGGACGGCTTTCATTCTAGAACTCCCGGTGAGCAACAGAGACGGCGCCGACCTCTTAACCGCAGCTCCGAGCGACGCCAAGGCGGATCGCGACCGCAAGCCGAAGCCGATGACTAGAAACCAACCCGAGAGCTGGCCGCCGCAGCCGCGCGGCTATTTCGCCATCGGCGCGGAGCGCATGTCGAAGGCGCTCAACCTCGGCAACCTGATGCGCTCGGCGCACGGCTTCGGCGCGAGCTTCACCTTCACCATCGGCGCGACCTACCAGGCGCTCGAAGCCCGCGCCGACACGTCGAAGGGTCAATGGCACCTGCCGCATTACAATTGGGCCGGGCTCGAGGACATGGACCTGCCGCAGGGGTGCAAGCTTGTCGGCGTCGAGCTTCTGGACGAGGCCATCGACCTGCCGAGCTTCCGCCACCCGCTCAGGGCGGCCTATGTGCTTGGACCCGAGGACGGCTCGCTCACGCCGGCCCTCCTCGCCAGGTGCGACTACACCGTCAAGATCCCGACCACATTCTGCGTCAACGTCGCCATGGCGGGTGCAATCGTCATGTACGACCGGGTGAAAAGCCTTGCCCGGTTTGCCGACCGCCCGCTGACCGAAGGGGGGCCCGCTGCCTCGGGGCGCACGCGCCGAGGCCAGGCTGGCGAGTGACAGACCGAGACTCTCCCACGTATATGAGCGCCATGACTGATCGGCACCCGAGACCGCTCGAGCCTCGCCGCTGCGCACGGCCCGCCGTTTCCCTCGTTGCGGGTACCCTTTGGCTCGCGGTCCCAGCCGCCGCGCAGACCGCGCTCGAGGCCGGGCGGTACGGCGATTGGATCTTGAGCGTTGCCCCGGGCGAGTCGAAAATCTGCTATGCGGCCACCCAACCCAAGGCGAAGGAGCCGGCCAACGCCAACCGCGCCAAGGTGCTGCTCTATATCTCGGCGTGGCCCAAGGACGGCGTGAAATCCGAGGTGTCGTTCAAGCTCGGCTATCAGATCAAGACCGGAAGCGACGTGACGGTCCTCGTCGGCAAGGATACGTTCTCGCTCTTTCCCAAGGAGGACCGGGCCTTCGTCGACGATCCGACCGAGGAATTGAAGCTCCTCGAGGCGATGAAGAAGGGCTCGAAGCTCTTGGTCAAGGCCACGTCCGAGCGCGGAACGGCGACCACCGACACATACTCGCTCGCGGGCCTCTCGCAAGCGCTTCAAGCGCTCGCCACGAGCTGCCCTTAGCGAACGCGCTCGCCGCCGACCTTTCAGCGCCGGTCAAGACACGCTAGATAAGAGCCGCATTGCTCTAACACTTCGGCATATGACCCTCAGTCTCGATCACCAAGTGCGCCAGGCGCCTCCCGCGCCATCACCGGCCAAGCCGTCGCTGGCGGGCTTGACGCGTGCGCGCCTCGGCGAAGCGCTCGCGGCGATCGGCGTGCCTTCCACCCAGCTCCGCATGCGCACCGGCCAGCTCTGGCGCTGGATCTACGTCTCGGGCGCGACCTCCTTCGACGCCATGACCGACGTGTCGAAGGAGCTGCGATCTCAGCTATCCGCCGCCTATTCGCTCGACCGCCCCGAGGTCGTCCACGAGCAGGTCTCGACCGACGGCACGCGAAAATGGCTGCTCCGGCTACCGCGCCGCGGCCACGAGGCGAAGGCGCCCGAGATCGAGACCGTCTACATCCCCGAAAGCGACCGCGGCACGCTCTGCATCTCCTCGCAGGTCGGCTGCACGCTCTCGTGCACGTTCTGCCACACGGGAACCCAGCGGCTCGTGCGCAATCTCGAGGCGGAGGAGATCGTCGGCCAGATCCTGCTCGCGCGCGACCGCATCGGCGACTGGCCCGGAGCCGAAGCGCCGGACGACGGCGGGCTCATCCCGGCCACGGAGCGCAAGATCACCAATGTCGTGCTCATGGGCATGGGCGAGCCGCTCTACAATTTCGACAACGTCAGGGACGCGATGGAGGTCGCGGCCGACGGCGAGGGGCTGTCGGTCTCGAAGCGGCGCATTACGCTCTCGACGTCGGGCATCGTCCCCGAGATCGGCCGCTGGGGGGGAGAGGCGGGCACCATGCTCGCGATCTCGCTCCACGCGACCCGCGACGAGCTTCGCGACGAGCTGGTCCCGATCAATCGCAAGTACCCGATCGGCGAGTTGCTCGAGGCATGCCGCAACTATCCTGGCCTCTCCAACGCCAAGCGCATCACATTCGAGTACGTGATGCTGAAGGGCGTGAACGACAGTCTCGCCGACGCCAAGGCGCTCGTGCGCCTGCTCGCCGGGATACCGGCCAAGATCAATCTCATTCCGTTCAACCCGTGGCCCGGCTCGCCTTATGTGTGCTCGGACTGGGAGACGATCGAGCGCTTCGCGGAGGTGGTGAACAAGGCGGGCTATGCGAGTCCGGTGCGCACGCCGCGCGGGCGCGACATCCTCGCCGCCTGCGGACAGCTCCGCTCGGAAAGCCGCAAGCTCACCGCGCGCGAGCGCAGTGCGGCGAACACCACAGCGAGCGAGACGGAGGCCTGACAGCCGTGTGGCGCGCCGTCGGGCGGATCATCGTCGTACCGCTGGCCTTCCTCGTGGCCGCTGCCGCCGCGGCCTTCATCGTGGCGACGCTCGGCCTCGAGCAATTGACCCGTGCGCTCCACTCCACGACGGACGAGAGCGACCGGGTCGCATCCATGCTCGACGTTGTCTGGCAGGGAACGCTCATCGCCTCGGGCGCGACCATTATTCCCGCGCTCGCCGTCGTCATCATCGGCGAGGTGGCCCGCATCCGGTCCTGGCTCTACTACATGGTGGGTGGCGGAGCGGCGCTCGCGGCGATCCCGTTGCTCGCGCGACTGCAGAGCACCGATCCCTCAGCCCTGCCGCCTGCCATCGTGTGGCAGGTGTTCGCCACCGCGGGCTTCGCCGCCGGTCTCGTCTACTGGCTGCTGGCGGGACGCAACGCCTGACACAAATAGAACGTTTCTCTGCGGTCTGACCCCCGGTTTTCCGTTGAGGGACGAGAGCGGTCGCCTATAGTCGGTTTGGGGGAATGCCACTCACACTGCCCTCTCGAGGCCTCGAACGATGCTATCGCTCTTCCGGGTTCTCTTCGGCTTTGTCCTGGCCTCCTTGGCAGCCGGCATCACGCAGGTGCTCTTCGTCGTCACGCCAATGGACATTGCGGCCCTGCCTGCCTCCGCGATGCTGGAGCGCGTCCAAGCGGCCGGCCTGCTCGCACTTTTTGCCGCCACCCACACGGCGGTATTTTCGGCCCCGTTCGCGCTCGTTACCGTCGTGATTGGCGAATGGCAGCCGATCCGCTCCTGGATTTACTACGCGCTCGCGGGGCTGGGCACGGCCGCTGCCGGATTTCTCGCCCAGCACACGGGCGAGACGACGGGGGCAACGATCCTCAACGACTACGCGCTCCGTGCCTTCGTCGCGACGGGGCTCGCCGGAGGATTGACCTACTGGGCGGCGGCTGGCCGGCGCGCTGGCGGACGGCGGGCCGATACCGGGCTCCCCAAAAAGGCTTGAAACTGAGCTCGCTCCGCGGCCGCGTCGGTCGCACACAGCTAAAGTGCGCTCCCGACATTGTTTTTTTATTAGATTCGGCGTATATGTTGCATTGCACAAAATGCCCCAAGAAGGAAATCTGATGTCTTACGGGCACTTGCAAGCGCGATTCGCCAAGAGCTGCACGGAAGCGGCGTTCGGCTATGCCCGCGCGGCAACCGCAGCCTATGTCGATCTCGCCGGCCAGAGCCTCGATCTGTGGGCGCGTGCGGCCCATGCGGCGACGCAAGCCCCAGGAGATCGGCCGCATTATCAGCCTGACTTCGACCGCTCCCCGTCGCCGATGACGCCGTTCGACTTCTGGCTCAGCGCCTCGAACGATTGGGCGAAGGCGATGGGCCGAATGACCCCGTTCGGCGATCGCGGATCACCCTTGCCGGTCAATCCCATGACGGTCTGGTGGAGCCTCATGCCGGCCAACGCGCTGCCGGCAAGTTGGCCCATGGCCTACGCCTATATGTCGTCGGGAGTTCCGCGCACGGTGGCCTGGCCCGCCGCGGAGGCCAATGCCGCAGTAATCGACGCGGCGGAAACCGCAGCCGAAACGGTGACCATGGCTTTTTCCAGCTATCGGTCCGAGAGCGGCTATGCCATGTCGCAGCTCGCTTTCCCGCGCCAGCTGCAGGCGGCCCTGCTGTTTGCCGCACCCTTGAGCGCCGCGCTCGCCTTCCCCTGGGTGCTCGCCAGGGCGTGACGGCGCGCCGAGAGCTCAGCCCACCCTATTCCTGCTTTGGGGCTGCCGGTGGCGGCGAAACCTGAACCTTGACAGGGCCTGCGTCTGGCCCCGCGTCAGCAGCGGGAGCCTTGGTCTCTGCTTTCTCAGCCGGTGCGGTTGCTGCGGGGGTCTTCTCGACAGCCTTCGCGGTCTCGCTCTTCTTCGACGTGGAGCTGGTGCCGGTCTTCTTCTTTGGAGGGGCGGGCATGCGGCCGAGGCAGCGGGCGGGGACGACGTTGCCGTCGTCGAGCTTCACATCCGCAATCCAGGCGCATTCCTTCTTGGCCTCCCGGCAGGCGGTCTCGGTCATGCTGAGGCAGGGCGAGAGCGCGGCGGTCGTCGTTGTTGTGCCCGACGGCTTAGCCGCGGCTTTGTCGGCGCCCGCCTTCGCCCACGGCAGTGTCTCGGTCTTGCCGGCGGCGACACTCTTCTCGGCCGCTGCGGCCGGCTTGGCCGGGTCTGCCGAAGGCGCGGGGGCAACCGGTGCGCCGAAACTCGGAAGCGCGCCCGCCTCCGGCGCGGCTTGGGGCGCAGGCCGCGCGGTGGGGTCGATGCCGCCCCCCATCAGGGCGGCGGCGGCGATCGCCGCGAGGGCCACGGCGCGCCGTTGAGGCGCTGTTCTTGTCACGAAGCTCCCCCTTACGCAAAACGCGCAACCGCATCTTCGGGAAATTCGGCACAGAAACACGGCGACATGATGGAAAATTGTTCATTTTCAGCATAAGCCCGGCGGACGCCTCACTACGTCGAAGACGGCCTGCGAAAAGGGACGGTCCACCCCTACTCCTGCCCGACGATCGCCAGCCGGGCCGCCTTGAGCGTGTTGGCGGGAGGGCGATCGGTGAGAGCGAACGCAAGGCCGCGGGCGGCGGCGATGCGGCCGACATCGCGCACCATGTATCGCCCCTTGGCGGGATCGATGTTGAAGGGCGAGATCGACCAGCCCTGGGCGCGGAATATCGGGCCGAGCAGAAACGGCTGCCAGACGACCGCGACGCCGGCTGCCTTTGCCGCGGCCTCGATGCGCATGGCCGAGAGAAATTCGTACCAGAACGTGAGGCGGGGCATGAGCGCGGCTTTCGTGTCGGAACGAGGTCTTGCGGTCGCACGGGGCAAAACTTGCGGGCGGGCGGCCGATCCCTATAGTGCGGCCCGAAACGACGGCCCGCCATCCCGAAAGAGCCCGCAATGTCCGCAAGTCCCAAGTCCATCCGCAAGGCGGTTCTCGCCTACTCGGGAGGCCTCGACACCTCGATCATCCTGAAGTGGCTGCAGGAGACCTACGGCTGCGAGGTCGTGACCTTCACCGCCGACCTCGGCCAGGGCGAGGAGCTCGAGCCCGCGCGCAAGAAGGCGGAGCTGCTCGGCATCAAGACGTGAGAACATCTTCATCGAAGATTTGCGCGAGGAGTTCGTCCGCGACTACGTGTTCCCGATGTTCCGCGCCAACGCCCTCTACGAGGGCGTGTACCTCTTGGGCACGTCGATCGCGCGGCCCTTGATCGCCAAGAAGCAGATCGAGATCGCGCGCTTGACCGGCGCCGACGCCGTCTGCCACGGCGCGACGGGCAAGGGCAACGACCAGGTGCGCTTCGAGCTCACCTATTACGCGCTCGAGCCCTCGATCAAGATCATCGCGCCCTGGCGCGAATGGCACTTCAAGGGGCGCGAGGAGCTTCTCGAGTTCGCGCGCAGGAACCAGATCCCGGTCGCCAAGGACAAGGAGGGCGAGGCGCCGTTTTCGGTCGACGCCAACCTTTTGCATTCCTCCTCCGAGGGCAAGGTGCTCGAGGACCCGGCCAAGAAGGCGCCCGAGATCGTCTACCAGCGCACGATCTCGCCCATGGCAGCGCCCGATAAGGTGACGACGATCAGAATTGGCTTCGAGAAGGGCGATGCCGTCTCCATCGACGGCATGCGGCTCTCGCCGGCGACGCTCTTGAAGGCGCTCAACGACCTCGGCCGCGACAACGGCATCGGCCGCGTCGACCTGGTCGAGAACCGCTTCGTCGGCATGAAGAGCCGCGGGGTCTACGAGACGCCGGGCGGCACAATCCTGCTCGCCGCTCACCGCGCGATCGAGAGCCTCACGCTCGACCGCGGCGCCATGCACTTGAAGGACGAGCTGATGCCGCGCTATGCGGAGCTCGTCTACTACGGCTTCTGGTTCGCGCCCGAGCGCCTGATGCTGCAGGCGGCAATCGACAAGAGCCAGGAGCACGTCGAGGGAGAAGTGACGCTCGAGCTCTACAAGGGCAACACAATCGTCGTCGGCCGCGAGAGCCCGAAGTCGCTCTACTCGTCGACGCTCGTCACCTTCGAGGACGACCGCGGCGCCTACGACCAGAAGGACGCCGAGGGCTTCATCAAGCTCAACGCGCTCAGGCTAAGGACGCTGGGGAAAAGGGATGGGGGAAGGTAACGAGAAGGAGCGCTGCCTTTCTCCACGGCTTCCCGGAAGGCGCGGCCCGAAGGGACGCGGCTATCCGGGATCTTTACGGGGACTCGATCCCACGGCGGGGAACGATCCCGGATCGCCGCTCGCGCGGCGTCCGGGGACGCGAGCTCATCAGCTAACAGACAGGATCTGACCATGGACATCTGGTTCCGCACGGGCGAGGCCACCGTTCTCGCGAGCGAAGGGCAAGCCACCGACGCCATGCCGGAAATCGTCATCGGCTCGGTCAAGGGACCGGTCGGGACGGCCTTTGCCACGATGATGGGGCAGTCCGTCGGCCATACCCGGTTCTTCGTCATCCGCGATCTCAATCAGATGGTGCGGCCGGCGGCGATGATGACCTCCAAGGTCACCATCACGAGCGCAGCCTACGTCGAGCTTTTCGGCGGGGTCGTGCAGGCGGCGATCGGTGACGCGATCGTGGACTGTCTCAAGGACGGCATCCTTCCCGCCGAGATCGCCAACGATATCTGCATGATCATCACGGTGTGGCTCGATCCCCGGTGCGCCGACGATCCCAAGCTCGACAAGAAGGACCTCTACCGCACGAACTACGAGGCGACCAAGATCGCCATCGGCCGTGCCATGAGAGGCGAGCCCACGGTCGAGGAGCTGATCGCCAACCGCGACAAGATCCGGCACTACGCGCTGGAAGGGGTGTTGGATTAGGGGCCGCGAGGGCTTGCAGCGACGCCGAGGGCTTTATCAAGCTCAATGCGCTGCGTCATTGAATCTACCGTCGAGGTGTTCCTCCTATGGGTCGAAGAGGTCCATGACGACTGGTCAGAGCATGCAGATCGCACTCGGGCCTGGTTCTCACTGGATGACGCTGCCAATGCCGTGCAGGAAGTACAGCTCAAGGACATGTTACGAGCGCTGAATGACTTGCCAATCCATCAGGAGAGCGCCTCTGGTGACCGCTAGTGGCCCTTTGCTGACGGTCGCCACGGTCCCTTTGTCGATGATGCCAGTCCGTCAAAGACGCCCGCGGCGCCTACGACCAGAAGGACGCAGAGGGCTTCATCAAGCTCAATGCGCTGCGGCTGAGGACGACCAAGAGAGTTTCATCCCGGACGCCGCGCAAGCGGCGATCCGGGACCCAGAGCTCACGCAGATACGGCGGCACCCGCTGCCCCTGGGTCCCGGCTCCTCGCGCCATTGCGCTCGGGCCGGGATGACAGTTGGGCGGCTCCAACGTCCCTAATTGGGCATGACCACTCGAGGATAACGACGGCTCCCGCGTGTCTGCGAAGCGAGAGCCAATACGTCGGCTTCGTCTAACCCTATACAGAAGCGGACATTCGTAGGTCCTTCCTGACGACGATTGCGGCGCGGCCGATCACGTTCCTTGATCAGGGAGCTCCAGTCATTCCCATGTCGCGCCGCGCGACTAGGTCTCGCCCGGAATCGGCAAGAAAACCGTCCAGGGGAATTGTAGCTTGCCAAGCTCGTTCGCCTGCCTTGGGCTATAGGTGCTCTTGATTTATGCTGTTCCACAGTTGGCATTGGGGGGAGCGGCCAATGAAGCCTGTCCGCATGCTCGTCTTGGCTATTGGCGTGGTCGTAGGGTCCGGACTGTACACTGCCGGCTCGGCCAGCGCGGAGAGCCCGTCTCTCACCGAAAAAATCAACGCCTACGTCGAGTGCATCAACCGCCTCCACGTCGACATCGATGGTCGTGCTGCGCGCCGGGGGCTGAGCCTTCCGGCGAGGTGATGTGCTGTGCCGGGTCCGTCCGGCCAGGCTCTGTCTGGATGGAGGAACTTAGATGACCGATTTCAACGCAACATCTGGCATCGATAATATCCCTGGTACAAGCGCGTCCGACAGGGTCATTTTTGACATGTTTAATGACGCCAATTTTGGGGATGTCTTTAATGGTGGATTGGGAGTTGACGATATTACGATCACGTCCGGGAGCATAGATCTTACGCCGGTGAGCACATTCTTCTTAGGATTCTCGAGATGGGGGCTAACACCAGCGTGACGCTTTCGGCGGCGCAAATTGCGGCCGCGTTCACCTCGGGTTTAACTGTATTGGGGACAACAGGGTCGTTTCAGGGCGTCTTTATCAACAATGCATCCAACTTCTCCGCCGCAAGCTGGAATTTCTCCCAATGGAACCCAGCCGAAAATGACGCGATCGTCATCCAGGGCACTGCGGGGGGCGACACTCTCACGGGTTCTTCCCAAAATGACTTCATTTCCGGTTTGAATGGCAGCGATGTTGTCAATGGTGGACCTGTTCGGATACTGCAGGGTTCGCCGGTGCGCGAAGCACCTTTTCTATCCAGCGCGTCGATAGCGGCACGACTACGTGGGTTATTACGGATAACGATACAGTGACCGACGGCAACGAAGGAACGGACACGCTCACCAATATGGAGGGTTTAGCTTTTTTAATGGTCCAACGAATGTCTTGTTAGCCGACCTAATCGGCGCCCTAAATGACAGCGACGCGACAACGAATATTGTGGGAGAAGGCGCCGCTACCGGCACAACGGTCGGCCTAACGGGACAGGCGCTTGATGGCAGTTTGCAGGCCGTTACATACAGCCTCTTCGACAACGCAAGCGGCCGCTTTCAAATCAATTCCTCGACCGGTGCTGTGACGGTAGCCAACGGCTCACTCTTAATCTTTGCGGCGGCCACGAGCCACGACATCACAATTCGGGCCACAAGCGCAGACGGATCTTTCACCGATAAGGTGTTCACCATCGGCGTAGCACCGCCCAATAGTGCACCGACGGCCATCGCGCTCGCGAATGCGACGGCGGCCCTTGCCGAGAACACCTCGACCGCCGCGCACATCAAGGTTGCCGACATCGTCGTTACCGACGACGCGCTCGGAACCGAGACGTTCGCTCTCACCGGCGCCGACGCCGCGAAGTTCGAGATCATCGGCACCGCGCTCTTCCTCAGGGCCCGCGTGCACCTCGATTTCGAAACCAAGAGCAGCTATTCCGTGTTCGTCACTGCCGACGACGTGACCGTTGGCGGCACCCCCGATGCGACCAGGTCCCCCTACACGCTCACCGTCTCCAACGTCTCGCCCGAGACGATCATCGGCACGGCCGCCGCCAACACGCTCGTCGGCGGCAGCGACAAGGACATGATCTTCGGCCTCGGCGGCAACGACAAGCTGATCGGCGGCGGCAACAACGACACGCTGACGGGCGCAGCCGGAGCCGACATCCTCACGGGCGGCCTCGGCGTCGACACGCTCATCGGCGGCTTCGGTCGCGACATCGATGACGGGAAACGCGCAGCGCGACATCTTCGACTTCAACCTCGTCGGCGAGACGGGCAAGACGCCCTTCACGCGCGACGTGATCAAGGACTTCACGCACTTTCAGGGCGACGACATCGACCTCTCGACCATCGATGCCAAGGCCGGCCCCTTAAACCAGGCCTTCAGCTTCATCGGCCAGGCCGCCTTCAGCGGCGTGAAGGGCCAGCTGCACTACAAGTTCGAAGGCCCGGCGAAGACGATCGTCGAGGGCGACATCGACGGCAACAAGGTCGCCGACTTCCAGATCGAGCTCACCGGCCACAAGGTGCTCGTGGGCGGTGATTTCATATTGTGAAAACATGGCTCCTGCGGCGGGGCAGGAAAGCTAACCTTCCGGCTGGCTCACCGCGCCTTACGACTTCGGAGCCACGCACCTGCCCACGGCTGAACCCCTCTGGGACCTCGAGCTATCGCTCGTTCTTGGAAGTGCAGACAGATGCAAGCGAACCCATCGCTAGCCCCCTGCCTGCCTTCCTTTCTTTAGCTCCAATCTTGGGTCAGGATTTGGTCTCTCCGGTCCCTCCTGCGCTCCTATCCCAATGACCCGCACGTCCCTCAACCGCACGCTCAGGCGCCTCTACGTGTTCCTCGGCGTCGTGCTCGCCGTCTCCCTCCTCGCGAAGTTCCGGGCCGAGATCCCGGGCATCGCCGGCACGCCCGTCGACCGCGCACTCGGCGACGCCTACGATTATCTGCGCGACATGTCGCTGCTCATCGCGACGGGCGGCGTCGCCTACCTCACCAACGTCTTCCAGAAACGCTCGAAGTTCGTCGAGAGCCTCGAGGAGGAATGGCGCGGCATCGTGCGCACCAAGTCGGCGCTCTTTACCTTCTGCGAGAAGCAGTACCCCACGAGCGACGACTACCTCTCAGCCTTCTGCCGCATCAGCGAGACGATCGACAACATGCGCATCGTCTACTGCAACGCCGGCGAGACGGAGACGCTCGTCGGCCTCTACCCCTATGCGCCGCTCCACGACATGCGCCGCGCGCTGCAATCGATCGACCCGCGCAAGCGCACGAACATTCCGCCCGAGGAGACGCGGCTTGCCCGCGACGCGATCCTCCAGTCGTTCTATGCGCTGCGCGAGAACTTCCTCGAGGAGCTCGACCTCGACGAGCCGGCGCACCCGCTGCTCATCTCCGGCGGACGGCGGCTCAAGTCGGCGGGCGCGACGCGCGGCGCCCGCGGGCGCCAGGAGAGCCAGCGCGCGCGCCAGGACAAGACGGTCTCTCCCCGCCCCGAGCTCGAGGCCTTCCTCGCCCGCCTCTATGCCGACGAGCAGAGATCCCTCGGCAATGGCGACCGCGAGACCCAGACCCGCGCGTAAGCAGCTCACGCCCTTGGCTGGCGGTGACCGGCGGGATGTGCTACGTCCCGGCCGGATTTTTGCGCCGCACAATCGCGGCCCGGCCGGGCACTCCATGAACATCAGAAATATCGCCATTATCGCCCACGTCGACCACGGCAAGACGACCCTCGTCGACGAGCTCCTGAAGCAATCCGGCACGTTCCGCGAGGGCCAGCGCGTCGCCGAGCGGGCGATGGACAGTAACGACCTCGAGCGCGAGCGCGGCATCACCATTCTCGCCAAGTGCACGAGCGTGGTCTGGAAGGGGACCCATATCAACATCGTCGACACGCCGGGCCACGCCGACTTCGGCGGCGAGGTCGAGCGCATCCTGAACATGGTCGACGGCGTCGTCGTGCTCGTCGACGCCTCCGAGGGTCCGCTCCCGCAGACAAAGTTCGTGGTGTCGAAGGCCTTGAAGCGCGGGCTGCGCCCCATCGTCGCCATCAACAAGATCGACCGTCCCGACGAGCGCCACCTCGACGTCCTGAACGAGGTGTTCGATCTCTTCGCCAATCTCGACGCCACCGACGAGCAGCTCGACTTCCCGGTGCTCTACGGATCCGGGCGCAACGGCTGGATGGCGCTCGATCCAGCGGGTCCGAAGGACAACCTCGCGCCCATGTTCGACCTCATCATCGCGCACGTGCCGCCGCCCAAGGTCGAGGAGGGGCCGGTGCGGATTCTCGCGACGACGCTCGAAGCCGATCCCTTTCTCGGGCGCATTCTCACGGGCCGCATCACGTCGGGCACGCTCAAGGCGAACCAGCAGCTCAAGGCGCTCTCCCGCGACGGCCGCCTGATCGAGACCTTCCGCGTAACGAAAGTGCTCGCATTCCGCGGTCTCGAGCGCGTCCCGGTCGATGAAGCCGAAGCCGGGGAGATCGTCGCACTCGCCGGCATGCGCGAGGCGACCGTTGCCGACACTCTCTGCGATCCTGCGATCGATACGCCTCTCCCCGCGCAGCCCGTCGACCCGCCGACGCTGTCGATGACGTTTCGCATCAACGACGGGCCGTTTGCCGGCCAGGAGGGCGACAAGGTGCAGAGCCGCGTCATCCTCGACCGGCTCATGAAGGAAGCCGAGCGCAACATTGCAATCAAGGTGAACGTCGCCGACGACAAGGACGCCTTCGACGTCTCGGGTCGCGGGGAGTTGCAGCTCGGAATCCTGATCGAGAACATGCGCCGCGAGGGCTTCGAGCTCACCGTCTCGCGGCCAAAGGTCGTCATCAAGATCGATCCCGACACCGGCCAGAAGCTCGAGCCGATCGAGGAGGTCATCATCGACGTCGACGACGGGCACACCGGCGTCGTCGTCCAGAAGCTCGCCGAGCGCAAGGGCGAGCTCTTGGAGATGCGCCCCTCGGGCGGAGGGCGCACGCGCATGGTGTTTCACGTGCCCACTCGCGGGCTTCTCGGCTACCAGAGCGAGCTTCTCTCGGACACGCGCGGCACAGCGGTGATGAACAAGCTCTTTCACGGCTACGCGCCGTTCAAGGGCGAGATCGCCGGCCGGCGCACGGGCGTGCTCATCTCGAACTCGGACGGCGAGGCGGCGGCCTACGCGATCTTCAATCTTCAGGACCGCGGGCCGTTCATGATCGGGCCGCAGACGCGCGTCTACGTCGGCATGATCGTCGGCGAGCACACGCGCGACAACGACCTCGAGGTCAACGTCGTCAAGGGCAAGAAGCTCACCAACATCCGTGCCTCCGGCAAGGACGAGAACGTGCTTCTGACGCCGCCGATGAAGCTCACGCTGGAGAAGGCCATGAGCTACATCGCCGACGACGAGCTGGTCGAGGTGACGCCGAAGTCGATCCGCCTGAGGAAGCGCTGGCTCGACCCCAACGAGAGGAAGAAGCAGGAGCGCCGGCGCGAGGCCGAGCGCGAGGCGAGTTTAGCGTGAGCGTCGGGACTCTGACGCGCGCAAAAGCGTTCAGTCTTGTTGGCGCCGTCCGGCGTTGATTATTCGCAATGCCGGCTTGTCGCGAGCTTCGCCTATAAACACACGAGTGTAACGCGGCGACGGGCAGGCGATGGCCGGATCCTATGATGTGATCGTGATTGGATCGGGGCTCGGTGGGCTGACGGCGGCCACGCTCCTCGCACGTGCTGGCCGAAAGACGCTTCTCATCGAGCGCAACCATGGCGTCGGAGGCGCGGCCTCGACCTACAAGGCCGGCGACTTGATCGTCGAGGCGTCTCTCCATGAGACGAGCGATCCGCGCGACCCGCTTGATGCCAAGCATCACATCCTCGCGCGAGCCGGTGTTCTCAACGAGGTGCAGTGGGTGCCGACGGGGTCCCTCTACGAGGTGCGCGGCGGTCCAGTTGGTGCGCCGTTCACCTTGCCCGAAAGCTTTGGCGCCGCACGCCTTGCCTGACAGAGCGCTTTCCATCCGCCCGCGTCGGCATCGCGGCCGTGCTCGGCGAGATGGAGGGCATCACAAAGGGACTCGGCACGCTAGGTCGTGGCCGAGAGGCCTTCCGCGATCCGATGGGCGCCCTGTCGGCATTCGCTCGATTGCGGCCCCTGATCACCGGCTGGCGTCTTTCGCTCACGGAGCGATTGGAAAGCGCCTTCGGCGGCGACGAGGCGGTCAAATGTGCGCTCGCGGCGAACCTATCCTACTGGCATGACGATCCCGACAGCTTGTGGTGGGTGTTGTTCGCTGTCGCGCAGGGTGGCTACCTGGCGTCAGGGGGGCGCTACATTCGTGGCGGCTCTCAACGCTTGAGCAATGCCCTCGCGCGCGCGATGAGGGCGGCGGGTGGAGAGATCCTGCTGCGCCGATCGGCGACCGAGATCGTCCTCGACGAGCGTGGCCGACCAACTGGCGTGGCACATGAGCGCCGCGAAGGCGGCGATCGGTCCGAGGCGCGGGCCCCGATCATTGTCGGCAACGCTGCCCCTGCGGCGCTGGCCGCCATGCTGCCGCATCCTGTGCGGGGCCGGTTTTGGGCTCCGTATGCGCGGCGCCGTCTGTCGATCTCTCTGTTCTCGGCGACGTTCGGCCTGTCGGTCCGTCCCGCCGAGGTCGGCATCCGCGCGTATTCGAACTTCCTGATGCCGCGGTGGATGAAGAAACTCGCCGACTACCGGCTGAGCGGCGATGTCATGGCCGGCTTGCCCGGCAAGGACGTGCCGGCGCTTACCGTTGTCAACTATGCCGCAATCGACAGCGGCATCGAAGGACCGCTCTATCCCGTGTCGGTCGTGGGCGTCGATAGGATCGCGCACTGGTCGGGCCTCGACGCCGCGGCCTATGACGACAAGCGCAAGCGTTGGCGCGAGGCCATCATCGGCGCAGTCGACAGAGAGTTTCCCGGATTTGCTTCGAAAATCGTGGCCTCGGTGTTCAGCACGGCAAGCACCATGCAGAACTACCTGAACGCTCCGGAGGGGGCGATTTACGGTTTCGCGCCGGTTCCACCCTCGGGCCCTATCTGGAAGGGGCCCGAAAACTCGCCACAGACACCGATTGTCGGACTGTACCTCGCGTCTTCGTACGCCGGTTCCGGCGGGTTCACCGGCGCAATTCGGGCCGGGTCCAGCGCGGCCGATCTCATCCTCAAACTCAAGTCCGGATGAACGACAACTCGGATTGACGGCCTGGGCCGTGCCGACGGCCCTCGACGAGGAGCTGGCTGAGGTCGCCGGAGTCGGCTCGGCGATGCCGAGCGCGAGTCGTTTAATGTGGATCTTGTGGCCCGATTGTCGCTAGGGATTTTTTCCCAATATAGCCGGGAGTTTTTCCCGCTTTAAGGCAATGTAATGTTTTCTCGGGAGAATTTTTCCTGGCACTCTGAAGTCTCCGACAAGGAGACAACTCCAGACTTGTCTCCGATTTTCTTTATGTCAGTGCGCTGCAGCGAAGACTTATGATATGCGGAGACTTCTCTAACTTCGGAGAGGAGAGTCAACTCATGAAATGGACCCTGATCACTGCCGCCGCCCTTGCCTTCTCAGCCACCGCAGCTCTGGCCGACGAGAAGGTCAGCGACGACGAAGGGGCGAAGATCAAGGCGGCCGTTGCCGAGTGGGGCTGCGAGGGCGGCAAGTACGAGAAGGAGAGCGAGGGAACCGGCGTGTTCGAGGCCGAGGACGTGAAGTGCAAGGGCGGCCAGTACGACTTCCGTCTCGACAAGGACTTCAAGGTGTTCGTCATCACCAAGGACTGAGCCTCCCCGTCCGTTGACTTTCGAGCGGCGGCCCTTGCGGCCGCCGTTTTGCTTCGGCGCACCGGCCGCCTTCGTATTTCTGGCTCCCGCTTTGACAGCCGGGGGAACCCTCTCTAAGCACGGCGAGCCACAGAGAAAGGCTCCGCGTGTCGCTCCGTCCCCGGCCTGCCGCCTCGATAGAATCGACGCCCGCTAATGCGTGGCCCGCCGGCGTGACGCCAACGCACGAGTACGCGAGAGCCGTCGATTTCCTGCGTCGCGGCGAGGGTCACCTGTTCGTCACGGGGCGCGCGGGGACGGGCAAGTCAACGCTCTTGCGGGCGCTGCGCGACGTGATCCCCGGCGAGCTCGCCGTGCTCGCGCCGACCGGGCTCGCGGCCGTCAATGTCGGCGGGCAGACGCTGCACTCGTTCTTCGGGTTTCCGCCGCGCCTCATCCGCCCCGAGGATATTCGGCGCAGCCGCAACGGCGCCGTCATGCGGCGCTTGAAGCTTCTCGTCATCGACGAGGTGTCGATGGTGCGCTCCGACCTCATGTCCGCCATCGACCAGTCGCTCCGGGTCAATCGCGGACGCGCGCGCGAGGCATTCGGCGGTCTGCGCCTCGTGATGTTCGGGGACCTGCACCAGCTCCCGCCCGTTGTGCCGCAAGGCGAGGTGGCCGAGCATCTCGAATCCGCCTTCGGCGGCCCCTTCTTCTTTTCCGTCCCCTCCCTCCGCGAGGGCGCCGGCACAAGCCTCACCGAGCTCACCCATGTCTTCCGCCAGAGCGACGAGGCCCTGATCGGCGTGTTGAACCGCGTGCGCGACGGGGAGGCCGACGAGAGCGACCTCGCGCTTCTGAACTCCCGCGTGCGGCCTGTGCGCACGCGCGCCGAGGGAGAAGGCTACGTCATCCTGACGCCGACCAATGCCGCCGCCCAACGCATCAACATGGCCTATCTCGACGCGCTCCCGGGCACCGCGCGGGCCTACGAGGCCGGCATCACCGGCGAGTTCAGCGGGTCAGCCCATCCGACCGATGCCGCCCTCCTCCTCAAGCCCGGCGCCAAGGTCATCCTTTTGCGCAACGACCCGGACCGGCGCTGGGTCAACGGCACGGTCGCGCACATCTCCCGCCTCGACGACAAGCGGGTGTGGATCGAGGTTGGCGGCAAGGAGCACGAGCTCGAGCAGGCCGCGTGGGAGTCCCGGCGCTACGCCTATGACAAGGCGGCCGAGAAGATCGTCGAGTCGGTCGCCGGGACCTTCAGGCAGTTTCCCGTGCGGCTCGCCTGGGCCCTTACCATCCACAAGGCCCAGGGGCTGACGCTCGACAACGTCTATATCGACCTCGGGCGCGGCACCTTCGCGCACGGACAGACTTATGTCGCGCTCTCCCGCTGCCGGACCCTCGATGGACTAGCGCTCGCCCGTCCGCTGAGGCCGACCGACATACTTTTCGATCGAGCCGTGCTCGGCTATCGCGACCTCTTCCATGGCCTGTGACGGACTTGACTTTACTCGCAGAATTGTCAAGTTTTCGGGGCGGAGTCTTGACCTGGTCCACCTCCCGCCGCGGTCCCCGCCAAGCTTATCCATTGTTCTGAAAGAGTTTTTTATTTTCTGATGCAGAGCAGCATTTTTTATGTTGCAATGCAAAATAACTCTGCTATATTACCCTGCGTAGGATGTCTCGGCGGATTCGTCGAGGCTCCTATTGCAACCCCCGTCGTAGGTCCCAATCCGTCTCACAGCCGCCAAGGAAAACAACCATGACGATTCGTTCACCCGCCAAGCTCAGGAGATGCTCGCAGCCGCCAAGGACGCCCGTATTCCCGAGACCGTTCAAGCCTTCGCCGAAGACGGCGTGTCGAAAGCCCGCGAGGCCTACGGCAAGCTCAGCTTCCGTCACCAAGGATGGCGTCAAGGTGATGGAGGAGGTCATGGTCGCCGCCCATGCGGGGGCCAAGTCGATCGGCGAGAAGGTCCTTCGCAACACCGAGATCAACACCGAGGCCGTGTTCGATGCGGCGCAGGCGATCGCGCGCGCGAAGACGATCCCCGAGGCCGTTCGCCTGCAGACGAGCTTCGTTCAGCAGCAGCTCGCCGCCGCGAGCGCGCAGTCCAAGGAGCTCTTCGAGCTTTCCGCCAAAGTCGCGCAGCAGACCTTCGAGACCATGAACGTCGCCGCGACCAAGACGTTCGAGCAGCTGAAGAAGGCCAGCTGACCGGGTCTGCCAGCTCTCGTCAACTTGCGTTGATTAGTCTTGGCCCGGAGCGCTCTGAGTTCCGGGCCAATATTTTTTTCCGAAGGCCCTGAGCCGCCGTTACGACGGCGCGCGAGATCGGTTATACTTGCGTCATGTTGGGTTCGCGTTCCGACATCAAGATCCGCAAAGGACGGCCCGCCGACGCAAAGTCGGTGGCCGACATCTTCCGCACCACCTGGCAGCAATCATACCGGGGCATCATCCCGCACCTTCACCTGGAAAGCATGGTGAAGAGGCGCGGAGCCGAATGGTGGCGCAACGTCATTCGCGCTGGCGACAGTCTCCTTGTGCTCGAGCACGGCGGCGACGTGAGGGGCTATGCGACCCTCGGCGTGGCGCGCACTCGCGGCCCTTATCAGGGCGAAATCTACGAGCTCTACCTAAGCCCGACCTATCAGGGATTGGGGCTTGGCGAGCACCTTTTCGAGGCGTGCCGGCACGGCCTCGACGAGAAGCGGCTCAAGGGCCTCATCGTGTGGGCGCTCGCCGACAACACGCTGGCTCTCGACTTCTACTGGCGGCGCGGCGGCCGTCCGATCGCACAGACAATCGAGCGCATCGGCGGCGCCAAGCTCGAGAAGGTCGCCTTCGGCTGGAACTGAGCTCGGCGCGACGCCACGCGCCTCAGCGCGGCGTCTCATCCATGATGCCGGCTGTGATCGGCATTGCGCTGCAGTCGAAGGACCGGGCGCGCTCGTCGGCAATCTCGCGCGCGAGCACGATCGCGTCCTTGTTGGCCAGCGCATCGACATAGGCGACATGACACGTCTCCCGGTCCGTCACCCGCATCACGACGAGCGTCTCGCCGCGCCCCGCCGAGGTCTGAGTGAAGTAGCGCACGATCGTCGCGTACGGCACGGTGCGCCCGTTGCGGACGATAAATCGCCACTCCACGGTCGTGCGGGTCGAGCCGGCCTCGAACAGGCTGTTCGACACGGGCAAGGTCTGGGCGGCCGCCCGCCGCTTTGCCGCATCGGGCCCGACGCTCACGTAGGTCTTGAGTCCGGTCCAGTCGACAAAGACCGGATAGCCGGGAAGGCCGTCGCACAGGCGTGCGCCGCCCGGGCTCGGCGACACCACGCTCTCGCACGCCGGAAGGTCGACGACCGTGTAGAGGCTCTTGACCTGCTGCACCGCCAGAGCGAATCCAGAGCCTGCCAAGAGCGCGACAGCCCCAGCGATGATTCGCGTCTCTCTCACGCTCCGCTCCTCGGTAGCGGTCCGGCTCGCCGACGGTCTAGGCGGGCATCTTGACCGAATTCGGGGGATGAAACCACGCCTCCGGTCTGCGACGATGTCCGCCGCAGACCCGAAAAGGAGAGGAACTCCATGCGCATCGAAGCCATAGCGCCCGGCAACGACCCGCCCGAGGACATCAACGTGGTGGTCGAGGTGCCGGTCGGCGGAGAGCCGATCAAGTACGAGATGGACAAGGCCTCGGGAACCCTATTCGTCGACCGTTTCCTCTACACCCCGATGCGCTACCCCGGAAATTACGGTTTCGTACCCCATACGCTGTCCGAGGACGGCGATCCGATCGATGTCCTCATCTGCAACACGCGCGCAATAGTCCCGGGTGCCGTCGTCAACTGCCGTCCCATCGGCGTCCTCGTCATGGAGGACGACGGGGGCGGCGACGAGAAGGTTCTCGCCGTGCCCAGCGCCAAGCTGACCCAGCGCTACGAGAAGATTCGCACGGCCGCAGACCTGCCCAGCATCACCTTGCAGCAAATCGAGCACTTCTTCGCCCATTACAAGGATTTGGAGCCTGGCAAATGGGTGCGGATTCACCATTTGGGCGATGCTGCAGAAGCGAAAGCCCTCATTCGCAACGCAATCGATCGAGCACGCCGGGACAAGGCGTAAACGCTGCCCGCGTGCCGCACTTCCGCTGGGACGGACGCATGGTATACCCCGACACGCCTCGAGCCACTGGAGACGCGTTTGAGCGACATGAGGATCGCCGTGATGGGCGCCGCCGGCCGCATGGGCCGCGAGCTCGTGCGCAGGGTCCATGCCATGCCGGGATGCACCGTGGCCGGTGGCACGGAGGCGGCAGGCTCCCCACATGTGGGGGCGGACATCGGCGGGCTCGCTGGCCTCGAGCCCCTCGGCATCGCGGTGACTAGCGATCCGATCGACCTCTTCACCCGCGCCGACGCCGTTCTCGACTTCACGACGCCGCGCGCGACGCTCGAGTTCGCCGAGCTCGCCGCCAACGCGCGCATCGTCCACGTCATCGGCACCACGGGACTGGCGGACGACGATTTGACCGCCATCAAGGCCGCCGCCCGCCACGCGACGATCATCAAGGCGGGAAACATGAGTCTCGGCGTGAACCTCCTCGCGGCCTTGACGCGCCGCGTGGCCGAAGCGCTCGACGAAGACTTCGACGTCGAGATCGTCGAGATGCATCATCGCAACAAGGTCGACGCCCCGTCGGGGACGGCACTCATGCTTGGGGAAGCTGCGGCGGCAGGCCGCGGCCTCGACTTGAAGAGCGCGAGAGCGAAGGCTAGGGATGGTCACACGGGCGCCCGAAGACGCGGCGACATAGGATTTGCGTCATTGCGGGGGGGAACGGTCGTCGGCGATCACGCCGTCATATTTGCAGGCGAGGGTGAGCGCATCGAGCTCGTCCACCGTGCGGAGGATCGAGCCATCTTTGCGCGCGGCGCGGTGAAGGCAGCGCTTTGGGGACGCGGCAGGGCTCCGGGACTTTACACCATGGCAGACGTGCTCGGGATCTAGGCCGAACGCATCGAGGATTTGGATGTCGACGCTAGAAAGAACACGACGGATCGGCGCGATGGCGAACAGCCTTGTCCTCGTACGCCACGGCGAAAGCGAGTGGAACAAGAAGAACCTCTTCACCGGAATCCGCAATCCCGATTTGACCGACAAGGGCGTGATCGAAGCCCGCTGGGCGGGGCGTGTGCTCAAGGACAGGGGCCTCAGATTCGACGTCGCTTTCACGAGCAAGCTCAAGCGCGCCCAGCACACCCTCGACTTCATCCTGGGCGAGATCGGCCAGACAGCCGTCGAGATCTACGAGGATGCGGCCTTGAACGAGCGCGACTACGGAGAGCTCTCCGGTCTCAACAAGGAGGAGGCGCGCAGCCGCTGGGGCGAGGACATGGTGCAGCTGTGGAGGCGCAGCTTCGACGTTCCGCCTCCCGGCGGCGAAAGTCTCAAGGATACGGCCGACCGCGTCCTTCCCTACTACCAGTCGCAAATCTGGCCGCACGTCCGATCGGGCAAGAACGTCCTCGTCGCCGCCCACGGCAACTCGCTGCGCGCGCTCATCATGAGCCTCGAGAAGCTTTCCGAGCAGGAGATTCTCGACCGCGAGCTCGCGACGGGCGCGCCGCAGGTCTATCGGCTGACGGAGACGGGCGAGGTCGCGGAATATCAGGAGCTGGTCCGGTCCGAGGGGCGCGACGACCACATGGGATGACCTCGGCCGGAAGTCGAGGACAACACGGCTCCCGGATTTGGCCTAGTTCGAGACTTCGACGCTCGTCGTGCGCGCCGACACGGGGACGCCCGCGCGCAGGAGCTCCACCGTGCCCTCGTAGCGGCCGGGAGGCCAAGCCGCAGCCGTTCGTTTCTTTCCGGCATAGGCGAGGTAGGACGCCTTGTTGCGCTCGAGGGGATCGCTCGTATTGGTCACCGCGAATCCCCCGGGGCCGGAAATCGTCAGGCTGATCCGGTCGCCCGCGCGAAGATTGAGGATGCGCGCAAAGAGAAGAAGCTGATCGCTCGTCGCGCCGGGGGGAGGCAGGGCATGCGCGACTTCGAGACCTTGAAGGTCGGGCACGGCACCGGTAAACCCGACGGCCAGGATCTCGCCCGCCTTGTAGGGCAGGGTGCTCAGAGCATCCGCGCGCCACAGGCCGCGCACCTCCTTCGGGTCGGTGCAGGCGCCGTCCCGGGCCTTTGCGGAGAAGGGGTCGAGCACGGTCCCGTCGTGCCGAACCACGAAATGCAGGTGTGCGAACTCGACGAGACCCGAGTAGCCGACATCGCCGAGCGGCTGGCCGCGCACAACCCTTTCGCCCTGGTGCACGCGCACGCTGCCCTTGCGCATATGGCAATACTGCGTCTCCCAGCCCTGTCCGTGATCGATGACGACGCCGTTGCCGCATTCGCGCCCCTTGATGGCGGCGCGGGACTCGGGTGTGACGAAGGCGTCGGCCACGCCGTCGCGTCCGGCCTTGACGATGCCGTCCGCGGCCGCGAGCACGGCGACGCCTGTCTTGGCCTCGGCTGCCGAGTTGAGCCGGAAGTCGATGCCGTCGTGGCCCTCGTACGTCGCGGTGCCGCAGGCGTAGTCCTTCACACCCGGGCCGGGATCGACGTCGACATAGCTCTGGATGAAACAGCTCTCGCCGGGCACGCAGGCGATGGGAAGAGAAAGCTCGGGGGCTCCGTCACCGGCCGCCCCGCCGGCGAGCAGGGGCGCGAGGAGAACACCAGCCAGGCTCCGTGCCAACGCCATCGGCAGACCCATGCGTGAGACCATCCTTTTGGAACCGGCACGGGCTCCCTTGCGGGGCGTACGTGCGCAGGCTAGTACCCGCCTCCAGCAACGACGCCTTACATATAGACGACGGGAGCCCGCAAATCATGGCTACGCACAGTCTTCTCCTGCTCCCGGGCGACGGGATCGGCGTCGAGACGATGGCGGAGGCGGAGCGCGTCGTCGCCTTCTTCAACAAGAGGAGCAACCGCGCCAAGTTCGCATGCCAATCCGATCTCGTCGGCGGCGCGGCGATCGACAAGCACGGGGTTCCGGTGACCGACGAGACGATGGCGCGCGCCAAGCAGGCGGACGCCGTCATCTTCGGAGCCGTCGGCGGCCCCAAGTGGGACAAGGTCCCCTATGCCATTCGCCCCGAGGCAGGGCTCTTGCGGCTGCGCAAGGACCTCGGGCTCTTCGCCAATCTTCGCCCCGCCATCTGCTATCCGGCGCTCGCCGACGCCTCCTCCCTGAAGCGCGAGCTCGTCGAGGGGCTCGACATCATGATCGTGCGCGAGCTGACCGGGGGCGTCTACTTCGGCGAGCCCAAGGAGATCGTGACGCTCGAGAACGGCGAGAAGCGTGCCGTCGACACGCAAGTCTATACGACGCACGAGATCGAGCGCATCGCCAAGGTCGCCTTCGATCTCGCGCGCAAGCGCAAGAACAAAGTCCATTCGGCCGAAAAGCGCAACGTGATGCGAACCGGCGTGCTCTGGAACGAGGTCGTGACCCAGACCCACAAAGCCTACGCCCCCGACGTCACCCTCGAGCACATCCTCGCCGACAACTGCGCCATGCAGCTCGTGCGCAACCCGAAGCAGTTCGATGTCATCGTCACCGACAATCTGTTCGGCGACGTGCTCTCGGACGAAGCCGCCATGGCCACGGGTTCTCTCGGCATGCTGCCGTCCGCCTCCCTCGGCGCGCTCGATCCCAAGAGCGGCAAGCGCCTCGCGCTCTACGAGCCCGTGCACGGGTCGGCGCCCGACATCGCCGGCAAGGGCCTCGCCAATCCGATCGCAACGATTGCGAGCTTCGGCATGGCGCTGCGCTACTCCTGCGACATGGGGAAGGAGGCCGATCTCCTCGACCAGGCCATCGCCGCCGTTCTCGCCAAGGGCTACCGCACCGGCGACATCATGCAGCCCGGCATGCGCCAGGTCGGCACCAGCGAGATGGGGTCCGCGATCGTTGCCGAGCTCGAAAGGCTCTCCGGTTGACACCGGGGCGAAAATCGGCGCGGGCTAGCGCCTCCGCGACTGCCGTCGCCAATGCAGGGCCGTGCGCATGGTGAGCAACCTCTCGACCATCGGATTGGCGTTCGCCGATGACTGCGCCTTCAATGCGTCCATGACGCGCCTCGCGGCCAAGGCTCAGCGCCGGGTCAAGACCAGCGCCGGAGACTACGCCGTCTGGCGCTCGGAGACCGGCGCCGAGGTTTGGTTTCATCACAAGACCGGCGGCGGCATCGCCGGCCTCACGCCCTTCTTCGACGGCCAGAGCCGCATGACCGTCAAGGTGACCGAGCGCATCAAGCGTCCCGACGATTCGCCTTTCGAAGGCGCGCTTCTGGCGTGGATGGCCCCCGGCGACGACGGCGCCGGCATCTATCCGCTCGTCTTCGACGCTGTCGATTTCGCGGCGATCTCCGGGCGCAGCCTGCCCTGCGTGCTCGAGGCCCGCATCGCGGGATTTGCCCATCAGCTCCGCGCCTTCCCCTCGGCTGAGGCCTACGATCGATCTCAGACTTGCGAGCCCAAGTTCGCGGCTCAGAGCTTCGTGCCGATCGGAATGTTCACCACGGCCGTAGCCGAAGGCGGCGCCGGCGCTCCGCCCTCGTCCGCGGCCCTGCTCGCCGGCCGGGTCGGCGCGCACCGCCGCCTTACCTGCGACGTGACCGGCCAGGCCTTCCACTGGCTCCTCGTGGAGAGCCTCGGGGCCTCGTTCGACATCGTTGCCGACCCCGAGGTCATCGAGGGCGACATCCGGGACGGGGCCACCGTCGAGGTGTGCTGCTGGCTGTTCGGCCGCGTCCTCGACTGACGCCGCCGGCGGCCCGATGCGGTGCGCTTCGCGAATGGCCTTGAAAGGCTCGCCCGGCACGCGTAAGTCATCGCGCGAATTGCAGGCGGGTGCCGGTCGCGGCGCCCCAACAACTAGGATCAGATCATGGGCTACAAAGTCGCTGTCGTCGGCGCCACCGGCAATGTCGGCCGGGAGATGTTGAACGTGCTCGTCGAACGCCGTTTTCCCGCCGACGAGGTGTTCGCCATCGCGTCCCGCCGGTCGATCGGCACCGAGGTCTCCTACGGCGACGAGGAGCTCAAGTGCCAGGACCTCGAGCGGTTCGATTTCTCCAAAGCCGACATTTGCCTCATGTCGGCGGGCTCGGCCGTCTCCAAGGAATGGAGCCCCCGCATCGGCGCCAAGGGCTGCGTCGTCATCGATAACTCGTCCTGCTGGCGCTACGATCAGGACGTTCCGCTGATCGTGCCCGAGGTCAACGCGGACGCGGTGCGCGGCTACACCAAGAAGAACATCATCGCCAATCCCAACTGCTCGACGGCGCAGATGGTCGTCGTGCTGAAGCCGCTCCACGATAGGGCAACGATCAAGCGCGTCGTCGTCGCCACCTACCAGTCGGTCTCGGGCGCCGGCAAGGAGGCCATGGACGAGCTCTGGCAGCAGACCAAGGGCACCTACGTTCCCGGTCAGGAGGTCGAGCCCAAGAAGTTCACCAAGCAGATCGCCTTCAACTGCATTCCCCACATCGACGTCTTCATGGAGGACGGCTACACGAAAGAGGAATGGAAGATGCTGGCGGAGACCAAGAAGATCGTCGATCCGAAGATCAAGGTCACGGCGACGTGCGTGCGGGTCCCGGTGTTCGTCGGGCATTCGGAAGCGGTCAACATCGAGTTCGAAAAGCCGATCTCGGCCGAGGAGGCGCGTGACATCCTGCGCGAGGCGCCGGGCGTCTTGGTGGTCGACAAGCGCGAGGCCGGCGGCTACGTGACGCCGGTCGAGGCGGCCGGCGAGTTCGCGACCTATGTCTCGCGCATCCGCGAGGACGCGACCGTCGAGAATGGCCTCTCGCTCTGGATCGTGGCGGACAACCTCTTGAAGGGTGCCGCGCTCAATGCCGTGCAGATTGCCGAAACGCTCATCAACCGCAAGCTTCTGAAGTCGGCCGCGTGACGGCCGGCGCGGCCTCATTCGATCGCATTGGTCGGATGAGCGCCGTGCCGTTGCCGGCTATTCCTTGGCGGGCTTCGCAGCGAGGGCCAGCTGCCCCAGCGCGGCGACGATGGCCGCAAGATCCTGGAGAAAGAGATCGCGGTGATGGATTGGCACCGCGGCCAGGATCCGTTCGTCGACCCTGCGCACGACCGGGTCCGTGGCCTTGAGCAGCCGCCAGCCCTCCTCCGACAGCTTGACGGCATAGGCGCGGGCATCCTCCCTGCGCCGCCGACGCTGCAACAGCCCCTTCTTCAGCATGCGCCGGACGATATCGGCGAGCGTAGACCGGTCGATGCCGGTCCGCTCGACGAGCTGGGTCTGATTGAGGCCCTCGTTTGAGGCGACAGCGGCGAGAACCGTGTATTGGCGGGGGGTCAGCGCGTCGTTCCCGACCTCGGCCAGGAACAGGTCGCCCGCGCATTGACCGGCACGGTGCAGGAGGTGAATGGGCGATTGCTCGAGAGGCACGATGACGGCAATTCGTCCGGTGGTGTCACGTGCCATGAGCTGTCGTATGCCGTGGCAGCCAAGGCCGAAGCGCGAGTTGCTCGCACACCCTTCGAGGCTACCTTCACCATTTTCGCCGAGTTGATGAAGATGACTCTCCTCAGAAGAGAAAATACGACTTCTCCTGCGCCGTCCAGCAAAAAAGGAAAGCTATTCCCAAGTAGGATGAAGCGAATCTCAATCGCCACATCAATAAAAGACAGTTATCGGAAATTCAGTGTCTGGATTAATTCGAGCAATCGCCTCGAGCATTCAACCGCTCTTGGGCAGTTCATGGCGCTTGAGCAGTCCGACTTGGCAGACGGCAAAAATCGTCGTCAACAGCAAGATGCCGAAGAATTTGAAGATTCACCCAGATCCTCTCCGAGCAAATTGCGCCAAACGATCTCGTTCAGCCCCGCCATCGCGAAGAAGAATGCCATCCACCGAACTGTGAACCGCCGCCAGCCCTCCTCGGTCAAGCTGAAGGCCATGCCGAACAAATCCTTGAGAAAGGGACGCCCCATGATGAGCCCTCCGCCGAGCATTCCGGCGAAAAGCGAAATTACTATTGTGGGCTTCATTTTGAGAAACTCGGATCATTGAACCAAAACGTCAGCCCCCGAACACCCAGACGATGACCGCCGTCACGGTCAGCATCGGCGGTACCCTATTGTGAATGACCTTTGAGGCAACGACAGACGCGAACGTCGCGGCCATCAGGACCCCAGTTGCCCAGTATATGCCGCCTGAGAGATATGCCGCCAAGAATGCAACCAGCGGACCGAGCTCGATTCCGAACTTGAGGACGGGGCTTGCACGCCAGGACGGCGGAGCCTGCAGCTCGGGCTTCATCTCTGTCATCTCAGCATCCTGGGTGCAAAGCCGATGATGGGCAAGTTTCTGCCGCCTCACCCCTGCGACCGGCGCTGCTCGACGTTCGCCGCCACGAGTGGGGCCGCGCCCTTGCCGGCCTCCGCTTGGGTCAGAGCGGGGTGATCGGCGCCGGGCTCGGGAATGCGGTGCCTGGTCAGAGACTTCGTCAGGATCCAGGCATAGAGGCCGCTCAACGGCATGATGATGAGAAGCTTGAAGGCGATCCAGATGTTCACTCCGTCCATCGAGTAGCCGAGCACCGAATAGATGGCATCGTCCTTGAACGTGGTGCGGACGGCCTCGTTGAGCACCGCCGTGAACAGGAAGAACCAGGCGAAGCTGCGGGTGAAGGTGTCCCAGCCCTCCTTCGTGTAGTGGAATGTCTTCTCGAACACGTACTTGAAGAAATTCCTGTCGAGCCAGAGCCCGATGAAGAGGAAGGCCGCGAACATGGCGTTGAAGATCGTGACCTTGATCTGAACCCACATCGGGTCCCTGGTGATGAGGGTGAGCGCGCCGAAGACGATCGTTACCGTCGAGGCGATGAGCGGAAACACGGGCGGGCGGCCGAACATGTAGACCATGGCGGCGATCGCCATCACGGTGGTGATGAGAAGCGCCCACGTGCCGGCGTTGATGCCGTAGAGGCCGTTGACGACGAACATCGTCACGAGCGGCCCGAACTCGCTCAGGATATTGACGGTCTGCTCGGCGTTGAAGGGGTAGATCCGATGACGGCTCATGTTTGCAAAGTGATCCTGGTTTTTGTGGTGCCCCTGCGACCCAAGCGAAACCTAACCTTCGGCAATTGCCCGCGAGAACTCTCCTGCCTCGAACGGCTGCAGGTCGTCGACACCCTCGCCGATGCCGATTGCATGGACCGGAAGCCCGTGCTTGGCGGCAATGGCGACCAAGATGCCGCCGCGCGCGGTCCCGTCGAGCTTGGTCATGACGAGACCCGTGACGCCCACACGGGCGCGGAAGGTATCGACCTGCGACAGTGCGTTTTGTCCCGTCGTGGCGTCGAGCACCAGGACGACCTCATGGGGCGCCGTGGGATCGACCTTCTTCAGGACGCGCACCATCTTCTCGAGCTCGCCCATCAATGTTTCCTTGTTCTGAAGCCGCCCCGCCGTGTCGAGCAGGAGCACGTCGAAGCCTTCATCGCGCGCTTGACGCAAGGCCTCGTAGGCGAGGGACGCGGCGTCTGAGCCCGCAGCGTGCGCAACAACGCGCGCGCCGGTGCGCTCGCCCCAGATCTTGAGCTGATCGATAGCGGCGGCGCGGAACGTATCGCCGGCCGCGAGCATGACTTTCCTGCCCTCGCGCGTGAGCTCGGCGGCGATCTTGCCGATGGTCGTCGTCTTGCCGCTGCCGTTGACGCCGACGACGAGAATGACGTGCGGCTTGTTCGCTGCGGAAATCTCGAGCGGGCGCGCGACAGGGGAAAGGACGCGCGCGATCTCCTCGGCGAGGACGCGGCGTACCTCCGCGGCCGAGATCCCCTTTTCGAAGCGCCCCGCCGCGAGCGTGCGGGTGATCCGCGCCGCCGTCTCGACGCCGAGGTCGGCGCCGATGAGTACGTCCTCGAGCTCGTCCAGCGTGCCGGCGTCGAGCTTGCGCTTGTCGATCAGCCCCGTGATGCCCTCGGTCAGCCGGGAGGAGGTCTTGCCGAGACCGGCCTTGAGGCGTTGGAACCAGCCTGCGCGCTGCTCGGCCGTTGCTGCTGCGGGCGTCTCGTCCGTGGAAGGATCGGTTGCAGCCCCGCCGCCGAACCACCGGCCGAAGGCACCCTTGGCTCTCGGCTCGGCTCCGCTCACGCCGCCACCTCGCCCACAAGACGGGTGCCGTCGTGACCGGCGATGCGCGCATGCGCGAGCACACCGACCTCAAGCGCCGGCTCGACCTCGATCTCCGCAAAGTGCGGCGTGCGGCCGATTCCGCGCCGCTCGACGAGGACCTCCGTCTCGGCCCCGCGCTGGCGCTCCAGGAAGTGCGCGAGCGTCGCCGCGCCGGACTCCCGCAGCCGCCGTGCGCGCTCCTTCACGACGGGGCGCGCGACCTGCGGCATGCGCGCGGCGGGCGTTCCTTTGCGCGGGGAGAAGGGGAAGACGTGGAGGTAAGTGAGGCCGCACTCGGCCACGAGGTCGAGCGTGGCTCGGAACATGTCCTCGGTCTCGGTCGGAAATCCGGCGATAAGATCGGCGCCGAAGACGATGTCGGGGCGCAGCCGGCGCGCTTCCGCGCAGAAGCGGATCGCATCGTCGCGCACATGGCGCCGCTTCATGCGCTTCAGGATGAGATCGTCGCCGGCCTGCAAGGAGAGATGCAGATGCGGCATGAGGCGGGGCTCGGCAGCGACCGCCTCCATGAGATCGCCGTCGGCCTCCACCTGGTCGATTGAGGACAGGCGCAGGCGCGCGAGGCCCGGCACGTGCTTCAGGATCTGCTTGACGAGGCGTCCGAGCGAGGCGCGGCCGGGAAGCCCCGCGCCATAGGACGTGATGTCGACGCCGGTCAGCACCACCTCGCGGCAGCCGCCGTCGACGAGCCGCGCAATCTGGTTGACGATCTCGCCGGCCGGAACCGACCGCGACGGCCCGCGCCCGTACGGGATGATGCAGAACGTGCAGCGATGATCGCACCCGTTTTGCACCTCGACGTAGGCGCGCGCCCGCGACCCGAAGCCGTCGATCATGTGATGGGCGGTCTCGCGCAAGCTCATGATGTCGCTGACGACCACGCGTGCCGAGCTCCCGGCCGAGAGAGAGTTGTAGGTCGACCGCGCCATCTTCTCGGCATTGCCGATCACGTGGTCGACCTCCGGCATCTCGGCAAAGCGCTCGGGCTCGATCTGCGCGGCGCACCCGGTGACGACGAGCGTCGCATCGGGGTGCTCGCGGCGCAGCTTGCGGATCGCTTGCGCCGCCTGCCGCACGGCCTCGCTGGTGACGGCGCACGTATTGACGATAACGCAGTCGTCGAGTCCCGCCTCCGACGTGTGGCGGCGCATGACCTCCGTTTCGTAGGCATTGAGGCGGCAGCCCAGCGTGACGATCAGCGGCTCAGACATTCCCGTCCTGTTCCAAATGCGCCCGGTGCGGCGCAGCCACGCCGTGGGGAAACTCGGTAATAGATGACGCGGAGGTCATAGGCTAGGCGTCCGCCTTCGCCGGCGCCCAAACGTCCATGAGGCCCTCGTGCTCGACCTCGACGGGCCCTGTCATGAGAATGCGATTGGCAGATGACCATTCGATTACAAGGTCTCCACCCGGCAGCGTGACGTTAACCTTGCGGTCTGTCATGCCCTTGCGCATGGCCGAGACGGCCGCCGCGCAGGCCGCCGTTCCGCAGGCCTGCGTGAGACCGGTTCCCCGCTCCCAGGTCCTGATCGTGATCGCGTCGCGCCTGCGGACATGCGCCAGCGTAATGTTTGCGCGCTCGGGGAACAGCGGGTGGTTCTCGAGCATCGGCCCGAAGCGGGCAAGATCATGGGCTCCGACATCGTCGACCCAGAATACGGCATGCGGATTTCCGACGTTGACGACAGACGGCGAATGGAGCACCGGCTTGTCGATCGGCCCGATCTGCAGCTCGATCGCGCGCGTATCGTGGAACGGCTCGGAGAGCGGGATCTCGTCCCACCTGAAGCGCGGCTCGCCCATGTCGACGGTGATTGAGCCGATGCTCGCGACGCTGACATCGAGAATTCCCGCTGCCGTTTCGAAGGCGAGCCGGTCGAGGCCGGTGCGCCGGCTCTCGAGCCAGCCGATGCATCGCGTCCCGTTGCCGCACGCCGAGGAGGCCGAGCCGTCCGCATTGTAGATTTGGACGAACGCCTGGGTGCCGGCGCTCCTCGGCTCGAGGAGCACCATCATCTGGTCGAAGCGCGTGGTCGGGTGAGACGCGAGAGCGCGCACCTCGGAGGCTTCGAACAGCTTCCCACTGTTCCTCAAGTCGACGACGAGGATCTCGTTGCCGAGGCCGTTCATCTTGACATAGGGGAGGGCGCCGGGAGCGTTCATGGCCCCTTATATGGCGGACGGCGCCCAAAAGACAAATCGGCGCTCGAGCCCCTTCGGTTAAGTCGCGCCGGCACCCTAAATAAAGGGGAACCTTCCCAATACCACCCAATTGTGAGACGAGAGATGACCCTCAGAGTGCGCTCCTTCATGGCCCTTGCAGCTCCCCTTGTCGCGCTTGCCGCGACCGGCGCCCGTGCGGAGCAGACCAACGCGCCCGCGGCCAAGTCGACGCCGATTGCGATCGACACCGTTGCCGAGGGACTTGAGCACCCGTGGGGCCTCGCGTTTCTCCCGGACGGCCGCTTCCTCGTCACCGAGCGGCCTGGGCGGCTGCGCGTCGTAACCCGGGAGGGCGCCCTTTCGGAGCCCGTTGCCGGCGTCCCGGCGGTTGCGGCAGAAGGCCAAGGCGGGCTCCTCGACGTGGCACTCGCGCCCGATTTCGCCGAGAGCGGCGTCGTTTTCCTCTCCTACGCCGAGCAG
This sequence comes from uncultured Alphaproteobacteria bacterium, assembly GCA_963699485.1. Taxonomy (GTDB): domain Bacteria; phylum Pseudomonadota; class Alphaproteobacteria; order Rhizobiales; family Hyphomicrobiaceae; genus Hyphomicrobium_C. The sequence goes on along the minus strand of CAVOUC010000019.1, from coordinate 103,504 downwards.
AGGGACGGGTCCAAGAACGGCACCAGCGTTGCGCGCGCCAAGCTCGTCCTCGACGAGGCCGGCGGAGGACGTTTGACCGATCTCGCCGTCATCTTCCGCCAAGCGCCCGCCTGGAAGAGCACCTATCACTTCGGCTCGCGACTCGTCTTCGCCCGCGACGGCTCGCTGTTCGTCACGACAGGCGAGCGCAACCACGCCCGTGAGGAGGCACAGAACCCCGCCAATCATCTCGGCAAGGTAATCCACATCCTGCCGGACGGGGCGCCGGCTCCCGACAACCCCAGGCTCGAAGGCTGGGACCCGAAGGTGTGGTCGATCGGGCACCGCAACATCCAGGGGGCGGCGCTCGATCCCGTGACCGGCGCGCTGTGGACCGCCGAGCACGGCGCGCGCGGAGGCGATGAGCTCAATCATCCCGAGGCCGGCAAGAACTACGGCTGGCCCGTGATCACCTACGGGCGTGACTACTCGGGCGCGAAGATCGGCGAGGGCACGGCCAAGGCCGGCCTCGAGCAACCCGTCTACTATTGGGATCCCTCGATCGCCGTGTCGGGATTGACGTTCTACACGGGCGAGCTTTTTCCCGATTGGAAGGGCAATCTCTTCGTCGGCGGCCTCAACGGCGCGCAGCTCCAGCGCCTCGTCCTCCTCGACGGGAAAGTCGTCGCCCATGAAAAGATGCTCGCCGACCTCGGCGAGCGCATCCGCGACGTGCGTCAAGGCCCCGACGGAGCGCTTTGGGTCTTGACCGACAGCGCTAACGGCAAGCTGCTGAGGCTGACGCCGCGCACGCCCGCGTAAGCGTCAATAGCGCCCTGACCCTGACCTCGGAAGTGTCTGGTCGACGTCCTTCTGCTTTTCCTTGACCTTCTCGGAGGCGACGACCTGCACGCTCTCGTTCCGGTCGATCTGGCAATCGCCGTTCTTGTCCAAAAGCCTGAAGGCCGCGTTCTGCTTGCCGACCATCTCGTCGGCGGACACGCGCCCGTCCGAGTTGGCGTCGTAGTAGGAGAGATTGGCGAGCTGGAACAGCCGGTCGTTCTTCGCCATCACCCCGAACTCGGTCGCATCGAGAACGCCGTCGCCGTTGCTGTCCGCCTCGCGCAGCGAGGTGATCGCGTATTGCTTCCACTCGTCGCAGGTCACGACGCTGTTCTTGTCGAGGTCCCAGGTCTGCGCGGCGCCGATGAACGTCCGGTCGAAGTCGGAAGAATTGCTGAACGGCGACGACGTCGAGCAGCCCGAGCCGACGAGCGCGCCAGTGAAGGCGACGCCGGCGAGCGCAACAAGGCTCCACACCTCGAGCGGCTTCAATATGCGGTCCATCCCCATCTAGCTCCCCCGATGGTCTTGACGCCTGATTGGGCAGATAATTTGACCAAAACCCGCCAGCGGTCATGTTACCGCAGCTCGCACACGATAACCATTTGATTGTAGATATTTTCCCCACCAGCGGCCCGGATGCCGCAGGGGTGCCGAGCGCGCACCGCCGGCGTTGACAAGGCTTGCACAAACGAGGATTGTGCCGCCGCTCCAAACGGTTCGTGCTCACGAGCCGCCGCCCTGTCCATGCCGATCCCCGGGGATCAAGCGGGAGGCAGGGGGGTCAACACCCGCCGGCGAGTTTCGTCCGCGGGTGCGTTTTGCATTGGAGCCGGCCTCTCCTCGCGGCCGGCTCCGTTGAAAGGATTCTATGTTCCAGTCGCTCTCGGACCGCCTCTCGGCCGTCCTCGACAAGCTGACGAAACGCGGCGCGCTCTCGGAGAACGACGTCGGCGAGGCTATGCGCGAGGTGCGTCGCGCGCTGCTCGAGGCCGATGTCGCACTCGAGGTCGTGCGTGACTTTACCGATAGCGTCAAAGCCAAGGCGATCGGCCAGGATGTCCTGAAGTCAGTCACTCCGGGCCAGATGGTGGTCAAGATCGTGCACGACGAGCTCGTGCGCGTGCTCGGCTCGACAGCCGACCCGATAGACCTGCACGCGACACCGCCCGTCGCCATTCTCATGGTCGGCCTCCAGGGCTCGGGCAAGACGACGACGACGGCGAAGATCGCCTGGCGGCTCAAGACGCGAGAGAAGAAGAAGGTCCTGATGGCCTCGCTCGACACGCGCCGGCCCGCGGCGCAGGAGCAACTCGCCGTGCTCGGACAGCAGACCGAGGTCGATACGCTGCCCATCGTCGCCGGCCAGCCGCCGCTCGGAATTGCGCGCCGCGCGCTCGACGCGGCCCGCCTCGGCGGCTACGACGTCGTGCTTCTCGACACCGCCGGCCGCGTGACGGTCGACGAGGCGCTGATGGCGGAAGTGGCGGAGGTGAAGGCGTCCGTGCTGCCGCACGAGGTGCTGCTCGTCGCCGACAGCTTGACCGGCCAGGACGCCGTCGCAACAGCCAAGGCCTTCGAGACCCGCGTCGGCCTCACCGGCATCGTTCTATCGCGCGCGGATGGCGACGGGCGCGGCGGCGCGGCGCTCTCCATGCGCGCAGTCACCGGCAAGCCGATCAAGCTCTTGGGCACCGGCGAGAAGTGGGATGCGCTCGAGGACTTCGATCCGTCGCGCATCGCCGGACGCATCCTCGGCATGGGCGACATCGTCGGCCTCGTCGAGAAGGCGGCGCAGACGATCGACGTCGAGAAGGCGCGCTCGATCGCCGAGAAGATGAAGAAGGGCGCGTTCGATCTCGATGATCTCGCCGACCAGCTCGTCCAGATGAAGAAGATCGGCGGCATGTCGGGCATGCTCGGCATGCTGCCCGGCGTCAACAAGATCAAGTCGCAGCTCTCGGCGGCCAACCTCGACGACAGGCTTCTCAAGCGCCAGCACGCCATCATCACGTCGATGACGCCCAAGGAGCGGCGCAATCCGAAGCTCCTCGACGCCAAGCGCAAGCGGCGCATCGCGGCGGGATCGGGAACCAAAGTCGAGGACGTGAACAAGCTCGTCAAGATGCATCGCCAGATGGCCGACATGATGAAGGCGATGGGCAAGAACCGCGGCGCCATGGCAAGGATGCTCGGGATCGGAGGCGGCGCGGCGCCGAGCGAGGCCGAGATGGCGCGCATGCAGGAGGAGCTCGCGAAGCTCGACCCGCGCGCGCTTGCCGAGCTCCCCAAGGATCTCAAGGACGCGCTGCCGAAGGGCCTGCCCGGTCTCGGCGGCGGACCAGCGCCGCGGCTTCCGGGCCTCGGCGGCGCTCTCCCCGGCCTTGGCGGGGGCGCATTGTCGAAGTTTCCGGGTCTCCCCGGCAAGAAGAGGTGACGTTTCGCAATCGAGTGCCGGAGCGATCCGGCCGTCAGGCTAAGGAAGGAAGAAGAGAATGGCAGCACGGATCAGACTTTCGCGCGGTGGCGCGAAGAAGCGCCCCTACTACTATGTCGTCGTGGCTCACTCGACCTCGCCGCGCGACGGGCGCTACATCGAGCAGATCGGCACGTTCGATCCCATGCTCAAGAAGGACAGCCCCGACCGGGTGAAGCTCAATCTCGAGCGGGCCAAGCACTGGCTTTCGGTCGGCGCGCTGCCGACCGACCGCGTCGCGCGCTTGCTCGATGGGGCCGGCCTCATGAAGCGTCAGGCGAGCAACAATCCTGAGAAGGCCAAGCCCAAGAAGAAGGCTCAGGAGCGCGCCGCCGCGGCAGCGGAGAAGGCGGCCAAGGCTGCCGAAGCGGCCGCCTCACCCGAGGCTTCGACCTGACGCCGCGAGCCGTGGGCGGGAAGGGCCTCTCATGACGAGCGCTCCCTCCGGCCTTTCCGCGCTCGCCGACGGAACCATCCTGTCGCCGTTCTCGCGGCTCCGACGTCTGCTCGACGGCATCGCGCCGGGCATGTCGCCTGCGATCGACATGAGCCTCGGCGAGCCGCGCGAGACCCCGCCGGACTTTGTCGCCGAGAAGATCAGAGAGGCCAAAGCGGAGTTCGCCAAGTATCCGCCGATCCGCGGCACCGACGAATTGCGCGGCGCCATCGCCGACTGGACCCGGCGCCGCTACGGGGCGGCGGCGAAGATCGATCCGGCGCGCGAAGTCTTGCCGTGCAACGGCTCGCGCGAGGGCCTCTTCTACGCGGCCTTCGCCGCCGCCGGGCGCAAGCAGGCTGCCGGCCGGCCCGCGATCCTGCTCTGCAATCCCTACTATCAGGCCTACCTCGGGGCGGCGCTGGCAGCCGGCTGCGAGCCCATATTCCTCAACGCCACCGAGGCGACGGGCCACCTCCCCGATCTCGATGAGATCGCCGCCGACGAGGCCCTCCTCTCGCGCACCGTTGCCTTCTACCTCTGCTCGCCTGCCAATCCGCAGGGCGCGGTCGCCTCGCCGGCCTACCTTGCCCGCGCGCTCGATCTCGCCCGCGCCGACGATTTCCTGCTCTTCCTCGACGAGTGCTACTCCGAGATCTACACCGGCGAGGCGCCGGCCGGCGGTCTCGAGGTCGCGGCCGAGACGCCGGACCGCTTCCGCAATCTCGTCGTCTTCAATTCGCTCTCGAAGCGCTCCAACCTGCCGGGCCTGCGCTCGGGCTTCTCGGCCGGCGACGCCGGCTTCCTCGACACGCTGTTCGAGGTGCGCAATCTCGCCGGACCGCAAATGCCGGGGCCGACCCAGCACGCCTCCGCCGCCGTCTGGGCCGAGGAGCAGCATGTCGCCGCCAACCGTCTCGCCTACCGGCAAAAGTGGGATCTCGCAGACGAGATCCTCGGCGGCCGCTTCGGCTACTTTCGCCCGGCGGGCGGCTTCTTTCTTTGGCTCGACATGAGCCAGCTCGGCGGCGGCAGCGACGCGGCCGTAACGTTATGGAAACGTTTCGGCGTCAAGGTTTTGCCAGGTGCCACCCTGGCTCAGGCCGGTCGTGACGGAACCAATCCCGGCGCGAAGTACGTGCGCGTCGCCTTGGTTCACGACCTGCCCACAGTCCGGCAGGCACTCGAACGAATTGTTAATGTGTCTGCGTAAGAGACGTTCGTGTAATGCGTTCCGTGGGACTGGATCGCCAGCGCCTATTGCCGGCCTCGCTCGAGGCGTGGCTCGTCGGCTGTTTGAACCGTGCCGGCGGCCTCTCCATTCTTGCCGTCGCCGCGCTCCTCTGGGGCGCCGTGCTGACTTGGTCGGCAACCGACCCGAGCCTCACGCATACGACAGCGGAGCCGGCCCGAAACTGGCTCGGCAATCCCGGCGCCATCGTCGCCGACCTCATCTTGCAGACGCTGGGGTTCGCCGCGGCGATCCCTCTCCTCGTCGCCATGCTGTGGGGCCTCGAGCTCACGTTCAGCCGGCGCCTCGCGAACGCACGGCAGAGAGCCATCTACTTTCCCATTGCGCTCATCGCGCTCTCTGCCGCCCTCTCCGCGCTTCCCGTGCCCGAGGCCTGGCCGTTTCGCCACGGCTGCGGCGGCATCCTCGGCGACATGGTGCTCCGGGGCGGCGGCTCTCTCTTCGCCTTTGTCAACCCCGAGCGGGCCCAGCTCGCCGCGACATTGCTGTTCTCGATCGCCGGCCTGTCGGCGCTCGGCGGCGCGCTCGAGATCGAGCTCCGGGATCTCCCGCGCCTTGTTCCTTGGCGCCGCGTGCTGCGCCCGGACATTCTCATATCCTGGCTCTTTTCCTTGGTGGCCGGTCCCGCCGTATGGCTTTGGCAACGGTGGAATGAGCGGCAGGCCGAAGCGAGTGACCGCGAAGTCGGCGACTTTCCCCCGTTCGAACGGGCGGACTTGGGCAGGGCTCCGATCCGCACCGCGCCGGACGAGGCGCAATCGGGTCCCGCCTACGCCGCGTCCTACCCTGATCTCGAGGAGGACGAGGAGATCGACCTCGACACGGAGATCGACATCGATGACGAGACCGGTCTCTCGAGCCGCCTGATCGCCGAGCGCTTTGCGCCTCCGGGTGCCGTGCCGCGCGCGGAGCCATCTCCGCGACCGGTGGTGGCGGTAGCCGCGCCGGTTGCGGCTCCGGCCGCTCACCGTCCGGTCGAGACCCGCCGCGCAGATGCCACCCTCGAGCGCCCGCCGCTCTCGGCTCTCGAGCGCATCGGGAGCGCGAGGACGCCCGCCGTCTCCCAGGCCGCGCTCGACAAGACGGCGCGCGCACTCGAGGCTGTGCTCGCCGACTTCGGCATCCAGGGGGAGATCCGCGCCATACGCCCGGGCCCCGTCGTCACGCTGTTCGAGCTCGAGCCGGCGCGCGGCACGAAGACCTCGCGCATCGTGTCGCTTGCCGACGACATCGCCCGCTCGATGAGCGCCGCGAGCGTGCGCGTCGCCGTGGTTCCGGGGCGCAATGCGATCGGCATCGAGCTGCCGAACGCGCGCCGCGAGCCGGTCGGCCTGCGCGAGCTCCTCGAGCAGGAGGCCTTCCGCACCGCCGAGGGCGCGCTGCCGTTGGCGCTCGGCAAGTCGATCAGCGGCGAGGCCGTCGTCGCCGATCTCGCCCGCATGCCCCATCTCCTCGTCGCCGGCACCACGGGGTCCGGCAAGTCGGTCGGCGTCAACGCGATGATCCTGTCGCTCCTCTTCCGCCATTCGCCCGACGAGTGCCGGTTCTTGATGATCGACCCGAAGATGCTGGAGCTCTCCGTCTACAACGGCATTCCCCACCTCTTGTGCCCGGTCGTGACCGAGCCGCAGAAAGCGGTAGCGGCACTCAACTGGGCGGTTGGCGAGATGGAGGAGCGCTACAAGCTCATGTCGCGGCTCTCGGTGCGCAATATCGAGGCCTTCAATGCGCGCGTCAGAGACGCGGAGAAGGGCGGCGGAGCGATCGCGCGCACCGTGCAAACCGGCTACGACCGGCGCACGGGCCAAGCGCTCTACGAGCGCGAGGAGATGAGCTTCGAGCCGATGCCCTACATCGTCGTCGTGGTCGACGAGTTCGCCGATCTCATGCTGGCGTCGGGCAAGGAGGTCGAGACAGCCGTCCAGCGCCTCGCGCAGAAGGCGCGAGCGGCGGGCATTCATCTCATCATGGCGACGCAGCGGCCTTCCGTCGACGTCATCACCGGGACGATCAAGGCCAACTTCCCGACCCGCATCAGCTTCAAGGTGGCATCCAAGATCGACAGCCGCACGATCCTCAACGAGCAGGGCGGCGAGCAGCTTCTCGGTCAGGGCGACATGCTCTACGCGGGGGGCGGGCAGACGCTCAGGATCCACGGGCCGTTCGTCTCGGATGCCGAGGTCGAGCGGATCGCCGTCCATCTGCGCCGGCAGGGCGCGCCGCGCTACATCGCCGGCATCGATGCCGTGGCACGACCCGGCGAAAGCGGAGCACGGGCACCGTCCGAGACCGACGACCTCTTCGCGGAGGCCGCCGAGATCGTCCTACGCGACCGCAAGGCCTCGACCAGCTACCTCCAGCGCCGTCTGTCGATCGGCTACAATCGGGCCGCCGACCTGATCGAGCGGCTCGAGCGGGAGGGCCTCGTCAGCGCGCCGAACCACATGGGACGGCGCGACGTGCTCGGTGCCGAGGCGGCGCGATCCGCCCCTGCCTTCTGATCTCGCCTGGCTGCCCACGCGGCCGGCCTCGGGGCGCTCCGGACTTCGAACGAACGGGCCTCATTGCCAACATCTGGTCGCATTGTTGGATCAAGTCCTCGATGCGAAATCCGCCCCGCCGATTCGGGGCCCCGTGGGGGAATTGCATGACCTGGAAAAGTGCCATGGCGGCAGCTGCGTCCATGAGTGTGCTGCTCGCGGCCAATTCCGTTCGCGCCGAGGATCAGAAGCCTGCCAATCCGCCGGCCAGCCCGGTTGGCGCGACCAGCGCGGACAGAGGCACCGCAGGAGCCGGATGGAGCACGGAGGTGGCGCCGAGCGGCACGAACGGCTTGACCCTCGACACCAGGCAAGTCGAGATCGTGAAGCAGATCAGCGACTATTTCAATTCGGTCGCCAATCTCAAGGGCGTGTTCGTCCAGACCGCCGGCGACAACAAGCGCATGAAGGGCAAGTTCTACGTCAAGCGCCCCGGGCGCTTCCGGTTCGATTACTCGTTGCCGTCGAAGCAGATCATCATTTCGGACGGAGAGTATCTCGCGATCCAGGACCTCGATCTCAACAACGAGGACCGGGTCGCTCTCGACCAGACGCCCTTCCGCCTCGTGCTCCGCAAGGACGTCGATCTCGCGCGCGATGCCCACATCATGGAAGTGCAGGAATCGGCCGACCTGATCATCATCGCCATTCAGGACAAGAGCCCGGACGCTCCCGGCAGCATCAGGCTCTTTTTCTCGACCCAGCCGACGCTCGAGCTCAAGGAGTGGGTGACGACCGACGCGCAGGGAGGAAACACCCGTGTCGAGGTGTCCCAGCTCGACAAGTCGAACGAGATCGACGCCGGACTATTCAAGATCCAGCCCGTCGGCCTCATGAAGCAGCCCTGACGAGGGTTCAGAAACGACTCGATTATTGAACAGTGACTTATTCGCCGCGGTGCAACACTCGACTTGGGGATAACCGGGTCGGGTTTGGTAAACTTTTCGTGATCGGTTCGTTACACCCCTATTGAAAGCTAGCGGCTTGCGCTTATGTGACTACCAGTCAGATGGTGTCAAATTATCGGTAGCTCCCCCCCGTCTAACCGACGACATCGTCTGGGGCACCGGCTTCCCTCCCGGTGCCACGCGCGAAAGCGCTGCAGCGCCCAGCCCCGCCCCCCGGGGTTGGGCGCTTTCTCTTTCAGTGGTAGGTCCCGCTCACGGCGCTGATCCGGCCGCCGGAGCCCGTCGAGAGTGCCTCCTCGTCCTCGCCGAGGCCGAGCTCGATCTGACGAAGCTCCTCGGCCAGCGTCGAAAGTCGGCCGCTGATCTTGGTGACGAAGTGGTCGGCCAGCGCCGGGTCGTCGGCCATCTGGGCGTGTAGCTCGGTGCGGGAGATTCTCAAGGCGCGAACCGTCGTCCTGGCGACGATGGTGGAGGAATGATCGGTCTCGATCAGCATGGTCATCTCGCCGACGAGCGCTCCTTCCGGCACCGCTTCGGCACCAGGCTCGCTGTCGATGCCTGGTCCGCTGATTCTCACGGCTTCGCCGGAGACGATCAACACGGCGCCGTCTCCCGTCGCGTGCTCCTCGACGATCACCTCGCCCGGCTTGTAGACGATACGATCGGCGCGACGCGCCAGCTCGGAGATCTGCAGCGGCTTCAATCCCTGGAACAGGGGAACCCTGAGAAACGGTTTGACGAGGGAATCGATCGCCATGTCGTAAACCCTTTCACACGCTGTCCGGGCCAAAGGGGCGCTTCCGGATCGAGTGAAAGGTCCCCTGATTCGCGCCCGCCGGTCCAGGGTCTCTAGGGAGGGTGTTGATCGAACGGGGACGACACGGGGATAACCGGCTCAGGGCACGAGCTTGTAGCCGCCCGATTCCGTCACCAGGATCTCGGCGTTGGCCGTATCCTTCTCGATCTTCTGACGCAGGCGGTAGATGTGCGTCTCGAGCGTGTGCGTCGTGACGCCGGCGTTATAGCCCCAGACCTCGTGAAGCAGCGTGTCGCGCGAGACGACCTTCTCGCCGGCCCGATAGAGATACTTGAGGATCGCCGTCTCCTTCTCAGTCAATCGAACCTTGCCGCCCCTTTCGTCGATCAGAAGCTTGGCCGCCGGCTTGAAGGCGTAGGGACCGATGGCGAAGACCGCGTCCTCGCTCTGCTCGTGCTGGCGCAGTTGCGCGCGGATGCGGGCCAGCAAGACGGCGAACTTGAAGGGCTTCGTGACGTAGTCGTTGGCGCCGGCGTCGAGCCCCAGAATTTGATCCGCGTCGGAGACATTGCCGGTCAGCATGATGATCGGGCCCTTGAATCCCGATTTGCGCAAGAGGCGCACGGCCTCGCGGCCGTCCATGTCGGGGAGGCCGACATCGAACACGACGAGATCGTGGTGCCCTGTCTTGGCGGACTCGAGGCCGCGCGAGGCGGTCCCCGCCTCCGACACCTCGAACTCGTCGTGGAGAGCGAGCTGATCCTTGAGAGATTCACGGAGATCCTCGTCGTCGTCGACAAGGAGGATCTTTCGTGCCGTAGTCATTCTGAACTGCTCCGTGCGTGGGCCCGCTGCATCTTCCGCCATTGCTGGGATGAGACGACCTGGAACGCATCCCTCTCAGGAGGGCGCTGCGAGGCAACCTAAATGTGGACATCGAGGTCGCAACGTCAACTGTTCGTGAGATCCCTTTCGCGCCGCAGTACGGCCGGAAGATTAATGATCGGCCCCTTGAACGTTCCCTGCGCCGTGGGAAGGAGCGGCGTCAAGGCTCTGAAACGTGAGGGAGACGGAGCGACGCCCGCGGGGCGATACCTGGCCCGCTTCGGATTCATCCGGCGGGATCGGATCATGCACCCGCATACAGGGTTGCCCTTGAGGCCGCTCTCGCCACGAGACGGCTGGTGCGATGCGCCCTCTGACCGCAACTACAATCGCCGCGTCGCGATTCCCTATCCTGCGAGCGCCGAGCGCCTGTGGCGCGACGACGGCCTCTACGACATGCTCATTGTCCTTTCCTACAACGAGCGGCCGCGCGTGCGGGGCCGTGGCAGCGCCGTCTTCATGCACGTCGCCAGGGAAGGACTTGCGCCGACGGAGGGCTGCGTCGCTTTGAGACGGGCCGATCTCAAGCGCGTGCTTGCGCTGCTCGGCCGTCGCGCGATCGTCCGGCTCGGCGTCTGAGCAGTCAAAAAAAGGCCCGGAACTCAGAAGTTCCGGGCCAGTTGGGAGCACGTCTAGGGGAAGACGCGTGCTCGGGAGACGATGCCGTGATCGAGCCCGCCGCATTCTGCGCGGCGGGCTCCCGTGTTTCTCAGTAGTTGTAGGCGCGCTCGCCGTGATCGGTGATGTCGAGACCCTCGCGCTCCCGATCGGTCTCCGGACGCAGCCCGATCAGGATATCGACGATCTTGAACAGGATCGCCGAGCCTATGCCCGACCAGAGCAGGGTCGTGAGGACGGCCTTGGCCTGCGCTGTCATCTGGAAGGCCATGTCATAGGGGGCGGTCACGGCTTCCCCGGGCTTCGACACGTAGTCGAGGATGCCCGTGCCCCCGAAGTCGGGGTTGACCAGAAGGCCGGTGCCGAGCGCACCGATGATGCCGCCGACGCAGTGGACCGAGAACACGTCGAGACTGTCATCGAAGCCGATGGCGTTTTTCACGGCCGTGGCGAAGATGAAGCACACGACGCCTGCAACGAGGCCGAGGACGATTGCACCCATGGGTCCGGCGAAGCCCGACGCCGGCGTGATGGCGACGAGACCGGCAACGACACCGGAGATGAGGCCGAGGGCCGAGGGCTTACCTTTGGCGATCCACTCGGCGAACATCCACGCGAGACCCGCCGCAGCGGTGGCGACGAAGCTGTTGATCATGGCAAGCGTCGCGGTGCCGGTAGCCTCGAGATTCGAGCCGGCATTGAACCCGAACCAACCGACCCACAGCAGTGCGGCGCCGACCATGGCCAAGGTCAGCGAATGTGGCGGCATCGCCTCGCGGCCGTACCCGACGCGCTTGCCGACGATGAGCGCGCCGACCAGACCGGCGATGCCCGAGTTGATGTGGACGACGGTGCCGCCCGCGAAGTCAATGGCGCCCCACTGGAACACCTTGCCCGCATCGAGCATGGCGAGGTCGAACGCGGCCTTGGCCTCGGCGTTATCCGGCCCGCCGGCGTCGGCGAGCGCTTTGGCTGCGGCACCCCAGGCATCCGGACCGCCCCAGTACCAGACCATGTGGGCGATGGGGAAATAGATGAACGTGACCCACAGGCCGATGAAAACGAAGAGAGCCGAGAACTTCATGCGCTCGGCGAAACCTCCCACGATGAGGGCCGGCGTGATGGCCGCGAACGTCATCTGGAAGCAGATGTAGACGTACTCGGGAATCGAGACGTTGTTGGTGAACGTCACTGCGAGGGAGTTGTAGTCGACCCCGGCCAGGAAGACCTTGGAGAAACCGCCGACGTAGTCGTTCAACGCTCCGCCGTTGGTGAAGGCCATGCTGTATCCATAGAGGGCCCAGATCACGACCACGAGGCAAACCGTGGCGTAGACCTGCATCATCATCGACAGCATGTTCTTGGTGCGCACCAGGCCGCCGTAGAACAGCGCAAGGCCCGGGATGGTCATCAAAAGGACCAGCGCGCTGGAGGTCATCATCCACGCGGTATCGCCCTTGTCGACCGTCGGCGCAGCGAGCGCCGGCTCGGCCAGGCATGCTAGCGCAGCGGCGATCCCCAAAACGCCGGCGCCTCGCAACATCGAAGTCAGCTTCATTTCCGATACTCCCTCGTTTTCCCTGTGATTGGTCTTGTGCCGCATTTGCTCAGAGCGCCGCATCGTCGGATTCACCGGTGCGGATGCGCAACGTGTGGTCGATCGTGGACACGAAGATCTTCCCGTCCCCGATTTGCCCCGTCTTGGCCGACTTCACGATCGCCTCGATCGCCTTATCGACCTGACCCGTCGCCACGACGACTTCGATCTTGATCTTCGGCAGAAAGCTCACGGCGTATTCGGCGCCGCGATAGATCTCGGTGTGACCCTTCTGGCGGCCGTATCCCTTGACCTCGGTGACCGTCATACCCTGGAGCCCGATATCGGTCAGGGCTTGGCGCACCTCCTCCAGCTTGAAGGGCTTGATAATCGCGGTGATCAATTTCATACGAGCACCCCCTTTGTTGTGTCCGGCCCACCATGCGCGGGCGCCGGCGGGCAGACAGACCTCCTCAATGCGTCTGCCGGTCCTCGGCAGCTACCGGTCAAAACGGAGTCAAGACCTGTGCCAACCTGACCGCTGTTTGCTATCGGTCTGAAATCCCAGCATTATTGTGAGAGGGCCCGTTGGCGGGACCCGAACAAGGGCAGTCGCACTGCCCAAGCTCTGTGCAATTCGGCAGAAATGCTCGCTATTTGAGCATGAACTGCGTCTCTCGTTGCCGGACCAATCCCTCCTGGGCCGCGGAGGCGACGAGACGCCCCCTTCGATCGAAGAAGCTCCCGCGGCAGAAGGCCCTGGCGGCGAAGGCGTTCGGGCTGTCCTGAGCATAGAGGAGCCACTCATCGGCGCGGAACGGACGGTGGAACCAAAGCGCGTGATCGAGGCTGGCGAGTTGAACGTCGTTGTCGAAAAGAAGCTTGCCGTGGGCGATGAGGGCGGTGTCGAGGAGCGTGAAGTCCGAGGCATAGGCGAGCACGGCCTGGTGCAGCTTCGGATCGTCCGGCAGAGCGCCGTTGGCGCGCATCCAGATGTGCTGGACGGGCCGCTGCTTGTCGCGCCCGAGATAGCGCGAGACGTCGACGGGGCGCATGTCGATCGGCCGCTCGCGCAGCCAATAGCTGCGCATGTTGTCGGGCAGCGTATCGATCAGCCGGGCCATCAGCTCTCGCGCGCTCGGCAAGGCCTCGGGCGGCGGCACGTCCGGCATCTCCGAATGGTGGTCGAAGCCCTCCTCGGCCCTGTGGAACGAGGTGGCCATCGTGAAGATGATCCGTCCGTTCTGAATGGCCTTGACGCGCCGCGTGCTGAAGCTCGCCCCGTCGCGCGTGCGCTCGACCTCGTAGATGATCGGGTGCGCGGGGTCGCCGGGAAGAAGGAAGTAGCCATGGAGCGAATGGACGGGCCGCGGCTCCTCCATCGTGCGCGCCGCCGCGACGAGGGCCTGCCCCAGCACCTGGCCGCCGTAGACGCGCTGCCAGCCTTCCTTGGGGCTCGAGCCCCGGAACAGGTTCTGATCGAGGGGCTCGAGATCGAGGAGGTCGAGAAGATCGAGGAGCGCTTTCGTCGCCGGGGCTACCTCGTGCGTGTCGGTCGGCATGGCACTCCTGTCGCGTCTGGTGGTATCGATGGCGCCAACCGATTGGGCTCTCGACGGCAAACCTGTCAAGCTCGCGAGCCCGGCTCGACGACGAAGCGAAGCCCCCATGCGTGAGCGAGACAGCCACGAGCCGTTCGACATCGTCATCTCGGGCGCGAGCTATGCCGGGCTCGCCCTTGCGCGCGCCCTCGCCACCTCCCTTGACGGGTCCTTGCGAATTGCGCTCGTCGACCGCCGGCTGCCGCAGCACGCCGAGGGATTGGATGTCCGCGCCTTTGCGCTCTCCTCGTCCTCACGCCGCATGCTCGACGTGCTCGGCCTCTGGCCCCGGATAGCTGAGCGCGCACAGGCCGTAACCGAGATCGAGATTACCGATTCCTCGCTCGATGCCGGCGTCCGCCCGGTGCTGCTCACATACGAGAACCTGCTCGCGGACGGAGAGCCCGCGTCGTGGATCGTGCCGAGCGACGCGCTGTTCGCAGCGCTCCTCGACACGGTTGCCGCCGACCCTTCGATCACGCTGCTCGCGCCTGACGAAGTGACGGGATCTGCCGCGACTGCTGCGGGCGCTGAGCTCGAGCTCGCGTCGGGGGGGCGGCTCCGGGCGCAACTTCTCGTCGCCGCCGACGGGCGGCGCTCGCGGCTGAGGGACGCGGCCGGGATCAAAATTGTCGCCTGGAACGACGGCCAGACGGGGATCGTCACGACCATCGCTCATGATCGCCCCCATGGCGGGCGCGCGGTCCAGCACTTCCTGCCGGGAGGCCCGTTCGCGCTGCTCCCGCTCAAGACACCGGACGGCCGGGAGAGCCGCTCGTGCGTCACGTGGAGCGAAGCCACGACCGAAGCCTCGCGCATCCTCGCGCTCGACGACGATGCGTTCCTGGCCGAGGTCGAGAAGCGAGCCGGCGGACGTCTCGGCACCATTACCCTCGCCGGGCCGCGCCAGAGCTGGTCGCTCGAGATGCACTTGGCGCGCAGCTATGTCGCGCCCCGTTTCGCCCTCGTCGGCGATGCGGCGCACGGCGTGCACCCGATTGCAGGCCAGGGCCTCAACCTCGCGCTGCGCGACGTAGCGGCGCTGACGGAGGTGATCGCGGACGCCGTGCGGCTCGGTCTCGCGCCGGGGGATCACGAGGCGCTGCTGCGCTACGAGCGCTGGCGCCGCTTCGATTCGGCCGTCTCGGCCGCCGCCTTCGACGGGCTCAACCGGTTGTTCTCGAACGACGCGGCTCTCTTGCGGGCGGCGCGCGATTTCGGCCTCGGCCTTGTCGACCGCATGCCGGGCCTCAAGAGCTTTTTCGTCGCCGAGGCGGCGGGCGAGACCGGCGAGCGCCCGCGCCTCCTCAAGGGCGAGATGGCCTAGCCCAATCCGCCAGACCTGATCACCTAGTTCCCCTCCCCCTCGCGGGGAGGGGATAGGGGTGGGGGGACGATCTTGGAGGAACAAATCCAGCGGATGCTCCAAGGTCGCCACCCCACCCGGCGCCTTTCAGGCGCCACCCTCCCCGTCGAGGGGAGGGTGAAGGAGCAAGGCCGAGCCGATTGATCTTTGAAAGGAAACTAGTCGTCTTTGTCCGCTTCGTCGGCAGGTAGGACGACGACGATCCGGCCCGCGGCGATGTCCACCTCGCGCACGAAGTCGGTCGTCATGGGGACGAGCGCCGTCTCGTCCGTGCCGGCGCGGCGAACCTCGAGCAGGTCGCCGGCGCCGAAATTCAAGACGGCCGCCGCCTCGCCGAGCACTGCGCCCGCGGGATCGACGACGGCGAGGCCGATCAGGTCCGCGTGGTAGTATTCGCCGGCCGCCGGCTCCGGAAGCCGGTCGCGCGCAACATAGAGCTTCATCCCCTTCAGCGCCTCGGCGGCCGTCCTCGTGTCCACCCCCTTGATGCGCGCGATGACGCCCTTCGGCGTCACGCGGACGACCTTGAGCTCGAACTGACGGCTGCCCGCCTCGTCGCCGAGGGCGCCGTAGGCGCCGATGTCCTCGGGCAGAGCCGCGTAGCTCTTGACGACAACCTCGCCGCGAATTCCGTGCGCGCCAGTGACCTGCCCAAGCAACACCCGGCGCGACGCTGTCGTCCTTCCGCCTGTCATGGCTCGACCTTGCCGTCCCTCAATTGGGGACCGGCCCGAGATAGGTGAGCTTGATGTCGACCGGACGGCCGGCAATGTCGATCGTCGCCTTGGTCCTCGGCGCCGCGCGCTCGAAGCAAGCGACGACGTCGATCATGGCCCCCTTGGGCCCTGCCGCGAACCCGGTGACCAGCACCCCCTCGGGCGGCACCTCGAGGCGCACATGAACTCGGTTGACGCGGGCTTCGTCATCGTACTCGTAGCTGCCGGTGAACACGCCGCCCCAGCGGTCCGAGCCCAGGATCTTGCCGTTGCGGAGCACGGCGAGGGCATCGCCGCTATCGACCTCGCCCTCGTGCTCGCCCGTGTAGGCGAGGCCGTAGAGTCCTTCATCGAGCCTGCGCGCTCGCTCCTCGAGATGCTTCAGCTCGCGGCCCTTGGCTTCAAGTCCCGACGTCTCGAGCACGCGAAGATAGGCGGCGACGGGACCGGGAAGAGGGCTCGCGCCGGTTGCCCAAAGGCTGACCGTGCGCGGGCTCACGTCGATGAGGCGCGCCAGCTCCACCTGGCGGATGCCAAGACGCTGCAGAATTTCCTTGAGGCCTCGCTCGGGCATGAGAGGCGCATAGCAGAAATCGCGCTTCTTGATGCGATTTCCACGGGAGCTCGTTAAGGGGAAAGCTTAATTCAGCTGCTCGAGCCGGCGGCCGATCGCCATGGCGTAGGCGAACAGGCGGATATCGGCCTTGGTCCATTCCTCCATGTCGGGCTTTTCGCTGATCAGCGCCGACGCCGTCTCGAGCGCCGCATTGCGCCTCTGCCACAAAGCGCTTGCGGCAGACGTCATGTTCGAGCCTTTAAGAGTCATCCCCCGCGCCACCGACCCGGTGGCCCCCCAGCCTCCAAATCGACTCTGAGACTAGCACGGTTCGCGGAGAACGCCGTGTCCGCCCTGCCGCACCTCCACGCCTCAAGGCGTCTAGCTCGAGAGCCGCCCGATCTAGCGCACGCGGCGGGGATTGCGGTAGAGGTCCGCCTCCTGGCGCTCGAGGTCCGGCTCGACCTTCCCCGCCATGACGTCCTTCCACAGCCGGCGCATGTGGCGGCGGCAATCGCCGTTGAACACCATCATGCCGCCGAACAGCTTGAGCACGGTGAGGAGCTGGCGGCTCGCGTGCTCGGACTTGACCTGGCCCTTCCACTTGCCGCCGATCGAGAACACCTTGCCGTCGAGATAGCCGATCTTCCGGCCGCGGTGATCGAAGAGCCCGTAGTCGCCGGCGAGCGAAATGAGGTCGCGCTTCAGGCGGTAGAAGTGCGGCTTGCCCTTGGCGTCGATCAGGAAGAACGAGAAGTTCTCCGGCAGAAGCGGCCACTTGTTGGCCGAGCGCTCGAGGTAGATGACGTGCTCGTCCTCGTCCGTGTTGATCGAGTAGGTCATCACGGGAAGGCCGCGCGCGCCGATCGTCTGCTGCAGCGACCGGCCGATCATGAGATCCATCGTGGCGCGCCAGTTGACGGTCTCGTTGAACAGCTTGAAGACGAGGCGCTTATCCGTGCCCTGCCCCTTCTCCCACAGGTCCTCGCGATAGCCGATGAGCCCCGTGCGCTCGCCGTTCTCGATGATCTCGGCGAAGATATCCATGTCGGAGGTGAACTGGCGCGACTTGGCCTTGTTGCGCGAGCGCTTGTAGACGCCGAACTCGGTGAAGTTGAAGTTGGTGATCCACACGTCGACGACGAAGCGGTGCCAGCCGTCGGCGGGAGCGGCGCCAGGCTTCTTGGAGCTCGCCGGCTTCTTGGCCTCCTCGTGCGCCTCGGCGCGAGCTTCCTGCGCCGCGTCGGCGGCGGCCCCGTCCGCTTGGGCGTCAACGACCTTGAGCGCGCGTGCCGTCATGGCTCATCTCCCGTGCTGAGTGGGGCCGAATCACTTGCTGGCTGAAAGTTAGCACTGCCCCCAATTCCTCAGGCTGCGCGCGTCAAAATTCGCCTTTGGAAAACCCGTGTGCGCAGGGCGCTCAGGCTACCCGCTCGCCGAAGATCGCGCTGCCGACGCGCACGTAGGTCGCGCCGAAGGCGATCGCCGTCTCGAAGTCGCCGCTCATGCCCATGCTGAGCTCGGAGACTCCGCATTCGCGCGCGAGCTTGGCGAGGAACGCGAAGTGGACGGCCGCCTCCTCGTCGACGGGAGGAATGCACATGAGCCCGGCAATGGCGAGGCCGAGGTCGTCGCGGCACGCGCGCACAAAGGCTTCGGCCTCGCGCGGCAGGATGCCGGCCTTCTGCGGCTCCTCGCCCGTGTTGACCTCGACGAAAAGCTTGAGCCGCTTGCCGAGGCGCGCCTGCTCCTCGGCGATGGCGCGCGCGATCTTCGGCCGGTCGATGGTGTGGATGGCGTCGAACAGGGCGACAGCCTCGCGTGCCTTGTTCGACTGCAGCGGGCCGATCAGGTGCAGCTCGAGATCGCGGAACTCCTCGCGCAGGGCCGGCCATTTCGCCTTGGCCTCCTGCACGCGGTTCTCGCCGAAATAGGCGCTGGCCGGCGGCAAGCACAGGGCGAATATCCGCCGCCGCGAACGTTTTCGTTACGGCGATGAGATGCACGTCCGCCGGCTTGCGCCCGGCCGCGTGGGCGGCGGAGGCGATGCGGTCACGGATCTCGGCGAGGCGGGTGGCAACGTCGATCATTGGCCACGCTTCCATCGTCCTTTCGCGGCGCTCCTCGCTTGAAGTCGTTCCTCGCGGCCGCAGCTCAAGGAATGGCTCCCTGAACATCGTGTCGAGGTATTCCGAGCCGAAGATCTTGTCGCGCCCTACCTTCTCCTCCTTGAGGACGCCGAGCCCCGCCAGCTCCTTCAGATACTTCTGAAGCCGTCTTCCGGTGCCCGACATGTCCATCCGCGACGAGATCATTGGTCCGAGCGGATAGGGCTGAATGAAAATCGTCTCGACCAGCTCCCGGCTGTACAATTCGGGAAAAGCCGTGCTGACGTGGAGCGACCGTCTCGTCCATCAGAACTTTGATGGCCCGGATTTTTTTCAGGGTCCAGACCGAGGTCTCCTCGACCGCCGAAAGCATGTAGAGCAGCCAGGGCTCCCAAGCTCCCCGTGCGACGTCACACGAGGAGAAGACGATAGTAGTCGCTGCGATGGTCGTTGAATGTAGCGGCTGAGGTAGAGATCGGCAGGTCGAGAAGTCCTCCTCGATCAAGACCAGAATGTTGATCGACCGCCCGTGTCCGGCCGTTGCCGTCCGGAAACGGATGAATGGCCTCGAACTGATAGTGGACGATGGCCATCCGAATGAGCGGATCGATTTCCGCTGGCGTCGTGCAGGAATTTCTCCCAGTTCGCGAATGTCGCCCGCAAGAGCGCCTCGCCCTCGGGGGGAGTATAAATGACTCTGCCCTATGGCCGATTCGCGAAGATGGTGCCCGGGTCTTGCGGACGTCAGATTCGATGCCCGTGATTGCCCTGCAAATCCCGTTGCCGTGTTGGTCGTCAAGGGACGACTGCGGAGTTCTCGTAGCCGGTGAGGAGGGCCGCGCGGTAGCGGCGCGTCTCCTTGGTGGCGGGGTCGGCCTCGCTGTCGTCGACGTTGGCGTCGCGGAACAACCTGTCATTGGTCGTCACGATGTTCTCGATCTCCGAGCTGTCCTTGGCCTCGAGCAAGGGGAATGGTGTTGATCAGCACAGTCCTGGTCCGGGATGAAGTGGCCGGCGGCCGCAGGTCGGCGAGCGCGGGCGGGCCGCGACGCACTTCTTCAGACCGCTGCGTGTCTCGACCTCCACGGCTCGGCGGCAGCATGGGCAGGTCGTTGTAGGGGCGGCTGGGGTCCTGACTTTGGCTGGGTTGTGTCCAGACATGTCGCGAATTTGGCTTGGCGACATGACAACCGCCATGTGTCCAAATTCTGGACGGGTATTCGCACTATAGGTCACACGGCGAGTGCGACATGTGTCCAGCATATGTGCACAAACAAATGTCAATGATTGTGCGTCAATGAATTGGACGCTATATGCCGCCCTCGCCGCGGTCATACCGATGATCCCGCTCCTTGCAGGGCTGCCGGCTAGGCCTGCGCCTTGACCCACCGGTCCCTTTCAGGCTGAGTACGAGCCCGAAATCCTAACGCTCAAGAGCACCTCACGCCTCCATGGCAACCGAACGCTACAACGCCCCCGTGCGCGAGAAGCACTGGCAAGACGCCTGGGAAAAAGCCAATATTTTCCGGGCCTTGAACGACGATCCACGTGCGAAGGCCTATGTCCTCGAGATGTTCCCCTACCCCTCGGGGCGCATCCACATGGGGCACGTGCGCAACTATACGATGGGCGACGTCTTTGCCCGCTACAAGCGCGCAAAGGGCTTCAACGTGCTCCATCCCATGGGCTGGGACGCCTTCGGCATGCCGGCCGAGAACGCCGCCATCGAGCGCAAGACCGATCCCGCCGCGTGGACCTACGCCAACATCGCCGCCATGAAGGCCCAGCTGCGCTCCATGGGCCTCTCGCTTGACTGGGACCGTGAGCTCGCCACCTGCGACGTGGCCTATTACGCGGAGCAGCAGAGGCTGTTCCTCGACCTCCTCAAGAAGGGCCTCGCCTACCGCAAGTCCTCGAAGGTCAACTGGGACCCGGTCGACCAAACCGTGCTCGCCAACGAGCAGGTGATCGATGGCCGCGGCTGGCGCTCGCACGCGCTCGTCGAGCAGCGCGAGCTTACCCAGTGGTTCTTCAAGATCACAGCCTATGCCGACGAGCTGCTCGAGGCCCTCGCCACCCTCGACAAGTGGCCCGAGAAGGTGCGCCTCATGCAGGCGAACTGGATCGGCCGCTCGGAAGGCCTCCTCGTCCGCTGGGCGCTCGATAAGGCCTCCGCGCCCGCCGGTGAGACCGAAGTCGAGATCTTCACCACGCGCCCCGACACGCTGTTCGGCGCCTCCTTCCTCGCGATCGCGCCCGACCATCCCCTCGCCAAGGCCGCGGCGGAGAAAAATTCGGCGCTCGCCGAGTTCTGCGAGGAGTGCCGGCGCATGGGAACGTCGGTTGCCGAGCTCGAGACGGCGGAGAAAAAAGGCTTCGACACCGGCATTCGCGCCGTTCACCCGTTCGACAAGGACTGGCTGGTGCCGGTCTATGTCGCGAACTTCATCCTCATGGAGTACGGCACGGGCGCGATCTTCGGCTGCCCGTCGTGCGACCAGCGCGACTTCGAGTTCGCGACGAAATACGGCCTCCCGATCATCCCCGTCGTCATGCCCGCCGACGAGAGCATCGAGACGTTCAGCCTCGGCGGAGGGGCCTACCTGGGCGAGGGGATCATGATCAACTCGCGCTTTCTCGACGACCTCTCGACCGAGAAGGCGTTCGAGGCCGTCGCCAAGCGGCTCGAGAAGGAAAGGCTCGACGGCCGTCCCGTCGGGCGGCGCAAGGTGAACTACCGCTTGCGCGACTGGGGCATCTCGCGCCAGCGCTATTGGGGCTGCCCGATCCCCGTCATTCATTGCGAGACGTGCGGCGTCGTGCCGGTTCCCGATGCCGACCTCCCGGTGAGGCTCCCCGAGGACGCGACCTTCGACAAGCCGGGCAATCCCCTCGACCGCCACCCGACGTGGAAGTACGTCGACTGCCCCAAGTGCGGCGCGCCCGCGCGGCGCGAGACCGACACCATGGACACCTTCGTCGACAGCTCCTGGTACTACGTCCGCTTCACGGCGCCCGACGCCGAGGCGCCCGTCGACAAGGGCGCCGCCGCCTATTGGCTGCCGGTGGACCAGTACATCGGCGGCATCGAGCACGCGATCCTGCATCTCCTCTACTCGCGCTTCTTCTATCGGGCGATGGCGGACACCGGCCACGTCACCAAGAACCTGCGCGAGCCGTTCGCGGCCCTTTTCACTCAGGGCATGGTCACCCACGAGACCTATAAGTCGCCCGCCGGCGGCTGGCTCTTGCCCTCGGAAGTGCGGGTCGAGACCGCGGGCGACACGCGCACGGCGATCGAGATAGCGACCGGCGAGCCTGCCGTCATCGGCTCGATCGAGAAGATGTCGAAGTCGAAAAAGAACCTCGTCGACCCCGACGACATCATCGTCCACTGGGGCGCCGACTGCGCCCGCTGGTTCATGCTGTCCGACAGCCCGCCCGAGCGCGACGTGATCTGGACGGAGGCGGGCGTCCAGGGCGCCGGCCGCTTCATCCAGCGCGTCTGGCGGCTCGTCGACGACATTGCCGAGAAGGGGGCGGTCAAGGGCGCGGTGAAGCCGGCGGAGTTCGATCCGGCGGCAGACGACCTGCGCCGCGCGGCCCACAAGACGCTGGACGCCGTCGGCCGCAACATCGAGGCCCTAAGGTTCAACGTGGCGGTCGCCCAGATTTACGAGCTCACGAACGCGCTTTCTCAAGCTCTAGGCAAGCAAGCCAAAGGTCTCGATTGGGCGCTACGCGAAGGCGCCGAGATATTGGTTCAGATGATCGGACCGATGATGCCGCATCTCGCGGAGGAATGCTGGGCGCGGCTCGGATACAACACATTGCTCGCCAATCAGCCTTGGCCCGCGACCGAGGCGGCCTTGCTCGTTGACGATTGCGTGACCATTGCCGTACAGGTGAACGGGAAAAGGCGCGATGAGATTACCGTGGCACGCAATGCTGCCAGGGAGGACATCGAGGCTGCGGCGCTGCGACTGGAAAGCGTACTCAAGGCCCTCGAGGGCCGTCCGGCCAAGAAGATCATCGTGGTGCCGCAAAGGATTGTAAATGTCGTTGCCTGAGGCGGTCGAAGCCATGGGTTCAAGCGGCGAGGTCCTGGGCAGCAAGGGTGCCGTGACGCGGCGCTCGGCGCTCAAGCTCGTTCTTGCGCTGACCGCCACAGGACCCCTTCTCGCCGCGTGCGGCAACAGCGGGTTCCGCCCACTCTACGGCTCGGCCGGCATCGGCGCGCAGGTCGACGAGAAACTGGCTCGGGTCGAGATGACCCAGATCCCCGGCCGCGTCGGCCAGCGCATCCGCAACGAGTTCATCTTCCTTTCGACGGGCGGCGGCAATGCGGCCCGCCGTCCCACCGCCTCGAGGTCGCCATTCGCGAGAGCGTTTCCTCGACGCTCGTTCAGATCGACGGCGATGCACAGGCCAACGTCTATAACCTCGACGCCCAATTTCAGCTCGTACGCCTCTCGGACAAGTCGGTCGTGCTGACGGGCACCAGCTACGCGCGGGCCGGCTTCGAGAGGTTCTCCTCCATTTTTGCCAATGTGCGCGCACGCCAGGACGCGGAGAACAGGGCGGCCAAGACGCTCAGCGAGGACCTGAGGGCGCGTATTTCGGCTTTCCTTGCCAGCGAGAATGCCTGACAGCGATGGTCGCTGTTAAGGCCCATCAGGCCCAGGCCTTTCTCTCGTCCCCCGAGATCACGTCGCCGGCAATCCTGCTCTACGGCACCGATCCCGGCCTCGTTCTCGAGCGCGCGCAGCGGCTCGCCGCCGCCTACGCCGCCCGCCACGGCGGAGATATTCTGCGCCTCGATGACGCCGATCTCGACAACGATCCCGACCGTCTTGCGATCGAGCTCAAGACGGTTTCCATGTTCGGCGGCCGCAAGGTCGTCCGCGCGACCGCGGGGCGCCGGGTCTCGGCCGCGCTCTTGAAGCCGCTGATCGAGGAGGGAGCACTCGAGGGCCTTCTCATCGTCGAGGCCGGCAATCTCAAGCCCGACGACGCACTCCGCGCGCTGTTCGAGAAATCGCCGGCGGCGGCGGCCGTGCCCTGCTACGCGGACGCCGCGTCCGATCTCGACCTCCTCGTGCGCGAGGTGCTCGGCGCGGCTGGCCTTGCCATCTCGCGCGAGGCAAAAGAGACGCTCGTTGCCCGTCTTGGGGCCGACCGCGCCCTCTCGCGCGGCGAGATCGAGAAGCTTGCGCTCTACGCTGCCGGAAGATCCGAGATCACCGTTGCCGACGTCGAGGCGATCGTCGGCGATGCGTCCGAGCTCGCGTCTCGAGCGCGTCTACGGCGCTGCCGCGTCGGGAGATGGCGCCCGGGCCGTCGCCGAATGCACGCG
This sequence comes from uncultured Alphaproteobacteria bacterium, assembly GCA_963699485.1. Classification (GTDB taxonomy): domain Bacteria; phylum Pseudomonadota; class Alphaproteobacteria; order Rhizobiales; family Hyphomicrobiaceae; genus Hyphomicrobium_C. The sequence goes on along the minus strand of CAVOUC010000019.1, from coordinate 79,570 downwards.
CGCCGTAGCGTCGGGGGAAAGCCCGCAGGCGATCATTCTGGCAACGCAGCGCTATTTCCAGCGCCTGCACCGCGTGCGGACCGCGCTCGACCGCGGCCAGTCGCTCGACGAGGCGCTGCGCCAGCTGCGCCCCCCGCTCCATTTCAAGCAGAAGGACGCCTTTGCCGCCCAATGCCGAGCCTGGTCGGGCGCGCGTCTTGACGACGCCATGCGCCGCATCGCCTCCGTCGCGCGCGAGGCGCGTCTCGCGAGTGCCATCGAAGAGCCGCTCGCCGAACGCCTCCTCCTCGCGCTAGCGCGGCTGTCCGAGGCGCGGGGCCAAGTCTCCACCAGCCGGTAGGAGCGCCGCCTTTGCTTGCATTCTCGCCCCGCCTATAGTTGCCTGCCCCCGGATCGGAGGGGACCCATGAGCACAGCTCGCTACGACGTTGTCGGTATCGGCAATGCCATCGTCGATATCCTGGGACGCTGCGACGAGGCATTTCTCGCCAAGCATGGCGCTCTCAAGGGCCACATGCGTCTCGTCGACGCCGCGACGGTGTCGCAGATCTACGGCGCCATGGGCCCGGGCATCGAGATCTCGGGCGGATCGGCGGCCAATACGATGGTCGGCGTCGCCTCATTCGGCGGCCGGGCCGCCTTCATCGGCAAGGTGGCGGAGGACGAGTTCGGCCGCATCTTTCGCCATGACATCCGCGCCGCCGGAGTCGCCTTCGAGACGCCCCCCGTCAACGGCAAGGCGCCGACCTCGCGCTCTCTCATTCTTGTCACTCCCGACGGCCAGCGGACGATGAACACCTTTCTCGGCATCAGCACCGATCTCGATCACGGCGAGGTCGATCCGGAGCTCATTCGAAACTCGAGCTACGTCTATCTCGAAGGCTATCTCTTCGACCGTCCCGAGGCGAAAGCGGCATTTCATCAGGCCGCAGGGATTGCCGCTGCGGCCGGTCGCAAAGTCGCCCTGACCCTTTCCGACAGTTTCTGCGTCGATCGCCACCGCGCCGAGTTTCTCAATCTCATTCGCTCCGGCATCGATATCCTTTTTGCCAACGAAAGCGAAATCACCGCGCTCTACGAGACGTCGAGTTTCGACGAGGTCCTGCGCCACGTCGTCGAGGATACGTCCCTCGCCGTGCTGACGCGGAGCGAAAAGGGCTCCGTTATCGTCTCCAAAGGGGAAACTATTGAGATTGCCGCCGAGCCGGTCCGCAAGGTGATCGACACCACGGGCGCCGGCGACCTCTACGCCGCCGGATTTCTCTACGGCTTGGCGACGGGCCGCGACCTGGAGACGGCAGGCAAGCTCGGAAGCTTCGCCGCGGCCGAGATCATAAGTTATATCGGCGCCCGTCCCGAGGCCAGGCTTTCGCACCTTGCCCGCATGCGGGGTTTCATTTCCTGAAAATCGCAATCTGGCCCTCGATTTTCCTGCCGCGGCTCTCTACAACACGCGCAATTTCGCCGGCGTGATATACAATTCAATCCTGGCAATTCCGCAACATTTGCATTCTGGCTATTTAATATCCTTTCTTCGGCATTTTTTCTCCTTGGAATTCTCCCGAAACTTCTTAATTCTCTTAATTATCGAATCGCGTGTTCAAGGGAATTGGCATGACTGTCGAAAGAGCCCGCCGCGGACGGCCAAGAGGCAGCGGTCTCGACGATCACGTCCACCTCGACGCGATCCGCCGCGTCATGGCCGCGAATGCCGGCATGAGGCCGACGACCGCGATCAAGGCGATCGGCATCTCCGATCCCTCGACGATCCGGCGCCTGCGCGACAAGCTTCGCTTCGCCGCCGTCCCCCAGGAAGCCCGCCGCCCGAATGCCCGCTCCGCCCGTGCGCCCCTCCGCGAGACACTTGCATCCGCAAGGCCCGAGAACGGCTCCGCCGGAAAAAGGCGCTCTTTCGAACCCCGGCAGGCGCCGAGATCGGCCGTCGGCCCGCTCGCCTTAGTAGGCTCTGCCGATGAAGATCGGAACCGCTGGCTGGCCGCCTGGCTCGGGGTCAGCATCAGCGCCATCGCCACCACGCTCGAAGTCCAAATTCGCGCTTTCGAGAGCGTCCTGCGTGCGCCCTATGTCGCGGCGGCGTTGAAGCACCAGTGCGAGCTTAACAAGTGCGCCTTTGCGTTGTGTGCTCCGGGTACGGACGTCCACAAGACCCTGCATTAGTTCCACGACAACCTAGATCATGCACCTTGAGGCCGCTCCCCAAGCGGCCTTCTTTTTTTGCAAGGCCGGCTTTCAGAGCTTGCGCAGCGAGACAGAGTGCACGCGGTGATCGGCCGCCTTGCGGAGAATGAGGCGCGCGCGCTGGCGCGTCGGCAGAATGTTCTCCTCGAGGTTCTTCATGTTGATCGTGCGCCAGATGTCGAGGGCGCGCGCGAGGGCGTTGTCGTGGGAAAGGCTCGCGTAGCGATGGAAATAGGCTGCCGGGTCGCGGAAAGCCGTGCTTCTCAACCGCATGAACCGCGTCGACGTACCAGTCCTGAATGACCGCCGGCTCCGCGTCGATGTAGATCGAGAAGTCGAAGAAATCCGAGACGAAGGGAATGGCCTCCCCGTCGCGGGGAAGGCGCGCGGCCTGCAGCACGTTCAAACCCTCGACGATGAGAATATCGGGGCGCTCGATCACCTGCTTTTGCGCGGGCAGGATGTCGTAGTGGAAATGCGAGTAGACGGGCGCCTCGACGCGCTCCTTCCCCGATTTCACGTCGTGAAGAAAGTTCATAAGGCGGGTCGTATCGAAGCTCTCGGGGAACCCCTTGCGCTCCATCAGCTTGCGCCGCTCGAGCTCCATGTTCGGCAACAGGAACCCGTCGGTCGTGATCTGGTCGACGCGCGGATGGTCCGGCCAGCGGGCGAGAAGCGCCTTCAAGACGCGCGCCGTCGTGCTCTTGCCCGCCGCCACCGATCCCCCGACGCCGATGATGAACGGCACCTTGCAGTCGGCGCGCCCGAGGAACGTCGAGGTGACGGCGTGGAGCCGCTGGGAGGCGGCGACGTAGAGATTGAGGAGGCGCGACAGCGGGAGATAAATCTCCTCGACCTCGTCGACGGAGAGTTCCTCGATCAGGCCCGACAGCTGCTCGAGCTCCTGCGCCTCGAGAGTCATCGGCGTGTCGGCGCGCAGTCTCGCCCATTCGGCGCGCGAGAACGTGCGGTAGGGCGAAAACTGGAGATCGGCCGTGATCGAACCGCGGCCCCCGCCCCGCGTGCCGCGCTCGATATCGGTCGGAGCGTGCTTCGTGCTCATGTTCGACCTCCGGCGCCGCCGCGCGACGCCTTTTCCGCGAGGCCCGAGATGCCGGACCGCTGGTCGAGGACCGCGAGAACGTCGGCGAACGCTATTCCCCGCGAACTCGAGAGCCACGAGCAGGTGATAGATGAGGTCCGCCGCCTCGGCCGTGAGCGCCTCGTCGCTCTCGCGAACGCAGGCGATGACTGTCTCGACTGCTTCCTCGCCGAGCTTCTTCGCGCACTGCTCAGGGCCCGCGTCGAGGAGGCGGCGCGTATAGGATTTGTCGGGCAGCTCTGCCCGGCGGGCGCGAATGGTCGCCGCCAGCCGGTCGAGGACATCGCTCATGAAAGCACCTGCGGCGGAGCCCTCCGCCGTTGCCGCCACCAATGCAGGGCGGCGAATGCCGCGTCAAGAGACCGGTTTTCCTCTGACGCCGCGGAGTTTTATCCGCCGGGCACGCCGACCAGCCTCAGCCGGATGTAGTCCAGCTGATCATAGTTGCCATACTTGATGACGAGATGGCCACTCTCGCCTGAGCCGCGCTTGATCTCAACCTTAAGGCCGAGGGTGTCGGTCAGCTCCTTCTCGAACGCGCGCGTGTCGGGATCCTTCTCGCGCGGCTTGCGCGTGCCTTGGCTTTCGTCCGCCGCGCCGCCGCCTTGGACGAGCGCCTCGACCTCGCGCACGTTCATGTCCTGCTCGATGATGCGCCTGGCGAGCAGCTCGGCGTCGACGCGCCCGACGAGGGCGCGCGCGTGCCCCGCCGTGAGCTTGCCCCTCTGCACGAGGCTCTGCACCGAATCGGGGAGCTTCAGGAGGCGCAGCGTGTTGGCGACGTGGCTGCGGCTCTTGCCGATGATCTCGGAGAGCTGCTCCTGGCTGTAGCCGAAGCGCTCGACGAGCTCGCGATAGCCGGACGCCTCCTCGATTGCGTTCAAGTCCGTGCGCTGCACGTTCTCGATGATCGCGAGCTCGAGGACCTCCTTGTCGGCAAGCTCGCGCACGATGACGGGGATGGAGCGCAGCCCCGCCTTCTGCGCCGCGCGCCAGCGCCGCTCGCCGGCGACGATCTCGTAGAGCCCCACAGCCTCGGGATGGGGTCGAGCGATGATCGGCTGCACGAGGCCCTTCGTGCGGATCGAGTCGGCGAGCTCGCCGAGCTCGGCCTCGCTGAAATCGCGGCGTGGATTGAGCTTGCTGCTCTTCAGCTGCTCGATCGGAACAAGGCGCTGCTCGCCCTCCGCGGGAAGGATCGGCGCCGCCGCCGTCGGCTCGCCGATCAGCGACGCCAACCCCCGGCCTAGCCGGCTCTTTTGCACGGGCGCATTCATGACGTCCTAATTCCTTCTTTCGCTTCGTCGATGCACGCTACGCCGCAATCATGCGGCTTTGTTCTGGCGCTCTCGCTCGATGATCTCGGTCGCGAGGCGGATGTAGGCTTGGCTTCCCGCGCAGTCGTAGTCGTAGAGCAGGATCGGCTTGCCGTGCGAGGGCGCCTCGGCGACGCGCGTATTGCGCGGGATGACGAACTCGTAGACCTTGGAGCCGAAGAAGGCGCGCACTTCAGTCGCGACCTCCCTCGACAGGCTCGTCCGCGCGTCGTGCATGGTGAGCACCACGCCCTGGATCTCGAGGCGCGGATTGAGCGTCGCGCGGATCTGATCGATGGTCTCCTTGAGCTGGGAGATGCCTTCGAGCGCGAAGAACTCGCATTGCACGGGGACGAGGACGGCATCGGCCGCGGAGAGCGCGTTGAGGGTCAACAGATTGAGCGACGGCGGACAATCGACGAGAACGTAGGTGAACTGCGGCTCGGAGGGGCGCGCGCGTATGTGTCCGACGAGCCCGCCGACGGCGTCCTTGAGCTTGAAGGGGCGGTTGGCGTCGGCCATGAGGTCGGTCTCGAGACCGACGAGATCGGAATTTGCGGGGACAATGTAGAGCCCGGGCACGGCGGTGAGCACGGCCGACTCCGCGATCGAGGCCGCACCCGTCATCACGTCGAACGACGTCTTCGGCCTCGCGTCCGGCGTAACGCCCAAGCCCGTCGACGCATTGCCCTGCGGATCGAGGTCGATCACGAGCACGCGCTCGCCGATGGCGGCGAGCGCCGTGCCGAGATTGATTGCCGTCGTCGTCTTGCCGACGCCGCCCTTCTGGTTGGCAATGGCGAGAACCCTGAGCCCTGAAGCTCCGCTGGTAGCGCTCACGGGATCAATCCTCCGTCTTCGCGTGCAAATTCCGGATCACGACGATGCGCGCCTCCGGCTCGGTCATGCTCGGCTTAAGCGTCGCCTCGAAAGCCCACTCCTTCCGCGCCTCCAGGACCTCGGCCTCGGCGTCCTTGCCCTTCAAGAATAACCCGGTCGTCGTCGGCGAGGATAAATGCGCCGCAAGACCGAGCAGGCGAGGCAGCGGAGCGAGCGCCCGGGCGGTGATCACATCGACTGTGCCAAGCTTAACGCGAGTCGCGCTTTTTTCGATTCGCTCGGCCACGATCTCCACAGCCACCCCGGTCTTGCGGGCGACCTCGGCGAGGAACGCCGCCTTGCGCTTGTCGCTCTCGATCAGCGTGACATGGCCGTGCCCGCGCTCCTTGAGCAGAATGGCGAGCACGAGGCCCGGAAACCCGCCACCCGACCCGAGATCGACCCATCGCTCGGCGGTCTCGGGAGCAAGGGCAAGGAGCTGGGCCGAATCGGCGAAGTGGCGCTGCCAGATGCTGTCGAGCGTGCTCGGCGCGACGAGGTTCACCGCCCGCTGCCAGCGTCTGAGCAAATCCTCGTAAGTGGCTAAGCGATCGATCGTTTCACGTGAAACAGAGAACGCCGCTGCAAACGCCTCCGGAGTGGTGATCTCGAGCTTCGCCGCCGGGGGCGCCATCAGGCGCTCTGCCGGGCCGCGGGCTTCCTCAGGCTTGCGAGCAGCACCATGAGGGCGGCCGGCGTCATGCCCTCGATCCGCCCGGCCTGGGCCAGCGTCGAGGGCCGATACAAGTCGAGCTTCTGGCGCAGCTCGCCGGAGAGGCTCGGCAGAGTTGTATAGTCGAACCCGGCAGGGATGCGCACGGCCTGCTCCCGGTCGAGGAGAGCGACATCCTCGTTCTGGCGCGAGACGTAGGGCGCGTAGCGGGCGTCGATCTCGAGCTGCCGGGCGATATCCGGCGCGAGCGCGCCGAGCTCCGGCCAGATCGAGGCGAGGCGCGCAAGGTCGACATCGGGATAGGCGAGCAGCTCGAAAGCGGAGCGGCGGCGCCCGTCCCGGTTGATCTCGATGCCGTGGCGCGCGGCTTCCGTCGGCGTCAGCGAGAGACCGCTCAACTGCTGGGTCCCAAGTTCGAGCGCCTTGGCGCGAGCCGAGAACGCCACCGCGCGTACCGTCCCGACGCAGCCTAACGCCAGGCCGCGCGGGGTGAGCCGCTGATCGGCATTGTCCGCCCTCAAGCGCAGGCGGAACTCGGCGCGCGAGGTAAACATGCGATAGGGCTCGGTGACCCCGCGCGTGACGAGGTCGTCGATCATGACGCCGAGGTAGCCCTCGGCCCGCGAGACGACGAGCTCGCGGGCGTCGCCGGCGGCACGAAACGTCGCGTTGATGCCGGCGACGAGCCCCTGGGCGCCCGCCTCCTCGTAACCTGTGGTGCCGTTGATCTGCCCGGCGAGGAACAGCCCGCGGAGCCGCTTCACCTCGAGCGCCGGGGTGAGCTCGCGCGGGTCGACGTAGTCGTACTCGATCGCGTAGCCCGGCCGGTTGATCGTCACCCGCTCGAGCCCCGGCATTGTGCGCACGAACGCTTCCTGCACCTCGGCGGGGAGCGACGTCGAGATGCCGTTCGGATAGACGGTCGGATCGTCGAGGCCCTCGGGCTCGAGAAAGATCTGGTGGGCGGCGCGGTCGGAAAACCGCACGATCTTGTCCTCGATCGACGGGCAATAGCGTGGCCCGCGGCTCTCGATCTGCCCCGAATACATCGGCGAGCGATGGAGGTTGGCGCGGATGATGTCGTGGGTCGCCGCCGTAGTCGTCGTGATCGCGCAGGCGACCTGCGGCGTCGCGATCCTCTCGGTCAGAAACGAGAACGGCACCGGATCGTCGTCGCCCGGCTGCTGCTCGAGACCGTCCCAGTCGATGGTGCGCCCGTCGAGGCGCGGCGGCGTGCCGGTCTTGAGCCGGCCCATGCGGAGCCCGAGCCCGTAGAGGCGAGTCGATAGCCCGCGCGCCGGCGCCTCGCCGACGCGGCCGGCCGGGATCTTCGTCTCGCCCATGTGGATGAGGCCGTTGAGGAACGTGCCGGTGGTGAGCACCACGGCCCCGGCCCGGAGGGCGGAACCGTCCGCGAGCACGACCCCTACAACTCGACCGTCCGTGACGAGGAGGTCCTCGACCGCCGCCTCGACGACGGTGAGGCCGCGCGTCTCGCCGATGGCCGCCTGCATGGCGCGCTTGTAGAGCTTGCGGTCGGCCTGGGCGCGGGGCCCCTGCACGGCCGGGCCGCGCGAGCGGTTGAGGAGGCGGAACTGGATTCCGGCGGCGTCGGCCACCCGGCCCATGAGCCCGTCGAGGGCGTCGATCTCGCGCACGAGATGCCCCTTGCCGAGCCCGCCGATGGCCGGGTTGCAGGACATCTCGCCGATGGTCGCGGCCGAATGGGTGACGAGGGCCGTCGCCGCGCCCATGCGCGCCGCTGCGGCCGCGGCCTCGCAGCCGGCATGGCCTCCGCCGACGACAATCGACATCGTAAATTCCTCGGGTCATGTCCCTAAATCTCGGGAGCCACAGTAATTTCGAGGCGAGCAATACAAGAGCCGTGCGCGGGGGTCAAAGTCCAAGGGAGGATCTTGCGACGGCGTTTCACGTGAAACGGTCATTCGCGTGCAGCTCTCCCCCGAGACCGCGTCACGGAGCTTCGTGGTCCCGTCGGTGTCCCTCCAATCCGTCATGGCCGCGAAGGCGGCCATCCACGACACGCGACCACGACGGTGACGTGTGGACCACTGTCAACGCTCCAGCGTCAGCTAACTATCTGCGGACCGACTTTCCGCTGAAGCCCGCGTGGATGGCCGCCTTCGCGGCCATGACGTCAGTGTTGCGGCGACTGGCATCGAGCGTTCACTTGCCGATGCAGAAGCGCTTGAAGACCTCGTCGAGAACGTCCTCGACGTCGACCCGGCCCGTGATGCGCCCAAGGGCCCCCGCCGCGCGCCGCAGGTCCTCGGCCCTGAGCTCGATCTCGTGCGGATTGCCGGCGAGAAAGGCTTCGAGGTCCTCGACGCAGGCCTCGAGGAGCCGCCGGTGGCGCACCTGCGCGACCGCCGGCTCGTGCCCCGTCCCGATGCGCTCGGCGGCGATGGCGGCGAGCCGCTTCGTCAGCTCCGGCACGCCGAACCCGGTCTTGACCGAGATCGCGACCATGTCGTCGGGGAGCGAAGCCGGGGCGCCGCCCGGAAGGAGATCGACCTTGTTGAGCACGAGGAGCGTGCGGTCGGCGAGCTCCCGCAGCTCCGGCGGCAGCGAGACTTCAGGCTCGTGCGCGTCCATGAGCCAGATCACGAGGTCGGCCGACCTGGCCGTGCGCACCGTGCGCCTGATGCCCTCGCGCTCGACGGCTCCGCCCGTCTCCCGCAGGCCGGCCGTGTCCGAGACGACGACGGGCAGGCCTTCGAGGTCGAGACGCACCTCGATCACATCGCGCGTCGTGCCCGCCTCCTCCGACACGATCGCCGCGTCGCGCCGGGCAAGCGCGTTGAGGAGGCTCGACTTGCCGACGTTCGGCGGCCCCGTCAGCGCGACGCGGAACCCCTCGCGGACGATCTCGCCGCGGTGCCCGTCGTCGAGGTGACGGCGGATCGCGGTCTCGAGCGTGGAGGCGATGGCGCGCGCCTGACCGAACGTCGTCGCCCCGACGTCGCCCTCGTCGGCAAAGTCGATGGCCGCCTCGACGAGGGCCGAGGCATCGATCAGCGCGCGGCGCCAGCCCTCGTAGATTTGCGAGCCGGCCCCTTGCGCCTGGTGCCAGGCCTGGCGGCGCTGAGCCTCCGTCTCCGCGTCGATGAGATCGGCGAGCCCCTCGGCCTGGGCGAGGTCGAGCTTGCCGTTCAGGAAGGCGCGGCGTGCGAACTCGCCGGGCTCGGCGAGCCGCAGGCCGGGGATCTCGCCCAACGCGTGGAGCACGGCGCGGACGACGGCGCGGCCGCCGTGAAGGTGGAGCTCCGCCACGTCCTCGCCGGTTGCGCTTCTCGGACCGGGAAACCAGAGGACGATGCCGCGGTCGAGCGCCTCGCCGGTTTTCGGATGCAGGATCGACCGCCCGGCGGCGACCCGCGGCTTGGGCCGGGCCGGCGCCATGACGTTGAGGGCCAAGCCCGCCGCCGGCCCCGACACCCTCACGACCGCGATGCCGGCGCGTCCCGGGGCGCTCGACAGCGCGAATATGGTCGCAATGCTGGGATCAGCCATGACAAGATCGTGTTCGAACCCAAACGGCCGGTTCAAGTACGGGGCTCGCGAGACGAGCCCCGGCCGCGGAGCCAGACCATGAGCGAGAACCGTCTCGGGCGCGAGACGAGCCCATATTTACTGCAGCATAAGGACAACCCGGTCCACTGGCGCGCGTGGGGCCCCGAGGCCCTTGCCGAGGCCAAGGCGACCGGCAAGCCGATCCTGCTCTCCGTCGGCTACGCCGCCTGCCACTGGTGCCATGTGATGGCACACGAGAGCTTCGAGGACGAGGCGACGGCGGCGGTGATGAACGATCTCTTCATCAACATCAAGGTCGACCGCGAGGAGCGCCCCGACATCGACGCGATCTACATGGGCGCGCTTCACCGCCTGGGGCAGCAGGGCGGCTGGCCGCTCACCATGTTCCTCGACAGCGACGCGCGTCCCTTCTGGGGCGGCACCTATTTCCCGAAGCGCAGCCAGTGGGGCCGGCCGGCCTTCGTCGACATCCTGCGCCGCGTCGCCGAGGTGCACCGCGAGGAGCCGGACAAGGTCGCCTCCAGCGCTGCCGCCTTGATCGAGTCGCTCTCGGTGCCCGAGGCAGACGTCGGCGGGCCCGAGATCACGGATCCCATGCTGAAGGAGCTCGTGGGGCGCATCGCGCGCCTCGTCGATCCCGTTCACGGCGGTCTCACGGGAGCGCCGAAGTTCCCGCAATGGAGCCTGTTCTGGCTGCTCTGGCGCGGGGCGATCCGCTACGGCTTGCCCGATGCGAAGGCGGCCGTGGTGACGACGCTCGCCAACATCGCCCAGGGCGGCATCTACGACCACCTCGGCGGCGGCTTCGCCCGCTACTCCGTCGACGAGCGTTGGCTCGTGCCGCACTTCGAGAAGATGCTCTACGACAACGCGCTCCTGATCGACCTCATGACCGAGGTCTGGCGCGAGACGCAGAACCCCCTGTTCAAGGTCCGCATCGAGGAGACTATCGCCTGGCTCCTGCGCGAGATGGTGGCCGACGGCGGCGGCTTCGCGGCGTCCCTCGACGCCGACTCCGAGGGCGAGGAGGGAAAGTTCTACGTGTGGACGGAAGCCGAGGTGGAGCGCGTCCTCGGGCCTGAGGACGCGGGCTTCTTCGGCAAGTTCTATGACATCACCCCTGACGGCAACTGGGAGGGCCGCACGATCCTCAATCGCCTCGGCGCGCTCGAGCTCGGCTCGGACGCCGACGAGCGCCGCCTCGCGGAGCTGCGCGCAAAGCTCCTCGCGGCGCGATCGAGCCGGGTGCGCCCCGGCTGGGACGACAAGGTGCTCGCCGACTGGAACGGCCTCGCCATCGCGGCACTGGCCAAGGCCGCCCAGGTCTTCGACCGGCCCGATTGGCTCGCCGCGGCGAAACGCGCCTTCGCCTTCGTCGCCGGCGAGATGAGCTCCGGCGACCGGCTCGCCCACGCCGCACGCGGCGGGCGCACGTCCGCCCCGGGGACGGCCAGCGACTACGCCAACATGATCTGGGGCGCGCTGCGGCTCTATCAGGCGACGGCCAACGCCAGCTACCTTGCCGCCGCACGCCGCTGGACCGAGACCGTCGACCGCCACTTCTGGCAGCGGGAGACGGGCGGCTATGCGCTCTCCGCCGACGACACGGCAGACGTGATCGTGCGCCTTCGGTCGGCCGCCGACGATGCGACACCCAATGCCAACGCGATCATGGTCTCGAACTTGGCGGCGCTCGCCGTGCTCACCGGGGAGGAAAAATGGGCCGAGCGGGGGCGCGACATCCTCCGCGCGTTCGCCGGCGACATCGCCCGCAATCTTTTGAGCCACACCGGACTGTTGACGGCATCGATGGACCTCGCGGCACCCCACCTCATCGCCATAATCGAGGACGAGAATGGGGATGGCGCGCTTTGGGCCGCGCTGACCGCGCTTTCCATTCCCGGGGCGCTCGAGTTTCGGGTGCGAGACGACGGGGCTGCGGTGGCTGCTCCCGTCCTCCAAGGGAAGAAAAAGATTGAGGGCAAGCCAACGGCCTATGTCTGCATTGGTCCCCAGTGCTCGGCCCCCATCGGCGACCCCGACGAACTAGGGAAGCTCTTGAGGGACCAAAGATTAGTGCGTTAAGCCGCTGAGTGTAACGCAGAAGCCAACGCCCTAATTGCTATCAGGGACTATCGTTTACCCAGATTTGCGCCAAGGCAAGCTGAAGCTCGGCAAGTTGGCATATCCAGGAGCGAGACACTCGAGATGGCGCTACCGATGAAGCCAGCCCTCGTTCCCGTCGTGCGCTACGGCTATGTGCCCGCCATGCTCCTCGGACTCAATGGAGCGGCCTATGCCGTGGTTGCCGGCAACCACTCCTACGCTTGGCTTGCCGTCCTCCTTCTCTGCGCATTCGGCGGATCATACCTCGCCGAAAGAGTAGCCCCCTCCTACGAGGAGTGGAACCACGATCGCGGCGACGGCGAGGCCAACGTCTTGCACGCCCTCGTCTACGAGGGCAGCAACGTCATCGGCGTGCTCCTGATTCCCGTCATCACATGGGTCTCCCAACTCTATCCGGGCGGGATTTTCACGGTGTGGCCGCGCGATTGGCCGCTCCTCGCACAGCTCCTCATGGCGATCGTCATTGCCGACTTGGCCTTCATGATCATTCACTACTTCAGCCACCGCTGGCCGACGCTGTGGCGGCTCCACGCCGTCCACCACGGCGTCTCCCGCCTCTACGGGTTCAACGGCCTCGTTCGCCACCCGCTGCATCAGACGCTCGACATGGTGTTCGGCACCGCCCCGCTCGTCATTCTCGGCATGCCGATGGAAGTGGCGATCCTGCTCGGCTTCGCCGTGTCGGTGCAGCTCGTCGTCCAGCACTCGAACGTCGACTACGAGCTCGGACCGTTTCGCAACGTGTTCTCCATCGGGCGCATCCATCACCTCCACCACGTCAAATGGGGTAAGGAGGGCGACTGCAATTTCGGGCTCTTCCTGACGCTGGGCGATCGGCTGCTCGGGACCTTCGTGCCGGAGCCGCCGCGGCCGATCCTCGCCACGGACGTGGGGATCGACGAGGTGGCGAACTTCCCGAAGAGCTACTCGAGGCAGCTCCAGTTCCCGTTCGTCTACCGGCCCGGAAAGGTTGCGCCGGCGGACCTCGGCCGCTCTGTCGATACCGGCACTCTGGCCCGCGTTCACCCGGCCGAGTGAGCGGCTGGCGACGGTCTCCTCGAGCCTGCGGACCGACCCGCCGGGTCAGGTGTTCATCGACTGGAAGAACTCGCCGTTGGTCTTGGTCGAGCGCAACTTGTCGAGCAGGAACTCGATGGCGTCCATCGTGCCCATCGGGTTCAGGATGCGGCGCAGGACATAGACCTTCTTGAGCTGATCCTTGGGGACGAGCAGGTCTTCCTTGCGGGTGCCCGAGCGGGCGACGTCGATCGACGGGAACACGCGCTTGTCGGACACCTTGCGGTCGAGAATGATCTCCGAGTTGCCCGTGCCCTTGAACTCCTCGAAAATGACCTCGTCCATGCGCGAGCCGGTCTCGACGAGGGCGGTGGCGATGATCGTCAGCGAGCCCCCCTCCTCGATGTTGCGCGCGGCGCCGAAGAAGCGCTTCGGGCGCTGCAGCGCGTTGCTGTCGACGCCGCCCGTCAGCACCTTGCCCGAGGAGGGGACGACCGTGTTGTAGGCGCGGCCAAGGCGCGTGATCGAATCCAAGAGGATGACGACATCGCGCTTGTGCTCGACCAGGCGCTTGGCCTTCTCGATCACCATCTCGGAGACCTGGACGTGGCGCGAGGCGGGCTCGTCGAAGGTGGACGAGATGACCTCGCCCTTCACCGAGCGCTGCATGTCGGTGACCTCTTCGGGGCGCTCGTCGATCAGGAGCACGATCAGATAGCATTCCGGGTGATTGCCCGTGATGGAATGGGCGATGTTCTGCAGGAGCACCGTCTTGCCGGTGCGCGGGGGCGCCACGATGAGCGCGCGCTGCCCTTTGCCGAGCGGCGCCACGATGTCGATGACGCGGGCCGAGAGATCTTTGATGGTCGGGTCCTCGATTTCCATCTTGAGCCACTTCGTCGGGTAGAGCGGCGTCAGGTTGTCGAAGTGGATCTTGTGCTTGGTCGCTTCCGGGTCCTCGAAGTTGATCCGGTTGACCTTGAGGAGGGCGAAGTAGCGCTCGCCTTCCTTGGGGCTCCTGATCTGGCCCTCGACGGTGTCGCCGGTCCGGAGCGCAAAGCGACGGATCTGGGAGGGCGAGATGTAGATATCGTCGGGGCCCGGCAGGTAATTGGCGTCGGGCGAGCGCAGGAAGCCGAAGCCGTCCTGCAGCACCTCGACCACGCCGATGCCGGTGATCTCGACCTCCTTGGCGGCGAGCTGCTTCAGCGTGGCGAACATCAGCTCCTGCTTACGCATGGTGCTGGCGTTCTCGACGCCGTTCTCCTCCGCGAAGCTCAAAAGCTCCGTCGGCGACTTGAGCTTCAAGTCCTCGAGTTTCATTTCAGTCATGGAAACCGCTCCAAAACGGCCTCGGCTTCTAGGGCGGGAGTGGCGAAGGCGGGGCCAAAGGTGGGGGGATGTGCACGCGGCTGAGGCACCGCGCTGATAAGTTCTGCCTTCGGCCTTATTGGCGAAGAGCAGCACGCCCGCAAGCCGGAGAGACTGCGAGTCGCTTGGAATTCAACCAACTCTATAGCAGAGCTTCGTGAAGAACAAAAGCGTTTCAGTACCTTGAGCAAGCGTCAAATTGGCTTCAGAACCACGACGAGGACAATAAGGGCCATCAGCACGGTCGGGATTTCATTGGCCAGGCGGTAGAATCTGGGCGTCCGGGTGTTGCGGTCGGCGGCAAAATCCTTGCGCCAGGTGGCAAGAGCATGGTGATAGCCCGTGAGCGCCACGACAAGCACCCCCTTCACCCACAGCCAAGGCTCGCCGTAGACCCCCTGCACCCAGGCAAGCCACGGCCCCGTGATCCAGACCGCCACCATCGCCGGGTTCATGATCGCCCTCAAGAGCCGGCGCTCCATCACCTTGAACGTCTCGGACATGGCCGAGCCCGACCCAGCCTCCGCGTGGTAGACGAAGAGCCGCGGCAAATAGAACAGCCCGGCCATCCACGCGATGACGGCCATGATGTGGAAGGCCTTGAGCCAGAGCATCGCTCCCCCTCAGCCGCCGCGGACCAGCTCGACGAGGCGGCGAACATGCTCGGGCGGCGTCTCGGGCACGATCCCGTGGCCGAGATTGAATACGAACGGCAAGCCGGCCATCGCCTCGAGCAGCGACCTCACCCGGGCCTCGAGCGCCGGGCCGCCGGCGACCAGCAGCAGGGGATCGAGATTGCCCTGCACAACTCTTGCGCCCCCGGCGGCGAGCGCCTGCATTTGCGTAAGCGGCATGGCCGTATCGCAGGAGATGCCGTCGACGCCTGTTGCCGCAGCGAATGTCTCGGCCTTGGCGCCCGCGCCGCGGGGAAAGCCGATCACCGGAACGAGCGGAAAGCGCGCCTTGAGACGGCGAACGATGCGGGCCGTGGGCTCTACAACCCAGTTATGGAACTGGTCGTCGGGCAGCGTGCCGGCCCAGCTGTCGAAGATCTGGATGGCATCGGCGCCGGCTGAGATCTGGCCGCCGAGATAGTCGAGGGAGACCTCGACCAGGAGGTCGATCAGCGAGCCGAAGCCTTTGGGATCGCGGTAGGCCCACGACCGGGCGTCGGCCTGGTCGGTCGAGCCGCCGCCGCCGGCCATGTACGTCGCAACCGTCCAAGGTGCCCCGCAAAAGCCGATCAGCGCCGTGTCCTTCGGCAGCTCATGGCGTAGACGAGAGACCGTCTCGAAAATCAAGCCGAATTTGGCCGCGCTCCGCTCGCGATCGAGGCGCGTCAAGTCCGCGATCGAACGGATCGGATCGAGCTTCGGACCTTCGCCCTCGAGAAACGCAACGTCCTGGCCGAGGGCGTCGGGGACGACCAGAATGTCCGAGAACAGGATCGCCGCGTCGAAGCCGAACCGCCGGATGGGCTGAAGCGTCACCTCGGCCGCAAGCTTCGGCGAATAGCAGAGGTCGAGGAAGCCGCCGGCCGTCTCGCGAACGGCGCGATATTCGGGCAGGTAGCGTCCCGCCTGTCGCATCAGCCAAATCGGCGGCGGGGTCGGGGCTGCTCCGCCGAAGGGCGCAAGAAACCTCATTCGAGGGCGCGAAGCCAACCCAGCCTCGAGTGCGGTCTCCATCACTTCCCTTTCAAGACAAAGAAGACTCTTAAAGCGTTATTACTCTTGCTCTTAGGGGCCTGAACAACGGGAATTCAGGGCCGGCGCACAGGCAATCCCCAAGCGGGCGGTGTTTGAGAGAGCTCTCGCTAGCCCTGGGGTGCGGTGCCGCACTTCGACAACTAGGGCCGTGGATTGCCCGAGGAGTCAACGGGTTGGTCGTGGCCCGGCGGGGCTCGCCGGCGGCAGGGACGCGGGGATAAGTGCGCGAGGTCCTGGGGAACGGCGACCCATCCCCAAGGAGGACCGGCAGCCTTCTTATCTGCTACACAGCGGCGCAAATGAGGGTATCTCAGTGCATATCGGCGTGAGGGCCGCTCACGCTCGCCGAGGCCCCCTCGGCTCGCGGACAACATCAGACATTCTCCACACATGGCCAACACGCTGCCGAGCTTCTTTCATCTCCACCTCGTCTCGGACGCGACGGGTGAAACGCTGACGACGATCGCCAAGGCGGCGGCCGTGCAGTATGCGCAGGTCCGCCCGATCGAGCACGTCCATCCCCTTGTCCGCTCGCCCCGCCAGTTGAAGCGCGTGCTGCAGGAAATCGAGCAGGCGCCCGGCATCGTCCTCTATACGCTCGTCAACCGCGAGCTCGTGGCCGAGCTCGAGCAGCGCTGCCGCGAGCTCAAGATCCCCTGCCTCGCCGTGATGGCGCCCATCATGCAGGTGTTCGAATCCTACCTCGGCGCGCCGCGGACCCCGACGGTCGCGGGCCAGCACGTGCTCGACGCCGACTACTTCCGGCGCATCGATGCGTTGAACTTCAGCATGGCGCACGACGACGGACGGCTGCCGGAGGATCTGAACGATGCCGACATCATCCTCCTCGGGATCTCGCGCACGTCCAAGACGCCGACGAGCATTTACCTCGCGCAGCGCGGCTACAAGACCGCCAACGTTCCCATCGTGCCCTCGATACCGTTTCCCGACCAGCTCGCCGGCGATCATCGCGCTTTCGTCGTCTGCCTGGTCGCGAGTCCGGATCGCATCGCCGAAGTGCGCCGCCATCGTGCGTTGCTCCTCGCCGACAAGAATCTCGACGACTACGTGGACCGCAGCCGCATCGCGAGCGAGATCGCCTACTCGCGCAAACTGTGCGCCAAGCACGGCTGGCCGGTGATCGACGTGACGCGCCGCTCCGTCGAGGAGACGGCCGCGACCATCATCAAGCTGATGCAGGACATGCGGGCCGGCGTCGCTGGGCAGGACGACGTCGTATCATGACGGCACGGCACAACAGGCGCGAGGTCATTCTCGCATCGGGAAGCCGCACGCGGCGCAACGTGCTGCACGCCGCGGGGCTCGCGTTCAACGTCGTGCCCGCGGACATCGACGAGGATGCCGTCCGCCGGAAGCTCGTCGTCGAATGGGGCGTCTCCGGCCGCGATCGCTCAAGCGCTCGCGCAAGCCAAAGCGGAAGAGATCGCACGCGATCGCCGGGAGGCGCTCGTGGTCGGCGCCGACCAGATCCTCGCATTGGGAGACGAGCTTTTCGACAAGCCCGCCGATCTTGCGGCAGCGCGCGATTGTCTCCTGCGGCTCAAGGGCAGGACGCATCAGCTCCATTCCGCCGTCGTTCTTCTCGAGCCCGGCGCACGGCCCTGGAGCCACACCAGCACCGCCACGCTCACCATGCGCGATTTCTCGGACGAGGCCCTCGACGAATATCTGGCGCGCGCGAGCCGAACGGTCTGCGAGTCGGTCGGCGCCTATCAGATCGAGGGCCCCGGCATACAGCTATTCGAGCGCGTCGAGGGCGATCACTTCACCATTCTGGGCCTGCCGCTGCTACCGCTGCTCGAAGCCTTGCGGGCGCGCGGGGTGCTCACGTCATGAAGCGGGCCTGCGTCATCGGCTGGCCGATCGAGCATTCCCGGTCGCCGGCAATTCATGGGTACTGGCTGAAGGAGTACGGGATCGACGGCACCTACACGAAAGAGGCCGTTGCTCCCGACGCTCTTGCCGGCTTTCTCGGCTCGCTTGCCGCGCGCGGGCTTCAGGGCTGCAATGTCACGGTTCCGCACAAGGAGGCTGCTCTCCGGCTCGCCGAGGTGCGGGAGGCCTCGGCCGAGGCGGTGGGCGCCGCCAACACGCTTTGGCTCGAAGGAGGCAAGCTCTGCGCCGCCAATACCGACACCTACGGGTTCATGACCTATCTCGATGCTTGCGCGCCGGAGTGGCGCAGGCGCGATGCGCCGGTTGCGATCCTCGGCGCGGGTGGCGCGGCACGTGCGATCGTCTATGGACTTCTCGAGGCTCAAGTCGAGGAGGTGCGCCTTTTCAATCGCACGCGCGCGCGCGCCGAGGCTGTCGCCGAGGCATTCGGCCCGCGCGTCAGGGTGCGCGACTGGAACGATCGCTCGAGGGCCTCGAGCGACTGCGCGGTGCTCGTCAACACGACGTCGGCCGGGCTTGCGGGCGAAGGCGCGCTCGACCTCGACTTTCGCGACTTTCGATCCGACTGCGTCGTCTGCGATATCGTCTATGTGCCGCTTGAGACGGCGCTCCTCGAAGCTGCGCGAAAAAAGGGGCTCAAGACCGTCGACGGCCTCGGCATGCTCCTGCATCAGGCCGTCCCCGGGTTCGAGAAATGGTTCGGAACTCGTCCCGTCGTGACGGACGAGCTCTACCGCCTGATCGCGCGCGACATCGAGGCCAGCTAATGCTCATCGTCGCGCTTACCGGCTCCATGGGCATGGGCAAATCGACGATCGCCAACCGGTTTCGGGCGCAGGGCATTGCCGTGTTCGATGCCGACGCCGAGGTGCATCGGCTCTATGCGGGCGAGGCCGTGGCGCTGATCGAGGCGGCATTTCCAGGCACTACGGCAGGCGGCCAGGTCGATCGGGCGAAGCTTGCGGAGAAGGTCGGCGCGCACGAGGAGAGTTTCCGCCGGCTCGAGCAGCTCGTCCACCCGCTTGTCCGAGCCGCCGAGCGCCGCTTCCTCAAGTCCGAAGCAGATCGCGGCGCCGAGATTGCCGTCCTTGAGACACCCTTGCTGTTCGAGACGGGAGCCGAGACGACGGCCGACGCGGTCGTAGTGGCGAGTGCGTCGGCGGCCCAGCAGCGCGAGCGCCTGCTCGCCCGCCCCGGCATGACCGAAGCCCGCCTCGAGGCCTTGCTCCGCCGCCAGATGCCGGACGCGGAGAAGCGCCGGCGCGCCGATTTCGTTGTGGATACGAGCGGCACGGTGACGGAAAGCGAGGCCCAGGTCGATGCTATTATCGCCGAGCTTCGGCAACGGAAAGGCAAGGCGTTCGCGCGTTATTGGGCCTGAGGCAGGCCGGGCTGGGGGGATCCATGACGCGCGAGGTCGTTCTCGACACGGAAACGACGGGGCTCGATCCGAGGAGCGGCGACCGGCTGATCGAGATCGGCTGCATCGAGCTGTTCAACCGCATCCCGACGGGGCGCGAGTTCCACCGCTATATCAACCCGGAACGGGCCGTGCCGGCGGAGGCGGAGGCGGTCCATGGCCTGTCGACGGCATTCCTCATGGACAAGCCGCTCTTCGCCGCGGTGGCCGACGAGCTCTTGAGCTTTCTCGGCGGCGATTTCCTCATCATCCACAATGCGGCTTTCGATGTTGCCTTCCTCAATGCCGAGTTCGAACGGCTCGGCAGGCCGGCCATTACCATGGGCCGCGTGGTCGATACGCTCCAGCTGGCGCGACGCAAGCACCCGGCCGGACCCAATAGCCTCGATGCGCTCTGCAAGCGCTATGGCATCGACAACTCGATGCGCACCAAGCACGGCGCACTCATGGACTCGGCGCTTCTCGCCGAGGTCTATATCGAGCTCTTGGGGGAGCGCCAGGCAACTCTCGGCCTGGCTGGCGGTGCCGGGCTCGAGACGGGCCGGAGCCGCTTAGCGTCCGGCTCGGGCGTCGCTTCACGCCCCGAGCCGCTCGCCGCGCGGCTCTCGCCGGAGGACGAGCGAGCACATGCCTCATTCCTCGAGGCACTTGTGCCCAAGGCCATCTGGTGGCGCTACCTCGCGCGTCTGGAGTAGCACCTAGTTGGTTGCCGTGCTGCCTTCGGTGCCCTTGCCTTGGCGCCGGCGCAGGAAGAGCGCTGCGAAATCGATCGGATCGAGGAGCAGTGGCGGGAAGCCACCCTCGCGCGTGATGTCGGCGACGAGCCGGCGCAGAAACGGAAAGATCAGCGTCGGGCAGTTGATCAAGAGGAACGGCTCGAGGGCCGGCTCGGGTATGGTCTTGATCCTGAACAGGCCCGAGTAGACGAGCTCGAGGTCGTAGATCGTGCCGGCCTGGTTGCTCGCGTGGGCCTTGAAGGCGATGGCGCTCTCGAAGAGGTCGCCCTCGGCGCGTTGCGCGTTGACGTTGACCTCGATCTTGAGGTTGGGGTTCTCGCCCGGCCCGTCGAGCAGCTTGCCGACGCTCGGGTTCTCGAACGAGAGGTCGCGAATGAACTGCCCGACGACCTGCACCTCGATGGGTTGCGGCTGTCCCGCGGCACTCGCGCCGCTCTTGCCGTTGGTGTCTGCCATTGGCCGTCGTCCGATCGCGCCGTTCCGGCGCTCATTTGCCCGTGAAATTGGCGCGGTGGCCATCACGGGAGGGCTCAGCCGGCAACGGCCCGCAGATTGCTCGGGCAGTGCCGTTTTCTCCCCGATTCTGTCACAGGGGAGCTCGGATGTCTTCACCATCCTGCGCCAAGGGCTTGCCCGGCCGGAAAGCTACTGATCCCGGTTGGCTTCTCCCCGTTTGTGGCCTAAGTTGTTGTGAGTGACCTGATCGAGCGTTCGGCCTGGACGATCTCGCTCTGCAATCCTACATCAAGCCCTATTATCCCTCTGATTGGCGGGAAAGCTGCCGAAAATGGAAGGCAATATAGACCTTGTCACCCTTCTGGCGCTGATTGCCGCCGTCGTCGCGATCCTGAAGCTGCGCAGTGTGCTCGGCCGGCGGACCGGCGACGAGGAAACGCGCCTCGAGCAGCGCCGCCGCGAGGCGGCCGTGCAGAAGGACATGACCTCGGCGGCCAAGGCCGAGACCTCGGACAAGGTTGTGACGCTGCCGCGGCGCGCGCGCGAGGCGCAGCAAGGCGAGACGGCGCCTCCGGTATCGGTGGCGGAGGCGGAGGCGCGTATCGAGAACTTTGCCGGCGGGGACAAGACGGTCGCCGGCGGCCTTATGCAGATCCTGAGGGCGGACCCCGAATTCGACCCTGAGCATTTCCTGCGCGGGGCCCGCCAAGCCTACGAGATGATCGTGACGGCGTTCGCCGAGGGCAACCGCAAGATCCTTCGCGACCTCCTGAGCGGCGACGTGTTCGCAAGCTTCAGCCGCGCGATCGGCGAGCGCGAAAGCCGCGGCGAGCAGATCGACCAGAGCTTCGTCGGCATCAGCAAGGCCGATATTCTCGAGGCCGAGGTGAGCTCCAAGGACATGGCCAGCATCACCGTGCGCTTTCTCAGCCAATTGATCACGGCGACGCGCGACCGGTCCGGGAATATCATCGACGGCGATACGCAGCGCATCAAGGAAGTGACCGACATCTGGACGTTCGTGCGCGACGTGTCGACCCGTGAGGCGCGGCGCAATCTCAATTGGAGGCTCGTCGGGACCCAGTCGGCGAACTGAAGGGCCCCGGCGCAAGTCTTATTGAGCGCCGCGCCGGGGAGCTTTAGAACCGCGGTCACCCGGGGCCGAACATTCGACGACTCAATTCGCTCAAGATGCCCCTCGGCGCCGCCGCATCGCAATCACCCCTCAAAGTGAGCTTCAGCCCGGTGCCCTTCGCCGCGCTCGAAGGATGGGACGAGGACGCTCACGGCGAGGCCTTTGCCGCGTTTCTGCGATCCTGCCGACAGGTCATGGCTGCCGCCGCGCACGCCACAGGGGCCTCAAGGACGGCGCGCGCCTCGCCCGCGCTTCTCGCGGTATGCCGCGATGCCTTGAGCCTCGACGCGACTTCGATGACCAATGAGAAGGCAAGGGCGTTCTTCGAGCGCCGATTTCGCCCCCATTCCGTCGCGCACGAGGGACCGAGCGGGCTTCTCACTGGCTACTACGAGCCGTTCCTGGAAGGAGCCCGCACGCGGGGCGGGCCCTACCAGTTTCCTATTCTCCGCCGTCCCCCGGACCTCATCAATCTTGTCGCCGAGCAGGAGCGTGGCGCGCTGGCCCACAGCCTGACGCACGCGCGCAAGACCGCGTCGGGGCACGAGCCCTACGCCACGCGGCGCGAGATCGAGGAGGGAGCGCTTGCGGGCCAGGGTCTCGAGCTCCTCTGGCTCAAAGACCCGGTCGACAGCTTTTTCATGCACATTCAGGGCTCGGGGCGCATCGCATTCCCGGACGGCACGGCGATCCGCATCACCTACGACGGCAAGAACGGGCATCCCTACACGTCGATCGGCCGCTACCTCATCGACAAAGGCCTCTTTGCCGCCGACGCCATGACTCTCGATGCCTTGAAGGACTGGCTCAAGGCCGACGTGGAGCGCGGCCGCGACGTCATGTGGCAGAACGAGTTTTTTGTCTTCTTTCGCGAGCTCGACGATGCCGACGGTCCGCTGGGCGTGCTCGAGATCCCGCTGACGGCGGGGCGCAGTCTCGCGGTCGACACGGCCTTTCACGCCATCGGCACGCCGATCTTCGTTTCCGCGCCCGCCTTGGTCCATGCCGGCGATCGAGGCGGGTTCCGCCGCCTCATGATCGCCCAGGACGTCGGCTCGGCGATACGCGGGCCCGAGCGCGGCGACCTCTACATGGGCTCGGGGGCGGAGGCCGGACGCGTGGCGGGCATGACCAAGCACCCCGGCTCGTTCGTGGCGCTCCTTGCCGTGGAGGAGGACGGGCGATGACCCGCAAGCCGCCGTCCGGGGAGCGCCGCTCCCGGCCGCTATCCAAGGAGGATCAGGTCCTATGGGACAGCATGGCGGCCTCTCTCGAGCCGTTGAAGCAGAAGGCGGCGCGGGTTCGCTCCGGCACCGAGCGCCAATCCGAGGGCAGCGCTTCCGAGACCCGGCATAAGCTCGGCAAGCCGGCCTCGGGGCGCCTCGAGACCATTACACGGCCTTCGGCGCAACCCGCGCGCGCGCCCGCGAATGCGCCCGAGCTGAACCCCTTCGATCCCAAGGCGGCGCGGCGCTTAAGGAAAGGCCAGGTCGAGATCGATGCGCGCATTGATCTCCACGGCATGCGCCAGGGTGAAGCCCACGCGGCGCTGCGCCGCTTCCTCCACTCTGCGTTTGCGCGCGGGCTTCGTTGGGTCTTGGTCATCACCGGCAAAGGCGCCCCGTCGCGCGCCGATTGGGACGGCGGCATGGAACGCGGGGTCCTGAAACGCAATGTTCCGATTTGGCTCGCGGAGGCGGACCTTCGGGCGATCATCGTGAGCTATACGACGGCTGCGATCGCGCATGGCGGCGAGGGTGCTCTCTATGTGCACTTGAGAAACCCCGAGCGTATGAGAAACCGCTGACGGCGCTCTCACCCTAGAGCACGATCGTCCGACATGGAATCGCTTCTGCGATCCATGTCGGGCGTGAATCGTGCTCTACACTTTGTAGTTTAGATCGCGATTCACGTTCTTGATGGACGCAAAGCGTCTCCATCAAGAACGATCGCGATCTAGGGCGGAGGCCGGAAGCGCAAAGACCTCGCGCTCGGTCGTCTCGGTGTCGAGCCACAGGAACGGCAGCCGGGGAAACTCCCGCTCGAGGCTCTCGGCCGCGCCGCCGATCTCGACGACGAGCTGGCCGTCGGGGCGAAGATAGCGCCCGGCATCGCTCGAGTATGCGGCGCACGATGTCGAGGCCGTCCGCGCCGCCGGCGTGTGCGATCGCCGGCTCGGCGCAATACTCGGGCGGAAAGGCGGCCATCGCTTCGGTGCCGACGTAGGGCGGGTTGGCGAGGATGAGGTCGTAGCGGGCGGCCTCGCCGGGAAAGAGATCGGCCTCGATCAGGCGCACGCGCTCGGCGAGCCCGTAGTCGGCGACGTTGCGGCGCGCGACCTCGAGTGCGTCTTGCGAGATGTCGGTCGCATCGACGCGCGCGTCAGGGAATGCCAGCGCCGCGAGAATGGCGAGGCAGCCCGAGCCGGTGCAGAGGTCGAGGACGTTCTCCACGGCATGAGCGTCGCCGACGACGCCGGGAAGCCCGTCGCACAAGAGCTCGCCGATGAGCGAGCGCGGCACGATCACCCGCTCGTCCGAATAGAAGCGGTGGCCTTTGATCCACGCCGCGTTGGTGAGATAGGGCGCGGGCTTACGGGTTGCGATGCGCCGGTCGAGGATGGCAGCGACGCGCTCGCGCTCGGAGCGCGTCAGGCGGCACTCGAGCCACGGCTCGAGCTCGTCGATCGGCAGATGAAGCGTGTGGAGTATGAGAAAGGCCGCTTCGTCGGTCGCGTTCGCGGTGCCGTGGCCGAAAACGAGCCCATGCCTCGTGAACTCGCTCGTGCCATAGCGCAGCCAATCACGCACCGTGATCAGCTCGTCGATGCGGGTATCGTGGGGTCGCTCGCTCATGAGCCAATCAGGGATTGCAGTCTGTCACCAATATGTGCGTCTTTTTCAACGTCACCCCCGCGTAGGCGGGGGTCCACCCAAGTCTGAAGCTTGGACGGATGCCCGCCTGCGCGGGCATGACGCAATGGGAAGAAGACGTAATTGAATGTCTTAAGCCACTAGTTGAGCTGGCCTTTGAGATTGCGGATGCTCTCGTCGACGAGAGCGTTCGCCGTCGGCCCCGTCACGCGCGATTTCAGGATCTTCTCGGCCGCCGCCGCCGCGACGTCGGCAGCGGTCGCGCGCACCTCCGAGAGCGCCTGCGCCTCGGCGCGCGCGATCTTATCCTCCGCTACCTTGGTGCGCCGCTCGAGCTGGTCGGCGAGGCCCTTCCTCATCTCGGCGGCGAGCGTTTCCGCTTCGCGCTTGGCGTGATCGAGGATCTCCTTGGCCTCCTCCTCGGCTTCGCGCGCCTTTCTCTGATAGTCGGCGAGAAGGTTCGCCGCCTCATCGCGCAGGCGACGCGCCTCGTCGAGCTCCTTCTTGATGTCGGCGGCGCGCCGGTCGAGGGCGGCGGAGATCACTCCCGGCACGCGGTAGTAGACAAGGATCGCGACGAAGAGAACGAAGGCGATGAGCACCCAGAATTCGGCGTGGTTGGGATCGAACATGGGAGGCCTCTATTCGCCGGCGCCGGGAGTCAGGGCCTTGCCGATCTCGTCACGGGAGACCTCCTGGCCGATGAGCTTCGAGACGATCATGCCGGCCGTGTCGGCCGCGATTTCCGAGACGCTCGCCATGGCCTTGGACTTGGTTGCGGAGATGCGGCTCTCGGCGTCCGCGACCTTGGCCGCTATCTGACTCTCCACGCGGGCGCGCTCGGCGTCCACCTCCTGGGCGAGCTTGTCGCGCGCCTGGCGCGCAAGCGCGGAAGCGGACCCGCGGGCGTCCGCCAGCGCCTTCTCGTAGCCGGACAGCGCCTTCTCCGTCTCGCCCTTGAGCCGCTCGGCCGAATCGAGGTCGCGCTTGACGCGATCGCGCCGCTCCTCGATCACCTCGCCGACGCGCGGCAGCACGATGCGCTTCAAAAGCACGTAGAGCACCACGAACACGAGCGCGAGCCAGATGAGCTGCGGGGAGAAGTTCGTCGGGTCGAGCGGCGGGAACGCCTTCTTATGCCCCGCATCGTGAGGCAACTCGGTTCCGGCGGTCGTCTCGGGTTCAGCCATGACCTAGTCCAATAGGCTAACGCACCGCGAGGACGATGAGGAGACGCTTGCCCCCGGTCTCGTCCTCGCCCGCGCAATCCAGATCAGGTGAAGAGCAGCAGGAACGCGATGAGGAGGGCGAAGATGCCGAGCGCTTCCGTCACCGCGAAGCCGAAGATCAGGCGGCCGAACTGGCCGTCAGCCGCCGACGGATTGCGCAGCGCGCCCTGCAGGAATTGACCGAACAGGTTTCCGACGCCGATGGCGGCGGCTCCGGTGCCGATCGCGGCCAGTCCGGCACCAATGAGTTTTGCTGCAGCGGGATCCATGAGTAGGGTCTCCTTTGGGTGAGTATTGCAGGTTCGGAAGCTCAGCGCACTATGCTCATGCTAATGGCCAGGATGGAGCGCATCGTTCAGGTACATGCAGGTCAGCATCGTGAACACGTAGGCCTGCAGGAAGGCGACGAGAACCTCGAGCGCAGTGAGCGCGACAGCGCCGAAGAGCGGCAGCGGCGCGATCGCCGAGTAGGCGCCGGCGCCGAGCAGCATGATGATGAAGCCCGCGAAGACTTTCAGCGTGATGTGCCCGGCGAGCATGTTGGCGAAGAGACGCACGGAGTGGCTCACGGGGCGCGAGAGGAACGAGATGACCTCGATCAGGGAGACGAGCGGCAGGATGTAAATCGGCACGCCCGACGGCACGAACAGCTTCAGGAAGCGCCAACCGTTCTTGGCGAAGCCGATGATGAGGACGGTCACGAAGACGAGCGCGGCAAGCGCCGCCGTGACCGCGATGTGGCTCGTCACCGTGAAGGCGCCCGGCACCATACCGAGCATGTTGACCGTGAAGATGAAGGCGAACAGCGTGAAGATGAGCGGGAAGAACTTCATTCCCGCCTCCCCCATGCTTTCGCGCACCATGTTGGCGATGAACTCGTAGCCGGTCTCCGCGACCGACTGTATGCGCGTCGGCACCAGCGCGCGCCCGCGCATGGCGAAGAGCAGGAAGCCCACGATGAGGGCCGCGGCGATCACCATGAATAGCGAGGAGTTGGTGAAGGAGGCGTCGTAGCCAAACAGCTCGAGCGGAATGAGCCGCTTGATCTCGAACTGGTGTATGGGATCGGGCATTCCCGGTCCCGAAGCGCCTTCCGCTGGCTGAGCCACGTCCGTCCCCTTGGCACTCAGTCGTCGTCTTTGTCGGGCAACGCCTGGCCGATGTCGCCGCGCGTTGCCTCTTTGATCTCCGCCTGGAGCCTGGTGAAGCCCCGGACCACGTTGCGCACGCCGGCGGCGAAGCCCAACACGAAGAAGACCAGGAACAGCCACGGCGACGTGCCGAGCCACCGGTCCAGGAAATATCCGATGAGACCGCCGACCAGAACAGCACCGACGAGCTCGGAGGCCATCCTGAGCCCGTAGGCCATGCCGCGCGCTCTCACCGCGCCCATCTCGTCAGGCTCGCCCGCCTTTTGGTGCGCGCGCGCCTCTCCGAGCTTCTTGTCGAGATCACCCACCCGACGTTCGAAACTCGACCTGTCGGCGGGAGAAAGTCTGCCCCGGCCGCCCTCTTCGCCGTCCCGTTTTTCAGGCATGGCAAGATCCTCGGCGGGTCAGGTTCTCTGCGGCGGGCACCTTAGTGAGGGGCCCCTCGGCGTGTCAAGCAAACGCCATTATTTGGAGCATAGGGGAGGTACGGCGAAACGGCGCAGGGCGGGCAAATGGGCAATGGCAATCGGCAATGAAATGGTGGACCGTGGGCGCAGTGAACTGTGATCTCTAAACCCAATTGCCCATTGCCCGATGCCTATTGCCTACTTCACTCGTCGGCGTCCCCCTCCTCCTCCTCGTCGCCGTCCTCTTCCTCCTCGTCGTCCTCGAACTCGGCAAGGCTCCGCAGAGCCTCGATCATCTCGGCCTCGCCGGCCTCCTTTGATTCGACGAGCCATTCGGCAACGATCGTCTCGCCCTGCTTGAAGACCACCTTGAACGGGTAGTCGTCCTCGCCGCTCGGAACGATGTCACCGGTGACAAACGCCATCTCGACCCTCCTGGCTGGGCAATAGGCAATGGGCAGCAGGCAGCCGGCAAGAGGCAGCAGTTTCAGGGATGGACGCTATCGCTGTTGCCCGATGCCTGTTGCCCCTGCCCACCCCGTCAACCCTCGGTCTCGGCCTCGTACTCCGGCAGCGAGTGCAGCACCGCGTAGTCGATGCCCGGGTTGCTCTTGATATAGTCGACCACGTGCTTCGTCAGGGCGGCGACCGCATCCTTGTCGTAGCCGGCAACGCCTTCGCTGATCACGAGATCGGTTTCGATCACGAGCGCGGTCTTGAGATTGCCGCTGGCGTCGACGCCCTTCGTCTTCCAGGTTGTTACGGCGTTGTCATGGTCGATGTCGATCAGCATGGCGTCCCTCTTGGTTGAAATGCTCCGATAAATAGTCGGCAACAGGCAGCAGGCATCAGTTGGAGTCGCCGTTCAGCCGCTGTTGCCGGCTGCTTGCTGCCCGATGCCCATCTTAAACCGCTTCGCGGAACCGCTGGGCGGTTTCGAGATCGACGGAGACGAGCTGGGACACGCCCTTCTCGGCCATCGTCACCCCGAACAGCCGGTTCATGCGCGTCATCGTCATCGGATGGTGGGTGATGACGAGGAAGCGCGTGGAAGTCTCCTCCGCCATTTTCTCCATGAGCGTGCAGAAGCGATCGACGTTGGCGTCGTCGAGGGGCGCGTCGACCTCGTCGAGCACGCAGATCGGCGACGGATTGGTGAGGAAGACAGCGAAGATGAGCGACAGCGCCGTGAGCGACTGCTCGCCGCCCGAGAGCAGCGACAATGTCGCAGGCTTCTTTCCCGGCGGCTTGGCGATGATCTCGAGCCCACCCTCGAGCGGGTCCTCGCCCTCGATCATCTCGAGGCGAGCTTCCCCGCCGCCGAACAGCGTCGTGAACAGGCGCTGGAAATGGGCATCGACCGAGGTGAAGGCCTCGTCGAGCCGCTTTTTGCCCTCGCGGTTGAGCTGGCCGATGGCGCCGCGCAGCTTCGCAATCGCCTGGTCGACGTCGTTGCGCTCGGTTTCCATCGAGGACGATTGCTCGAGCAGCACGGCGAGCTCGTCGTCGGCCTGCAGGTTGACGCCGCCGAGGCGCTCGCGGTCGGCTTTGAGCCGCTGCGCTTGCCGGTCGGCCTCTTCGAGCGAAGGCACCGGCGCACCCGCGGAGAGACCGGCCAGAGCGAGGCAATGCTCGGGCGTCGTGCCGAGGCTTTCGCGAATTCTTCGCGCCGCTTCCTGCCGCTGCGCGCGGGCGCCCTCGAGCTTGGCTTCCGTGCGCGCCTTTTCCTCGCGCGCCTCCGCCACCTCGCCTTGCGCTGCCCGCAAGGCCTGGGTCGCCGCCCGCAGGGCCGTATCGGCGGCGGCAAGCTTGTCGGCCGCCGCCTGACGGCGCCGCTCCGCCTCGTCTAGCTCGGTCATGAGCTTGCCGCGCTTTGCCTCGAACTCGGCGGGAAGGCCTTTCACGGCTTCGAGCTCGCCGCGGGTCTTGCCGAGCCGGTCGCGGAACGACGTGATCTGGCGCGCCGCGCTCTCGCTGCGGCTCGTCCAGCGCGTGCGCTCGCTTGCGATGGCCCCGACGCGGTCGGCGCGCAGGCGCCGCTCGCGCTCGAGACCCGCGACCTCGGCGGCGGTTGCCGCGAGCGCGCCGCGCCGTGCCGCGGCCTCGCTCTGAGCCTTAGCAAGTAGGGCCTCGAGATCGTCGCCCTGTCCTAGCATGGCAAGGGCTTGCTCGATCTCGGCGACGCGCTCCTTGACCTCGCCGAGCCCTGATTCAGCCCTCAACCTCGCCTCGGCGAGGGCTGCGAGCTTGCTCTCGGTCTCGCGCGCCGCGCGCTCGATCTGGGTCAGCGCATCGCGCGTCTCCCTGAGCTTGGCCTGCGTCTCGCGGCCCGCCTGACGCAGGCTGCGCTCCTCGTTCTGTGCAGCCTCGTGGGCCGAGCGGCTCTCGGCCGCGAAGCGCCCGTAATGATCGACGGCAGCGCGCGCTGCCGCCTCTTGCTCCGCCATGCCGGCGAGCCGGTTTCTCTCCGCGAGCCGCTGGGCGGCGGGCGTCACGCCGCCGGCCGCGGCGACGAAGCCGTCCCACCGCCACAGGTCGCCCTCGAGCGAGACGAGGCGTTGACCGGGCTTGAGGTGGGGCTGCAGGCGGGCGCCGTTCTCGCGCCAGACCACGCCGATCTGGCGCAGGCGCCGGCTGAGCTCGCGCGGGGCCGTGACGTGGAGGAGAAGCGGCTCGGCATCGCCGGGAAGGGGCTCGTCGCCGGCAGGCACCTCGAGCGCCCGCCAGCGGACCGGGGCCTCCTCGGCCGCCGGCGCGTCGAGATCGTCGCCGAGCGCGGCAACGAGGGCCGCCTCGTAGCCGGGCGAGACCCCGACCGAGTCGACGATGGGCGGCAGCCCGCTCGCCGAGGGCGGCATGACGAGCTTCTGGAGCGTCTCGCGCTCGGCCGCGAGCGTGCCGAGCGTGAGGCGGGCCTTGGTCGCCTCCTCGGCGGCGGTTCGAGCGGCGACGGCGGCAGTCTCGCTCGCCTCCTCCGCCTCGAGCGCGCGGCCTTCTAGCTCGGCAAGCTCGCGGGCGAGGCGCTGGCCCGCTTCGGTGATGGCGACGAGCTTCTCGGCGTCGGGGGCGCGCGCGGCGGCCTCCCGCGTGTCGCGCTCGATTGCCTGAAGCTCACGCTCGATCTTGGCGACGGCAGCCCGACGCTCGGCTGCGGCGTTTTCGAGGCTTTGACGGCGCGCCCGGGCCTCGGCGGCTTTGAGCGTCGCCTCCTGAAGGCGAGATTCGGCTTCGGCAGCCTCGCCCTCGGCGCGTTCCAGCGCGCGCTGTGCCGAGGCCTCGGCGGTCCCGCCCTGGCGGTCGGCCTCGGCAAGCGCGGCACTTTCGCGGTCGAAACCGTCGAGAATCTCACGCGCCTCGGCGATGAGGCTTTCCTCGCGGCCGAGGTCCTTCTCGAGCTCGCCGGCCAGAATTTCGAGCTCGCGCTGGCGCTCGGCGGCGCGGGCGGCTTCGCGCTCGAGGCTCTCGCCCTCGATTTTGAGGAGCGATACCGCCGCGCCGCGCGCTGCCTCGGCATCGCGTAGCGGCTGCATGGCCTCGGCGTGCGCCGCCTCCTCGCGCAGTGCGCGGGCCTCGACCTCCGTCACCATGCCGAGGGCTACGAGCGCGTCGGTGAGGCGCTTCTCCTCCGCGTCGACGGAGGCGTGTGCGTCGGCCCACGACAGGTGGAGGAGGAGTGCTTCCGCCTTGCGGATCTCCTCCGACAGCTCCTTGTAGCGGCGTGCCTGGCGCGCCTGTCGCTTCAGCGCGTCGATCTGCGAGGCGATCTGGCCGAGGATATCGTTGAGGCGCGCGAGGTTTCCCTCCGCGGCCCTCAAGCGCAGCTCTGCCTCGTGGCGGCGGCTGTGCAGGCCCGCGATGCCGGCCGCGTCCTCGAGCACGCGGCGGCGCTGCTCGGGCTTGGCGTTGACGATCTCGGCGATCTGGCCCTGGCGGACGAGAGCGGGCGAGCGGGCGCCGGTCGCGGCGTCCTCGAACAGGATCTTCACGTCGCGGGCGCGCTCCTCGCGGCCGTTGATGCGGTAGGCGGAACCGGCCTCGCGCTCGATGCGGCGCGTGATCTCGATCATGTCGTCGCCGTTGAACTCGGCGGGGGCCTGGCGCTCCGAATTGTCGATGAAGATCGTGACCTCGGCGCTGTTGCGCGAGGGTCGGGTCGTCGTGCCGGAGAAGATCACGTCGTCCATGGCGACGGCGCGCATGCTCTTGTGCGAGGTCTCGCCCATGACCCAGCGGAGAGCCTCCAGGAGATTGGACTTGCCGCAGCCGTTCGGGCCGACGACGCCCGTGAGACCCGGCTCGATCAGGAGCTCGGTCGGCTCGACGAACGATTTGAAACCCAGAAGCCTGAGGCGGGTGATCTGCATGCGGGTGTCTTGCGCTCTTCGGTGCAGGCTCTCTTCAGGGTCACTGCGCGGGAGCACTCTCGGCAGCGGCCGTCGCCGGCGCCTTGGCGGACTGCTCGACCAGGGCGCGGATGTCCGCCATGGTGAGCGTGCTCTTCACGAGCTTGCCCGCGACGAAGAAGTTCGGCGTGCCGATGATGCCAAGCTTGCGACCGCGCTCCTTGACCCACTTCAGAGCGTCGATCATGCCTTGATTCGTAAGGCAAGAATCGAACTGGGCGCGCGTCATCCCCACCTGCTTGGCGACCGCGTAGATGGCGTCGAGACGCACCTCCTGTGACACCCAGGAGGCCTGCTGGGCCATGAATTTCCCGTAGAGGTCGAAGTATTTCTGAGGCGGAGCACAACGGAGCGCGATCGTGGCATTGCCCGACGTCTTGCCGATGGGGAACTCGCGCAGGATGTAGCGGACCTTGCCGGTGTCGATATAGGTGCGCTTGAGCTCGGGAAATACCGTCTCGTGGAACTTCCGGCAGTGCGGGCAGGTGAGGGACGCGTACTGGACGATCGTCACCGGGGCGTCAGGGCGTCCGAGCGACATCTCGGGGAGCGTGCCGGTCATCATGATGTCGGCGATCGTGGGCTGGGCGATGACCTCGCGGCCGCCAGACGCCGTGTCGGGGAGCGCGAGGGGATTGTAGGCCTCGGTCTTCGCATTCGGGCCGGTTGCGGAATCGGGGTAGGCCGAGCCGGCGGCGATCGCCTCTGTCGACACACCCGAGGCCGTCAAGCCCCCGAGGCTCGGCGGATCGCCGGCGCACGCCGACAGGCCCGCGGTAATCGCGGCAATTGCGAGCAGGCTCTCCGATCGTTTCATACCACCCCGACGTCTTTCGATTTCGGACGAACTTCACATCCGTCATCCCCGCGGAGGCGGGGATCCATCCAAGTCAGAAGTGAAACTCCTCATACTTACTTGGACGGATGCCCGCCTGCGCGGGCATGACGCTATTGGATGGGCGAACGCTCAGCCAAAATATACCGCGAAAGTGACCGGCGAACTCTCTCAGCGCCTCAGCCTTGGGCGAGGAGGGGCGTCAGCACCTTGTCGAACTCCTCCATCGTCGGCGCCGTGGTGAGCCGCTTGCCGTTGATGAAGAAGGTCGGCGTCGCGTTGACGCCGAAAACATCGGAGGCGCGCGAGCGAACCTCGGTGAGCTGATCGAGAAGCTTCTGGTCCGTCAAGCACTTGTCGAAGCTCTCCTGGGTGAAGCCGGCCTGCTTGGCCACCTCGAACAGCTTCGGCGTCGGGTTATCCTTGACGAACGCCCAGTCGGCCTGCGTGTGGAACAGCGCATCCACCAGAGCAAAGGTCTTGTCGGGGCTTCCGGCGCAGCGCGCGAGCATCGAGGCGGCGAAGGCGCGCGCATCGAGCGGGAACTCGCGGAAGACGAAGCGCACCTTGCCGGTGTCGATGTACTTGGCCTTGAGCTCGGGGAAGACCTTGGTGTGGAAGTTCATGCAGTGGCCGCAGGTCATCGAGGCGTACTCGACGATGGTCACCTTGGCCTCGGGCGGGCCGAGCGCCTGGTCGGCGAGGCTTCCCGTCTTCATGAGCTCATCGACCGGCACCTCCGCCGGCCCCTGGTCCGTCAAGCCACGGGTCGACAGAGCAGCCACGCCTATAAGGGCGACGCAGCCGGCCAAGACAGCCGTCCGCCGGGAGAAAACCTTGCGGTAGAGCGGGTTACTCGAATTCATCTCATGCTCCGTGTGGGTCATCGCAGGCTATCCAGCCGTCGCGTGAGGCCCGTAACATGGGGCCGGAGAGTGATTAAGGCAAATCCCGGCTGAACGCCAATTGAATGGCCTCCGCACTGCCGAGCCCGACTCCCCGAAGGATTTCCTAAAGTTAAGCCAGAGGTTTAGGAACACGAGAGGGCATCGGGCATTGGTCTTCGCAAGAAGGCCGAGAGCCATGACCAGTAAGAGTGAGCGTAAGAGTTTGGACCAGATCGGCATTCGCCAGCAGAATGCGATCGGGACCCGTCTCCAGATCGAATCCCTGCCAATCCTCGATGCCCCCCTGCCGGAGCCGATCGAAAGCGCCCTGGAGCGGCTCCTGGACCTCGAGCGCCACGCGCGGCGCCCCGGGGATGGCGGGCGCGGAGGCCCCGGTCCCAAGCCGGCTGGGAAGTAGATTGTCTCGCCCTGAATTGTGCGCTACTGCCGCGGCGCTTCCCGGCGCAAGCGAGGCGGAACGCACACCATGGCGAGCGAGGCCGAGGCCCGGAAGCGGGCGTTCGAGATCATCCGCGAGAAGTCGTTCGTCCGGGGCGAAATCACCCTCGCGTCGGGCAAGAAGAGCGACCACTACTTCGATATGAAGCCGTCCATGCTCGACCCCGAGGGTGCGACGCTGCTCTCCGCGCTGCTGCTCGACCGGCTCGAGGGCTTGGGCGCGGACTATGTGGGCGGGATCGAGATGGGCGCCGTGCCGCTCATCGGCCCGGTCGCCATGCAGAGCTTCCAGCGGGGCGGGCGGCCGATCCCGGCCTTCTTCGTGCGCAAGACGGTGAAGGACCACGGCACGAGGAAGCTGATCGAGGGGGTGAAGGACCTCGCCGGCAAGCGCGTGGCCATCGTCGAGGACGTGACGACGACGGGCGGCTCGGCGATGCTTGCGGTCAACGCGCTGCGCGAAGCAGGCGCCATCGTTGCCGTCGTGCTCTCGATCGTCGACCGCGAGGACGGCGCCGCCGAGCTCTTCGCCAAGGAGGGCATCGCCTTCGAGCCGCTCTTCTCCTCGCGCGAGTTCTTGGCGGCCCGCTAGTTTCACATTGACAGGGGTCAACGCGGGACGCCGGGCTCTCCGACAGGGTGACAATCGGAAGTGGCGGGATGGACGCCTAAGGGAAATGCGATCTTCTCAGGGAGGTACGGGTGGTCCTGCCACTTCCAACTCGTGCGAAGGCGAGCGTCCTCCATTCAGCGACAATCGCTCGAGGGCACAGCAGCTCTTCGCTAGTCGTCCAGCGCGGCGGCCCGGCAGAGAAAGTAGGAGACGGCGAGAACGGCCAAAATCACAGCGACCGCGAGGGCGCTTTCAAGGATGGCGAGCATGGCTGGCTCCTCCTCTTCACAGGGAGATTGCCGGAAGTATGCGCCGATTCGCGCCGCGCTGTATGGGCAAGCTGCAGGATGGAAGGCCGAAAGCTATGCGACGGGACGGTCGGGTCGCCCGTTGTGTCCCTTGACGCTCGCCTCGAGCCGGGCGAGGGCGCGGGTGAGCGGGTCGGCATCGGCCATCGCCGGGGCTGAGAGCGGCGGCGGAGCGGTCGGAGCAGGGGCGGAAGATTTCTCGGCCACCTCGATCGGCGCCTGCACGATGCGGACCTCGGCAATTGCCCGGTAGCCGAAATAGGCATTGATGCGCTCGGCAATCTGCTGGCGCCGGTACTCGACGTCGAGGGCGCGCGCGGGGTCCACGCGCAGCACCGAGCGTCGCGCCGGGCCGGCCTTCGCGCCTTCGGCCACGTCCTCATAGGCCCCCGTCGTGCGCGGCCACTTGAGCCGCTCGGGAACCGCGCAGCACGCGAGATCGGCGCCGGCGATCTTGGCCCAGTCGGTCACCAGCGTCGCCGTCGCGAACCCGTATTTCTCGAACGCCTGTCGCGTGAGCTTCGGCACGAAGCTGCCCACGGCCTTCGCCGGCAAAAACGCGGCGCGCGCCGGCGCGAAGGATGGCCCGCCCCCGGCAAAGCTCGAGCGCGCATAAGGGCGCCGCTGACGTGCGCCCCTTGTTGCCAGCATTCCTGTGAGCTTTCCTGCCACCGGCCATGCCTCAGTTTGCAGTAGCGAACGTCCTGCCTCTAGCATGGCCCAAAGTGATTCGCGGCCGACCCCAAGGGGGACCACGTGAGAGCTGTGGCGCGAAAGCAACTGCCGCTCCGGCCGGCTGGGCCGGATACGGTCGCTTCCCTTCTCGACTGGTACGACGCCGAGCGTCGCGATCTGCCGTGGCGCACCAAGCGCGGGCGGCGGCCCGATCCCTACAAGGTCTGGCTCAGCGAGATCATGCTGCAGCAGACCACCGTCAAAGCCGTCATTCCCTTTTATCAGCGCTTTCTCGCGCGCTGGCCGACGGTCTCGGCGCTGGCCGCCGCCGACCTCGAGGAGGTGCTCTCGCTATGGGCGGGGCTCGGCTACTACTCGCGCGCCCGCAATCTCCTGAAATGCGCTCGTGCCGTCGCCGAGCGCCATGGCGGCAAGTTTCCGCGCACCGAGGCCGAGCTGCGCGAGCTGCCGGGCATCGGCCCCTACACGGCCGCGGCCGTCGCCGCCATCGCCTTCGGCGAGCCGGCGACGCCGGTCGACGGCAACATCGAGCGCGTGATCGCGCGCCTCTTTGCGGTGACGCGCCCGTTGCCCGCCGCCAAGGGGGAGCTCAAGCGCCTCGCCGCAACGCTCACGCCGGCGGCGCGTCCCGGCGATTTCGCGCAGGCGATGATGGACCTCGGCGCGACGATCTGCTCGCCCAAGCGCCCCTCGTGCCTGGTGTGCCCGCTGCAGCAGGATTGCCACGCGCACGCCAAGGGCATCGAGGCCGGGCTGCCGGTGAAGCTCGAGAAGCTCGAGCGTCCCTCGCGCTTCGCGATCGGGTTCCTCGCGCTCCGCGAGGACGGGCATGTGCTCCTGCGCAAGCGCCCCGAGGCCGGGCTGCTCGGCGGCATGCTCGAGGTTCCCTCGACCGAGTGGGTGGACGATTGGATCTCGGCCGACCTCGCGCTCGGCGCGGCGCCCGTGCGCGGCGAGTGGTGGCCCGTGCCGGGCTCGGTCAGCCACACGTTCACCCATTTCAGGCTCGAGCTGATGGTGTTCCGCGCCATCGTGCCGGCGGAAGCCAGCCTGACGTTCTGGGCCGAGCCCGAGCGCTGCCGGTGGGTCGCGCGGCGCGACCTTCACGGTGCGGCGCTGCCGTCGGTCATGCGCAAGGTCATCGCCCATGCGCTCAAGGAACAATAGGACCGCGTTGCTCGAAGAGGGCAATCGTCCAACGCGACTTGCGATAGCCGTCCGGCTTCCAGAGATGTCCCGTCCAGTCCGAGGATAGGGTGAGTAGTCGCGGCGGAGTAGCCGCCAAGCCCTCGAGATGAGCTGACCCGAGCAGCGCGCGGGCGGACTGTTCCGTCCCCTTGCCCACGCTGATGACGGCGACGGCCGGGAGCGGCCGCTCCGCGAGCCGTTGGGGAAGATATTCGCGCCGGCCAACGAGCGCGACGGTGCTCTCGGGTAAGAGCCGGCGCATGTTGCCGGCAACAAACCGGTTGTCGGTCACGACGATCCCATCAGCGGGAAACCCTGAATTCTTGAGCGCGTCGGCCAGCGCCTCGAAGCGCTCGAGCTGATGGCAGGGGCCGCAGAGCGGCGATCCGACCGCAAGCAGCGTCACGCGAAAGAGGAGGACGAGCGCGGCAAAACCGGCCAGCGCCATCACATAGCGGCGGACTTGATTGGGCTGCGGGAGCGTGTCCCTGGCCAGCGCCATGAGGAGGACGACGGCGGGCAGGAACAGCGGATGCATGTAGCGCGAGGCGGCCTGATCGAAGCCGAGGATCGCCGCGGCGAGAAGCAGCCCGAAGGATGCGGCGCATTGATAGAACAGCAGCCGCTCGTGATCGCCGGTGAGGCCCTCGGCCCCGAACGTGCGCACGGCGCGCCAGAGCCTCTGGACCACGCCAGGGAAAATCAGCGGCACGACAAAGACGAAAGGCGTCAGGAAACCGACCGGAGACTTGACCACGTTGAAGAGGCCGCGAGCGAGGCGCGGAAGATAGCGAGCGCCCTCGCCGGGGAGCCGGGTCGCGATGGCGTCGCTCGAGAAGCCGGCGAGCCATGCCAGGAACGGCGCGGCGATCACGGCGCCAAGGGCGACACTGATCAGAATCCTGGGATCCGCAAGCCTGCGCCGTGCCGCCGGCACAAAGGCGCTCGCGACGAGCAACGTCAGGACGAGGGCCGGATAATTGTACTTGGCGAGCAGGCCGAGCCCGAGACAGAGCCCCAACGCCGCATAGTCGACGAGCTTGCCTCGGTCGATCAGCCGCAAGTAGATCCACAGCGTGGCCGCGACCATCGTTGTGAGCACGCCCGTTTGCGTGACGCCCTCGTGGATGTTCCAGCCGATCTGGTAGCAGAGGGAAAGCGAGAGCGCCGTGAGCGCGGCCCAGCCGCGGTCGCCCATGACACGGAGCGCGGCCAGATAGGTGAAGACCGCGGTCGCCGTAAGCAGGCCGTATCTCAGGATCAGCGCGGAGAGGAGGGTAGGTCCGGTGAGCTCGTGGAGTAGGGCGAGCAGCCAGTCATAGAGCGGCGGATTGGACGGCGCATAGCCCCAGGCCCAGTCTTGGGCAAAAATCGCGGCGATGACGTCGTCCTGGCCCAAGCTCGGCGAGGCGATGAGGCGCAGGGTGCCATGGACGAGCCCAAAGACAATCGCGACGGCCGCAACTCCGAGGGCTCCCGCATCTCCGAGGCTAAAGCGATGGCTTCCGGTTCTGGAGTGCATCTCGTTGCTGGGCTGACCCTGGCCATCACGCTTCCGTGGCTAGCAGCGTTTGATGACAGTTTCTCAAATTCCGCTTCGATCCGCACGGAGAACCCATCGGCGCGCCTCCTGAAATAGATGATAGTTTGTGCAATCGTTCCAGCGCTGTTGTTGCGCTCGTTTGTCACAATGTTATCAATAGGTCATTGAATCGCCACCTTTCAGTCTTGCACGATTGCTAGCGGTGTTCTACTCGGACCTCGGCGCGCTGCTTGCGCGGGGGGCTCGCGAACGGCGGACGGGGGAATGAGCAGGGATGCGAGTGGCGCGACGGCCGCGCTCGATGCGCCGCAGGGGACAAGATCGCCTTGGCGGCTCGCGCTGGACAAGGTGAAGATCGTCTCGCTTCCGACTCTGCTTGTCGCCCTTTCAGCCCTTGCGCTGTTCCGCATCCTCGCACTTGCCGTTAACGGGACCGACCTCTTCGTCGACGAGACGCAGTACTGGGCGTGGAGCCGGGAGCTCGCGTTCGGCTACTACTCGAAACCGCCGGCGATCGCCTGGATCATTGCCGGTGCGACGCAGGTCTGTGGCGACGGCGAGGTCTGCGTCCGCCTTCCGTCGGTCCTGATCCACACGGCGACGAGCCTTCTCGTCTTTCTCTTGGGGCGCCGTCTCTACTCGTTCGAGACCGGCTTCTGGTCGGCCCTCGCCTTTGCCACGCTGCCGGGCGTCTCGCTCTCCTCGGGGATCATCTCGACCGACGTGCCGCTCATGTTTGCCTGGGCGCTGGCGCTCCTCGCTCTCGCCGAGCTGCTCAGGGCTCCGTCGATCGCGCCGGCCCTTCTCTTGGCGCTCGCCCTCGGGCTCGGGCTCAATGCCAAGTACGCGATGGCCTATTTCGTCGCTTCGGCGGCGATCCTCCTCATCGTCGACGAGCGTGCGCGCGCCCTCCTGAAGCGACCCTATCTCTGGATCGCGCTAGCGGGCGGGCTCCTCCTCATCGCGCCCAACCTCGCTTGGAACTCCGAGCACGACTTTGCGACCGTCGCGCATACGGCCGACAACGCCGGCTGGCGCGGAATTCCGCTCCATCCCGGAAAGGCGGCCGAGTTCTTCCTCGCCCAGTTCGGCGTGTTCGGCCCGATCATGTTCGGCGCCTTTCTCGTCGTCGTCTGGCGCGCGAGAAAATCGCTCGCGGCGCTCGCTTCCGCGGATCGATACCTGCTCGCGTTTTCCGCCCCGCTCGTGGCGGCGATCACGCTGCAGGCCTTCGTCTCGCACGCCTTCGCCAATTGGGCGGCCCCGGCCTATATCGCCGCGTCCGTCCTCGTCACCGCTGTCCTCATCCGAGAAGGCTCATGGAGTTGGCTCACGGCCTCGCTGGGCTTGAACCTCGCGATTGGCGTTCTGATCGCGGCAGCCACGTGGCAGGCCGGCAAGTTCGCGCTGCCCGGCACGGGTGATCCGTTCGCCCGCACGCTCGGCAATCGCGAGCTCGCGGCTGCGGTCCGCGGTGCGCTAGCCGACGCCGAGCGAACGGGCGAGCCCTACGGCGCCATCGTCGCGATCGATCGCGAGTTGACGGCCCCGCTTCTCTACTACGGGCGCGATTTTTCGGTCCCGGTCTTGGCCTGGCGCACGCAAGAAGCCCCGCGCGATCATTTCGAGCTCACCCGTCCTTACTCGAGCCGCTCGGGCGAGCCGGTCCTCATCGTCAGTCGCCGTGACAAGCCGGGTGCTCTCGCCGCCTTCGGCCACGCCGACAGCCTCGGCGCGCGCGAGCTCAGCGCGGGGCGCTTCACGACCCGCACGATCCACCTTTTCACCGCCTCCGAGTACCGAGGGAGATGAGAAGTGCGGATGGCAGACCCCTATGCGCCTCGGGAGATCGCCTTTCGCCGCCGGTTTCTCATTGCGACCCTGCTCACCGGCGCGGCGCTTGCAGCCATCACGCTGACCTGGCCCGAGATCGACCTCAAGGTATCCGAGACCTTGCGCCTGTGCCCGTCGGCTTCATTTGCCGCGCCCTGGTGCCTGGTCGATCCCACCGTCGGGGCAGTGCGCAACGCGTTCATCGCCTTGTCGGTGTTCTTCGGCATCGCCGTAGCCATTGGCGGGCTGTGGACGATTCTGGTGCGGCGCAGTCTCGTCGGACTCGACCAGCTGCGCTGGCTCTATCTCGCGGCGGCGCTTGCCGTCGGTCCGGGCCTCGTCGCCAACGTGGTGCTCAAGGATAATTGGGGACGCGCGCGGCCGCGCCAGGTCGTAGAATTCGGCGGCACTCAGCAATTTACGCCACCGCTCCTGCCGGTGAACGAATGCCAGCGCAACTGCGCCTTCGTGAGCGGCGAGGCGTCCTCGATGTATGTTCCGTTCTTCGCCGCAGCCCTGCTCCTGCCGCAGGCCCGCGTCGCCCTTCTCGTCGCCGGCGCTGGCCTCGGCCTTGCCGCCGGACTCGTCAGAATCTCGCAGGGCGCCCATTTTCTGAGCGACATCCTGTTTGCCGGAGTCTTCATGGCGCTGACGGCGAGCGTGCTGCACATTCTCATGATCGGGCTTTGGCGAACGCACGGGCCCGGCCACTATGGCGCCATTGCTCTCGCCCAAGTGACCCGCGCGTGGCAGCCGGCCTATTCGACCGCGATGACGATCGGCCGATCCGTTTGGGACGCGACGCCCAGCATGGGCGAGGTGCGCTCGCATATGACGTCGATGGGCGAAAGCGCAATCCTCCTCGCGAGGCGCTGGCGCGAATCGCGAATTCGACACTATGGCGCCATTGCCCTCGCCCAAGTGGTCCGCTTGGGGCCGCCGGCCTATTCGGCTGCGACGACGATCGGCCGATCCGTTTGGGACGCGACGCCCAGTATGCACTCGGTGCGCTCGCATTTGACGTCGATAGGCGAGAGCGCAATCCTCCTCGGGAGGCGCTGGCGCGAATCACGAATCCGCCACTATGGCGCCGTTGCTCTCGCCCAACTGATCCGCGTGTGGCAGCGGGCCTATTCGGCTGCGATGACGATCGGCCGATCCGTTTGGGACGCGACGCCCAGCATGGGCGAGGTGCGCTCGCATATGACGTCGATGGGCAAAAGCGCAATCCTCCTCGCGAGGCGATGGCGCGAGTCTCAGATTCACCACTATGCCGCCAATGTCGTTT
This sequence comes from uncultured Alphaproteobacteria bacterium, assembly GCA_963699485.1. Lineage (GTDB taxonomy): Bacteria > Pseudomonadota > Alphaproteobacteria > Rhizobiales > Hyphomicrobiaceae > Hyphomicrobium_C. The sequence continues at coordinate 38,244 of CAVOUC010000019.1, read as the reverse complement.
GCAAAGTCGCGCGCGCCTGCAAGCGGGTCTATTCGGCCGCGGCGACCATTGTTCGGTCCGTCTGGAGCGCGAGGCCCAGCGTGCGCTTGGCGCGCTCGCGCAAGACGTCGATGGGCATCAGGGCGCCCTCTGCTTCGTAGTGCCAGAACGTCCAGCCGTTGCAAGCCGTCTTGCCCTGCACGATGGCGCCGACGCGGTGGATCGAGCCCTGGCTCCCGGGCACGGCAAGCGTGCCGTCGGCCTTGACCTCGGCACGGACGCGGCGGGCCTCGTCGAAGAGCGGCGAGCCGGGATTGAGCATGCCGAGCTCGACGATGATGCCGAACGGCACGCGGGGCTCCGCGCGCTTCGATTTGAGCGTGTCGATCGCCGAAGCACGGCACGGCTCGACGGCGGCGATGCGCGCGCGGGCGGCTGCCGCATAGTCGGGATCGCGCTCGATGCCGATCCACCTCCGTCCGAGCTGCCTGGCGACGGCTCCCGTCGTTCCGGTGCCGAAGAAGGGATCGAGGACGAGGTCGCCCGCCCTTGTCGAGGCGAGGAGCACACGGCGTAGCAGCGCCTCGGGCTTTTGCGTCGGATGCGCCTTGCGACCGCCGTCGTCCTTGAGCCGCTCGGGCCCCGAGCAGATCGGGAACAGCCAGTCCGACCTCATCTGCAGGTCGTCGTTGCCCGCTTTCAGGCTCTCGTAGTTGAACGTGTAGCGGGACTTCTGATCGCGCGCGGCCCAGATCAGCGTCTCGTGCGCGTTGGTGAGACGCCGGCCGCGGAAGTTCGGCATCGGGTTCACCTTCCGCCAGACGACGTCGTTCAGGATCCAATAGCCCAGATCCTGCAGCGTCGCGCCGAGCCGAAACACGTTGTGATAGCTGCCGATGACCCAGATCGCTCCGTCGGGCTTCAGGATGCGCCGGCATTCGCCGAGCCAGTCCCGCGTGAAGCGGTCGTACTCGGCGAACGACGAGAACTTGTCCCACGCGTCGTCGACGCCGTCGACGCGCGTGTTGTTCGGGCGCAAGAGCTCGGAGGCGAGCTGTAGATTGTAAGGCGGATCGGCGAAAACGAGGTCTACGCTTCCAGAAGGAAGACGACGGAGCTCGTCGAGGCAGTCTCCAACCACGACCCGGTCCCGAGCCAGATCGCGGCCACCGGCAAGAGCCGGGCGAGCACGATGACGCACACCCATTCGACGCAACTCTCGACTACTTCCCACACATGCCAAGGGTCCATGTAAAACCCCACAGGTACGCAATACATCCCGCAGTTAACGGAGTGTAAACGCGGAGTGGTTAATATTCCGTAAACGCGGAGGAAGGACACCTTGGCGAGATCTACGCATGGCGCACCTTTGCGGCGCGCCAATGGCCGGTAGCCGTGGACGGAGGCTCGGCTCGGAGCCGAGCCGAACGCAAGCCAGCCTATCGGCCTTTCTTGCCCTGTCCGCCCTGGCTGGCCTTTTCGCGCGCCACTACCGAGGAGAACGGTGAGGCGCTGGAGACGGGGCCCTTGCTCTTTTCGGCCTTCGGCTTTCTTTTCTCCCGGTTGCTTTTCTGCTCGCGATTAGCCATGGCGGTCTCCTCTCATTTCCAAGGTCATGCTCAATTTTGGCGGATGCCTATCGTCTGCGGGGTTGGTTCGCTACCGTTTGCTCGGGCGCAGAGGGGCGGCGCGGGAGTGGAAAATCATCGCTTGCATAAAGGTCACGGATCCCGCGCGCGTCGAAGCGCTCCTCGTCAACCTCGAGGTAAGCTCCCACGAGGAGGTCCGGATGCAGGTCCTCGATTGCATAGCGAACCGCCTCGGCCGCCGTGGCGAACCGCTTGTAGGTCACAGGTTGGCGCTTCGAGAACCGGCCGCGCGTGGGAAAGAGCTCGGCCTCCGCGCCGTAGTTGAAACCAGCCATCTGAAACATCTCCTGTGTCCGATCGGCGGTAGCAAGCGTGTTGCCCATGCTCTCGCGCCGGGCGACGTCGACTACGACGCCCTGTAGATCTCGCTCTCTCGCGCCACCCGCTCGAATACTTCCGCAGCCGATTTGATGCGGTACATGAACTCGCCGCCCTCGGGCGGGAGGCGGCGAACGATCTTGTAGCTTCGAGACGAGGCCGGCATGGAGAGCTTTGCGGGGAAGAAGCTGACTTCCTGGCCGATCTTGTACTTGTGTTGCGGCATCAAGGGACTCCGGTGTTGCTGGGACTTTGCCGCTGCGAGCCGTCAGCTGCTCATTCTCGGTTCGCTTGGCAGGGACGGCGTCGCGCCACGTACGAAACTCTCGCACGCCAGTTGGCAGCGCGCTTGCGCGTCGAGAGCGGAGGCGTCCCCGTGCTCTGTCGTCGGTGCCTGCGACGCTCAACCGACAATATAGGCGCACTATGCCCCCGTAACGGCGGGCTGTCGACGGATACTTTCGAGCGCGAGGGCACAGAGCGCGTGCTCGCGCGTTGATGGATCGCAACACGGATCACGGGTCTTGCAAGGGGCCCTAAGAGCCTCTATATCAGCGCATCGACTTTGGCCGGACGACCGGGCCTCGCCGTGCTGGCACTGCCAGCCGCTGGTTCAGAAACCCCCCAAAAATCGACGATACTAAGGGCTGGCGTTCGCGCGAAGGTGTGCGCGCTAGCCCGTGAGCAATCATGGATCGAAAAAGGAAACTCCATGGATAAAGGTACAGTCAAGTTTTACAACGAGCAAAAGGGCTTCGGCTTCATCGCGCCGGACAACGGCGGCAAGGACGTCTTCGTTCACGCGACCGCGCTCGAGCGCGCAGGGATGCATAGTCTCTCCGAGGGCCAGAAGGTGTCGTTCGACACCCAGGAGGACCGCCGCACCGGCAAGCTCGCCGTCGCCAACATTCAAGCCGCATGACGATCCACGCGGTTAACGCGTGTCTGCAAATCGTGCGTGATCAGAGCCGCTCTCGACTGAGGGCGGCTTTTTCTCAATTGGAGCCGTTGCAGCGCGATACCGCACTGCAATCCGTCGTTTGGTCAGACTCTTCCGCAACGCTCGCCTAGCCTTGAGCAGCGTTCCGCAACGCAATCGCCTTGCGGGTCCTTCTGAATTTTGTGGGTTGAGGGGCTCGAGCCTGCTAAGAACAGATAGATTGACCAACTCGGAGCAGGCACTCCAAGCGGGCACTGCACCGCGAGCGGCGAAGCTTACGCCGCGACGAAGGCCAGCCTGCTCGAAGGAGTATTTCATGCAGCACCCGGGTTTCTTCGAGAGAACCGGTCCGTTCGATCTTCGCGAGATCGCGAATAGGGTGGGAGCGACGCTGACGAACGACAGCGACGGTTCGCGCTCGATCGGCGATGTGCGCCCGCTCAAGACTGCCGGTCCGAGCCATCTCACGTTCTTCGACAATCGCCGCTATGCGGATCAGCTCACGTCGACGTCGGCAGGCGCCTGCATTGTGAATGACAGCGATGCGCGGCGCGCCCCGTCGACCGCTGCGACGTTGACCACGGCGACGCCCTATGTTGCCTTCGCGCGCGCATTGCGGTTGTTCTATGCCGATGCCCTGCGCAGCAAGGCGGCCGCCAGCGCGGCCTGCGAAACGGGAATGCTCGTTCATTCCACGGCTCTCATCAGCGAGGATGCAACCATCGAGCCTGGTGCGGTCGTCGGCCGCGAGGCCGTCGTCGGCAGCGGAACGACGGTCGCCGCCGGCGCGGTCGTCGGCTACAGAGTCGTTCTCGGTCGAGATTGCTACGTGGGAGCCGGCGCAACGGTAACGCACGCCCTCATCGGCAACGGCGTGATCATTCACGCCGGAGTGCGTATCGGGCAAGACGGCTTCGGCTTCGCCATGGGCGCCAAGGGCCACCTCAAGGTCCCGCAGATCGGCGCCGTCATTATCGGTGACGACGTGGAGATCGGCGCGAACTCGACGATCGACCGCGGGACGCTGGCGGACACGGTCATCGGCGAAGGCACGAAGATCGACAATCTCGTGCAGATCGCTCACAACGTGGTCATCGGCCGCCATTGCGTGATCGTGGCGCAAAGCGGCATTGCGGGGTCGGCCGAGCTCGGCGACTTCGTCGTCATGGGCGCGCTCTCGGGCGTGCTTGGCCATGTCAAGGTTGGCAGCGGTGCTCACATTGCCGGCATGGCCCACGTCAAGAACGACGTCGAGCCCGGCGCGCGCATGGGCGGCACGCCCGCACGTCCGTTCAAGGAGTGGGCGCGCGAGGTCGCGGCGCTACGGCTTCTCGGCCGCCGCGGCGGCCGGTCCGACGCCGAATAAGCCGCCGCAGCGGCAATCCAGTCGGTGCCGCCCGATCAGGTGTATTTTCTGGTCGGCTCCTGAAACTTGCCGAGGAAGCGCAACCCCAGGGACGAGCCCTCGCGGCGGGCTAGCGTACAATCGACTTCCATCTGCTCGGCGCAGGAATAGAGCTTGAACTTGCCCCTGAGCAGCGACGGCTTGATGTCGTCGTTCCAGATGTCCACCCTTGCGCCCAGTGGGGTCATGTCGCGGATGGTGCAGGCGCGAGGCGCCAACATTCCTTCGGACCAGATGAATCCGTCCTTCATGCGCTGGGCCTTGCGCACGGCGAGGCGATTGCAGGCGCCGGGGTCGGAGTGCTTGTTTTGGGTCTCGGTCGTCTTGCTCGGAGACAACATCGAGACCAAGGTGTTCCAATAGCTCATCGCCTGATCTCCGCGGGCCGACCGGGCCCTCTGGGTTATGTTGAGACACTGACGAACTTGCCGAGTTATTTCATAGAAACGTTTCTATTTTCGAAATGGGGAATCCGGCCCTTCGGCCTGACCGGCACGGTCCAACGGGCCGGGAGGCATAAGGGCGGTCAGGGCGCGTTGGGGCGAGCGATGGGCCCGCGCGCGTAGAGCCGGGCTATGCGCGGCGGCGGCACATTGAGAAAATAGAGCGCGAGGCAGGCCTGGTTGCGCGCGATGCGCCTGAGGTAGCCCTCGCGCCGGTAACGGGCGGCGCTTGTCAGCGCCTTCGAACGGAAAAGCACGATGCGGTGCCGGCCGATCCGGCGCACGAGATCGACGTCCTCCATGAGCGGCAGCGCGCGAAAGCCGCCCACCTCCTCGTAGAGCGCGCGCGAGACGAGGAGCCCCTGGTCGCCATAGGGAAGCTTGAAGAGCCGTGTCCTTATCGCGACGAGGGCTTCGAGCGTGCGCGGGGCTGCGCCCGTGTCGTCGAGCGCGAAGCGAAAGGCTGCCGCCCCTTGAGGGCGCCTGCCGGTCTCGACGCCCTCGATCAGCTGCGAGGCCTCCCGTGTCCAGGCCGGCTCGAGCTCGGTGTCGGCATGGAGGAAGAGCAGCCACGGAAACCGTGCGCGCTTGGCGCCGGCGGCGAGCTGGGCGCCGCGACCTGCCTCCGACCTCACGATCTCAGCGCCGGCGGCTTCGGCAATATGGAGGGTTCCGTCGATCGAGCCGCCGTCGACGACGATCAGCTCGCGCACAAGCCCGTCGACGGCCGCGGGAACGAGGGCCGCGAGCGTCCGCGCGAGCTCGTCCTCGGCGTTGAGCGTCGGGATGACGATGGAGATCATGGGTCCTCTGTGGCATGCCGCCTCGCCCCCTGCAACAGCGAGGCGAACGTGCCTCGGCCGTCCGTAGCCTGACGGATATTTGTTCTATATTTGTTCTTTAATTGCTTCATGATCTGCGGTAGCCTGCCCTGCCATGGCGACAGTCCGGAAAAGTACCGATAAAGACCCGCGTCCCGTAGCGGCCGAGCGCCGGCGCGGCCGCGGAGCGCGCTCGAACTCGAGCGGGCGGTTCGAGGCCGAGGTCCGGGCCGACTTCGACGACGGCTGGGAGAGCCTGGCTGACCTCGAGGCGCTGAAGACGGAGGTGCGCGAGGAGCCGGCTCGCACCATCATCACCACCAACGACAGCCCGGACATCTCCTTCGACCAGTCGATCAATCCCTATCGCGGGTGCGAGCACGGCTGCGTCTATTGCTATGCGCGCCCGACGCACTGCTATCTCGGGCATTCCGCGGGCCTCGACTTCGAGACCAAGCTCTACGCCAAGACGAACGCCGCCGCCCTCCTCGAGCGCGAGCTCGCCAATCCGCGCTACAGGCCGAGGCTCATCGCGCTCGGCACCAACACCGATCCCTATCAGCCGATCGAGCGGGAACGGCGCATCACCCGCCAGATCCTCGAGGTGCTCGAGCGGACGGGCCACCCGGTCGGCATCGTCACGAAGTCGGCCCTCGTGGTGCGCGATGCGGACATCCTCGCGCGCATGGCGCGCCGCGGCCTTGCCCGGGTCGCGCTCTCCGTCACGACCCTCGACCGGACGATCGCGCGCGCCATGGAGCCGCGAGCGCCGACCCCGGCAAGGAGGCTCGAGGCGCTGAGACAGCTTTCGGAGGCGGGCATTCCGACGACCGTCATGGTCGCCCCCGTCGTGCCGGGCCTTACCGACAGCGAGATCGAGGCGATCCTCGAGGCGGCCCGCGATGCCGGCGCGAGCGACGCGGGCTACGTGCTGCTCAGGCTCCCGCTCGAGCTCAAGGACCTGATCCGCGAGTGGCTCGAGGAGGAGTTTCCGGCCCGTGCCGCGCGTGTCATCCATCTCCTGCAATCGATGCACGGCGGGCGCGACTATACGTCCGAGTTTGGCGTGCGCCAGAAGGGCCGCGGGCCCTATGCCGCCCAGATCGCCGCCCGTTTTCGTCTTGCGGTGAAACGCTTGGGGCTCAACGCCGACCGCGAGCCGCTGCGCACCGACCTCTTCGTACGGCCCCCTGCTCAAGGGGCAACAGCTCTCGCTGCTGTGAGGCAGCTCTGGAAAGGTGCGCGTTTCGCCTTTACAGGGCGCTCCGATCCCGCGACTTTGCGCGGATGCGGATCGCCGAGTCGCGAATTTGCCCGACGTTCGAGCTCGAGGCTGCGGAGCTCGCCTTGAGCGGCGGGCCCATCGCGGGCGTCGACGAGGCAGGCCGCGGTCCCTGGGCGGGGCCTGTGGTGGCCGCTGCCGTCATCCTCGATCCCGATCGCATTCCGGACGGCATCAACGACTCGAAGGTGGTCGAGGAGGAGGAGCGCGAGCGCCTCTACGGGGAGATTTCCGCGGTCGCGATCGCCGTCGCGGTCGGCATCGGCGAGGTGAAGCGCATCGACCGCGATAACATTCTGGGCGCCACGATGTGGGCCATGGCCGAGGCCGTCGCCAAGCTTGCGGTCAGCCCGCAGCTCGTCATCATCGATGGGAACCGCGCACCGCAGCTCAAGTGCCACTCGCGAACCGTCGTCAAGGGCGATGCGAAGTGCCTGTCGATCGCCGCCGCCTCGATCATCGCCAAAGTGACGCGCGACCGGCTGATGGTGGCCCTTGCCCGCAAGCATCCCGGCTACGGCTTCGAGCGGCACAAGGGCTACGGCACGCGCGAGCACAGGGATGCTCTGCGCCGCCTCGGCGTGACCCCGCACCATCGCCGCTCCTTCCAACAGGTCCAGCTTGCGTTGGGATTGTTGGTTCCCTAAGCCCTGTCCGCATCGGACCTTGAGATGCCCAATCATCGATCCCATCGGCGGGAGGGCCGGCGCCGCGCTGCGGCTGGCTTTGCTCCGCGCCTCGTCCTCATGGTGAAGGCGCCCGTAGCGGGGCGGGTGAAGTCCCGACTTGCGCAGGGCATCGGCGCCGTCGCCGCCGCGGCCTTCTACCGCCACACCGTCGCGGCGGTGGTCGGCAGGCTCGCCGGCGCGGCGCAGTGGCAGCTCATTTTCGCCGTATCGCCGGACCGGGCGACGGAAATTGGGTCTTGGCCTCGAGAGATCGCCCGCATGACGCAAGGCGGCGGGGATCTCGGGCAGCGCATGCAGAGGATCATGGACCGCCTGCCGCCGGGGCCCGTCGTCATCATCGGCAGCGACGTTCCCGGCATCCGCGCGGTCCACATCCGCGCGGCCTTCCGCGCGCTCGGCGGACACGACGCCGTCGTCGGTCCATCCCCCGACGGCGGCTACTGGCTCATCGGCCTGAGACGCCGTCCGCGCGTACTTGCCCCATTTGCCGGCGTCAGATGGTCCGCCGCCGAGACGCTCGCCGACACGCTCGCCAACCTCCAGGGGGCAAGGGTGGCGGCTATCACGCCGCTCGACGACGTGGACGAGGCCCAGGATTTGGCCGCCCTCGCCGGGGCGCACGGGCGGCGCGTGCTGCCCTATTCCCAGCGGCGCTGAATAAGTTGCGATCGTTGCAGCCGCGCCCCTGCCACCCGCGGATGGGCCTGCTATAAGCCGCCGGGGGCTGCGAATCGCTGAAAGACGGGCGCACGCAGCTCGACGCAATGGCGGTGGGTACGAGGGAGACCGATACATGGCCCTGAAAGCTCCAGGCATCCTGACGTTCATGCTTTCGGTGATCCTGACGGTGCTGGCGCTCGTGACGTACTTCTTCGCGGCGAGCATTCCCTTCATCACGGGTCAGGAATTCTGGGTGCTCCTTTTCGCCCAGATCGTGCTGGTATTCGGCTGCATCATGCGCGGGCTCTAGTCCGCACCTTGTTTTCGCCCGCCTTGCGCCCATCGGTGGCCATCAGACGTGCGTAGAGCGGCCAAGCGGCAGGCCTCCGCTTGGCGGTTGGCTTAGTCCCAATGTGCGCTTCTGTCGCGCGGCGTTGCGCGCCCTGGCCTCGCCCCAGCAGTCAAGGTTCAAGATTTGGCGATGAAGCAGGTTTTCAAATCGGGACCGGTCGCGGAGCGGGCGCGCCGCTCGGCCCACCAGATTGCGCTCGCCGTCGCATTGACGCTTGCGGCCCTGGCGTTCGTGATCGCGGCCCTGCGCGGCGCGGGCTCGGAGACGGCGGCGATCCTCGATCCCCCTGCCAAACCCCAGGCCGAGCCGAACTGAGACGGCCGTCAAATCCTTTCGGCGCGCACAAGCCCACGAACCGAGTTGCCGAGATATACGGCATCGGCGGTCTCGAGGTCGTCGAGACTTAGGACCGATTCGACAGCATTGCCCTGGGCGAGCAGCTCGGCCCTCAACACGCCCGGCAGGAGACCCGAGGAGAGCGGAGGCGTCATGAGGCGACCGCCGCGCTCGACGAAAATGCTCGTACGGCTCCCCTCGGCAAGCTCGCCGCGCTCGTTGAGGTAGAGGACCTCGTCGGCGCCCAAGGTCTCCGAGGCCTGCTTCCACTCCCGATCGTAGAGCTCGCGCCGCGTCGTCTTGTGAAACAGGAACGGGTCGGCGCTGTCGAGGCGCGTGTCCGACAGAACGAAGCGCATGACGGTGTCGGCCTTCGGAGCGGGAAGAGGCGTCGAGGTCACGGTCGTCCGCCCGTCCTCGGCGAGAAGGAGCCGCACGCGGAGCCGCTCCCCGGGGCGGCCTTTCGGCTTCTCGTGCGAGCGCGAGCCGGACCTCGTCGAGATCGCAGCGAAACGCGAAATAGCGCGCCGACGCCTCGAGCCTGGCGAGATGGCGCTCGAGCAGCCAGTAGCCCTCCTCCGGCACGTAGAGCAAAGTCTCGATCAGCTCGAACGATCGCGGCGGGTCGGTCAGGAACTTCAATTTGAGGAGGCATTCGGCGTATTCCTTGCCGCCCTCCGAATCGAACACGACGCCCGAGCCGATGCCCATTTCCCCTGTGCTGTCCCGGAAGATCACGGCCGTGCGGATCGCCACGTTGAAAAGCGACCGGCCCGTCGGCGTAAGATGGCCGATCGCCCCGCAATAGACGCCGCGCGGCTCCGTCTCGTAGGCGCGGATCAGCTCCATGGCGCGAATCTTCGGCGCGCCGGTGACCGAGCCCGGAGGGAAGATCGCGCGCAAGAGATCGCCGAGGCCGACGTCCTCCTTGAGCGTCGCTCTGACCCCTGAGGTCAACTGGTGGAGCGTCCTGAACGTCTCGACGGTGAAGAGGTCGGTCACCGACACGCTGCCGATCTCGGCGATGCGGCCGAGATCGTTGCGCATGAGATCGACGATCATGAGGTTCTCGGCGCGCTGCTTCACGTCGCTCGCCAGCGTCCGGCGGGCCTCGGCATCGGCGTCCGCCGTGTTGCCGCGGGGCGCGGTGCCCTTCATCGGCCGGGTCGAGATCACGCACCCCTCCTGCTCGATGAAGAGCTCCGGGCTCGCCGAGAGCACGGTGACGGCACCCGTATCGACGATGCCGCCGTAGGCGACGCGCTGGCGCTGGCGCAGATCCCGGTAGAACGTCAGCGGCGAGCCCTCGAGACGAAAGCGCGCCTTGAAGGTGAGGTTCAGCTGGTAGATGTCGCCGGCGCGGATCTTCTCCTGGACGGCGGCGAAGCGCTCCTCGTAGCTCTTGCGATCCCACGCCTGGGTGACGGAGGTGAACTTGTAGGAGCCGCTCCTCGTGTGGGTCGTGAGCCAGCGCTCGACCTCGGCCCCGGTCATCTCACACGGGCGATCTGTAGAGGCCAAACCACAGGAGAGGCACGGTTCGGTCGCCCGGGAGCAGAGGCGCGAGCTTGGGCTCGAGCACGTAGCCGAGCTCGTAGGCGAAGAAGCCCGCCGCGTAGAGGCCCTGCTTCAAGCCTGCCTCGAGCGCGGCGAGAGCGGGCGGAACCTCGGCGGGCGAGGCCGCCGCGACGATCGTCTCCGGCTCCGAGAAGAGGAGCGAGGGGGCGCCCTGGCCCGAGTTGTTATCGAGGAGAACAAAGGTCTCCTCGAGATCCTGCCTCGCTCGCTCAGACTGCGTGGCCGCTGGGCTCCGATCGGCTGGCGTCATCGGTGGGGGAACTCGGGTCCTACTCGGCCTTCATAGCACGTGGAGCCTGGTCATGGGCGGGGCGAACCGATAGCCGACTATGGCGAGCCCGTACAGGCGACTTTTCGACGAGGACGGCGCATCGGAGGCTTGACTTTCCGGCCGCGCAAACGCCGCAAAGCAATCGTTGAGCGATCAGGTCCGACCGAGCACGCACGCCGCCACCGCCGGCCCCGCCGCGTGCATGCGCGCCTGGATCACTCTGGCCTTGCGCGCCGTGCGCGGGCCGGGATCGCCGGCATCGCGCCGCACGGGATTGGGCAGCGATGCCGCGAGGAGCGCGGCCTCGTTCTCGGAAAGCCGCGCCGACGACTTGTTGAAGTGGTGGCGTGCGGCCGCCTCCGCGCCGAAGACGCCGGGTCCCCATTCGGCGACGTTGAGATAGACCTCGAGAATGCGCCGCTTGGGCCAGACGATCTCCATGATCACCGTCAGCGGCAGCTCGATGATCTTGCGCACGTAGCTCTTCGAGGGCCAGAGGAACATGTTCTTCACGACCTGCATCGAGATCGTGCTGGCGCCGCGCGCGGCTCCGCGCTCGATCGCCTCCTGCAGGGCTTCGAGATCGATGCCCCAATGGTCGCAGAAGCGGCCGTCCTCGGCGACGACTACGGCGCGCACGAGCTGCGGGGAGATTCTCTCGATCGGAACCCACGTCTGCTCGATCTGATTGCCCCCTATCCAGCGAATGAGCATTAGCATCGAGCCGGGCGGATCGACGAAGCGATAGAGCCCGATGAGAAGGACGACGAGGGCCAGGTATCCGGCGACGCCATAGGCAGCGTAGCGTGCCCCGTTCTTGAGGAGACGGAGCGTGCGCTCGCGTCGATCATCCTGCTCGGCGAAAGTCTCGGCCTGGGCCGGCGGCGCAACGGCAGCCTCGAGCACGGCGTCCCGTGGCGCGAACGCGCCGAAATCGGCGTAGCGGTTTTCGCTCGCCGGCTCGGGGGCCGGCGCGTGCGGCACATAGGGCGACACTACCGCGAGCGGGCCAGCGTCGGCCGTCGCGGCAGCGGTGTCGTCAGGATACGACGGCTCGAAAGCAGCCTCGTCGATTGGCATTGCGGCCACGAGGCCTTCCGGTCCTGCCTCGAGCGGGACCGGCTGAGAGTGCGCGTGGTGCGCGGCCGCCGCCTCCATGCGGGCGAGGAGCCAATCGGTCTCATGAACGCGCCGATCGCCGGCAGGCTCGCTCGCTTCGTCGGGGGCTTCGGCGAATAGCGGACTTGCCTGCGGCGTCTCCCACTCTCCCGTGGCAGGCGGCAGGCGAGGAGCCTCGGCGATGTCGGGAGCGGGCGGCGCGAGGTCGGGATCAAGGGGAGGGTCGGCGTCGACCGGCGGCGCTCCGGCCGCGCCTTCCTGCTCGATATGATCAGGCGCGTGGCGAGGCGCCGCCCGGCCTTGAGTGGGCGGCCCGGTCACGACGCGGGGCTCCGCACGCGCGCCGTCGTCCGTCTCGTCGGGTTGGTCCTTGTCCGTCACGATCGCAATCCACTCAGACGCGCCACGGTCCCCGCGGGGCGGTCCCCGTAGGTAAGCCGTCCTCCGAGGCGCTGCAAAGGCCGCGCCGGACGCCGGCTTGTCAACCCGGAGTTGTAGGGGGCGCCTGTTGACCGCTTCCGGTTAATGAAGTGCTGCCCCGGTTCATCGAATTGGCGCGTCGCGTTCAGCACCTCGGCAATGCGCTGGTGATAGCCTGAAACTCGGGCGAGAGGCGGCTTCGGCGGCGCCCGGCTTCGCCACGTAGGCGAGCCGCCCTGCGGCAAGGTACGCCAATGTGCAAGTATCAGTCGGGTTCGGAGGATCTGCGCGGGACACGCTCGCGGGCCGGTGGCGGAACCGAGCCCGAGGAGCATCGGCAGGGCGCGCGCAGGTCCGAGTTCATGCGCGAGGCTCTCGTGCCCCGCCGGTGCGGCCTGGACGCCATTTGCTCGGTGCATGATGTCTCGGCGGGCGGCGCCCGCCTGGAGATGGACCGGCTCAAGTCCGAGCCCGGCCTGTCCGCGGACGAGATCGAGGATCAGATCGATGTCCAGTTTCCGCGCGAGGGGACGGTGGTTCCCTGCGAAGTCGCCTGGCGCGACGGACGCCATTTCGGGGTGAAGTTCATCGGTGCGCCCCGCCCCGCGAGGGCGCCGGCCGGTTGAGACCGGCCGCGGTCCTATGCGCCGGCCGCCTTGGCCTCGCGCGCGAAGGGCGCCCCGTAGCGGCGCTCGATATAGTCCTCGACGATCGTCTTGAACTCCTCGGCGATATTGGGCCCGCGCAGCGTCATCGCCTTCTTGCCGTCGATGAACACGGGCGCGGCCGGGCTCTCGCCGGTGCCGGGCAGCGAGATGCCGATGTCGGCGTGCTTGCTCTCGCCGGGGCCGTTGACGATGCAGCCCATCACGGCGAGGCTCATGGTCTCGACGCCGGGATAGCGGGTCTTCCACTCGGGCATGCGCTCGGCGATCATGGTCTGCACGTCGCGGGCGAGCTCCTGGAACACCGTCGACGTCGTCCGCCCGCACCCGGGGCAGGCCGCGACCACGGGCACGAAGGCCCTGAGCCCCATCGTCTGCAGGATCTCCTGGGCGACCTTGACCTCGAGCGTGCGGTCGCCGCCGGGCTCGGGCGTAAGCGAAATGCGCAGCGTGTCGCCGATCCCCTGCTGCAGCAGGACGCCCATGGCCGCGGTCGAGGCGACGATCCCCTTGGAGCCCATGCCGGCCTCGGTGAGGCCGAGGTGGAGCGCGTAGCGGCAGCGCGCGGCGAGCATCCGGTAGACGGCGATGAGATCCTGGACGGCCGAGACCTTGGCCGAGAGGATGATCCTTTCAGGGCCCATGCCGAGCTCCTCGGCGCGCGCCGCCGAGAGCAGCGCCGACTGTACGATCGCCTCGTGCATCACCTGGCGCGCATCCTTGGGGTCGGGAGAGCGCGCGTTCTCGTCCATGAGGCTCGTCAAGAGCTCCTGGTCGAGCGAGCCCCAGTTGACGCCGATGCGGACCGGCTTTCCGCGCTTGAGCGCGATGTCGATGATGTCAGAGAACTGGCGGTCGCGCTTGTCCTTGAAGCCGACGTTGCCGGGGTTGATGCGGTATTTATCCAGCGCCTCCGCGCAGGCCGGGTTCTCGGAGAGGAGCTTGTGGCCGATGTAGTGGAAGTCGCCGATGAGAGGGACGGAAACCCCACGCCTCACGAGCCGCTCGCGGATATGGGGCACGGCCTTGGCCGCCTCGTCGCGGTCGACCGTGATGCGGACGAGCTCGGAGCCGGCGCGCGCCAGCGCCGCGACCTGGGCCGTCGTCGCCTCGATGTCGGCGGTGTCGGTATTGGTCATCGACTGGACGACGACCGGGTGTCCGCCGCCGACGATGACGCCGGCAACGTCGACGGCCGCCGACGGACGGCGCGGCGCGGCCATGGCAGGATCCGATGTCGTCATGGGGTCGCTTTCGCTCGCTTCTTCCAATAGTGACAGCCTGGCCAATGGAACGGCGCAGGTCCTACCACGCCTTTGTGGCCAATCTTATCGGTATCCCGCGAGGTCGGTCGAGAGCAATCGGCCTCGCCGCCGCGCCCTTGGATTTGCACGCTTTATCCCCGCTCACGCGCCACGGAGTAAGCGGTGGCGGCGCCGGCGGCGAGCGCCATGACGAGCACGATCGAGGGGCCCCCCGGCGTGTCGGCGTGGACCGAGAGGGCAAATCCCAGGAGCACGCTCGCAATCCCGATCAGGGCGGCGAGGACCGCCATGCGCTCGGGGGTCGGCGCGAAAGGACGGGCGGCGGCTGCCGGCACGACGAGGAACGCGATCACGAGCAGCACGCCGACGATCTTGATGGCAACGGCGATGGTGAGCGCGAGCAAGAGGATGAAGAGGCCCTTCACCCGCTCGCGCTTGACGCCCTCGGCCTGAGCCAGCTCCTCGTGCACGGCAAGGCGCAGGAGCGGCTGCCAGAGCCAGGCTATCGCGGCTAGCACCAGGGCGCCGCCGCCGTAGATCCAATAGAGGTCCTCGCGCGTGACCGCGAAGAGATCGCCGAACAGATAGCCGACGAGGTCCACCTGAGGCCCGCGCAGCATCGACGTGGCGATAACACCCGCCGCGAGCGCACCGTGATGGAAGAGACCGAGCACGGAATCGAACGGGAGCGCGCGCTGGCGCGAGAAGAGGACAAGGAGCGAGGCGACGGCCGCCGTGACGAGGAGGACGGCGAACGTGATGTCGACGTCGAACATGAGGGCGAGCGCGATGCCGATCAGGCTCGCCTGGGCCACCGTCTCGCCGAAGTAGGCCATGCGGTTCCAGACGACGAGCGACCCGAGCGGCGCGGCCACGATCGCGAGGCCGACGGCGGCGGCCAGCGCGCGGATCAGGAACGGCTCAAGCACGGCTTCCCCCGACGGGCGGCCCCGCGCCGCGACCACCGTCTCGCTCGGGCTCGCCGGCGAGATCGTGGCGGTGGTCGTGATGGTGGTGGTAGAGGCCGAACGCGCGCGCCGCCTCCGCTCCGAACAGGCGCGTATACTCGGGGTGCTGCGCGACCGACTCCGGCACGCCCGAGCAGCAGACGTGGCGATTGAGGCAGATGACGCGGTCGCTCGCGGCCATCACCACGTGGAGATCGTGCGAGACGAGCAGCACGCCGAGGCCCCGTCTGTCGCGCAAACGGCCGATCAGCGTGTAGAGCTCGGCTTCCCCCGTGTAGTCGACGCCCTGGACCGGCTCGTCGAGGACGAGGAGCTGCGGCGCGCCGAGGAGGGCGCGCGCCAGCGCGACGCGCTGCAGCTCGCCGCCCGAGAGGGCGCCGAGCTGGCGGGAGCGGACGTGGCGGGCGCCGACCTCGTCCAGGATCTCGCCGAGCCGCGCCTCGCGCCCGGCGTTGCCGAGGGCGAGAAACCTCTCGACGGTCATCGGAAGCGCGGGATCGATCGCGAACCGCTGCGGGACATAGCCGACGGTGAGCCCCGGCTTGCGCCACACTGCGCCGCCGTCGAGGGCGAGAAGTCCCAGGAGCGCCCGCACCAGCGTCGTCTTGCCCGACCCGTTGGGGCCGATCACGGTGACGATCTCGCGCGGATGGACGTCGATGTCGATGCCGGAGATCACGGCGCGGCCGCTCCGCTCGACCGTCAAGGCGCGCGCGGAGAGGAGCGCGCTCTCGTCGAACCGCCAAGCCGGCGCCCGACCATGCGGCTCGCGCCCGGATCGCTCGCCCGAGCCCGCCTGAGGGTCCGTCATGGCGCTCGAGACCTTATTTCTGTGAGGCCGCGCAGCGGGGGCAGATGCCCGAGACCTCGACGAACTTGACGCGCGGCGTGAACTTCGCGCTTCTCGCCGCCTCGCCGATCAGATCGAAGATGTGCTGGCCGTCGACCTCGCCCACGGCGCCGCATTTTTCGCACGAGAGGAAGAGCGGCCGGCGGCCGGTTCCGTGGTCGAGCCGGCGGCAGGCGAAAAAGGCGTTCTTGCTCTCGAGCCGGTGGATGACGCCGGCCTCGAGGAGGGCGTCGATCGCCCGATAGATCGAGATCGGCGCGACGCGGGTGCCCTTCTCGGCCATGCGCGCGAGGATGTCGTAGGCGCCGATCGAGGCGTAGGTAGCGGCGATCTCCGAGAACACCATCTGACGCAGCTTGGTGAAGCGCAGGCCCTTCTCGTCGAAGGCGTCGGAGGCTCGCTGCATGGCCTTGGCGAGACGGCGGCCGTCGGACTTGTCGGGCGGCGGAAACGGAGTTCGGGTTGAGACTTCGGACATCGGCATCGGTGATTTTATGAGGCTTGGAAGCAACACAATATCATGACGGTTTGCCGTGCCT
The DNA here is from genome assembly GCA_963699485.1 of uncultured Alphaproteobacteria bacterium. GTDB lineage: Bacteria > Pseudomonadota > Alphaproteobacteria > Rhizobiales > Hyphomicrobiaceae > Hyphomicrobium_C. The sequence continues at coordinate 21,695 of CAVOUC010000019.1, read as the reverse complement.
AGAAGAATCGCGCCTCCGCGAGCTGGCGAGGATCGGCGAAGTCCATATAGGGAACTCGTTTCAGAAGAAACAGTATTGCAGCTCCCCGTTTCGCCACGTTCTTGTGATCTCTCGTGACTTGCGATCGCAGGGGACTTCTCGCGGTCATCTCCTCGTTTCCTCATCCAAGACTTTCGCGCCAAGCTCGATGTCCCAGAGTTCCGCCTACATTGTCGCGGCACGCCGAACGGCTCTTGGCCGCATCGGCGGGCTGCATCGCCATCGGCGGATCGATGCGCTTGCCGCCCCCGTGGTGAGAGCCGTGATCGAGGACGGCCGTCTCGATCCCAACCGGGTCGACGAGCTGATTCTCGGGAATGCGTCCGAGGGCGGCAATCCGGCCCGACTCGTCGCGCTCGCCGCGGGTCTCCCGGAGACGGCGGCCGCTTCCACCATCGATCGCCAGTGCGCCTCCGGCCTCGACGCGATCCTGGCGGCAATCCGCGCGATCGGCGCGGGCGAGGCGGATATCGTCATTGCCGGCGGCGCCGAGTCGCTCTCGACCGCACCGTGGCGCATCGCCAAGCCGAAGAGCCTCTATCAGACGCCGCGCTTCGTGCCCCTCGAGCAGGCGCCCGAGGACGAGCCCGAGGAGCCGCAGTCATTTGCCGCGGCCGAGCGCCTCTCGCGCCGGCTCGGGATCACGCGCGCCGATCAGGACGCCTATGCGCTGCGATCGCACCTCAAAGCGGGGATGGCGCGCGGCGAGCGCCGCTTCGTCGGCGAGATCGTGCCGCTCAAGGCCAACCCCGAAGAGGCGCGCGACGAGAGCGCGATTGAGCCCGATCTCAAGGACCTCGCGCGGCTGTCGCCGTTTGCGCCGCCCGACGGCTCGCTCACGCCCGGCAACACGAGCGCGCTCCACGACGGCGCGGCGTTCGCCGCCGTCGTATCGGAAAAGGTCTGGGTGGAGCTCGGCAAGCCCCCTGCATTGCGTCTCGTCGCCAGCGCCGCGCAGGGGGTCAGCGCCGAGGACGAGGCGGGCGCGCCGATCGCGGCGGCGCAAAAGCTCTACGCCCGCTTGAACGGCATTAGCCGCGCCGACATCCGCTTGGTCGAGACGAGCGAGACCTCGGCCGCCCAGGCCATCGCCTTGGCGCGGAGCCTCGAAATCGAAGACCAGATGCTCAATCCGGACGGCGGGGCCATTGCGCGCGGCCACCCCTTCGGCGCGGCCGGCGCCGTTCTCGTCGCACGCCTCTTCACGCGCATGGCGAGGGCAAGGACGGGAGAAGCCCCGGCCCTCGGCGTCGCGGCGGTCGGAGCGGCCGGCGGCCTCGGCGTTGCCGCTCTCTTCGAGGCCGTGTGAGAGAAGGGATCGGCGCCCGCGGTTAACCCTCGCCGCGTGCAGCATGAAAATCCAGTTCCCGCGCGAGCGTTCGCCATGCACTAATGACCCGTCCATGGCGCGGGTCATATTCCGTTGTCTGTTCGTCGGCCGACAAGGGTCAAGTCGTTCGGCGGATGATGCCGACGGAGATGGGGAGATTAAATCGTCTTCATGTGTCAACCGTGCCGCATTCTCGCCGCGAAGGAACCCGGAAATGATCTGCTGCGCGCATTTTGCGCCGCTCGCCGGCTGCGCGTAGAGGATCGAATATTTCCGGTGTCGGGCGCCGGGCAAGGGGCTTGAAAATGGGCTGGGACGTCAAGGCGACTGCAGATGCCATGGTCGAGGCGATGCCGGCTGTGCCGGCGCTGCCCGCCGACTTCACCATTCAACAGGCCGCGAGCTGGGCGTTGACCGCGCTGCTGGTCGCGGCGCTCGCCGCCGCGCTGGTGCGCCTCGTGCCCAAGGTCTGGCGCGTCGTCGAGGCGACGATGCTTTCAAACTGGCGGCTTGCCCTCCTCGGCAGCGCGGCGCTCCTGCTCTCGCTCGCCGGCGGCTGGACCACCTGGGACGGCATGCGCAACTTCACGGGCGAGAAAGTGCTCTCCGCCATGTTCACCTTCGGCATCCACGGCGTGATGCTGATCGTCGCCTGGCTGATCGGCGAGAGCTTCGCGACCGGCATGAACCAGGTGCGCGGGCACTACGGGCGCAAGGTCTCGGCGCCGATGGTCGCGCTGACGGTGCTCGGCGGCGGGCTTTTGCTCACGGCGGCCGCCGTCTGGATCATCCGCGTCGGCCTCTCCAACGATCAAGCGTTGTTCTCGATCGCCACCGTCGGCGCCCTGCTCGTCGCCGCCGCCATGCTGGTCTTCTTCTCGAGGAGCGACGTGCTCCGGCCCTACGCCCAAGGTGTCAGGATCATCGCCAAGAATGCCATGCTGTGGGTGATGTTCCTCGCCTGCATGGGAACCTCGGTCTTCTTCTCCTTCGACAGCCGCTTCAACGTCATCTTTCCCAAGGACCAGCGCGAGCGCGCCGCCGAGATCCGCACCAAGAAGCAGGTCGCGGGCGTCGTCGCCGACATCGGCGAGACGATCACGTCGCGGCGCATCTCCGAGGCCGAGAGGCTGTTCGCCAGCGACGGGTGGAAGGCTTACGACACAGAGCTCGCCGATCTCTCCAAGGCCAGCGAAGGCGCGGAAGCCGAGATCGAGGCTCACTTCACGCGCCAGATGGAGGCTCATCGAGCTTCGATCGCCGAGCAGCAGGAGCGCATGGCGACTGCGACCAGCGGCCAGGCGGGCTTGAACGCCAAGAAGGCGGCGTTGACCGACGAGCTCTCGCGCCTCAAGGCGGAGCGCCCGGCGCTCGCCGCCGAGCTCGCGGAGAAGAAGAGCGCGCTCGACGCCCGCGCCAAGGAGGTCGACGCCAAGCGCGTCGAGGCCATGGCCGAGGACAAGGGTGTCGAGGGCACGCTCAAGGAGGGCAAGGGCCCCGTCTATCGCGAGCGCGTGGGCGAGCTCGGCAAGCTGCAAGGAGTACTACAAGATCGGCGAGGAGCGGGTGAAGGACGCCCAGAAGCGCCTCGACGCCGGCGACACGCGCATCTCCCAGGTCGAGCGGGAGCTTGCCGGCGTCGACGGCGAGCTTGCCAAGCTCCGCGGCGAAGCGGAGACCGCCGACCAGCGCATCAAGGCGGCGGAGGCCTCACAGCTCGGCCAGGAGGGGCCCAAAGTCGATCCCGCGCGCGTGCGCGCCGCCTTCGAGCACGCCCGCGCCGAGTTCCGCCAGCACCCGGACGCCGAGCATCTTGCCTCGCTCCACGGCTATTGCGTCCAGCTCTACGATGCGATGATCGGCGCCGAGGCGACGAAGGAGCGCGTGCGCGACATCGATTGCGACCCGAAGCAGGCGACGGAAGCGGCCGCCGTGCTGTTCGCCCTCAACGCCGGCCTCAAGTCGTTCGACCAGAACTGCGCCGGCGGCGACAAGGTCCCGGACACGGGCGGCGTCGATCCCCTGCTTCAGTTCGGGCGCAAGTGCCTGCAGGACTCGGGGCTGCCGACCAAGGACTCCTCCGAGATGGCCGCCAAGCTCTCCTCGATCGACCTCAATCGCGACGACAAGGCCCACAATTTCGTCGTCACATTGAACGCGTTCCAGGACGGCAACCGCCTCGCCTACCTCGCGCTCGCCATCGCCATCGGCATCGACAGCCTGATCTTCATGGCGGGCCTCTTCGGTGCCAACGCCGTGCGCTCGCCGCTCTCCGACGTGCCGAGCCTCAAAGCGCGCAACTCACAACAACTCAACGCGATGATCGAGACGGCGCTCCTTCCCGACATGTTCAAGAAGGCGCGCCTCGTCGTTCAGGCCATGCACCCGATCGAGAACATCGACGGGTTCTCGAACGAAGTGCGCCTCGACGAGCTCGACCCGGAGACGGCCGTGCAGGTGCGCGAGGTGTTGAACGCGGGGTCGATCATCGGCGCGGTGCGCCGCCACGACAGAGACGGGCGCTATCTCGTGCGCTCCGAGCTGCTCGAGTTCCTGAATACGGTGATCAAGCGCGAGCTCGAGACCAAGGGCGACGAGGCCAAGCGCAGCCTCGAGCTCGACCAGCTCGAGGACCAGATGACGGTCGCGCTCATGCCCTACGTCGGGCGCACGTGCGATTTCGTCATGTCTCAGCTCGATCCGATCAACGAGACCAACGGCTTCACCTCCGAGATCTACCTCGACAAGGTTCCCGAGGCGCGGCAGGGCCCGGTGCTCAACGTGCTCAATGCCGGCGCGACCTTCCAGGTCGTCCAGCGCGACGCGAAGACGGCCGACCGCTACTATGTCCACAAGGACCTCTACAAGACGCTGGCCCGCATTCGCGCCCGCGAGCTTCTGAAGGACATGACGCCGGTGCGCCTCGAGGGCCCGGCCGGCGGCGCCCGCTACGGCGGCTCGATCACGCCGCCGCAGGTGGCGATCGTCGATCATTACTCGGCGCGCCCGCCTAGCCTGCCGCGCTCGGAGTCCGACGCAGCCGACAATCTCAGGCACGAGCTGCGTGCCGCTCTCCTCAAGGACATGGAGCTCGACGAGAGCGCTTATCGCGCGGCGGCCATGCCCGGCGCCGTCGCAGCCGGCAAGTCGCTCGAGCATCTCAAGGACAGCAATTTGGTCCTCGCTCCGCACCTAAGGCGCTGCGAGAAGGATATGCGCGAGGCTCTGCGCAATTCGTATAATTCGCTCTGGGTGCGCCAGAAGGGCGACGAGGCACGGATCGGCATGCTGAACGAGGTGAGCGACGAGCTCGAGCGCCTTCTGCCGGCCCTTATGCTCAGTCCTCACGGTCCCTACGAGCAGCTGATCGGCTCGCTGATCGAGAAGCTTCAGGATGCCGCCGGACGCGACGGCGGCCTCGATGACGACGATCAGGACTTCCTCGACCGTCTCGTCGAGCACGCGGCCGACCTCGAACGCGTGCGGCGCGAGCTTCCGAATCCGTGGCCGCGGATTGGCGAGCTCGTGTTCTCGCTCGACGAAAGCGACTCGAGCGCTGCCCATGGCGCGAACGCCTGACGAAGGCGCTCCCTAGCAAGCGGAACAGAAACCCGCGTGGCGCGCCGGCACCACGCGGGCTTTTCTTTTTTCCGCCACCATGTCTGCTCGAGTCGGTCACCACTCTCGCGCTGTTTCGCCGCGGGGCTGGAATAGCCTCCTCGCATCACGCCAAGTGCGGAGAATTTTCCATGAGGTCATTCCGGTCCCTTCCTGTAGCTCTGTGTATCAGCCCACTCATCGCCCTTCTCGTCTGGGCGGCACCGGCCGCTGCCGCGGAGGTGAAGCTCGAAGCCGACCTCGGCCAGTCGGTGCTGCACCGCGGAGACACCGGCAAGGTCTACCTGCGCCTCTCCTTGAAGACGCTCGCCGCCAAGGACCGCGACAAGCGCGCGCCGATCAACGTCGCGGTCGTCATCGACCGCTCGGGCTCGATGCAGGGCGATCGCATCGTCGCGGCCAAGAAGGGCGCCCACGTCGCCCTCGAGCGCCTCGGCCGCGACGATATCGTCTCCCTCGTTGCCTTTAACCACAACGTGGACGTTCTGGCGCCGGCCGCACCACTCGGCGGCTCGCGCGAGAAGCTCGAGCGTGCCATCGACCGCCTCACCGCCGACGGCACGACCGCGCTCTATGCCGGCGTCAAGGAAGGCGGCGCGCAGGTGCGCGAGTATCTCGCCGAGACCAAGGTCAACCGGGTGATCCTCTTGTCGGATGGCCTCGCCAACGTCGGCCCCTCGTCGCCCTCCGAGGTGGCGCGGCTCGGCCGTGAGCTCGCCGGCCGCGGCATCTCCGTGTCGACCATCGGCCTAGGCCTCGAATACAACGAGGACCTGATGGAGCGGCTCGCCGCGGCGAGCGACGGAAATCACGTCTTCGTCGAGCGTCCGAGCGACCTCGCCGAGATCTTCGATCGCGAGTTCGGCGACGCGCTTTCGATCGCCGCCCAGGACCTCACGATTACCATCGAGTGCCGGATCGGCTTCAGGCCGGTGCGCGTCCTGGGCCGCGACGCCGACATTTCCGGCCAGCGCATCACGCTGAAGCTCAATCAGCTTCAAACGGAGAACGAGCGCTACATCGTCGCCGAGCTCGAGCCCGAGAAGGCCGCGGATCTGGGCGAGGCCGACGTCGCCGACGTGACCGTCGAGTATCTCGACCTCGACACGGGCTCGCGGGCGAAAGCGACGGCCGCGACGCGCGTCCGCGTCTCCGACGACGAGCAGGCCGCGGAGGCGAGCATCAACAAGCCGGTCATGAGCCAGGTGACGGAGCAAGTCGCGACCGAGAACAGCGAGCGGGCCGTCGAGCTGCGCGACAAGGGCGACGTAGCCGGCGCGCGCCGCATGCTCGAGGAGAACGCCGACTATCTCAAGCGTCAGAAGGACGCCTTCTCGATGGGTGATGCCCCGGCTCCGGCGGCAACCGTCAACGCGCTGACCGAGCTCGAGAAGAAGAACCGCGCGGCCGCCGGCGGCCTCGACGGCGAGAGTTGGGACAAGACGCGCAAGGCCATGCGCTACGATCAGCACAAGTCGAAGGTGCAGCAGAGCTATTGATCCCTGCCCCTGACTGCGGCGGCGAGCGCGTGGCGGGTCGACTCGACGGGCCGCCATCCCGTCGCGGTGAGCGCCGAGGCGTCGACGACGAGGTCGCCGGCAAGGCGCTCCCAGGCGTCACCCCGCCCTGCGAGTCGGGCGGCCGCCGCCAGCCACGAATTGGGGACGGCGAAAAGCCCCGGTCCGCGCCCGAGACCGGCGCGCAGCGCGGTGATGATCTCGGGCACGGTCACCGGCTCTGGATCGGCGACGAGGAACGTGCGCCCGGCCGCCGGCGGGGCGGTGAGGGCATGGTCGACGGCGGCGGCGAGATTGGCCTGGCTCAGTAGCGACCGCCGCCCGCCGAGGCTGGCGAAGGGCAGCGGGAGCGGCAGGCGCGCGAGCCTCACGAGAGCTCCCATGTTGCCCTTGGCGCCGGGCCCGTAGATGAGCGTCGGGCGCAGGACCACCCATTCCGTCTCGCTGCCGGCGAGCGCCTCCGCAATGGCGCGCTCGGCGGCGAGCTTCGAGCGCCCGTAGGCATCGGTCGGCGCGGGCTCGGCGCTCTCGGTCAGGGCCGCGGGCGAGGAGGGTCCCGATTGGGCGCGCACCGATGACAGGAACACGAGGCGGCGCACGCCCGTGCTCCTCGCCGCCTTTGCAAGCGCTCCCGCTGCGTCGGTGTTGACGGCCGTATAGAGCGACGGGGGAAGCTTGGCGGAGGCGTGGGCGACGCCGGCGAGATGGACGACGTGCGTGACCCGCTCGAGGAGAGGCGCCCACTCGGCGGGTTGGGCGAGGTCGGCCAAGTAGCGCCTGGCGACGCCGTCCGGCCACTGAACCGCGCCCGGGCTGCGCGCGGCGGCGACGACGCGCCAACCCCGCACCGAGAGCGCGCCGACGAGCGCCCGCCCGACGAAGCCGGTCGCTCCGGTGACGAGGACGAGACCTTTCATAGCCGCATGGCGCTCTGATCCGCGTAGCCTGGTTCTCTACCCATCTCGGTCTCAGAGTCCCAGCACGTCGAGGACCACGCGGTTGACCTCCCGGTCGTCGAATCGCCGCTCGGCCTTGAGGCGCGCCGCTCTCGCCATGGCGGGGATGAGATCGGGGTGGGTGACGAAGCTCTCCATCGTTCGAGCCAGCGCTCCGGCATCGGCCGCGGGCACGAGGCAGCCGCTCACCGTCTCGTCGACTGTCTCGCGAAATCCGGGATCGTCGCTCGTGATCACCGGGCGGCCCGCCGCGAGCGCCGCGAGCAACGGCTGCGTCGTGTCGTCGCCGCCGGAGGGGTAGACGAAGACGTGGCAGGCGGCGAGTGCCGCGCCCGGTTCCGCGGACCGGTCGAGAACTTCGAGCGCGCCGTTCGATGCCGTGCCCGCGCTATGGGCTGCAGACGCGCTGGATAAGCAGCGTGCCTGGGACCCGCGCTCCTTCAGCATGCGGGCGGCCTCGGCGTACTGGGCCGCGCCGCGCGATCCTTCGCGGAAATCCATCATGAGAAAGGTCACGCCCTGGTCGAGCGGCGGCAGCGGCAGGACGCTATGGCGGCGCACGTCGATACCGGCGCCGGGGACCACCACGCGCCGCATGCCGCGCGGCATGAGGCCGAGCGCCTCGAGCCGCTTCAAGTCTTGGCCGCGGTAGGCAATAACCGCATCGCTCGCCTCGAGGCCACGGGCGATGCGCCGCTCGCCGACGCCATCGAGCTCGCCGGCGGGCAAGCCGGTCAGCAGGCTCACCACGCGCCCGGAGCGCGCACGCCGGGCGGCAATCGCCGCGTCGATCATCGGCTTCAAGCCGACGCCCAACACGACCTCGGGCTGCCAGTCCTTGAACAGCGCGACGAGCGCCGAGACGATCTTCCAATCCGCGAGCAGGCGAATTCCGGGCGGAGCGAGATCGACGATGCGGTGCGTTGCTCCCAAGGCGCGCAGCGCACGAATGTCGGCGCCCGGGGCCTCGGGCGTGATGCACAGAACGCGGTGGCCGCGCGTGATCGCGTCGCGGAGCAGACTGTCGAGAAGTGTGGCGATCTCGCTGGCCGAAGCCGCGACGAGCGCCACGCGCCGTGATGCGGCGGCCGGCGGTAAGGCGCCCGCCATCTCAGTGCAAGGTCCGCGAGGCGGAGCCCCAGATCGGCCGGGAGAGCGTCGTCTGACCCAAGTCCGCGTCGCCGTCGGGCCGGTATCCTTCGACGGTGCGCAGGAGCGCCGTCTGGATCGCATTGAGGTCGCGCGCATCCATCGCCGCCTTGAGGAAGTCGAGCTCGCGGCCGAGCTCGGCCGGCGACAGGAACGGCTCTTCCGACTTCAGAATGCGCGGATGCTCGGTCGTCGTCGTATGCTCGCCGATCAGGAGCTCCTCGTAGAGCTTCTCGCCCGGCCTGAGCCCCGTGTAGGTGATGGCGATGTCGCCGCCGGGATTGTGCTCGTCGCGCACCTCGAGGCCCGAAAGGTGGATCATATGGCGGGCGAGGTCGTTGATCTTCACCGGTTCTCCCATGTGGAGCACGAAGACCTCTCCGCCCGATGCCATCGCCCCGGCTTGAATGACGAGCTCGGCCGCCTCGGGGATCGACATGAAGTAGCGCGTCACCTCGGGGTGCGTGACGGTGACCGGGCCGCCGCGTTCGATCTGCTTGCGGAAACGGCGGACCACGGAGCCCGAGCTGTCGAGGACGTTGCCGAACCGCACCATGGCGAAGACGGTGGAGCCGCCGTCGGCAGCCGCGGCCTGCAGCACCATCTCGGCAAGGCGCTTGCTTGCGCCCATGACGTTGGTCGGGCGCACGGCCTTGTCGGTCGATATGAGGACGACGCGCTCGACGCCGAAGTCGCGGGCGCACTCGGCGATGACGGCGGCGCCGAGCACGTTGTTGCTCAAGCCGACGATCGGATTGTGCTCGACGATCGGCACGTGCTTGTAGGCGGCGGCGTGATAGACCGTCTCGATGCCGTGGCGACGCATCACCTCGGCCACGAGGCCCGAGTCGAGCACCGAGCCGAGCACGGTGACGATCTCGGGGGAGGGTCCGCGGTCCGCAAATTGGGCGACGACGTCCTCGGTCTCGATGCCGATCTGGTAGAGGGCGACCTCGGAGACGTCGAGCAGCACGACGCGGCGCGGCGCCTGCTTCAGGATCTGGCGGACGAGCTCGGACCCGATCGAGCCGCCGGCGCCTGTCACGAGTATGGACTTGTCGCGTATCGAGCGCGCGAGCAGCTCGGCGCTCGGCTCGACGGGATCGCGGCCGAGGAGGTCGCCGACCTCGACCGGGCGCAGGTCGTTGATGCCGACCCGCCCCGAGGCAATGTCCTCATAGGCCGGGAGCACCTTCACCTCGACCGGAAAGCGCTCGAGGTCCTGGAGTATCTGGCGCCGCTCGCGCAGCTGCGAGCCCGGAAGCGCGAGCAGGACCTCGCGCACGGCCGCGCGCGTGATCAGCCGCTCGAGCTTCCTCGGCGGATAGACTTTGATGCCGCCGACGTACTGGCCCCACATGCTCGAGGAGGCATCGAGAAAGCCCGCGACCTCGCGGTCGCCGGCGCGGCGCACGGCGTGCAGAAGCTCGATCCCCATCTGCCCGGCGCCGTAGATGATGACCGGCTTCTTCGGCTGCTCGGGCGGCAGGAGCGGGATGCGAATGCCCGCGCTCTTCAGGATGAGCCCGGCGCCCTGGCGGCTCAGCGTGATGAGAACGGCCCCGATCGCCGCGTAGCCGAACACGGCCGTGCGCGGGACTCCGAGCTGCCCCGACATGAAGACGAGCAGCGACCAGATGAGGACGGAGAGCCCCATGGCGAGGAAGATCTGCGTCGTCCCGCGGTAGCCGATGAAGCGCGTGACCAGCCGGTAGAGGCCGGACTGCCAGAACGTGAGCAGCGTGATGACGGGCCCCGAGAGAAGGAGGGCTGCCGCTCCGAGACTTTCCGGGACGTAGAGCTCGCCGTAGCGCACCGATACCGAGATCCACATCGCGGCGCAAAGGAGCAGGAGGTCGAGGGCGACGAGGACGGCGCGCTTTTGGAAGCGGGGCAGCTCGAGAAGCCACGTCCGCCATTGCGCGCGAATTGCGTTGATCTGAGCTTCGAATGTCAAGAAATCACGATCCCCTCGCCCGCGGCGCCTCTGCAGGCTCTACGCCCCACACCCGGGTCGAAGTCTATAACGCACCGCAATAAGGCAACAAGAGCGCCTTGGGACCTTTGAACGGTGTCGGTGCCGAGGACGGGCCGCTAGCGGGGCAGGGAGGCCGGCCGCGTGACAGGGTGGCGGACGTTGGCTGCGGCATAGACGAGCCGCGTCAAGGCGAGAAGGACGAAAAGCGCCGCGAGGATGCCGGCTCCGACCGCGACGACGGTGTTGGCATCCCTGTCGACAAAGAGAAAAAGAGCTGCCTTGCGCGAAACATAGGGGCCGGCGAGCCCGCCGAGGAACAGCCCCGGGGCGAACGCGGCGGCGAGGCCGAGCGACGACGTCATGGCATTGACCATGACCACGGCAAGGCCCGCGAAAAACGCCGCCAGGACATAGGTGAAACTATCGGCACTCAGAAACTCGAGCATTGCGTCCCCGGCAAGTCCGCTTCGGCGGCGGCACGGCCAAAGGCCAAAGCCGTTCATGTCCGGCGCACGTTAGCTCTTTTCCGTTAACTCTTGGTTGGTCTATGGCCCGTTGCGGCTAGAGGGCTCTTTATTGCGGCGCGAAAAAGTGCTTGAAACTCAGGAAGGTCTCGTACGTTTGCCGCATTGCACCACGGCGAGCCGGGACTGAACGGGGGAACAGATTGCGTCAGGGAGAGACGAAAGCATGTCGAGCCAAAGCGCCGCACTGAGAGAAGGCGTGACGGTCGGGGCACCGTCCATCGTCGCGGCCAAGAAAGACCTGTACGAGGTCGGAGAGATTCCGCCGCTCGGGCACGTGCCGAAGAACATGTACGCGTGGTCCATCCGCGAGGAGCGCCACGGCGAGCCCGACAAGGCGATGCAGGTCGAGGTGCTGCCCACCTGGGAGCTCGACAGCCACGACGTGCTTGTTCTCGTGATGGCGGCCGGCGTCAACTACAACGGCGTGTGGGCCTCGCTCGGCACGCCGATCTCGCCCATTCGCGACGTGCACAAGAACCCCTATCACGTCGCCGGCTCCGACGCGTCCGGCATCGTCTGGGCGGTGGGCTCGAAGGTCAAGCGCTGGAAGGTCGGCGACGAGGTCGTGATCCACTGCAATCAGGACGACGGCGACGACGAGGAGTGCAACGGCGGCGACCCGATGTTCTCGCCCTCCCAGCGCATCTGGGGCTACGAGACGCCCGACGGCAGCTTCGCGCAGTTCACCCGCGTCCAGGATCGCCAGCTGCTCGAGCGCCCGAGGCATCTCACCTGGGAGGAGTCGGCCTGCTATACGCTGACGCTCGCCACCGCCTACCGCATGCTGTTCGGCCACCGGCCCCACGTGCTGCGCCCGGGACACAACGTGCTCGTGTGGGGCGCCTCGGGTGGTCTCGGCTCGTTCGCGGTCCAGCTCTGCGCCACCTCGGGCGCCAACGCCATCGGCGTCGTCTCCGACGACGACAAGCGCGACTTCGTCATGCAGCTCGGCGCCAAGGGCGTCATCAACCGCACGAACTTCAAGTGCTGGGGCCAGCTGCCGAAGGTGAGCTCGCCCGAGTACAACGCCTGGCTCAAGGAGATGCGCAGCTTCGGCAAGGCGATCTGGGACATCACCGGCAAGGGCGTGAACGTCGACTTCGTGTTCGAGCATCCCGGCGAGGCGACAATTCCGGTCTCGGTCCAGGTCGTGAAGCGCGGCGGCATGGTCGTCATCTGCGCCGGCACGTCGGGCTACAACCTGACCATGGACGCGCGCTATCTCTGGATGCACCAGAAGCGCGTGCAGGGCAGTCATTTCGCCAACCTGCAGCAGGCGAGCCAGGCCAACAAGCTGGTCGTCGAGCGGCGCATCGATCCCTGCATGTCGGAGGTCTTCTCGTGGGCGCAGATCCCGAAGGCCCACATGCGCATGATGAACAACGAGCACAAGCCGGGCAATATGGCCGTCCTCGTCTCGGCGCCGACCACGGGGCTCAGGACCTTCGAGGACGTGCTCGAGGCCTCGCAGGCGCGCCACGGCTTCGATTGATCAGGCTCCGAGGATCCCGATCGTGATCGTTTGAGAGGAGATCGCTTCATGCGATTCACCTCAAACCTCTGTCACATTCCTATCGCTCACTCCGCCACGTTCGGTTGCTCCGCGGAGGGCGGACTTGGGTGGGACATGACATGCCGAAGGCCTCCGCGGGCATACTCTTTTGCTTCCTCGTTTGTGTCGCCGCACTGGCCGGCTCGGGCCGTGGCGAGGATCAAGTGAGCCCCCGCTTCAAGGCCATCGCCTTCGACTACTTCGTGATCTTCGACCCGACCTCCGTCGGGCCTCAAGTCGAGAAGGTCTTTCCGGGGAGAGGCGCGGAGTTCGCGAAGGCGTGGCGGGCCAAGCAGTTCGAGTATGGCTTCCTGCGCTCCATCACCGGGCGGCACGCGGATTTCTTCAAGGTGACGGAGGACGCCCTCCTTTACACCGCAGAGGCGATGAAGCTCGAGCTTTCCGAGGTGCACAAGGCTGAGCTTCTGAATGCCTATCTCAATCTGAAGCCATGGCCCGACTCGATTGCCGGCCTGCGCAAGCTCAAGGCATCCGGCCTGCGCATCATCACGATCGCGAACTTCAGCGGGCGAATGCTGCGGGAGAACGCCGAAGGGGCGAAGATCGTCGACCTTTTCGATGAGCTCTTGAGCACGGAAGTGAACGGTACGTACAAGCCTGAACCTCGCGCCTACGCGCTCGGCCTCGAGAGGCTCGGGCTGAAGAAGGACGAGGTGGTGTTTGCCGCGTTCGGCGGCTGGGATGCCTATGGGGCAAAGAACTTCGGCTTTCCCACCGTGTGGGTGAACCGCCTCGGCCTGCCGGTCGAAAAGCTCGGGCTCGAGCCCGACAAAATTGCGACGGACATGGCAGGCCTTCTCGATTTCGTCCTGGGCCCGCCGCGAGATTAGCCGGTCACGCGGCTCGTCTCGACATGCTCGGCGAGCCGCTGCCGCCGTTGCCGAGCTTCTTCAATTCCATGATGCCGCGGTTGAGCTCGGCGCCGAGGATGATGACGATGGACGTGAACTGGAAGAAGATCAGCGCCACCATGAGCTGCGACAGCCCGGCGTAGAAGCGCGTGTAGTCGCTGAAGTTGAGATAGTACGAGTAGAAGCCGGCAATCGTCAGCCACAGCACGACGGTGAGCGCAATTCCCGGCCACACGTCGACGATGCGCCGCTTGCCGGCCGCCAGCCAGAGATGGAATGCGAAGAGCTGCACGCCGATGACGAGAGCTGCGAACGCGTAGCGCAGAATGGCCGCGAACCAGGTCGATTCGTGCATCGTCTTCACCCATGACGGCTCGAACTTGGCGGCGAGCGCAGGCCCCACGACCACGGCCCAGGTGAGAACCAGCATCGAGACGGCGCTCAGGATCACGAGCGCCATGCTGAGGGCGAGACAGACGGGATAGGGCCGGGTTTCCCGGACGCGGTAGGCGCCGTTGAGCGCGGCCCTGAGGGTCTCGACGGCGCTTGTTGCGAAGAAGAGGGCGAGGAAGCCGCCGAGCGTCAGGATGTCGATGCGGCTGCTGCTCATGATCGCTTCAACCTGCGGAATGATCGCGTTGGCCACCGCCTGGGGAAGAATCTGGGAAAGTTGTGCCACCGCCTGCGCCGCAAGCTCCGGGCTGCCGAAGACGCTGGCAAGCCCGCCGAGAAATATGCAGAATGGGAACAGAGAGACGATGAACGAGAAGGCGACCGCGCCGGCCATCGAGAAGCCCGAGTGCTCGTAAAGCCGGTAGATCGACTCGATCAGCGTTGTGTGGCGCTTCATGCCGTCTGTCGGATTAACTATTCGCCGCGGAATTGCGAGCGCAACCTAGCCGCACGACGTGCCGAGGTCCATGCTTGAGGGGTACCGCGGCCATGAGACACAAGGCTCCTCGGCGGAATTCGCGCACTTCCTCCGGCGCGGCAGGCGGGTCTCGAAGCGCCGCGCAATCGACCGGTGGAAGGATGAGCGGACACACCGCCCACCATATCAATGCACTAAAGAAGGAACGGTTGCGGCTCGTGCGCCATCTCGAGGCCGACGGGGCATGGCGCGAGCTCGCCGCCCTCGATGCCGGTCGGGCCGGCACGGGCGCTGAAAACGGCGAGGCCGCGCAGACCCGCGCCAAGCTCGAAAGCGCGCTCGCCTTGAACCCCCTCTACCGCGCCCTGATCAAGGTCGACGAGGCCATTGCCGTGCTTGCTGCAGCGCCCGATCCAAAGGCGCAATCGCCGGCCCTGCCGCAGCGGCAGCCATCGCTGGTCGAGCGGCTGTCCAGGGTCTCGAGCCTGGCCCCCGCTCCGGTTTCGAACGAGCCGCTCGAGGCGGTGATTGACGGTGGCCCAGATTGGCTCGAATTCACGGCGCCAGTGGTCGAGCTTGCCGCGCAAGCGGCGAACGACGTGGAGACCGAGCTCTCGACAGAGGACGAGCCGGGCGCGCACGGCGACGAGAAGCACTTGCCGCCGGTCTCGCGCATCGGCGTGGATGAAGCCGAGGTCACGATCGTGGCGCGAGGAACTCCGGTCTTGGCGTTCGGGGACGAGACGGACGGCGCCCACGAAAGCGCCCCGGCGGGCTCGCTCAACGACCGGCTGCAGCATGCACAGGATTTCGACGCCGCCCACTACGCCGCCTATCGGGGCGAGGTCGAGGAAGCGAGCGTCGAGATCGTGAAGCGCGACAAGGACCACGGCGATCCCAATGCGCCGAGCTGAGCACGCTCGCAATTTCGCCGCGCGCTCCTGTCGCGCAGGAAGCAATTGCCAAGGCCCCCCATCCCGCTAATTTGCGCGAGAGGCGACAGTCAAGCGGCGGCGCGGCCGGCCGGGCGAGAGGGAGACACTCGATGGCAGAGGCGCAGCTCAAGGAGAGTGTCAAGGCTCTCGCCGCCGACGAGCTGCTCGACCGGACGAGAGCGGCGGTCTCGGCTGCCGAGCGCGTCCTCTCCGAAGCCAAGAAGGGCGTTGCCGGGAAGGTCGAGGCTCAGGGCGGGATCGACAACGCTCAGCATGCGGCCCACGGGCTCGCATGGCTCGCCACCACCGTCGAAGGACTGCGCCAGATGGCGGGCTGGGCGGCCCGCCTCAAGGACGACGGGCGCCTCGGCGAGATCGAGCTTCTCTTGCTCGCGGCCGCCTTCGCCGAGTATCTGGCCCAGATCGCGGGCGGCATTCCCATGAGCCAGGTCGAGATCATCCGCCCGCAGGCTCTCGGCGTTTCGGGGGCGGAGATCCGCCGTTTCGAAGAGGCGGTCGCCGACCTTGTCGCGGAGGGGAGCAGGGACGGCGTCAAAGCCCGCCTCGCCGAGCTCATCGCGGCGCAGCAGGGAGCCACGACGTTCGGCGATTCCGGTCTCGACGAGACGCACGCCGCCATCCACGAGCAGATGCGCCGCTTCTCGGAAGCCGAGGTCGTGCCGCACGCCCACGAATGGCACCTGAAGAACGAGTACATACCCCTCGACGTCATCGCCAAGGTCGCCGAGCTCGGAGTGTTCGGCTTGACGCTCCCCGAGGAGTACGGCGGGCTCGGGCTCGGCAAGGAGAGCATGTGCATCGTCTCCGAGGAGCTGTCGCGCGGCTACATCGGAGTGGGATCTTTGGGAACGCGGTCCGAGATCGCGGGCGAGCTCATCCTCAACAACGGCACCGACGAGCAGAAGAGCAGGTACCTGCCGAAGATCGCCTCCGGCGAGATGCTGCCGACCGCCGTCTTCACCGAGCCCAACACCGGCTCCGACCTCGCCTCCTTGAAGACGCGCGCGGTGAAGGAGGGCCACGTCTACAAGATCACCGGCCAGAAGACCTGGATCACCCATCCCGTGCGCGCCGACATCATGACGCTCCTCGTGCGCACGAACCCCTCCGAGAAGGGCTACAAGGGGCTCTCCATGCTCCTTGCCGAGAAGCCGCGCGGGGACGACGACACGCCGTTCCCGGCGCCCGGCATGACCGGCGGCGAGATCGAGGTCCTGGGCTATCGCGGCATGAAGGAGTACGACATCTCCTTCGACGGCTTCGAGGTGCCGGAAAGCCAACTCTTGGGCGGCGTCGAGGGCCAGGGCTTCAAGCAGCTCATGAACACGTTCGAGGCGGCCCGCATCCAGACGGCGGCGCGCGCCGTCGGCGTCGCCCAATGCGCCATGGACCTCGCCCTCAAGTACGCCCTCGAGCGCAACCAGTTCGGGAAGCCGATCTATGCCTTCCCGCGCGTCGCCAACAAGATCGTCATGATGGCGGTCGAGACCATGATCGCCCGCCAGCTCACCTATTTCGCGGCCCGCGAGAAGGACCAGGGCCGGCGCTGCGATCTCGAGGCCGGCATGGCGAAGCTCTTGGGTGCGCGCGTCGCCTGGGCGAACGCCGACAACGCGCTCCAGATCCACGGCGGAAACGGCTTTGCGCTCGAGTACCAGGTCTCCCGCGTGCTCTGCGACGCGCGCATCCTCAATATTTTCGAAGGCGCTGCGGAAATTCAGGCCCAGGTCATCGCGCGCCGACTGCTCGAGGGGGAGAAGTAAGGGGCCGCTGGCCCATGCCGTCAATTCAGGCAATTGGGCCAGACCTTCCGTCACGCAACTGTCGCCAGAGCGGGGAAAGATACCTCTGAGCTACAGGGGGGCGGCGAAGGGCCATGGCCGGGGAGAAGGGGTTCGCTGCGCGCGACAAGGCGGGCGCGGCCGTAAGCATTCTCGTCGGCGGCGTCTTCGGGATCGGCTTGATCGGGTTTTGTCTGGCGCTGGCAACCCTGGTTTTCTCCGGTCCCCTCTCTCAACACCTCGCGTTCGGGACTGGCGTGTTTCTCCTCTCGACGGTTTTGTTCAACGTGATCGGCGCATTGCGTTCCCCTTTTCCGTTCGGGACCGCGAGCGTGCAGGACGTGAGCATCGCGGTTCTTGCGCCGGCCGTGATGATGGCTGCGGTCGGCGCGCAGGGGGCGCCGGAAGCTCCGTTCGCCACGGCGATGGCCGTCCTCGCGGCCTCTGCATTCTTCACGGGAGCGGTGCTTTGGTTGCTCGGCGCGTTTGAGCTGAGCCGCGTCACGCGCCTTATACCGTTTCCTGTCGGAGCTGGCTTCCTCGCGAGCTCCGGCTGGCTCCTGTGTCTTGCGGCCGTTTACGTCGCCACCCAGTCGGAGTTTTTTGCCGACGCAATCAAACACCTCGACCGCGCATCCGCGGGAGTGAACCTTCTTTCGACGTTCGCGGTCGGAGCAGCCCTACTCTTTGCTGTTGCAGTGGGTTGGGGGGCCACCGGCGCGGTCGGCATAATCGTCCTTGGACTGATCGCGTTCTACGTCAATCTTCAGATCGCCGGGACCGGGCTCGATGAGGCGCGCGCGGCGGGCTACCTGCAGCGCGCCCATTTCGACGGGTTTGCCGGCCTGCCGAGCCCCGCTTTCCTGGCGAGCGTCGATTGGAACAGCTTCTCCGCTGCCGCACCCATCCTTTTCAATGTCGTGCTGATCAATACGGTCGGCTTCGTTTTGAACACCAGCGGCACCGAGCTCGCCACCAGGCGGGATGTGAACATGGAGACGGAGATGAAGACGCTGGGAGCGGCCAACATGGCCCTGGCCGCGATCGGCTCGCCTGCCGGCTACGTGTGCACGGGCGACACCGTCATAGCCTACAAGATGGGGTGCCGCGGCCCCAACGTCGGCCTCACGACGGCCGCGGTCTGTTTTCTGGGCTTTCTGTTCGCAGGTCTCATCGTCGCCCACGTGCCGATATTCATCGCCGCGGGACTGCTTCTCTTCATCGGCGCCTCGCTGATCTGGGATTGGCTGATCGCGCAAAAACCGCGCCTGCCGGCCGCCGACTGGCACATCATCCTCGCCATTTTCGTGGCGACGATCGTATCGGGCATCCTCGTTGCGATCGCGCTGGGCCTAGCGCTTGCGGTCGCGATCTTCGTCTACAACTATTCGCGCCAACCTGTCACGCGGCGCAGGGATGATCTCACGACGCGGCGCAGCGTCGCCGATCGCACCTTCGAGGACGAGACGTGGCTGTCGAAGGCCGGGCGGCACGCGTATATTCTCGAGCTGCAGGGCTTCATCTTCTTCGGCACCGCCGATCACCTGGTCGAGGACGTCAAGGCGCGCATACGCAAGACCGGGGCCTTGTACTTTGTCGTCGTCGATTTTCGCCATGTGAATGGCCTCGACCCTGCCGCTTGCGCAGCTCTCGAAAAGCTGCGGGACGTGGTCGAGCTCCACGGCGCGAAGCTCGCCTATTCGTCGGTCGATGCGGGAATTCGCGACATCATGCGGCGGTGGGGGCGTGCCTTCGACCAGGGGGAAACGTTTCGAATTTTCGACGCGCTCGACGACGCCGTGGAATGGATGGAGGACTGCATGATCGCGCTTTCGCCGTCGTGCGATGGCGAGCGTCGCGACCTTGAGATCGAGTGGGATGAGGCCTCGCATCCTCGCTTCGCGGAATTGCTGTCCTTGGCGGAGCGCATAGAACGGCAAGCAGGACGGCACTTACTTACGGTCAACAGCATCGACCGCAATGTCTACTTCGTCCATTCGGGCCAGGTCAGCACCTATGCGAAATTCGGAAAGGAGACCCGCGTTCGCGTGAGGCGTCTCAAGGCCGGAACGATGTTTGTCGGCTTTGCCCGCTATTTTGACGATATGGGCGGCCCGAACGTCGTGGTCGATGTGCCCTCCGTGATCCTCAGATGGCCGAGCGAGACGATCGAGCGCCTCGAGCGACAGGACGTCGAACTGGCAATCTTGATTCACCGGCTGATCGCGAAAAATCTGGCCATCGCCGCCCACAAGAACAACCGATTGATCGAAGAGTATTTCTAAGCCCTCAGGTAGTCGTGCAAAATGCGGCCGTAGGGCAAGGTGAGATCGGCGATGAAGTGATGGGCGCCGACGATGCGCCGCACGGGGAGGTCGGCGACGGGAGCATTGACGTGGGGGATGAGGTGGAGCCGCCCGGGGCCGATCCATGACCCCTTCACCGAGATGTCGGTGAGGTTGTAGGCGACGAGCTGGCAGATGCCGGGCTTGCCGTCGACGCCGGGAATGAGCTTCAGATTGACCTGCGTCTTCGAGAGCGTGGCGGTCGTGCGCTCGCCGTTGCCGGCCATGCTCTCGTGCTTGTAGCCCATGGTGCCCATGGCGACGAGCTGGCCCGCGTACTCGAGCGTGCCGGTCAGCGTATCCTTCACGATCTCGAGCTTGGGGTGCGCGTACTTCTTGGGAAAGCCCCAGATTTCCCGCCCGGCCGCGATCGGCGGATCGTCGTCGAGATACATCTGGGCGACGAAGTTCATCTCCTCGCCGCCGAAGCGGCAGGGAATGACCATGCCGGACTCGGTGTAGCTGCCGAAGCCCGACGAGTTGGGCATCTTGATCCATTCGTAGTGGACAATCGGCTGCTCGACGGGCCATAGCGGCTCGGGAAGCTGCGCGCGCACGATCTCCGGGTCGGTTTCATAGGAGATGACCATGTATTCCCGGTCGACGAAGCGATAGGGGCCCTTTGGATAGCTGGGCCCGGCAAGGGGCATCGACGGCAGATCCAAGACTTGCGCGCGCACATGAAGCACTCCTGAGGATAGGCGCTGAGGTGTGAGGTGGAGCCCTGGGCGTCAGTGGGCTGTCCAACCGCCGTCGATCGGGATATCCGTCCCCGTTATCGAGGCTGCGGCGTCGCTGCACAGGAACACGGTCAGCGCGGCGACCTCTTCGACGGTCACGAATTTCTTGGTCGGCTGCGCCTCGAGCAGCACGTCATGGATGACCTCCTCACGGCTGAGGTGGCGCGCCTCCATGGTTGCGGGAATTCTGCTTCTCTACCAGCGGTGTCCAGACGTAACCCGGTGACACGCAGTTGACCGTCACGCCATGCGTCGCGAGTTCGAGAGCCACGGTCTTGGTAAGGCCGGCGATGCCGTGCTTGGCTGCGACGTAGGCAGCCTTGAACGGGGAAGCGACGAGAGAATGAGCCGAGGCGGTGCTGATGATGCGGCCCCACTTGCGCCGTTTCATGCCCGGCACGACCAAGCGCATCGCGTGAAACGCGGCGGAAAGATCGATGGCGATGATCTGATCCCATTTCTCGGGCGGAAAATCCTCGATCGGCGACACGAACTGCACGCCGGCATTGTTCACGAGGATGTCGACCGAGCCGAGGACGCGCTCGGTCTCCCGAACCATGCTCGCGATCTGATCCGGCTTCGACATATCCGCCGGTGAGTAGAGGCAGCGGACGGCGAACTCGCTCTCGATGCTGCTGCGCTCCTTCTCGATCGCCTCCGCTGGGCCGAACCCATTGATGGTCACGTTGGAGCCGATCTGCGCCAGCGCCCTCGCAATCGCGAGACCGATGCCGCTGGTCGAGCCTGTGATAATAGCGTTGCGAGTCTCGCCCATTCTTCCCCCGTCTGAAGATCTATGCCGTTCAGCCATTTGTTCGGACCATTTATTACGCCGATATGACGGAGCGGCTTCTCCGCCCGTCGTACAGCTGTCATTGGCGTCTGCGTAGATATTTGGCTGATCGAAGACGCTTCCAGGAGATCGGCACAATCGTGTCAGTGGCGGTGCGGGCCGCTGGTCGCAGACCCTTGCATGTCAGGCGGACGGGGGAGTGCATGGACGCGAAGGCCAACGGCAAGGCCGATACCAATGTCGGGCCGTTTGTAGATGCGAGGCGGGGCGTAAGGGCCGACGAGCAAGGCCCGTTTTCACAAAATGACCAAGGAGAGCGCTCGCGGTCTGACCCGTTCGTGGGGTGGCGCCCGGAACGTTGCGGGCGCATCGCTCTCATCTTCCAGGGCGGTGGCGCCCTCGGCGCCTATCAGGCCGGTGTCTACGAAGCCCTGCACGAGGCGGGGGTCGAGCCCGATTGGGTGACCGGCGTATCGATCGGGGCCATCAACGCGGCGATTATCGCTGGCAACTCGCGCGCCAGCCGTCTCGACCGGTTGCGGGAGTTCTGGAACCGGATCACCGACCGAAAGATTTGGCACTACACACCGGACGGCGACATCTTTCGTCAGATGCGCAATGCCACGAGCTCTTTCATGACGATGTCGTTGGGTCAGCCGGGATTCTTCAAG
>CAVOUC010000018.1:0-90614 GCA_963699485.1 uncultured Alphaproteobacteria bacterium | reverse complement strand
GGGGAGGCGGTACCACCCTCGAGAGCGCGAACCCGCTCCAGCTTTTTGATCTCGGCCTTTAGATCCGTCGTCGCCTTTTCCTCTGGGGGATCGGTCGATATTGGGCCCACCGGCTGCGCAGCGATTGAGGATCACTTCGACGTTCCGGTTTCTGGCCGCGAGGATTTTGCTCAATGCCGCCCGCGCCGCGCCTCGCGATGTAGTCCGGCTATCGATGACGAGGATCGCAAGGTCGGCTTCTGGGAGCAAGGATTGCGCGTCAGGGAATTCCAGAATTCCAGGCGTGTCGATGATGATCATCGCGTAGCGCTTTCGTGCATCGGCCAACAGCGCCGCCAAACGCGGCGAGCCGAAGGTCGCGACAATGCGGCTCTGACGGCTCTTGGGCGCCGAGCAGAAATCAAAGCCGGCGCCGATCGGAACGGCCACTTGATCGAGACCGTAGCCGTCCTCGACGGCATCGGCCAGCGAGAAGGATTCCTCGCTGAGAAGCTCCTCGGTCAGACCTGGATCGCGCATGTTGGCGTCGATCAGCAGCGTGCGCTCGCCTGAGGCGGCGGCAACGGCGGCAAGATTGAAGGCCGTCATTGATTTTCCCTCGCCTTCGGCGGCGGAAACGACGGCGACGACGCGAGACCGGAGCGGTGCTGTGGCTCGGTCGGCCGCCTGCTTCAACGCCAGCATGGCGTCGAGGTAGGCGAGGCGCCTTACCGCCGGGTCGCCGGAGGTTGCTCCGAGATCCTCCTCCGAGGGCGTCTTAAGCTGGGAATGTGCCAGCCGCTTGCTCAAGGCGACAAGGCCTTCGACCAACTTCCGTATTCGTTCATCCGGCGCCCTTGCCTGCTCCTGCCCGTGTTCGACGCCGTTCGCCGCGAAGTCATCGGCAGGCCGCCCGATCGCGGAGCCGTCGCTTTCCTCTCCTCCCTTGTCGGCAGCATCGTTCGGCGTCGAGAGGTCGACCGCAGGCACAAGCGTGGCCGACCGTATTCCGAGCACGCGCTTGATATCATCGAGCGTCTTGATGTCGTCACGCAGCGCCTCGGAGAGCAGCGCCACGCCAAGGCCGAGCGCCAATCCGACTGCTCCCGCAAGCGAGAGCAACACGAGCTTGCGCGGCCCTGCGGGCGTCGGCGGCGGCTCGGCGGCCGAGATGACGCGCACCTGCTCAATTGCGCTCGCGTTGTCGGCGAGACTCGCGGCCTTCAATTGGGCCTCGACCGCCGCAACGAGGTCGAGCGCGGCTTTCTCCTGGCGCTCGAGCTCCGCGAGCCGGCTCGACACCTTGTCGTCCTGATCATCGAATAGGCGGCCGATCTCGTCCTCTATGTCACGCGAGAGGCTTCCCATGTCCGCAATGACGTCTTGGATCTCGTGCTGCTGATCCGGGTGAGAGTCGGAGAGCTCGAGCTCCTTGCGCTTCAACTCGACGAACCTGCGGCGCAGGTCGGACAATTGAGCGGAATGAAGCTCCTCTCCGAAGGCGTAGAGTGGCTGGTCGGCGTAGGACTCGCTTTGCTGCAACCGGGCCTCGGCGGCGAACAGCGAGGCGAGAACGGCGCTCGTGCGGGTCGTACGATCGACGGCTGGGTTCTGCTGCTCGTCGCCGCCTGCTATGTTGTGAGCTGCCTTGAACCGGCGCAGCTCCTGCTGGGCCTTGGTTGCGGCCTCGCGGGCGTGGGCGGCGCGCGCCTCGACCTCGCGTACCGCTGCCGAGCTGACCTCAGCCGCCGTCTTCTGCGACATCTCGAGATAGGCGTTTACCAGTGCGTTGACGCGGCGCGCAGCAAGAGCGGGGTCGTTGTCAATGTGTTTCACCTCGATGAGGTAAGTCGGATCGCGCCTGGCCACGCGGAGATTCTCGACGAACGCGTCGATCTTCGCCTTCATCTCAGCGGCGTCATCGGGAGCCTCCTGCTCGAGCACGCGCCGGATGAGCAGGGGCGAGCGCATGAGCTCGACCTGGCTCTGAATGAAAGCCGTGTCGCGCACTGCGTCGGGCGCGCTCGATGCGGCCCTCGAGACGCGCCCCGCGTCGGGATCGACGATCAGAAGCGATTCGGCTTGGTAGAAGGGCGGCATCACCAGCAGATAGATGCCGGTCAGCGCCACCGCCGTGAGCGCAATTGCGCGAATTGTCGAACGCCGGCGCCAGAGCACTTCGAGCAGGCGACGCAAGGGAATTGTATACGTCTCGGGAAGCTCGCCGTGATCCACCCAGGTCTTGTCGAGGGCCGGGAAAATCGGTGTCCCTGTAGCCGCGTGCTGGGAGGTGATCAGTCCTTTGTCGCCGCTGTCGGAAAGCGGATTGGGACCTAGGTGCAACGTCATTGGTGCAATTTGCCATTTTTCCGCGCCCCGTGCTTTCCCGGCAGAAGCCGATGATTAATGGAGCGACATTTGCCGCGTGGCGCCGTCGCACCGGTCGGGGTCCTCACACCCCGTCTTATGGGCCGTCCAAATTTGGAACACGGGGGTCCAGTTAAGCATGAACGGCACGCGTGAATGAATCGCCCCCTCCAGTGATGCATCCTTTTGGTCGTGCGCGTCGGTGCCAGGGCCATGCGCCAGATTGCCGAACCATTGGCACCGATCCTGCAGTCTCGGCGTGCTATGCGAGCAATCCTCATCGCCTGTGCCTCTATCCTGGTCGGCAGCCTCGGCCTTGAGCAGGTCGGCGCGGAGCCCCGGCTGGGCGCGGCGGGATTGCAGCCGCGCGCCGCATCGGAAGTCTTGCCGGGGGAGTTCGCAAGGCTCGAGCGGCCGGATGACGGCGCCCTTCTCGCGGGGCGGCCCTTCACGCTATCCGGCGGCGACAGGTTGAACATTCGAGCCATGGACCGGCCCGACCTCAGCGGTGAATTTCGCGTGCGCGAGGATGGAGTGCTGTCCCTCCCTCTGCTCGGTCCCGTGCCGGTCGAGGGCAAGACCATCGCCGAAGTGGAGAGCGGTCTGATCGGCTCGTATGAGCGGATCATTCGGGACGCGATCAACCTTACCATCGACGTGGTCGAATGGAGGCCCGTGACCGTGATCGGCGCCGTCGACAAGCCCGGCAACTATCCAATCAAGAGCGAAATGATGGTCGTGCAGGCGCTGGCTGCTGCGGGTGGCCTCTATCGCCCGGCTGCGGGAGCCCCCTCGGCCATCGAGGTCATGCGCGAGTTATCGCGCCACAAGGATGCGGCGAACAAGCTGAAGCGCGCGCTGGCCCGCGAGGCGCGGATACGAGCCGAACTGGCCGACGCAACTCAAGTCGACGTGCCAAAGCGCCTCGCGGAGCTGGCCACGGACGAGGAGGCCAAGACTCTTCTCGCTGGCGAAGCTTCACTCATGGGGGAGCGGCGCATGGCCCACGACAAGAAATCGCGGGCATTGTCTGAGCAGACGAAGCTGCTCGAAAAGGAGATCGCCGCGCTCGCGGACCAATCCAGCAAGATCGCGGAGCAGATCGATCTTCTCGACCAGGAGGTCAGTCTGACGGCCGATCTGTCGACCCGCGGACTGACGCCGAGATCGCAGATGCTTGCTCGCCAGCTCCAGCGCGCGCGCTTGCAGGCAACTGCCTCCGAGGTCGACGGCCTGCGCTTGCGGGCCGAACAGTCGCTCGAGGCAGCCAAGCGCGATCAGGAGCTCTTGCAGCCGGAGCGGAGGGTATCGCTGCGCCAAGAGCTGAGGCTCGCCGAAGACGAGGTTGCGGAGCAGGATCTCGCGATGCGCGCCGCTGGCGCTTTGATCGCGCGGCTGAGCGAGCAGCGCGACGGCTCGGTCGATTTCTCAGGCTCCTCCCCAAAAGTCGCCTACCAAATCACGCGGCGGATCGCGGGCAAGATGGAATCATTGGACGCGAAGGAGACGACTAGGCTAGAGCCGGGCGACGTCGTGCGCGTGCAGATCGTCAAGTAGCCGTCCCGTGGGTATTGCATCAGAGCCAAAATCACGAACGCCAAGCGGGGGCCTCTTGCCATCGGCGCCTCTTGACGCATCGAGTCGTTGACAGCACAGGCCTTCACTGACCATGCGGACAACGATCATCGTCGATCCCGAACGGACCAGATCCTGGATCCTGGACCTCGTTTCGCGCCTGGCCGGCGCCGGCCATCGCGTGCATGTGCGCAGGGGGAAAGCGCTGCCGCTTCCCGCCACGGTCGAGCGGCTTCTCAAGCTCGAGAGGCGCGTCCACAATCTCCCCTGCGCCGCGAGCGAGCGCGTCGAGTTCGCGACGCTCGTGTCGCGTGCGGCGCCCGAGGACGGCACGGCCGACTACGTGATCGATCTCTCCGGAACTGCGGAGCTGCCGCGAGCCGCGCGAGCGCTGAGAGTCCGCTATGACGGGCAGGAGGATGAGGCCGCGCTCTTCTCGACCCTGTTGGCCCGGCGGATGCCCGCGGTCGAGGTCGTCGATGCGCAGACCGGGGAAATATTGGCGCGCGGCCTGCCGGGGGGTGACGAAGCGCCCTCGATGCATGAGGCTGCGGACGCCGTCTATGCCCGCCTGATCACGCTCCTCATGGCGGCGATCGCCGGGAAGAGCGCACCGCTCGCGCCGATCGTCCACGATCGCGCCCCCACGGCCGGGCAGCTTCTCGTGAGCCGCTTCAATGCGCTGGCCGCCGCCTCGGCACGGGCCATCTACCGGCTCCTCTGCTACTCGCCCCATTGGCGGATCGGCTGGCGCCTCGTCGAGTCGGGCGACGTCTGGGACACGCATCGGCTGGGGCCCGCCCCGTGGCGCACGTTTGCCGGGCCCGGCTCCCACTTCTATGCCGATCCGTTTCCCATTGTCTGGCGGGGCCGCACGTTTCTGTTCTTCGAGGATTTCGACCACGCGACCGGCAAGGGCGTCATCTCCATGGCCGAGTTCGGCGTTGAGGGGCCTCTCGGGCCGGCGAGAGTGGTCCTCGAGGAGCCTTGGCATCTCTCCTATCCGCATCTCATCGCCGAGGGCGGCGAGGTTTGGATGATTCCGGAGAGTTCGGGCGACCGCGCGGTGCACCTCTACAGGGCGGATCCCTTTCCCTACGTCTGGCGCCGGGAGGCGACGCTGCTCGCCGACATCACCGGCAGCGACGCGACGGTGGTGCATCACGGCGGGCAATACTGGATGTTTCTCGCGACCCGGGAGGGCGGCGGATCGCATTCCGATACCCTTTCGCTCTTTCGTGCAAAAGCGCTCGAGGGCCCATGGAAGCCTCTCGACGCCAACCCCGTGCTGATCGACAAGCGCCAAGCGCGCTCCGCCGGCAATCTCGTCGCGAGAAACGGAAAGCTCTGGCGTCCGGTGCAGGATTGCGCAAGCGGCTATGGCGCGGCGCTGGGATTGGCCGAGGTCACGAGGCTCGACGAGGGCGGCTTCGACCAGGTCGTGCGCACGGTCCTGCGGCCGGGTGGCGAATGGCCGGGCCGCAAGCTGCACACGCTGAACCGGGCTGGCCGGCTCGAATGCATCGATGGGTCGGACACGCGCTTGAGGGCCGATCTCATGAAGCGCAAGCTTCAGCCGGGCGAACTCATGTGCATCCCGGCCGCGGCGCGCTAGCAGAAAGACGCCGGACCCAACGGGCCGGCGTCCTCCCCTCAAAGCTCAAGCTGTCTCGGCCCGAGTTATTTCGGCGCCAGCACCATGACCATCTGGCGCCCTTCGAAACGCGGCTCGGCCTCGACCTTGGCGACGGGCTCGGTATCGGTCTTGACGCGCTTCAGCACGTCCATGCCCAGGTGCTGATGCGCCATCTCGCGGCCGCGGAAGCGCAGCGTGATCTTGACCTTGTCGCCTTCCTCGAAGAACCGCCGGATCGCCCGCATCTTCACGTCGTAGTCGTGATCGTCGATGCCGGGGCGCATCTTGATCTCCTTGATCTCGACGATCTTCTGGTGCTTGCGGGCCTCGGCGGCCTTTTTCTGCTCTTGGTATTTGTATTTGCCGAAGTCGAGGATCTTGCAGACCGGCGGGTCGGCGTCCGGCGAGATCTCGACGAGATCAAGTCCCGCTTGCTCGGCGCGGGCGAGCGCATCGACTTTGGCGACGACGCCGACATTCTGTCCGTTCTCGTCGATGAGACGGACCTCGCGGGCCCGGATTGCGTCGTTAATCTTGGGGCCGGAAGGCTCGCGCTCCTGCGAGCTGCGCATAGGCTTTCGGATGTTCTCTCTCCTTTGGTAGCTTCAGACACCTGGATGGCAGCGAAAAATAACACCCCCTTTCCCGCCTGTTCGGGGAAGGGGACGATCACTCCACCAGCAGACATGAGAATTCCGAAGAAAAAGTGCTTCGTCAAGGCGCTTAGGGGTACAACCGCGGTAAAATCAACCGGAGGTGGCCGGCCGGCGCCTCTCGGCACCCGCCTCATAGCGATCGGCAAGGGCGGTGCCGAGCAGAGAGTCATAGGCGGCAAGGGTCTCGCGCTGCATGGCCTCGAGGGTGAAGGTAGTGAGAACATGGGCGCGCGCCCGGCGCCCCATCTCCGCCCGTGCATCCGGGCTGAGGGCCAGCCCCTCGGCAATGGCCGCCGCGAGGCTCGGCGCGTTCCCCGGCGGAACGAGCCAGCCGGTGGCTGCGTCCTCGGCGACGGCCGGGCGCGCGAGGATCGTCTCGGGCGGCGCGCCGTGGTCCGTTGCCACGACCGGGCACCCCATGGCCTCGGCTTCCGTTGCCGCCCGGCCGAACGCCTCGGGCTCTGTCGATGCGACGACGGCGAGGTGCGCCAGAAGGAAGGCGGCGGGCATATCGTCGACGTGGCCCACGAGGCGAACGCGCGCGTCGAGCCCGCGCGTGGAAATCATGTCCTGAAGCTCCGCCTCATAGCCGCCGCGGCCCTGCGCGCCGCCGGCGAGAACGAAGACGGCCCGGCCGAGCCGCCCCTCGCGCTCGAGGAGTGCTGCCGCCTCGATCACGACGCGCTGACCTTTCCAGCCCGTGAGGCGCGCGGCATGGAGCACGACGAGATCGTCAGGGGCGAGGCCCCATCGCTTGCGCAGGGCCCCCAAGCGCGCTTCGGCGACGGCCCCGGGAGCGAACGTCGTCCCGTCGATGCCGCGATGGACGATGCGGATCTTCGATGGCTCCGTTGCGTAGCGTGCGCGAATGAGATCGGCCGTGTAGCGCGAGTTGGCGATGACGAGATCGCCGCGCGCCATGACGCTGTTGTACGCCCGCTTGAGCCGGCTCTTTTCCCCGTAGGCGCCGTGGTAGGTGGTGACGAACGGCACGTTTGCGCGCCGTGCCGCGGCGAGCGCGCTCCATGCCGGGGCGCGGCTGCGGGCGTGGACGAGATCGACGGCCTTGCTCCGAACGAGGCGCCCGATGCGGGCGACATTCAACAGCATTGTCAGGGGGTTCTTGGCCGCGACGGGGAGCATGACGAGCTCGCCGCCCAAGGCCTCGATCCTGGGCGCGAGCCGCCCGCCCTCCGTTGCCACGAGCGCGCGCCCGCCCGCGCGCACGATGGCGTCGACGATCTCGACCGTCGACAGCTCCGCCCCGCCGGTCTCGAGCTCGGGAATGATCTGCAGGATCGTCGTGGGCTTCTCGGCCAGGATCTGCCTCCACCGGCGGAAACGGGCTTCTTAGGCCCTGGCCCCAACGACCGCAAATCCTGCGTCTGCCGCCTCGAGCGGCGGCGGCACCCTGCCGCAGGGCCTGGCGGGCGTGGGCTCGAGATTTTGGCCTCTTCCGGCCGTCATATTCGCGAGGCTGCCACAATCCTTGAGCACATCGGAGACGGAAGCGCAGAGACGGGGTGCGGGCCCGCACGCGCTAGAGCACAATCGCCTGACTTGGATAGCCTCCGCGATCCACGGCGGGCGACAATTGTGCTCTGCACGGTGAATTTAGATCGCGAATTCGCGTTCTTGATGGAGGCGAGGCGTCTCCATCGAGAACGGTCGCGGTCTAGGGGGAAGGGCTGGGAGCTATGCGCAACACGATCGCGGTCATGAACACCAAGGGCGGAGTCGGCAAATCGACCCTGGTGCTGGCCCTGGCGGAGACGCTGTCCGTCTACCACGGCAAGAACGTGCTGGTGATCGACAGCGACGCCCAGTCGACCGTCTCCTCCATGCTGATGACCGTGCCGAACCTGCACAAGCTGCAGAACGAAGGGCTCACCATCGTCGATTTTCTGATCGCGCGCGTGCTCGAGGGCAAGGACAGCGAATGGACCCGCTTCGTGGTGCGCAATGTCTCGGACGTGGACGACGCGCGCACGGTCTTCCTCATCCCCTCCGACATGCAGCTCACGCTATTCGAGCGCGAGGTGTCGAAGGAGAGCCTTCACAGCCGCTTGCGTCTCGCCATCGGCGGCCTCCTGACGGAGGTGCGCGCCGTTTTCGACGTGATCCTGATCGACTGCCCGCCGGGCCTCTCGGTGCTGACGGAGAGCTGGCTCAGGGAGGCCGACTTTCACGTCTCGCCGACCAAGGCCGACTACGTGTCGGTGTGCGGGCTCGAGGTGTTCCGCCGCTTCAAGGCGCTCAATCCGGAGATGGGGTTCGCCGAGAACCTCGGCGTGATCATCAACATGAAGGAAGGGGGATCGCCCGCCGAGGAGGACTATCACCTCTGGCTCAGGGAGAACCTCGAAAACCGCTGCTTCAACAGTGTGATCCCGCGCGCCGGGGCGCTGCAGGAGGCGGCCCGCTTTCATTCACTCGACCGGTCCTATCTCGCGAAATATCCGGGCTCGACGGGGCTCGCCGTCCGCGCGCTCGCCGACGAGCTGCTCGAGCGCATGGCGGTCGCCAAGCATTCCGCCGAGCCGCCGGCGCTGCCGCCGGAGACGCCGCCTCCTCCCCCGCCCCCGCCATGAGCAGGCTCGAAGTTCATCGACGGTCCGGAGGAAGTTTGACCCGTTGACCGCTCGTTCAGCGTCAGCGCGACGTCACGGCGGCGCGATGACCATACATAGGCGGTGGCTTAGAGCCTTGAGCGCCACGCGGTGAGGGGCGGGCGCATCAATCGTCGAGCGCGGCGGCGGCGCATAGAAAATCGGTGACGGTGAGCACGACGAAGACCACGCCAGCGGCACCAATAAATCCGAGAGCTTCGAGCATCGTCATCTCCTTGCTGAAGGGAGCGGTTGATGTGGATAGACAACCATCCTTTCGTGGAGCTGTGAGGGCGACTTTGCGGCAAGATCAAAGCAAGAAGCGATGGAATATAATGATAGATCAGAGCATTACGAGGCTCGCCTGCGCGGCCCTTCGAGGCGCGGAGCGCCGCGCCCGAGGGAGCGCCAGGCCGCAACGATAACGATGATGGAAGACCGACGCTTGGAGCGGGCGATGAGATTCGAACTCACGACCCTCACGTTGGCAACGTGATGCTCTACCCCTGAGCTACGCCCGCGCTCCGTCGAGCCCGTCTTATTGCGCACCCGCCCGGCCTTTGCAAGCCGCTGGCGCGACCCATGAATTGGGTCCCCATAGTTGCCCGACTACCACGCCGCGTCGGCGTCCGCCTCGCCAAGACCCCACGCTCCGGCCAAGGGATAGCTGGCCTCGACAACGTAGGGGCCGCCGCCGACTTTCGGGCGCGACGACATCAGGACGAAGCGGTCGACCGGGAAGGGCTCGCTCGCGAATCCGCCCTTACTCTCGAGAAAGCGCGCGACCACGTCGGGGCGCGTATTCTGGAGGCGGGCAAGCGTCACGTGCGCCTTGAACGGGCGCTTTTCCGGAGCGAGACCGGCGTTGCGCGCCGCCCGCTCGTTGGCCCGCGCCAGGAGATCGAGCTCGGGGCCCGCCTCGATCCCGGCCCACAGGCTGCGCGGCGCATTGCCGCCGAAGGCTCCGAAGCCTGCCAGCCTTGCCTCGAAGGCCGGCGTGTCGATCGCGGCGAGCGCGCTTGCGAGCTCGGAGGCGACGAGATTGTCCACGTCGCCGGCGAACCGCAGCGTGATGTGCAGCCTCTCGGGCTCGATCCAGCGAGCGCCGGGAAGCGGCGTGCGCAAGCGGACGAGCCGCTCGCGCACGGAGTCCGGGATCTCGATGGCGGTAAAGAGGCGGGGCATGGGTTGACCATCAAGACTTCGATGCGGCGACACGGCGGGCGTTGACGCGGGCGATCAGCTCCTCGACCGAGGGCAGGATGCGCTCGACGATCACCGCCACGCCCTTGCCCGTGGGATGCAGGCCGTCATTGAGGTTGAGCTCGGCCTTCATCGCCACCCCGTCGAGAAAGAATGGATAGAGGAGCAGGCCGTGCTTGGCGGCGAGCTCGGGATAGATCGCGTCGAAGGCCGTGTCGTAGTCCGCGCCCCAGTTCTTCGGAGCGAGCATGCCCGCAATCAGCACATCGATGTTGCGCTCTCGCAGTCTGGCGATGATCTTCTCGAGATTGGCGCGCGCCGCCTTCGGCGGCAGGCCGCGCAGCGCATCGTTGGCCCCGAGCTCGAGGATCACCGCCTCGGTGCCGTCCCCGATCGCCCAGTCGAGACGCGCGAGCCCGTCCGCCGTCGTATCGCCGGAGACGCCGGCATTGACGATCTCGACCTCGTGGCCCTTGGCCTCGAGCGCCTTGGCGAGCTGCACCGGAAACGCCTGCGACGGAGGCAGATTGAAGCCCGCCGTCAGGCTGTCGCCGAGCGCCACGATTTGAATGGGGCGCGAGGAGCCGGCAGCGTAGGAGGGCATGAAGGTGAGCGCGAGAGCCAGGTTGACGGCCAGAGCGAATATCACCACCTGAGCCAGGGGGTAGGAAGCGCGCCAGCGATGGAGTGCTATCATTTTTTCGCCTCGTCCGTCCGTAGGCTCCAGTCTAGCTAGTAGTGCCGAACCGCGGTAAGGACAACGCCCGTCGGCCCCCGAAACTCCGGAGCTTCAACCCGTGGCCTCGCCGATCATTGAGCTCAAGGACGTGTGCCTCACGCTCGAAAGCCGCGCCGGCCCGGTCGAGATCCTGCGCGGCGTCGACCTTAATGTCGGGCGCGGGCAGGCGATCGCCGTCGTGGGGCCGTCGGGCTCCGGCAAGACGTCGCTGCTCATGATCCTCGCCGGTCTCGAGCGCGCAACGAGCGGAGACGTGCGCATCGGCGCCCATGATTTCAATGGCCTGGGCGAGGACGCGCTGGCCCTCATCCGCGGCGCCGAGATCGGCATCGTGTTCCAGTCGTTCCATCTCGTGCCGACCATGACGGCGCTCGAGAACGTCGCGCTGCCGCTCGAGTTCGCCGGCGTCCAAGGCGCGTTCGCAATCGCGCGCGAGCACTTGGACGAGGTCGGCCTCGCGCGCCGCGTCGATCACTTCCCGGCCCAGCTGTCGGGCGGCGAGCAGCAGCGTGTCGCGCTGGCGCGCGCGCTCGCGCCGCGCCCCAAGCTCATTCTCGCCGACGAGCCGACCGGCAATCTCGACGGCAAGACCGGGCGCCACGTCATCGATCTCCTGTTCGGGCTCCAGCGCCGCCGCCAGGCAACCCTCGTGCTCGTCACCCACGACGAGCGCCTCGCCGCCGAATGCGAGCGCACGATCCGCATGGCCGACGGGCGCATCGTTTCGGACCGCGAGGCGGCCGCCGCATGACCACGCTCGATATCGCGTTGGCGGTGCCGGGCGCGCGCCCCACGCCTCGGCAGGTCCTCCGGCTCGCGCTGCGCGAGCTGCGCTCCGGCCTCAAGGGCTTTTACGTCTTCATCGCCTGCGTCGCGCTCGGCGTCATGGTGATCACCGCCGTCGGCGGATTGACGGACGCGCTGCGTGCCGGCTTCGAGCGCCAGGGAGAGGCAATCCTCGGTGGCGACGTCGTGCTCTCGCGCATGCACGCGCGCGCGACGGGCGCCGAACGGCAGTGGCTCGGGGAGCAGGGCCGCTTGAGCGAGACCGCCACCATGCGCGCCATGGCGCGCCGGCCCGACGGCGAGGACCAGGCGCTCGTCGAGCTCAAGGCGGTGGACGGCTCCTACCCCATGGTGGGAAAGGTCGAGACCGCCGGCGCGGACTTCGCACGGGCGCTAGCGGCGCCGCTCAGCGCGGTTGCCGACCCGGTCCTCCTCGAGCGGCTCGGGGTGAAGCCCGGGGAGCGGCTCAAGATCGGCGAGGCCGAGGTCGTCGTCGCCGCCACGATCATATCCGAGCCCGATGCCATCGCCGACCGTCTGACCTTCGGGCCGCGCATCTTCATTACGCTTGAAACCTTGGACAAGACCGGTCTCGTGCAGCCGGGCACGCTGGTTCGCTGGCGTTATGCGATGAAGCTCCCCGACGGCGCGGGGGAAAGCCCGGCCAAGCTGGCCGAGTTCCGCGATCGCGCCAAGGCCGCGTTCCCCGAGGCCGGCTTCACCATCGCCGACCGGCGCGATCCCTCGCCGCAGGTGCGCCGAACGCTCGAGCGGCTGCGCCAGTTCCTGACGTTTCTCGGGCTCACGGCGCTGCTGGTCGGTGGCGTCGGCGTCGCCAATGCGGTCGCGACCTTCATCGACCGGCGCCGGAACGTGATCGCCACCATGAAGAGCCTCGGCGCGACAAGCCGGCTCATCTTCGCGATCTTCCTGGTTCAGGTCCTCGCCATGGCAGGGATCGGCGTCCTGATCGGCCTCGCGCTCGGCATGGCCGTGCCCGTGCTGCTGACGAGCCTCTACGGCGACGCCGTGCCGATCAAGGCGGAGCTCACGCTGTCGGCGGCGAGCCTTGCCACGGGAGCGCTCTACGGCATTCTCGTCGCGCTCATGTTCGCGCTATGGCCGCTGGGGCGCGCCGAGCTCGTGAGCGCGAGCGTCTTGTTTCGCGACGAGGTGGCGCCCGAGCGGGTGCGGCCCAAGGCGCGCGTCATCGCGCTCATCGCTGCCGTCGGCGCGGCGTTGTTGGGCGTGGCGATCTCGATGTCCGACTCGCCGCGCATCGCATCCTACTTCTGCATCGGTCTCGTCGTCGTGTTCGCCGTCTTCACCGCACTCGGCACGTTCATGACGTGGGCGGCGCGCAAGATCCCGCGCCCCAAGGTGCCCGAGCTCGCGCTCGCCATCGGCAATATCGGCGCGCCCGGCGGCTTGACCCGCTCCGTTTCCGTCTCGCTCGGGGCCGGGCTCTCGCTCCTGGTCGCGGTCGCGCTGGCCAACGCCTCCCTCGTCAGCGAGCTCACGAGCCGCATGCCCGACCAGTCGCCGAACTACTTCGTGCTCGACATCGCGAAAGGGGATTTTTCGGGCTTCTCGGAGCTCACGCGGCGCGAGGCGCCGGGCGCGGAGGTTCACGAGGCGCCCATGCTTCGCGGGCGTCTCATCAAGCTCAAGGGCAAGAGCGTCGAGGACATCAAGGCGCCGCCGGAGGCGCAATGGGTGCTGTCGGGAGACCGGGGCCTTACCTACTCCGACACCGTGCCCGAGGGCTCGAAGGTGATCGAGGGCGAGTGGTGGCCGAAAGACTACGACGGCGACCCCCTCGTCTCGTTCGAGGCCGAGCTTGCCGGCCATCTCGGCCTGAAGATCGGCGACAGCGTCACCGTGAACGTTCTCGGCCGCAACGTCACGGCGCGCATCGCCAACCTGCGCGAGGTGAAGTGGGAGAGTCTCGCCTTGAACTTCG
This sequence comes from uncultured Alphaproteobacteria bacterium, assembly GCA_963699485.1. Lineage (GTDB taxonomy): Bacteria > Pseudomonadota > Alphaproteobacteria > Rhizobiales > Hyphomicrobiaceae > Hyphomicrobium_C. The sequence continues at coordinate 77,101 of CAVOUC010000018.1, read as the reverse complement.
TCATGGTGTTCTCGCCCAATACGCTCTCGAGCGCGCCGCACAACCTGCTCGCGACGATCACGCTGCCGAAGGACACTTCCCTTGCCTCGGAAGCAAACCTCGCGCGCGTTTTGGGCCGGGCCTATCCCGCGGTGTCGGTGATCCGCGTCAAGGACGCCATCGACGCGTTCAATGCGGTCTTCGCGAAGGTCATGACCGCCGTTCGCGTCGCGGGAAGCGTGACCCTGCTCGCGGGCGCCCTCGTGCTTGCCGGCGCGCTCGCCACCGCGCAGCGCCGGCGCATTCTCGAGGCCGTCATCCTGAAAGTGCTCGGCGCGACGCGGCGGCGCATCCTCATCGCGCACTTTGCCGAATATCTGAGCCTTGCCGCAGCAACGGCCGTCTTTGCCGTGATCCTGGGGTCGCTTGCCGCGTGGTTCGCGGTCGCCTACGTCATGCAGATCGAGTTCACCTTCTCGTGGGGGCCGGTCCTCGAAGCGCTTGCCCTCGCGGTTTCCCTCGTCGCCCTTTTCGGCGGGATTGGTACGTCCGCGGTCCTCCGCGCCCGCCCCGTGCCCTATCTTCGCTCCGAATAAGCCCAAAAAAGGCTGGTTAACGGCCTCGAACGCCGGGAAGTCCTCCGATATACTGCAACTTCCGATTTGCCCCCGGCGGTCCTTGAATTGGCCGCGTACCGAGAGCATATGCCGGGGGCAAAGCGTTAGGATTTGCACACGAGGTCGCAAGGGAAAGGGACGATGGCTCAAGCTGACAACAGATATTCGCTGCCCGGTGGCGCTGCGCGAACCGGCGCGGCCGTGGACGAGGGCCTGCGCGCGTATATGCAGGGCGTCTACAACTATATGGCCGCCGGCATCGCGCTGACCGGCCTTACCGCCTATGTCACGTCGGCGATGTCGATCGCCGAGAGGGTCGGCGGTCAGATCGCACTGACGCCGTTCGGCGAGGCGCTCTACAACTCGCCGTTGCGCTGGGTGATCATGCTGGCTCCGCTGGCGTTCGTGTTCTACCTGTCGTTCCGCGTCGAGAAGATGAGCGTCAGCGCCGCGCAGATGGCATTCTGGCTGTTTGCGGCGGTGATGGGCATCTCGCTGTCGTCGATCTTCCTGGTCTTCACGGGCCAATCGATCACGCAGGTGTTCTTCGTGACCGCGGCTGCGTTTGCGGCCCTGTCGATCTACGGCTACACGACGAAGAAGGACCTCACGGGCTGGGGCTCGTTCCTGTTCATGGGTCTCATCGGCATCATCATCGCCGGTCTCGTGAACCTCTTCCTGCAGTCGAGCGCCATGCAGTTCGCGATCTCGGCCGTCGGCGTGCTGGTATTCGCGGGCCTCACCGCCTACGACACGCAGCGGATCAAGGACACTTACTACATGGTTGCCGGAGACGCGACGATGGCGGCCAAGAGCGCGATCATGGGTGCTCTGTCGCTCTACCTCGACTTCATCAACATGTTCATCTCGCTCCTGAACCTGTTCGGCAACCGCGAGTAGCCGAAAGCGAGGCTTGAACGGCCAAAAGTCGAAGGGCCCCGCACCTGCGGGGCCCTTTGCCGTTTCTTGCTTGCAAGGCGGGTCGCCTACCTCAACTCTCGACCAAGCGCGGCCGGTCGATGACGGCAAGGACTCGCTTGAGGTCGGCTCCGCGCTTCAGGATTTGTCCCGTAGCGGCGATCACGCTGTAGGCTCCCTGGCGTCGGGCAAGGCGCGGGCTCTTCTCGATCCTATAGAGAGGGCATTCGCACGCCCGCCGGAAGACCGAGAACACGGCCCGGTCCCGGCCCATGTCGAGCGCATAGTCGCGCCATTCGCCCGTGGCCACCTTGCGGCCGTAAACGGCGAGGATCTGCAGAAGCTCGTCTCGGCTGAACGTCGTAACTCGGGGCGCGTCACGCCCCGATCCAAGGAACGGTGTCGATGGGTGAGACACGCCCGCATGCCGCGGGCGCAATTGTATCGGTTCGATTTCGCTCAAAGCGCGCCTCCCTCGCCAATCAATTATGATCTGCTCTGGCGCCCCAAAATTCAAGACGCGACGCTGAAAAGCCGGCCCCGAACAACCAGTGTAACATTGAGTCACACTTTTCACACGTCCGCCATAAAGCCTCCCTTGCCGGGCCGCATTGCTATGTAGACTGGGGATTGTTGAACAGGCCCGGTCCCATTGACTGTCTCGGATTTCAGCCCCCCAACCCCCTCCGAGCGTTATCTCCGTGGACCGGGCCTCCCTTCCCGCGAGATTTCTCCCTCAGCCTGGAGCGGAATAGGCCTTCAACGGAACGGCCGTTCTCTTTGAGGCGACAAGGAAATTCCTTTTCTTGGCCCGATTGGCGTCGCGCAGTGGCCCTTGGCGCGCCGCAAAGGGTTGCGACCCTCAAATCGTTGCCACCAAGGCCCGGTTCCCGCGAAAGCTTTGGAGATACAGCCCCCAGCCCCCCAGGGCGATCGCGTCGAACCGGGCCGATGAGGCAACTCTACCTTCTAAGTCCGTTCTCCCTGTGGAAGGGCCGGTTCCCCGCCGGCCCTTCTCTCTTTGCGGCGGGGCCGCAGCTCGGCTAACCATCGTGGCTTTGACGATCTCTGGAGTGGCGTGAAGCGATGGCCAAAGCGAAGGTGAAGTCAACGAAGCGTCGAGCAAAGCAGGAGCGCGCCCCGCGCTCGAACCCGCTGCTCGGGAGGTGGAGAGGCCCGTTCGGCGCTCCTCCGTTCGATCGCATCGAGGCGCGCGACTTTTCGCCGGCATTCTCCCGCGCGCTTGCCCAGCACAAGGCCGAGATTCGCGCCATCGCCGATAGCCGCGCAAAGCCCACGTTCGCCAATACCCTGCGCGCGCTCGAGAAGAGCGGCGAGCTCTTGAACAAGGTGGCAGACGTCTTTTTCAATCTTGCCTCGGCCGACACCAACGAGGCCCTGCAGAGGATCGAGCGCGAGATCGCCCCGCGCCTCGCCAAGCACCAGACTGCGATCTTCCTCGACGCCAAGCTCTTCGCGAGGATTGCCGAGCTCCACGAGAGGCGCGACCGCCTCGCCCTCGGGTCCGAGGAGGCGCGCGTTCTCGAGCGTACCTACGCGGCGTTCGTCCGCTCTGGCGCCACGCTCGACCGCAAAGGCAAGAAGCGCGTCGCCGAGATCAACACCCGGCTCGCGACGCTCGCGACCGCCTTCGCCCAGAACGTGCTCGCCGACGAGCAATCGTGGAGCCTCGAGCTCAAGAGAGAGGCCGATCTCGCGGGCCTGCCGGCGGCGCTGCGCGCTTCCGCCGCTCGTGCCGCCGAGAGCCTCGGCAAGCCGGATAGCCATGCCATTACGCTCGCGCGCTCGAGCGTCGAGCCGTTCCTGCAGTTCTCGGCGCGCCGCGACCTGCGCGAGGAGGCCTGGCGCGCCTGGGTCCGCCGCGGGGAGAACGCGGGTTCGACGGACAATCGGGCAATCGCCGCCGAGATCGTGGCGCTCAGGGCCGAGCTTGCCAAGATCATGGGATTTCCGACCTACGCCGCGCTCGCCCTCGATGACACGATGGCGAAGACGGCGGACGCCGTGCGCACCCTCCTCGACCAGGTCTGGCACCCGGCGGTCAAGCGCGCTGCCGAGGAGCGTGAGGCCCTCGAAGCGCTTGCCCGGAGCGAGGGCGGCAACTTCCGCCTCGCCCCGTGGGACTGGCGCTACTACGCGGAGAAGGAGCGGCGCGCCCGCTTCGACCTCGACGAGGGCGAGCTCAGGCCCTATCTCGCCCTCGACGCCGTGATCGCGGCCGCTTTCGACACGGCCTCGCGCTTGTTTGGAATCCGCTTCGAGGAGCGCCACGACGTTTCCGTCTACCACGAGGACGTGAGGGTCTGGGAGGTGCGCACGCGGTCGGGCAAGCACGTCGGCCTGTTCATGGGCGATTACTTCGCGCGCCCCTCGAAGCGCTCGGGGGCCTGGATGTCGACCTATCGCGGTCAGAACAAGCTCACGCGCGACGTGAGGCCGATCGTCGTCAACGTCACGAGCTTTGCCCGCGGAGGTGACGGCGAGCCGACACTGCTTTCGTTCGACGACGCGCGCACGCTCTTTCACGAGCTTGGCCACGGGCTGCACGGGCTCCTCTCGGACGTGACCTATCCCTCCCTCTCGTGCACCAACGTGCTGCGCGACTTCGTCGAGCTGCCGTCGCAGTTGTTCGAGTACTGGCTCTCAAGGCCCGAGGTGTTGCGCCGCTTCGCGCTCCACGCCGAGACGGGAAGGCCCATGCCGGAGCGGCTGATCCGCCGCCTCGAGGCGGCGCGCACCTTCAATCAGGGGTTTCAGACGGTCGAGTATCTTGCGTCCGCGCTTCTCGACATGGAGCTCCACGCGCTAGCGACCGCCAAGCCCGTCGACGTGGTCAAATTCGAAGCGGATCTGATGGCGCGCATCGGCATGCCCCCCGAGATCGTGCCGCGTCATCGCGCGCTCCACTTCCAGCACATCATCGGCGGTTACGCGGCAGGCTATTACAGCTATCTGTGGTCGGAGGTCATGGACGCCGACGCCTTCACCGCGTTCGAGGAGGCCGGCGACCCGTTCGACGCCAAGACCGCTGCGCGATTGTTGAAATACATCTATGCGGCCGGCAACCGGCAGGATCCGATGGAGGCCTACGTCGCGTTTCGCGGCCGGCCGCCGACGATCGCAGGTCTTCTCAAGAAGCGCGGATTTGCCTGATGAGGGCCGGTCGCTCGGTGCGATAGCCGGTCGATCCCCGTCAAGGCGAAGCTCGATAGTGCTGAAGCGCGTCAGAGACGGCTTTGGATGTCCCTTTCCGTCGCCGAAGCCGAATTGCCGGCGCTCGTTACCGCGGGAGGGTGGTCGGGCCCTTGGTAGCGGTAATGGCCGGTGATCCGATCGACGAAAAGAGCATCCTCCATCTGAGGTCCCCAGCCTCGGTTGTGGATGATCATGGGCCGCCCCGACGGCGCGATGACGTCCGAGACGATGGCGATGTGCGAGCGCGAGCCGCGGTTCTGCGGCCGGTAGTAGGTGACGATGTCGCCCGGACGATAGTCCTCGGAAAAGTCGGTGACGGGGAGCGCGGCGCCGCGCGCGGCGAAGAAGCGCCGCAGCACCTCGGTGCGGCGATGGTCGATGTTGGTGTCGCCAGAGCCGACGCGCGCCTCGTGCACGAGGGCCTGGAGGTCGAGCCCCAAGGCGCGGTAGGCGCGCACGACGACGTCCGTGCATACGCCGAAGAGCGAGGGCACGTCGCCCATGGGATAGGAGATGTTGCGGTACTTGTCGTTGTAGATGACGAAGTCGTCGAGTTGCGCTCGCGCCGCCGCCGCAAGCCGCAGGCCGAACGCGGCGGGGCTCTCCGGGGCCGAGGCAGGTGGCGGAGCAGTCTTCGGGGCCGCCGAAGCGACGCAAATCCCCCTTGCGCCTGGTCCGGCAACTTCAGGCTCGGCGTCGCGCACGGCGAGCTCCGGCAGGGCGGGGGCGCCGGCGGAGAGGTCGGTGGCGTCTGCCGTCGGCGGCAGCAGAGCGATCTCGGCTTCACGCACCTCGGCTATCTCGGGAATTGCCGCGACCGGCGGTAAGATCGGCGCAATCGCTGTCACGGGCGGCAAGACCGGGGGAAGCTCTATGGCCGGCAGGGGAGCGCTCGGAAGGCTCGGCAGCGGAACGGGTTGGTTGTAGCGCGGCCCCGCGGCTAGGACGGGCGGTGCGCTCTCCTCGCGGACCAGTGGGGGTCCGAGCAAGGCGGCCGGCCGGAGCGCCTGGCTCATGGCAATCGCCGTTGCCATGAGCAGGAAAGGAAGCAAGAGGAGGCCTACGGTCTCCCTGTCCTCGTCGTAATAGCGGGCGGCGCGGGCTATGGCTCGGCGCGCCTCGCGGCCGAGCGGCGGGAGCGAGGCGGGGTCGAGGACTTGAGCGAGCGTTGCCGTGGCGGCACGCCAGTGGGGGTGCGCCCAGGCGGCGGCGCTGTCGGCGATCCGCAGCGCGCGCGTGCGCCCGTCGGCAAGGCCCGACGATAGCCGGCTCACGCTGGACCAAATGAAATCCTGATAATTCAGGGCATTGCGGGGTGCGACCGGGACGGGGGCCGGATGGGCATGGCGCGGCATAGTCGGGCGCTGAGCCCTTGCGGCCGGCTGGTGGCGCCTCCCCTTCGGTTTGCGTTTGACCGGCTTCTTCACGCCGACGACCCTCGCGACTGCCGGCCCGAAGCCTCAGCCCACAATTCAACCATAAGAGGCAATATCCTGCGCAACCAACATAAAAACTTGATTTACCTGACGGTTATCTCGACCTCGTGGCCATAATGTGCCGGCAGGCCGAGCCTCGCGCGCACCTCCGCCGGGCTCACGCCGTCGCGGCGCAATGCTGCGAGCGAGGTGTCGCGGGCGCTCTTCGACAGCTTGCGGCCGGTCTCGTCGAGGACGAGCCGGTGGTGGTGATAGAGGGGCTCGGGCAGGCCGAGCAGCACCTGAAGCAGCCGCTGCAGCCCGGTCGACTGGAAGAGATCGAGGCCGCGGGTTACGTGCGTCACGCCCTGGCTCGCGTCGTCGACGACGACGGCGAGGTGGTAGGAAGCGGGAAACTCTTTGCGCACGATCACGGCATCGCCCCACCTCTCGGGCTCGGCCGGGACGGTTCGCGGCCGGCCTTCGCCGTCGATCTCGGTGAAAGAGAGCTCGGGGCCGAGCCTGCGCGCCGCGGCGACGGCCCGGTCCATATGGAGGCGCAGGGCGAAAGGCTCGCCGGTCTCCCGGCGGCGTGCGGCCTCGGCCGCGTCGAGATGCTTGTGAAGGCCCGGATAGATCGGGGCGCCATCGGGATCGACGGCCGGCGAGTCGGCTCCGGCCGCCGCGGCGATCTCGGCGCGGGTCGCAAAGCAGGGGTAGAGCAGCCCCATGGCGTCGAGGCGGGCTGCCGCCGCCTCATAGAGAGCGAATCGTTGCGATTGGCGGACGACGGGCTCCTCCCAGAGAAGCCCGAGCCAGGCGAGGTCCTCGAAGATTTGCTGGACGTAGTCTTCGCGGCAGCGCTCGCGGTCGATGTCCTCGATGCGCAAGAGGAAGCGGCCGCCGTAGCGGCGGGCCATGTCGGCGCCGACGAGAGCGGAAAGCGCATGGCCGAGATGAAGCTCCCCGTTCGGGCTCGGCGCAAAGCGGAAGACGGGGCGATCGCTCATGCTGCCACCGCCGCCTCCGAGCGGCGCCTTGCCCGCGTCAATCGCATTCGCCGGTCCGCCCGGCTCCCGGCGTATAGGTCCTGGCGATCGCCTCGACGACGCGATCGTAGAAGCCCCGCTCGGTGACGGGATAGAGCAAGGCCCAGCTGTTGATGAGCCGGCCGCCGCAGGTGAAGCTCACGCGCTCGTAGAAGTGCATGCTGCCCTGCGTCCCGGAGATGATGAACCCGCGCCGCTTGATCGGCGCATAGTCGAGCTCGGCGCCCTTGTAGTTCTCCTCGAGCAGCTGCTGGCGGTATTCCTCGAGCGTCGTCTCGGCTTCGTTCTCGAAGGCTGCGACGAGAAGGCGCGCACTCCCGTCGCGGGAGACGAGCACGTGGCCTTCGTCTCCGCTGGCCCCTTCGCGCGGCGTGAACACGCTGCCGGGGTAGGCCATAAGAAAGCCGTAGCGCTCGCTCTCGATCTTCGTCCACTCGCCGAACTTTACGCGGCCCGCTGCGCTCTCTCCGGCAAAGCTCGTGGCCAATATTCCCGCAACGGCCAACGGTCCCAAATATGCTGACGCTCGCATGACGGCCACACTCCCGCACCAACGCCTTGCAAGACCAGAATGCAAATCTACTCTTCCAGGGCGGCCTGCGAAAGTGTCAGCTAGCGTTGTCGATATGACTGCGAGGAAACGAATCCGTCGCGACGGCGGCGATCGAACGATCGAGACGCCGGCCGATATCGGGGCCGGCATCGCGGCGCTGCGACGGAAGTGCCCGGCAATTCGGCGCATGCACGATCTCACGGGTGATCCGCCTCTGAGACGCGAGCCGGCCGGATTCCAGGGCCTTGCGCGCATCATCGTGAGCCAGCAGCTCTCGGCCGCGAGTGCAAACGCGATTTGGCGCCGGACGCTCGAAGCGATAGCGCCGTTTTCGCCCCCGCGCCTCCTCGGAGCGAGCGATGAGACGTTGCGTGCCGCAGGGCTCTCGCGCGGGAAGATCAGGACGCTACGTGCCATGTCGGAGGCCGTGCTCTCGGGTGCGCTTGCGCTCGAGAGCATCGAGGATGCGTCCCATTCCGAGATCCATGAGATGTTGACCCGGGTGAGCGGCATCGGGCCCTGGACGGCCGACATCTACATCTTGTTCTGCCTCGGCCGCTCCGATGCGTTCGCGCCCGGCGATCTCGCTCTTCAACTCGCGGTTCAATCCGCGTTCGCGCTCGACGAGAAGCCTTCGCCTCAGGAGCTCGAGCGAATCTCCGAGCGATGGCGACCATGGCGGGGCGTCGCCGCGCGACTTCTCTGGGCCCATTACGTCTCTGCAAAAAGGTCCTGACGCCGGTCCCGCGCCCTCTGCTCCGTGAAACGTCAGAAATCGAGCAATCACAAGAGGGTCGCCGTGAAAAGTTCTATTGATCCATGGCCGGTGCCGGGGCGCTTCACAGAGCTGACATGCGCCGCTAGTATCCGGCTGCCCAAACGGGAGGTGACCCGATTCGAGAGGTCTGAAGGAACCGACAGGAAGCAAGCCTGTGAATGCACATGCTGCCGCGCCGGAAAGTTTCCCGGCATTGGTTCTCAACGCCGACTTCCGGCCCCTGAGCTACTATCCGTTATCGCTCTGGAGCTGGCAGGAGTCGGTGAAGGCCGTGTTCTTGGATCGCGTCAACATCGTCTCCGAGTACGATCGCTACGTCAGGAGCCCCTCGTTCGAGATGCGGCTCCCGAGCGTCGTCTCGCTCAAGACCTACGTGAAACCCGCGCTCTATCCCGCCTTCACGCGGTTCAACGTCTTTCTGCGCGACCGCTTCAGCTGCCAATATTGCGGGTCGCGCGAGGACTTGACCTTCGACCATCTCGTGCCGCGCTCGCGCGGCGGACAAACGCGCTGGGACAACGTGGTGACGGCGTGTGCGCCCTGCAATCTGACGAAGGGCGGGCACATGCCGGCGGAGTCGGGCATGCGTCCGCACCAGCAGCCCTACCGGCCGACGGTGTTCGAGCTGCACCGCAACGGTCGGCTATTCCCGCCCAACTATCTGCACGATAGCTGGCTCGACTATCTCTATTGGGATACCGAGCTCGAGCCGTAACGGCCGGTACCTTTGAGCCGCCTACGCCGCGCGCCGGTCGGGCGCGGCGCAGAGCACGCGCGCAATCGCCTCGACGGCCTTGCTCCAATCGGCGGCCGGGACATTGTCCGCGCTCGCGCCGAAGGCTGCCATGGCGTCGGCAGCCGTGCCCCCATCGCGAAAGAAGCGCGCGCAGGTCTGCCGCGCGATGCCGACCGCCTGATGCCACTGGAGCGGGTTGATGTGGTCGGGGCTCATGGGAACTCCTTGGAGACTTGATCAATTCTCGGCGGGCGAAACGCCCGCAGGAAGGGGAGGCAAGCACACCCAGCGCCTGGCGCTGCTACGCGAGACCGGTGGATGCGGCGCCCTACTGGACTGACGTCGGAGCGCTAGGCATGCTTGCCAACTCGTCGGAGGCCCGAGGGGAGCCTCCTGATTTCATGCGATGCGCGATGTCAACGCTTGGGGTCCGGAGCGGGCGCCTGGCTCGGGGAAGCCGACGCGAGAACCGTTTCCACGACATCACGCAACGAAAGCCACGAACTCGACTGCGACGCCATTGCGTCCTCTCGTTACTCGGATGCGGGAAGGACGGAAGTTCCCGCGGGGACAGGGGGGAGGGGTCTTACGCACGTCTACGAAGCGCGAGGCCGGCACAGATCAGGTGATCGACGGAAGGATCGACCGCACGACGCTGCCGTCTGCCTGGGCCGGCGAGCCGCTCGGAGATACGCGCTGACATTTTCAGCCGAGCCGCTCGCCTTAGGTCTGTGAACACCCGCGAAAGCGCGTGTTTGGGAGAAGAGCCGTACGCCAACGCAACAGAACCGGGCTCGACTTTACGCAATACCGGTACGCAACGCTTACTAAAGGACGGAGGCAAACCACTGCCGGCGACGTACTCGGAGGCGCTCGGGCCACTCGCCGCAAATTCACGCTCGCGGAGCCTCAGGGTGAGGGCTTCTCTTGGCGGCACTGCATGTGGAGGACGCGCGACTGTGTACATTTGAGATCCTCCACGAACGCTATCGCCGTGCTTCGAGTTCCTTTGCATCCCGCGAATGACGCTAATAGACCGTGGCACTATGGCCACGCGAAGGCGCGATTTTGTCGGGCTCTGGATTTTTGGTTGACGCACTGCTGGGACGGCACAGGGCCCTGTCGTAACCGCCCTGCCGGCCTGGGATTTCAGCCGCGACTGCGACATTGTGGAAAATCGACTAGTCGAAAAATAAGTCCGGCTTTCAATGCCTTGAGGCGCACTGGACGGCGGCTCGCAGGGCGAGAGCGCAAATCGCGAGCGACATGACGGCGTTCCATCCGGCGAAGGAAAGGCCGGCGAATCGCCACGAGGCCTCGTCGCATCGGACGACGCTTGCTTCGGCCGCTTCCTTCAGGAGGTCGGCGGCGGAGGTCGGGAGCGCCTGCAGCGCCCCGCAGGTCTCGGGGCCGGGCCAGAGCTTCCACTCGGCGCCGGACTGATAGATGCCGAGGCCGGCGTTGGCGAGGAAGGCTACCGCGACAACCGCAAAGATCAACGCAGCGAGGCGGGGCATCTCGGCGACAAGCGCCATGGCGACGAAGAGGAGCGGCACGCCGGCATAGTAGGCATAGCGCTGCTGGAGGCAGAGCGGACAGGGCACATAGCCGGCGATGTACTCGAAGCCGAGCGCGGCGAGGATCACCGCGGCAGCGAGCAGCAGCGCTATGCCGCCGCTCTGGTAGGCGGACGTCCTTTCGGGGTGGACCTCGGCGGACAGCATGGCTCGAGCCTAACCTACTTCCCCGCGGCGGCCGGGTCGCGCTTGATCAGGCCCAGGGCCACCGGAACGAGCGACAGCACAATGATCAGAATCGTCACCACGCCGAAGTTGTTCTTCACCAGCGGGATGTTGCCGAAGAGGTAACCGCCCCAGACGAACAGGCCGACCCAGGTGATGCCGCCGACGGAATTGTGGAGCTGGAAGCGCCCGTAGTCCATGTGTCCGACGCCGGCGACGAAGGGCGCGAAGGTGCGGATGATCGGCACGTAGCGCGAGAGGAAGATGGTCTTGCCGCCATGGCGCTCGAAGAACTGCTCGGTGCGCCGCAGGTACTCGACCTTGAGAAGGGGGACCTGGCCGCTGAACGCGCGCGGGCCTATGTAGGCGCCGACAGCGTAGTTGACGGTATTGCCGAGGATCGCCGCGAGAGACAGCAGAATCCAGGCGAGCAGCGGCTGCAGCGTGCCCGAGGAGTTGACCGCCGCGAGCGCGCCGACGGCGAAGAGCAGCGAGTCGCCCGGCAGGAAGGGCGTCACGACGAAGCCGGTCTCGGCGAAGATGATGAGGATGAGGATGGCGTAGATCCAGGGGCCGAACTGGACCAGGAGCTCGACCAGATGCCGATCCAGGTGCATGACGAGATCGACGAAGAATTGAAAGAGCTCCATGCCTGATCCTAGCCGTTTTGCCCCGGCGGTCTTAGCAGGTGGTCCGGGCATCGGGAAGGCCTTGGGCTGTAGCGCGAATTGAGGCGGGGCTGCGGCGGGTCGCGCCTCCCATGTTGCTTCAATCGCGCCCCGCGTGTCTTGGAGTAAGCGCCCAAGCGTGCCCCAAGCGCGCCAAGAGTCCGCGCGCGCTCCGAGGGCAGCTTAATGGTCGATGTCACCTTCGACGTCGTGCTGCTGTTCGGCGGCGCGCGCGTCGGGCTCGTCTCGGGACTCGTGCGCCGGTGCGCCGCGCGCAGGTCGCGGCCGCGCGGTCTTCGGCTGGGCGGCGACCGCCGGTTGCTCCGGCGCCGGGCCGGCCCGGTTGCCCGCGCTACGGCGCTTTGCGCCGGAACGCGCGGGCGTGCTCGGGCCAGAGCTCCTTGATCTCGGCCGGCATCTGATCGATCACGTCGGCGATCTCGCCCGGATCGCAGTGATGGGCGAGGAGCGCGAAGACGTTGCTCGTCGCCCGCTCGACCGGGTACGTATAGGGCAATATGGCGTTGATGATCCCGTCGAGAAATTGCTCCTTCGTTCGCCACTTCTGAGGAACGTGCCGCGGCTGCCAGCCTTCATAGTAAACGCCCCGTACGATGAGCGGGAGCTGGGCGCCGAGATCAACAGCCTCCTCGACGGTGAGACGGTCGCGCAGGTGGTGCAGCACCACTCGCAGGACGGAGTAGGCCGCGGTCTCGTCCGCGAGGTCGCTATCGTCGCGCAGCTCTTTCAGCCACTCCTGCAGCGTCTGCACGGCGTGACTGACGGTCGGTGGTATGCTCATGGGCGCCCCTATTCGGCACTAATGTCGGCCGACAGGGGCACAGGCGGGCGGCCGGCGCATTGCCCTCGATCAATAGCGGGCGGACGCAGGCGCGCGGGGCGTCGGCGCCGGCTCGGCGGGGGCGAAAGCGGCCGAGAGGCGAAGCACGATCTCGTTCAGGACGAAGCGGCCGCGCGGCGTTGCGCGGATGCGTCCAAGCCGGGCCGGGGAGGGACGTGACGGAATGAGGCCAGGTCCGATGCAAAAGCGAATATCGTCGGAATGATGCTCGACCTCTCCCCCACCGGGGAGCAGGGAGGGGGCGTCAATGCTTTCGACAAAACCTTGATCCACGAGTTCGGCGATGGCGGCAGCGCGCGGGCGGACGCCGCCCAAGAGCGGCGAGGCGGTCGAGGTCGAGGCCTTCGCCCAAGCGAAGCCCCATGAGCAGCATCTCGTCGGCCATCTCGCCGCGTGAGAGCGGAGCGCACTCGACCTGGCCGTGGCCGTTTTCTTCGACGCGCTCGGCCCATGTCTCGGGCGTGCGCTCGCAAAGCGTCGCGTGGCGCACGTCCTCGACGATGATCCTCCCATGAGCGCCGGGCCCGACGCCGGCATATTCCCCATAGCGCCAGTAGAGGAGGTTGTGGCGGCTCTCCTCGAAAGGCGCCGCATGGTTTGAGATCTCGTAGGCCGGTAGCCCGGCCGCCTCGGTCAGCTCCTGCGTGAGCTCGTAGAGGGCGAGGGCAGCGTCGCCCGCGGGCACCGCGAGCTTGCCCGCGGCGTGGAGCGCGGCGTAGGGCGTGTCGGGCTCGATGGTGAGCTGATAGAGCGAAAGATGGCCTCGCGCGAGTGCGAGCGCTTGCTCGAGCTCGGCGCGCCAGGCTTTCGGCGCTTGCCCGGGGCGTGCGTAGATCAAGTCGAGCGAGTAGCGGTCGAACGTGCTGGCTGCGATCGCGATTGCGGCTCTGGCCTCGGCGGCCGTGTGGATGCGCCCTAGTTTCTTGAGCTCGGCGTCCTCGAGCGACTGCACGCCGATCGACACGCGGTTGACGCCGGCCGCGCGATAGCCCGCGAAGCGGCCCGCCTCGACGCTGCCGGGATTGGCTTCGAGCGTGATCTCTGCTTGAGGCTCGAGCGACCAGAGGCCGGCGATGTGGTCGAGGATAGCGGCGACGGTCGCGGCCTTCATGAGCGACGGCGTGCCGCCGCCGAAGAACACCGAGGACACCGCCCGTGGGCCGATGAGCGCTGCGGTGTGGGCGAGCTCACGCTTAAAGGCGGAAAGAAAGCGCGCCTCGTCCCAGCCGCCGTGACGCACGTGGCTGTTGAAGTCGCAATAGGGGCACTTCTGGGCGCAGAACGGCCAGTGGACGTAGACGCCGAAACCGGGCTCGTCTTTAGGCACGTACACGCGACACCGTCTGCCGCGTTGTACCGATCGCTCGCCACTCAAGTACACCGTCATGGCCGCTGAAGACGGCCATCCGCGACACCTCGCCTAAGATCGGAGTGATCGGAATCTTGCGATGGATCGCCGCCTACGCGGCCATGACGTTTAGTTTGTCGCCGCCGAAGAAATCAGACGCAACTATTTCTCCCGGCTTGCGGCGAGGAGCGCCTTGGCGATGGTGCGCCAGCGGGGCTCGTCTGGAAGCTCGGCGGTGGCGAGCCAGGCTTCCATCGCCGCGAGGTAGCCCATGAGGTCGGCATTCTCCCAGCCATCGCCATGGCAGGCAAGATCGCGGCGCAGATTGGCGATGAAGGCCATCGAGCTCGGGCCTCGTCGAGAGATTGCGGGCGGCAGCATCGAGCGCCTCGAGATCGCGCCCCGCGGCCTTGGCCGGCGCGGCGTCCGCCGCGTCGATCTCGGCCAGGCACTCGGCCCTGAAGGCGGCGAAGGCGCGCGTGCGGTGCGAGATCGCGTACTTGGCGGCGGGCTCCATCTCGCCGAAGGTGAGGAGCTCGCCGTCGGCGACGAAGATCGGATCGTAGCCGAAGCCGTTGCCTCCGCGCGGCGGCCAGACGAGGTGGCCGTCGACGCGGCCCCTGAAGAGCCGGTGCTCTCCGTCCGGCCAGGCGAGGCAGAGGACGGAGATGAAGTTGGCGGCGGGCGGCGCGCCGCTCTCCCAGGTTCCCCGCCGCTCGAGCTCGTCGTGGACGCGCTGCATGGCAATTCCGAAGTCCTTCCCCGGTCCCGCCCAGTTGGCCGAATAGATGCCGGGCGCGCCGTCGAGCGCGGCAACCTCGAGCCCCGAATCGTCGGCGAGCGCCGGAAGCCCCGAGCCTTCCGCCGCCGCGAGCGCCTTCAAACGCGCGTTGCCCTCGAACGTCGGCTCCGTCTCCTCGGGCTCGGTCAAGCCGAGGTCGCCGGCCGACACGGCGTCCAAGCCGAATGGGGCGATCAGCTGCTTGATCTCCCACACCTTGCCGGGGTTGTGGCTCGCCACAACGATCCTGTCGCCGCGCTTGAGCCGCATCAGTCGAATCCCCAGATGCGCGGCTCGGCGAACTCGAGGCAATTGCCGGCGGGGTCGCGGAAATAGATCGAGCGCCCGCCGCCGGGCCATTCGAAGTCGGCCTCGATCGCGACGCCCTTCGCCTCGAGGTGGGCGCGCCAAGCCTCGATCTCGGGGAGGGAAGCGCGAAAGCACACGTGGCCTTCGCCATAGCAGCCGTGGGGCGGCACCGGCAGCGCCGGGTTGGTTGGCGCCATGTTCGTGGCTTCCGGATTGAAGATCAGCAGCATCTGTCCGCCGCACCGGTAGAAGACCTGGCGCCCTTCGGCCTTGGCGTGGGGCTCGAGCCCGAGCACGGCGCGGTAAAACGTCTCGATCGCATCGAGGTCGTGGGCGTAGAGAACCGTTTCGAGGACGCCGGCTGGAGTCATGACTGCTATCGGCAACAGGCATCGGGCATCAGGCAGCAGCGAAGACGAACAATCGTTGCCTGTTGCCTAGTGCCTGATGCCTCCCTTACGCGACGGTGAGCTTCTGCAGCTGGATCAGCTCGCCGATGCCCTTCCTCGCCAGCACCATGAGCTGATCGAAGCTTTCCTGACTGAAGGCGACCGTCTCCGCCGTGCCCTGCACCTCGACGATGCCGCCGGCGCCGGTCATGACGAAGTTCGAATCTGCCTCCGCGTTCGAGTCCTCGGCATAATCGAGATCGAGCACCGGCGTTCCCTTGTAGATGCCGCACGAGACGGCCGCGACATGGTCGCGGAGCACGCCGTCCTTCACCATGTCGCGAACCTTCATCCATTGGATGCAATCGTAGAGCGCGACCCACGCGCCGGTGATGGCGGCCGTGCGCGTGCCCCCGTCGGCCTGGATCACGTCGCAGTCGACGGTGATCTGCCGGTCGCCGAGCTTGACGAGGTCGACGACGGCGCGCAGCGCGCGCCCGATCAGGCGCTGAATCTCCTGGGAGCGGCCCGACTGACTGCCAACCGAAGCCTCGCGCCGCGTCCTCTCGCTCGTCGCGCGCGGCAGCATGCCGTACTCCGCCGTGACCCAGCCGCGCCCCTGCCCCTTGAGCCAGGGCGGCAGGCGCTCCTCGAGGCTCGCCGTGCAGAGCACCTGCGTATTGCCGAACTTGATCAGGCACGACCCCTCGGCGTGCATCGAGACCGCGCGCTCGAGGGAGACTCGGCGAAGCTCGTCGGGGAGCCGTTTCGAGGGGCGCATGGAAGCCTTTATATCGTTTCGTTGGGCCGTTTCCGGCCAGTTGCAAGCGGCGACCCTAGAGCGCCATCGGCCTTGATGGAAGCAGTAATGCAGCGGCTTTGGCCCCGAAAAGGCGGGCGGCGAGGACTGCCGGGTCAACCTCCATCCCCGGCGAAGATTGACGAGCGGGGCGGCCCGTTCCTAGATACCGGGCTGAGCTCACGGCTGGTCCAGTTCGAGCGCCACGTACCACGATGACCGAACCTGTCTCCGAGATCGCCAAGCTCTCCGAGCGCTCGCGCGCGATCCTGCGCCAGCTCGTCGAGAGCTACCTCGCGACCGGCGAGCCCGTCGGCTCGCGCAATCTTTCGCGCGTGCTGCCGATGTCGCTGTCGCCGGCCTCGATCCGCAACGTCATGGCCGACCTCGAGCAGGCAGGCCTCATTTACGCGCCCCACACCTCCGCCGGCCGCATGCCGACGCAGTCGGGCCTGCGTCTTTTCGTCGACGGCCTGCTCGAGGTCGGTCACCTCGCCGAGGAGGAGCGCCGCCAGATCGAGGCGCAGATCTCTGTCAAGCGGACGAAGTCGCTCGACCAGGTCCTGACGGAGGCCGGCGAGATGATCTCCGGCCTCTCCCATTGCGCGGGCGTCGTGCTCGCCGAGAAGCAGGTCGTGCGCTTGCGCCACATAGAGTTCGTGCCGCTCGAGCCGATGAAGGCGCTCGTGGTCCTCGTCGGCGAGGACCAGAACGTCGAGAACCGCGTCATATCGCTGCCGCCGGGCCTGCCTCCCTCGGCGCTCACGGAAGCCGCCAACTATCTCAACGCCCAGATCCGCGGCAAGACGATCGCGGAGGCGCGAGGGGCGGTCGAGGCGGAGCTCGGCAAGGCCAAGGCCGAGCTCGACAATCTGACGCAGAAGGTGATCAAGGCCGGCCTCGCCGAGTGGTCCGGCGCGCTCGACGACAGAAAGAGCCTGATCGTGCGGGGCCAGTCGAACCTGCTCAAGGACCTGACGGCGATCGAGGATCTCGAGCGCATCAGGCTGCTGTTCGACGATCTCGAGACGAAGCGGGAGCTCGCGCAGATCCTGGGCCTCGCCGAGCACGCGGACGGGGTGCGCATTTTCATTGGCTCGGAGAACAAGCTGTTCTCGCTGTCCGGCTCGTCTTTGATCGTGGCGCCATTCCACGACGGGGCGCGCAAGGTTGTCGGCGTTCTCGGCGTCATCGGGCCGACGCGGATCAATTATGCGCGCATCATTCCCATGGTCGATTACACCGCCAAGCTGGTGAGCCGTCTCATCACTTGATTTTTGCGGATTTGCGGCTGATATCGGGCTCGCGATCAGGATCCAGGGGCGTTGAAGCAGAGTTGCCATGGCAGACGAGACCGACAACGCTCAAAATGCTCCCCGGGGTAAGCCTGGGGCCGGGCCACAAGCCGAGGCCGAAGCCCCGCTCTCGGCGCTCGATCCGGCAAGCCTCGCGACGGAGGTCGAGCTGCAGCAGGCGCAAATCGCCGATCTGCGCGACCGGCTGCTCCGCGCGCACGCGGAAATGGACAATATTCGCAAGCGTGCCGAGCGCGACAAGGAGGAGACGGCCAAGTACGCGATCACGCGTTTTGCCCGCGATGTCGTCACGGTTGCCGACAACTTCGAGCGCGCCGTCCAGTCCGTCCCTTCGGGGGCCGCCGAGCAGGACCCGGCTCTGAAGAGCCTGGTCGAGGGCGTGACCATGACCGAGCGCGAGTTCCTGAACGTGCTCGAGCGATACGGGGTTAAGCGCATCAATCCCAAGGGGGAGACGTTCAACCCGCATCACCATCAGGCGATGATGGAGGTTCAAAACGCGGACGTGCCGGCCGGCACCATCCTCGAGGTCTTCCAGCCGGGCTATGTCATCGAGGATCGCGTCCTGCGCCCGGCGATGGTGGTGGTGGCGAAAGGCGGGCAGAAGCCGATCAAGGCCGACAACGACACTTCCGCCGGGGCCGCGCCCAATTCCCCGGACGTTCCGCCCGAGAACGACGGCAGAGGCTGATCAGTCGAGACGGGTCGCGAAGCGGCGGCTCGCGCATGTCGCCTCCGGCTCCTCCTCGCACGAGTACCAGCTGTAGAGGATGGCTTCCGCGCGCCCCACCAGGTTCTCGTCGGGAACGAGGCCCATCTCAGCGAAGCGGCTGTCGGCGGAGTTGTCGCGGTTGTCGCCCATCATGAAGTAGCGGCCGGGCGGGATCGTCATCTCGGCCATGTCGGGCTCGATCCGGAAGTGCGTGCGCTCGATGATCGCGTGACTGACGCCGCCCGGGAGCTCCTCGGTGTACTCGGCGACCTCGACGATGCGCCCCAGATACTCGCGATACTTGTAGATACGCTCGAAGCGGCGCGGGACGAGCGCGCCGTTGAGCCACAAGCGCCCCTCACGAATAGCGATGCGGTCGCCGGGGAGGCCGACGAGGCGCTTGATCATGCGCTCGCCCGTCTTCGGGTGGATGAAGACGACGATGTCGCCGCGCTTGGGCGGCTCAGCGAAGATGCGTCCAGAGAGCGCCTTCGGCAGCGCGAGGTCGAAAGGGAGCGAGTAACGGCTCCAGCCGTAGGCGAATTTCGACGTCGTTATCCGATCACCGACCTCGAGGGTCGGGACCATGCTCTCGGAGGGGATGTAGAAGGTCGCGAACGCCGTCGTCTGGAACAGGAACGCAAATCCGGCCGCGAGCGCGACCGAGGGTAAGAATTCCTTAAGCAAGCCTCGCATGCGTGCGCCTCGTTCTCCTGATCATGAAGCGGGGACTTCGCGGCCTCGGCCGCGAAGATCGCAATCCTGCGCTGAACCTCGGCTTAACGATGACGCGCGGCTGAGCCCCGCCGTATATGGAGATATCAAGTAGAGGGGTCAACAGATCGGGAGTAGGGCCTAGAATTATGTGAATAATATTGGAGCGTGGCCCCGAAAATTGATAACAGGCTCAGGCCCGGTCCCGTTGCGCGCTGAGAAGACGACCCTATATAACCGCCCATCGTCTAACGCAGCTCCTAGGGGACCGAACGCACGACCCATGCGGGGTCGGACGGAATGCCGGAAGCCAATATTTGGGTCCGGCCGGTTCGCCGCAACGAAGAGGAACAACTGGAATGTCAAAAGTCATCGGCATTGACCTCGGTACAACCAATTCCTGCGTCGCCGTCATGGAGGGCGGAAAACCGAGGGTCCTAGAAAACGCCGAAGGCATGAACACCACGCCCTCGATCGTCGCCTTCACCGAAGACGGCGAGCGCCTCGTTGGCCTTCCCGCCAAGCGCCAGGCCGTCACCAATCCCACGAGCACGTTCTTCGCCATCAAGCGCCTCATCGGACGGCGCTACGACGACCCGATGGTCGAGAAGGACAAGAAGCTCGTCCCCTACAAGATCGTCAAGGGCCCGACCGGCGACGCCTGGGTCGAGGCGCATGGCAAGCAGTATTCGCCCCAGCAGATTTCCGCGTTCATCCTGCAGAAGATGAAGGAAACGGCGGAGGCCAAGCTCGGCGAGACCGTCACGCAGGCCGTCATCACGGTCCCAGCCTACTTCAACGACGCGCAGCGCCAGGCGACCAAGGACGCCGGCAAGATCGCCGGCCTCGAGGTGTTGCGCATCATCAACGAGCCGACGGCGGCCGCCCTCTCCTACGGCCTCGACAAGAAGAAGGAAGCCAAGACCATCGCCGTCTACGACCTGGGCGGCGGCACATTCGACATCTCCATCCTCGAGATCGGCGACGGCGTGTTCGAGGTGAAGTCGACCAACGGCGACACCTTCCTCGGCGGCGAGGACTTCGACATGAAGCTCGTCGGCTATCTCGCCGACGAGTTCAAGAAGGAGCAGGGCATCGATCTGAGGTCCGACAAGCTTGCCCTCCAGCGCCTCAAGGAGGCGGCGGAGAAGGCCAAGATCGAGCTCTCCTCCTCGCAGCAGACCGAGATCAACCTGCCGTTCATCACGGCCGATCAGACGGGTCCGAAGCACCTCACGATGAAGCTCACGCGCGCCAAGCTCGAGAGCCTCGTCGACGACCTCATCGCCAAGACCCGCGGCCCCTGCGAGCTGGCGCTGAAAGACGCCGGCCTCAAGGCCGCCGAGATCGACGAGGTCGTCCTCGTCGGCGGCATGACGCGCATGCCGAAGGTGCAGCAGGTCGTGAAGGAGCTGTTCGGCAAGGAGCCGCACAAGGGCGTCAACCCCGACGAGGTCGTCGCCGTCGGCGCGGCCATCCAGGGCGGCGTCTTGAAGGGCGAGGTCAAGGACGTCCTCCTCCTCGACGTGACGCCGCTCTCGCTCGGCATCGAGACCTTGGGCGGCGTGTTCACGCGGCTCATCGAGCGCAACACGACGATCCCGACCAAGAAGAGCCAGGTGTTCTCGACCGCCGAGGACGGGCAGAACGCGGTGACGATCCGCGTCTCCCAGGGCGAGCGCGAGCTTGCCGCCGACAACAAGCTCTTGGGGCAGTTCGACCTCGTCGGCATTCCTCCAGCGCCGCGCGGCGTGCCGCAGATCGAGGTCACCTTCGACATCGATGCCAACGGTATCGTGCACGTCTCCGCCAAGGACAAGGCGACCGCCAAGGAGCAGTCGATCCGTATCCAGGCTTCGGGCGGGCTCTCGGAATCCGAGATCCAGCGCATGGTCAAGGACGCGGAGGCGCACGCCGCCGAGGACAAGAAGAAGCGCGAGCTGATCGAGGCCAAGAACCAGGCCGAAGCGCTGGTTCACGCGACCGAGAAGCAGTTGACCGAGAACGCCTCGAATGCCGCCGTTCAGGCGGTCAAGGGCGACGTCGAGAAGGCGGTTGCGGCAGCCAAGGAGGCGGCCGGCGGCGAGGACGTCGAGGCGATCAAGTCGGCGACGAATGCGCTGGCGCAGGTGGCGATGAAGATCGGCGAGGCGATCTACAGCGCCAAGGAGGGCGCCGAGCCCGCAGGCGGCGAGGCCGGCTCGGGTGACGGCGCAAAGGGCTCGGCCAGCGACAACGTGGTCGATGCCGACTTCGAGGAAGTGAAGGACGACAAGAAGAAATCGGCCTGATCTCTTGGCATTGCTTTAAGCCCCGCCTCCCGCGAACCACGGAGCGGGGCTTTTTGTTGCCGATTGCTCGCTCAAGTGTGCGTCGCCCTGTGGAAATCTCCGAATTATCTGATGCGCTCGGGGTCGCGCTTCGCTTGCCTGATTTGACCGTGCGATAGTCTCCGCTCGTCGCCATTCCCGACGTCATCCGTCCAGGCCGGCATTTGGAGGCACTCTAGCTACCTTGGGTAGATCCCCGCCTTCGCGGGGATGACGTTGCGAGGGGGGAAATCGTCGCGACTCATACTACTGAGCGGTAAAGGTCTGGGGGACGGGTGAAGGCCAACATCTACACGGTGCCGCCGGGGCGGCCGTTTCTCGATTGCCTCGCCCGCGCGATCCTCGCCGGCGATCTGCCGGTCATGGCGAAGCCATGCTCCGCATGGACCGGCGGCGGGCCGCCGCGGCCGCTCGATCTGCCCGCGATGACGCTCATGCTGCCGACGCGGCGCGCGACGCGCGCCCTCGAGGAGGCCTTCCTGCGCGCCTCGGGGGGGCGCGCGATGCTGCTCCCGAAAATCGTGCCGATCGCCGAGGGCGCGGAGGACCTGTCGCTGATCGAGGCCGCTGTCGGAGCCGGCGGCGCCGGGCTCGGCGACGCGGATATCCCGCCCGCGATGAGCGAGATGGAGCGGCGCCTGGCGCTGACCGAGCTCGTCTTGCGCTGGTCGGAGGTGATGCGGGGCGCCGGCAGTGGCGACCGCGAGGGGCTTGCACCGTTCGCGGCGGCCGGCGCCGGCTCGCCCGCCCAGGCGGCGACGCTCGCCGCCGAGCTCGCCCGCCTCATGGACATGGTCGAGACCGAGGGCGCGAGCCTCGGGCGGCTCGCCGCGCTCGTTCCGGAGACCTACTCCGTCCACTGGCAGCGCACGATCGAGTTCTTGAAGATCGTAACGGAGTACTGGCCGGCGCATCTCGCGGAGATCGGTTTTCTCTCACCGGCCGAGCGGCGTAACCGCCTCATTCTCGCCGAGGCGCGCCGCCTCGAGAAGCATCCGCCGAGTGCCCCGGTCATCGTCGCCGGCGTCACCGGGTCCATTCCGGCGACCGCCGAGCTCATGCGTGCCGTCCTCGGTCTCCCGAACGGCGCGATCGTGCTGCCGGCCCTTGATACCGCCCTCGACGACGCGAGCTGGGATGCCATTTCACCGGCCGGCGCAACCAGGGGCCATCCCGAGCACCCGCAGTTCGGCCTGAGGAAGCTGCTCGATCGCCTCGGCGTCGAGCGGCGCGACGTTGCCGTGCTGCCCGGCGCAGAGACGGGCGCGGCCGAGGGAGCGCGCGCGAGCTTCGTTTCCGAGACGCTGCGCCCCGCGTCGACGACGGACCGATGGCGGACATTCGCCGCCCGCGCCGGCGAGGTTGTGGAGGCCGGCGCGTTCAAGGGTCTGAGCCTGATCGAGGCGCCGACCGCCGAGGCCGAGGCCGAGGCGATCGCCCTCATCCTGCGTGAGGCGGCGGAGACGCCGGGGCGCACGGCGGCGCTCGTTTCGCCCGACCGGCTCCTCGCGCGCCGCGTCGTCGTGCGTCTCGAGGCGTGGGGCCTCCGGGTCGACGATTCGGCCGGCCGTCCCTTCGCCAAGACGGCGGCGGGCTCGTTCCTCGATCTCCTCATCTCCGCCGTTGCCGCCGATTTCGCGCCGGCCGAGCTGGTGGCTCTCCTGAAGCATCCCTTGACCCGGCTCGGGCTCGATCCGTTCGCGGTCCGGCGCGCCGCCCGCGCACTCGAGCTTGCGGCCTTCCGGCAGCCCTATCTCGGCACAGGACTGGCGGGCGTGGAGCAGGCGCTGGAGCGGGCGGCGCTCGCGGGCGACGGCGGCCGCAGACCGCACCCGGCCGTGCGCCGCCTATGGAAGGAGGATTGGGACGGCGCACGTGATCTCGTCGCCCAACTCAAGGCCGCGACGGCGCCGCTCACGATCGCCTACGAGACGCCGGTGCGCCGGGGGCTCAAGGAGCTGGCGGCGGCCCACGCCGCCGCCGCCGAGGCGGTGGCGCAACTCCCGTTGGCCGAGGGCGCCGAACAGCCATCCTCTCCCCTTTGGGACGGAGAGGCCGGCGAGTCCGCCAACCGGTTCTTTGCCGGGCTGCTCGAGACTTCATCCGGGCTCGCCATCGCGCCCGGCGACTACGCTGATCTCTACCGCAGCCTGCTTCAGGGCGAGGCAGTGCGCCCGCGCGTCCCCGTGCATCCGAGGCTCTTCATCTGGGGGCCGTTCGAGGCGCGCCTCCAGCAGCCGGACGTCGTCGTCCTCGGCTCGCTCAACGACGGGACGTGGCCCGAGGCCGCCGATCCCGGCCCCTGGCTCAACCGGCCCATGCGCCTTGAGCTTGGTCTTCCCTCGCCCGAGGAGAAGATCGGCCTCGCCGCCCATGACTTCGCAACCCTCCTCTGCGCGCCCGAGGTGGTTCTGACCCGGGCCGAGAAGCGCGACGGCGTGCCGACCGTGCCGTCGCGCTGGCTGCTCAGGATGAAGGCGCTCACCGCCGGTTTGGGCGTTGACGTGGCGCTCGGCGAGCGCCCGCAACTCGGCTGGGCCCTCGAGCGCGACCGGGCCCCGCGCGCGCCCCGCCTCAAGGCGCCCGCACCTCGCCCGGCGGTTGGGCAGAGGCCGCGCAAGCTCTCCGTCTCGCGCGTCGAGGCCTGGATCAAGAACCCCTATGACATCTTCGCGCGCGAGGTCCTGAGGCTCGAGCCGCTCGACCCGCTCGGGCTCGAGCCGCAGCCGAGCCTGCGCGGCAGCCTCATTCACGAGGCGCTCTCGCGCTTCGCCAAGGCCTACCCGAGCAGGTTGCCGGCCGACGTCGAGGGCGAACTCGCGCGCTTTGCCCGCGAGGCGCTCCATGAATACGCGGCTCACCCGCGCATTGCCGCGTTCTGGATCCCCCGCTTCGAGCGCTTCGCCGAGTGGTTCGCCGACACCGAGCCCAAGCGGCGCGAGAAGGCCCGGGCCATCATCGCCGAGACGTCCGGCAGCCTTGTTCTCGATGCGCCCGCGGGCCCGTTCACGCTCACCGCGCGCGCCGACCGCATCGACGTGACGGAGGAGGGGCTTGTCATTACCGACTACAAGACCGGCAAGCCGCCAAAAGAGAACGACGTCCTGTCGTTCGCCGCTCCGCAGCTCCCGCTCGAAGCCGCAATCGCGCTCTATGGCGTGGGCTTCGCCGAGGTGCCGAAGGAGAAAGTGGCCGGACTTCGCTTCATCTCGGCGGCGGGCGGCGAGCCGCCCGGCGAGGAGTGCGATATCGAGTTCAATGACTTTGACGCGCTTGCAGCGCAAGCGGTGCGGGGGCTTTCGCACAGGGTCGCGCGCTTCGACGATCCCGCGACGCCCTATCGCGCGCTGCGCCGCCCGGGCTTCTCCTACGCCTTTGACGCGTACGCCCATCTCGCGCGTGTCGCCGAGTGGTCCGCTGAAACCGGCAGCGAGGAGGGCTGAGGCCGATGGCGTCGAGGCATGCCGGCTCGGCCATCGGCGATGCGCTCGCGCGCACCGAGCGTGAGCAGGCGCGCGCCGCCGATCCCAAAAGCTGCGCGTGGGTCGCAGCGAACGCCGGCACCGGCAAGACGCACGTGCTCGTCACGCGCGTCCTGCGCCTTCTCCTCGCCGGCACGCGTCCAGAGAAAATTCTCTGCCTGACGTTCACGAAAGCCGCCGCCGCCGAGATGTCGAAGCGCGTCTTCGCTCGCCTCGCCGAGTGGGTGACGCTCGCCGACGACGACCTCGCCACGGTCTTGGAGAAGGTCACGGGCCGCGAGGCGTCGAGCGAGGAAAAAGCCCGCGCGAGGACGCTGTTCGCCGCCGCCGTCGAGACGCCCGGCGGCTTCAAGGTGCAGACCATTCACGCGTTCTGCGAGCGCCTGCTGCAGCGCTTCCCGCTCGAAGCCGGCGTCACGCCCGGGTTCAATATTCTCGAGGAGAACCTCGCGCGCTCGCTGCGCCGCGACGCCATCGATCACGTGCTGGGAGAGGCAACGCGCAATACGGCCTCTTCCCTCGGAAAGGCGCTGCGCACCGCCATCGCCTATGCGGCGGGCGATCGCTTCGACGACATCGTGAGCGAGGCGCTCGACGCCCGCGATTGGCTCGCGCTCGAGGAAGGCGACGAGACGCGGCGCGGCTATTGCGAGGCATTGGCCGTGCCCTCGAGCGCGACGCGCGAGTCGCTTGCGCGCGATCTCGCCGACGTGATGACCGAGGCCAGCCTGATCGCGCTTCGCAATATCACCGCCGCCGGCTCGGCAACCGAGGTCACGATGTCTCGCGATCTCGCCGAAGCCGCCAGCGCGGGGACCTCGGCGCAGCGTATCGATGCTCTGAGACGAGTATTCCTCACGGCCGACGGGACGCCTCGAGTACGGCTACTGACGAATGGCACTGCCACCGAGCACCCGGGAGAGGAGACGCGCCTGAGGTCGGCACAGGGCCGGTTTTTCGATCTCTATCAGCAGCGCACCGGTCTCCTGGTCGTCGAGGCGACGATGGCGCTTCTCACCATCGCGCGCGCTGCCGAGGCCGCCTACACCGCCGGCAAGGCGCGCCGGGCCGCGCTCGACTACGACGATCTCATCGAGCGAACGAAAAGGCTGCTCAATGCCGGAGGCGCTGCGGAGTGGGTCCTCTACAAGCTCGACAGCGGCCTCGAGCATATTCTCGTCGACGAGAGCCAGGACACGAGCCCAACCCAGTGGCAGATCGTCGAGGCGCTCGCACGCGAGTTCTTCTCGGGCCACGGCATGCATGAGGGCGTGCGCACGCTGTTTGCGGTCGGCGACGAGAAGCAGTCGATCTACTCGTTCCAGGGCGCGGCGCCGGAGATGTTCGGCGCGAAGGGCGGCGAGTTCAAAGCGCTTGCGGAAACTTCCGGTCTCGGCTGGAGCGACATCACGCTCGATATGTCGTGGCGCTCGACCGAGCCCGTGCTCTCTGCCGTCGACCACCTCTTCGCAGGGGTGCCGGTGCCCGGTGTCACCGGCATTCGGCACACGGTGAAGCGCCTGGGTCAAGCCGGGCTCGTCGAGCTGTGGCCGGTCGAGCGCTTCGAGCCGGCCATCCCCGCCGATATCTGGTCCGCCGACGAGGAGGCCGCCGCCGCCGCGCCGCCGGCCGTGCGGCTCGCCGAGCGCATTGCCGACACCATCAAGGGCTGGCTCGCGCGCAAGGAGATGCTCGCCTCCGAGGACCGCCTGATCACGCCCGGCGACATCCTGATCCTTGTCAGGAAGCGCCAACCGTTCGCCGCGCCGATGGTGGCGGCGCTGAAAGCGCGCGATATTCCCGTCGCCGGCGCCGACCGCATCACGCTGCTCGAGCAGATCGCGGTTCAGGATCTGATGGCGCTCGGCGATTTCCTGACGTTGCCCGAGGACGACCTCGCGCTTGCCGCCGTGCTGAAGAGCCCGATCTTCGGGCTCGACGACGACGATCTCCTCGTCCTTGCGCCGGGACGAAAGGGGACGCTCTGGAAGGCGCTGCTCGATGGCGCAGAGCTCAAGCCCTGCTACGCCGAGGCGGCCGAGACGTTGAAACGCTGGCGCCGGGCCGCCGACTACGCGCCGCCCTTCGAGTTCTTTGCTTCCCTTCTCGACGGTGGCGGCGTCCGCGCCAAGCTGCTTTCGCGGCTCGGCCCCGATGCCGCCGACGCCATCGACGAGTTTCTGAACCTCGCGCTCACCTACGACGACGGCGCGCCGCCCTCGCTCACCGGCTTTCTCCACTGGTTGCGCGATGGCGCACACGAGATCAAGCGCGACATGGAGCACGGCCGCGAGGAGGTGCGCGTCATGACCGTGCACGGCGCGAAGGGGCTCGAAGCGCCGATCGTGTTCCTGCCCGACACCTGCGGCGCCGCGTCCGCCGGCCGGCCGCGCGGCGGGACCTTGGCGCTGGCAGGGCCGTCGCCGTTTCCCGGCGTCGAGAAGCCGCTTGTCTGGACCGTCAAGGGTTGCGCCAATCTCCCGGCCGTCGTCGCGGCCAGGGGGGCACTCACCGACGCTGAAAGGGATGAGCACAACCGGCTGCTTTACGTCGCCATGACGCGCGCACGCGATCAGCTCTACGTTGCGGGCTTTGCGGGCAGGAATGGACCCGCGCGCGGGTCTTGGTACGAGCTCATCGAGCAGGGCTTGCTCAGCGCTCTCGAGGAGGCGCCGGGAGACGATGGCCGGCCGGTGCTGCGACGCACTTGCGCTCAGTCTGCGAAGTCGGAGCCTCCGAGCCGGGCGGTCGGCGCCCGGCGCGCAGCGGCGCCTCTTCCCGACTGGGCGAAGAGGCCGGCCCCGCGCGAGGCGCAGCTCGCAGTCCCGCTCGCGCCCTCGAGGCTCGCCCCCTACGACCAGGACGAGACCGGCGAGCCGCATCCCAAGGAGCCGCAGCGCGATCCGCTCGCCGAGCCAGCGCCACGGGTTCCTTCGGCATCCGGTGGCGAGGCGAGGTTCTTGCGAGGTACCATCACCCACGCGCTGCTCGAGCACCTGCCGCGACTAGCACCCGAGAAGCGGCCCGCGGCGGCGAAAGCCTTCGTCGCGGCCAAGGGGCGCTTCCTCGCGCCGGGCCAGCGGGCGAGCATCGTCGAGGAAACCCTTGCCGTGCTCTCCGATCCGATGTTTGCGCCGCTTTTCGCAGAGGAGAGCCGGGCCGAGGTGCCGATCGCGGCCCTCCTCCCCCGGCCGATCGGCTCGGGGCCGCCGCTCAAGCTCACGGGGCAGATCGACCGCCTCGCCGAGCAGGACGGCGAGGTGATGATCGTCGACTTCAAGACGAATCGGGTTGCGCCGCGACGCGCCGCCGACGTCGCCGAGGTCTATCTTCTCCAGCTTGCGGCGTATCGCCTCGCGGTCTCGGAGATCTATCCGGGAAAGCGCGTGCGCGCGGCGCTGCTATGGACCGACGGGCCGAAAATCATGGAAATTCCGGCCGATGTCCTCGACGCGCACGCCGCCCGCCTTTGGGACCTCGACATCGGGCGCCTTGACGGCTGAGAGTCCCATTCCTACCTTTCAGCTCCGCATTCGAACCCCTCATGCGATTCGACAGCCCGTCACAGGAGAAAAAGCATGGCCGCCCCGCAAGTGTCCGACACCACGTTCGACCAGGAGGTGCTGAAGTCCGCCGAGCCGGTGCTCGTCGACTTCTTCGCCGAGTGGTGTGGCCCCTGCAAGGCGATGGCGCCGGCCCTCGATCAGGTCGCGGCGGAGATGAAGGGCAAGCTCAAGGTCGTCAAGCTCGACGTCGACCAGAACCCGGCGGTGACCGCCAAGTACGGCATCCGCGCCATGCCGACGCTGATGATGTTCAAGGGCGGCCAGGTCGCCGCCCAGCACGTCGGCGCGCTTGTGCAGAAGAAGAAGCTCGAGGACTGGGTCAACGGCTCGATCGTCGCCTGACGATCATTCATTGATCGGTGACAGCCCCGGCCCCGCGACTTCGTCGCGGGGCCGTTTGCTCTTGGAGCCGGGGCGCAACAGACGGAAAGTTGCGAGAGCGGCCGGCACGCGCCGGCAAGGATGCCCTTGCGGCCGCTAGGCCTGCGTCATCGGGGGAGCTAGGTGTGACTCGGAATCGAGCGAGGCACGCCATGAAACGATCGAAGCCAACTCGCCTGCTCTATGGCGCACTCTTCTTCGCCGCGCTCTTCTGTGTCGCCGCGCGCGCCGAGCCGGCGACGTCGGACGCCGGCGCCATGATCGGGACGCTGCTGCCGAAGGCGCTCGGCGAGAAGGTCTGCTACGCGGGCACCTACTCGAAACAGGCGGTTGACATCGAGGATTGGTCGCACACGAAGAACGTTCCCGTCCCCGGCCTCATCCAATTCGGAAAGCAGGTGATGCGGCCGGAGCCGGAAACGCTACCGAGCCAGGAGATCTCCTCGCTCACCCTGCTTCTCGACTACGACGACCGCGCTGCCGACTACGACTGGATCTACAATTTCACGCTTCGCGCGGAGCCGGCCCAGTGGAGCTCCAAGCTCTTCGGCGCCGGAGAGTGTCCCTGGTACGCCAAGGACCGCGCAGAATGGAACGCCGAGACGCAGAAGGCCAACGAGGGCTATCTCCACTGCGGCATCGACTGCGACGGGGGCGAGATGGCGGTCGAGCGCGTGCCCGGAACCGGCGACCTCCTGCTGCGCTTCGACGGAATGTCGGGGCTGCGCATGTCTGCCGGCTGCGGCGGGGGTGGCACGTATCGGGTAGGCACCGCGAAGAGGGATGGCGACACGGCGTTTCTCCTGAAGAAGGCCGATGCGTCGATCTGCAAGCCCCTCGAGGACTGGCTCGAGAGCCAGTGAGCAGCACCGGTTAGCGCTTTCGAGAGGCAAACTAGCGCGCGAGCTCCTTCAAGCCGCGGCGGATGAGCTTGGCCGTATCGGCGTCGGGACCCGCCTCCTTGACCGCAGCTGCAACTGCCGCAGCGGCCTGGCCGGGGTTGTAGCCGAGGTTGGTCAGGGCCGAGATCGCCTCGGCCGCTGCGTTGCCCTCGGGCGGGGCCCCTCGACTGAGGGCCGCAGGCGACACGTCGAGGCCGGCGATGGATAGGGCCGGGGCCTTGTCCTTGAGCTCGGAGACGATGCGCTGGGCGAGCTTCTTGCCGACGCCGGGGGCTTGCTCGACCGCCGCCCAGTCCTGAAGGGCGATGGCATTAGCGAGGTCCTGCGACCCGAGCGTGCCGAGCACGGCGAGCGCGACCTTGGCACCCACGCCCTGGATCGTCTGCAGAACGCGGAACCAGTTGCGCTCGACCTCGCTCTGGAAGCCGAACAGGCGGATCGCATCCTCGCGCACGTGGGTGTCGATGGTGAGCGCGACGTCCTCGCCGAGCTTCAGATTGCGCAGCGTGCGCGCCGAGAGCTGCACCTCGTAGCCGACGCCGGAGACGTCGATGATAGCGTGGCTCTCGCCGATCGCATCGACCTTGCCTCTGAGCTTGCCGATCATGGTGGAACTCCGAAAGGCATTGGGCAATAGGCAATAGGCAATGAATAGATAGAGGTGACCGAACCTATTGCCTATTGCCTATTGCCGGCTGCCCGCTCTCGATGACCCCGATGGTCCGCATCTGCCTGTGGCTCGCATGGCAGACGGCGATGGCGAGCGCGTCGGCCTCATCCGCGCTTTCGACGCGAGCCTTCGGCAGCAGAAAGCCGATCATCGCCAGAATCTGCCGCTTCTCGGCGTGCCCCGTTCCCGTCACCGATTTCTTTATGAGATTGGGCGGGTATTCCGCAACCTTGAGGCCGCACATGGCGGGGGCGAGAAGCGCCATTCCGCGGGCCTGGCCAAGCTTCAAAGTGGCGCGCGCGTTGTCGTTGACGAACGTCTCCTCGACGGCGGCCTCGTTGGGACGAAAGCTCGCGATGACACTCGCCAAGCCCTCGTAAAGCTCGCGCAGGCGAAAGGCGAGGCTTTCCTCGTCCGTCGAGACGATCACGCCCGAGGCGACGTAGACGAGGCGAGCGCCGTCGTTGTCGACGACGCCCCAGCCGGTGCGCCTCAGACCGGGATCGATCCCGATGATACGAACTGGCCCCCTCATGACCGGGACATACCACAATCGGGCGATTCGCGCAGGGCTCCCTCGGCGCGGACGTCTTGGGGCAGGGATCGAGAGCGGCTCGCGGCATCACGGTAAAGAAGGGACTAATCATCGCCCAATATCTGCCTTTTTTGCGGGCAGATGCCGCGGCGTAAGCGAATATTTTTGGACGCCGGGTTGTTTATGCCGATCTCAGGCCGGCAAGTTTCTCAAATCGGCCTTCTATTTGATATTTTGTTATCGAAAAAATTTGCGCTTTCATTGCCTTGCGATTTTTAGAATGCACCAAAGTTTAAATAACCCGGCGGCAAAATATTATCCATACGGCGCACCCCGGAGATCTAGTCATGATGCGTATTCCTGCAGTGGCCTTTGGCACGGCCGCTCTGCTTGTCCTCATGGCGCAGGGCGAAGACGGAAATGGCCGCCTTTCCGCGAGGATCGATGCGGCAATCGCCGAGCAAGCGAAGGAGCACGCGCAGTTCGTCGCGCTCCGCAATGCCGAGATCGAATTCTCGCTCGCGGCCTACGAGCGCCGCCGCAGCAACGAGTTCGCCGCCGCCCGCAACGCCGAGATCGCTGCTTCAATCGCGGCGGTCGAGGAGGAACGGCTACCCGAGTTCGCCGCCGCCCGCAATGCGGAGATCGATCGGGTCGCTGCTGCGTCCGAGGCGGCCTGGCTCGTACGATTTGCCGAGGCCCGGAACACCGAGCTGGCAGCGGCGCAGGCGAAGTATTTCACCGAGGTTCGCAATGCCGAGATCGCCGACTCGATGGCGGCCGTCGAACAAACTCGGCTGGTCGCCTTCGCCGCGGCGCGCAATGCGGAGATCGATATGGTCGTTGCCGCCTCCGAGGCGGAATGGATGCAACGCTTCGCGCATGCGCGGAACATCGAGCTGGCAGAGGCGCGGGCGCGATATTTCGTCGAGGCTCGCAATGAGGAAATCGAAACGGCGTCCCTGGCAGCAGAGACCGAGCGCATGCGGGTCTTTGCCGAGTTGCGCAACCGGGAAATCGAGACGGCTTCTCTCGCGACCGAGACCGAGCGCATGAGTATCTTTGCCGCGGCGCGCAACGCCGAAATAGAGACAGCAATGGCGGCCGTCGAGAATCAACGGATGATCGCGTTTGCGGCAGCGCGCAATTCTGAAATAGAGACGGCGACGGCGGCCGTCGAGACGCGCCGCCTCGCCGGATTCGCGGCGGCACGCAACAGAGAAATCGAGCTCGCGATGTCGACCCACGAGTTGCAGCGGGCAACTCTCGCGGCCGGTGGCCGGCTCGGGACGACCGCGGTCGCGCTCGTCGCGAGCCCGACGCCAGGCGAGGCCATCGAGACGGGCAGCGTCGAGACCGGGGCGGAGACGCCCGGCGCCCGGGCATGCCGTGGATTGGTCGACAGTCTCGCGCCGGTCGCATTCGCAAGCTCGGCGGCCGAGATCGATGCAGCGGGCATGCACGCGATCGACGAGCTGGCGCGGATCGCCGGGACGTGTGCAGGCTCAACCATCCAAATTCACGGCCACACGGATGGCGCAGGATCGGCGGCGGCCAACAAGCGGCTGTCCGAGAAGCGTGCGCGCGCGGTGGCGGACGAGCTCATCAAGTCGGGCATCGATGCGCGCCGCCTCGAGGTGATCGGCCACGGGGCCACCGCGCCGATCGCACCCAACACGACGGCGGAGAATCGTGCCCGCAACCGGCGCATCGAGTTCACGCTCAAGGACAAGACCGTGAGCTCGCTGATCGAGGTGCGCTGAGCCGCACTTCACGCCGCCGTCAGCTTGCGCAACACCTCGTCGGAGACCTCGAAGTTGGCGTAGACGTTCTGCACGTCGTCGTCGTCCTCGAGCGCGGCGATGAGCTTCATGATCGTCTCCGCGTTCTCCTCGTCGACGCTCGCGGTGACCGTCGGTTTCCACACGGCTTTCACGCTCGCCGGCTCGCCGAGCTTGTCCTCGAGGGCGGCCGCGACCGTCCCCAAGCTGTCGAACGCGCAGGTGACGACATGTCCGGCCTCGTCGGACGTGGCATCGTCGGCCCCGGCGTCGATCGCCGCCTCGAGGACGGCGTCCGGCGTGCCCGCTTCACGCTTGAAGGTGATCTCGCCCACGTGTGCGAACATATGGGCGACGGAGCCTGTCGCGCCGAGATTGCCGCCGTATTTCGTGAAGACGGCGCGCACAGCGCCCCCGGTGCGGTTCCGGTTGTCGGTCAGCGCCTCGGCGATGACGGCCACACCGCCCGGCGCGTAGCCCTCGTAGCGGATCGCCTCGTAGGCCTCGGTGTCGCCGCCGATGGCCTTCTTGATCGCCCGCTCGATGTTGTCCTTGGGCATGTTCTCGACCCGCGCCTCGTGCACGGCGAGCCTCAAGCGCGGGTTCTTGTCGGGGTCGGGCAGGCCGCTCTTCGCTGCCACGGTGATCTCGCGCGCGAGCTTGGCGAACAGCTTGGCCCGGGCCGCGTCCTTGCGGCCCTTCTTGTGCATGATGTTCTTGAATGCTGAATGGCCGGCCATGGGACGTCGAAGCCTGCGCAGTACGGGGCGGTTGAGTGGCGCGTTATGGGAGGAGGGCAGCGCCCCGGTCAAGGCCGAGCCTACCGCCCCGTTAACCTTTTGTTAACCATTGAGGTCGAGGGTGGGCCTGCGGACATGATTCTAGAGTCCGCCGCCGCCCAACCTGCCCAGGGGGCGGCCCAGGGTAGGCCAGCGCGTATATGGCCTGCGACGAGCGATGAAGGAGGACCTGCCCCCTCCTCATCGAACTGCCATAAAATCTCTCAATCGACCCAAAGCAGCGGCTCGGTAGGCTCCAGTACGCCACCGAGCCGCAAACTTTTCACGCCAACCGCAAGCCCCGTTTCGTCGCTGACCTCGACGGCGAGCCCCGAGATCGTCGCCGGGCCGAGCGCTGGCTCGAACCTCTCGCGAGGGATCTTGGTCAGAAACCGGTTCAGCGGCTCCTCGCGGTCCATGCCGACGACGGAGTTGTAGTCGCCGCACATGCCAACGTCCGTCATGAAGGCGGTGCCGCCCGGCAGCACGCGCTCGTCGGCGGTGGGGGCGTGGGTGTGAGTGCCGATGACGAGGCTCGCGCGCCCGTCGGCGAAGTGGCCGAGCGCCTGCTTCTCGCTCGTCGCCTCGGCGTGGAAATCGATGACGATTGCGTCGGCGCCGCGCTTCAATCCGCAGGCGGTGAGCTCGCGATCGACGGCACGGAACGGGCAGTCGAGCTCGGCCATGAACACGCGGCCCATGGCATTGAGGACGAGCACGTCGGCGCCGTTCCGCGCCTTGTAGAGTCCGGCGCCGCGGCCCGGCGTGCCCGGGGGAAAGTTGATGGGCCTCAAGAGCCGCTCGTGGCGCTCGATGAAGACGAGGGCCTCCTTCTGGTCGAAGGCGTGGTTGCCGAGCGTCACCACATCGGCGCCAGAGTCGAGGAGGTCGAGCAGGATCGGCTCGGTGATGCCGAAGCCGCCGGCCGCGTTCTCGCCGTTGACGACGACGAAGTCGAGCTTCATGCGCTCGCGCAGGCCCGGCAGCGTGGCGGCCACGGCATTGCGGCCCGATCGGCCGACCACATCACCCAGGAAGAGAAGTCGCACTTGATCTCCCTCTCCCCATCGCCCCTACGCGATGGGGAGAGGGTCGAGGTGAGGGGCAGAAACTGGCTCCAGCGCGAGCGGCTGCCCCTCACCCTAACCCTCTCCCCGCACGCGGGGAGAGGGGATGTTGCACTTCTTTGGGCCCGACGGCGTCAGCACCCAGTCGAGGCGCTGGTCATAGTCGAGATGGGGCACCGCGTCGACCTGTTGCTCGTCGTAGGCAAGCCCGATCGAGACGATGGGCTTCAATCCCCGGAGCCGCGCGAGCGTGCGGTCGTAGAAGCCGCCGCCATAGCCGAGGCGGTAGCCGGCGCGGTCGAAGGCCAGGAGCGGCCCGAGCACGACGTCCGGCTCGGCAAGTGGCGCTGACGCTCGAGGCTCGCGAATGCCCCAGGTCGTCGCTTGCAGCGCATCGCCCGGCGCCCAGGCGCGGAATACGAGCGGCGTGCCCTTGCCCTCCATCACCGGCAGGCACAGTCCGAAGCCTTCGCCTTGAAGCCGCAACAGCAGCGGCATCGGGTCGATCTCCTCGCCGATCGGCAGGAATCCCGAGACCATGGCCGGCGGCGCGATGCCCGCAAAAGCGATGCCATGAACCGCGATCGCTTGGCCGGCACTCCCGCCGTCGCGCGCGAAGGTCTGAGACCGGGCGGCCTTGGCGGCTGCGCGCATGGCCTTCTTGGCCTCGGTGACGGAGTCCGGCGCCATGACCTCGAGCTGTCGAATAGGGGCATTGCCCGCAGCCGGCGGGCGAAGAGAAGTGCCGCGGTGGCCGTTGGAACGGTTGATCTCGCCGGGTCCCTACAAATGTAAGGTGGGCGCCATATGTCCGGGGCCACGGCCCCAGCCAGGGACAGCTCCCAGGCAGATCTTATAGGCCCTGGAGATTCATGTGTTCCTGACGAACCCCGCAGCACCGAATCAATATAGGCAATGGCGGAAAGTTCAAAATTCCCTTTCCGCCCAAGGCCCTCGGAAATCAGTACCTACGAGGCTTTGCGCGTCTGGGCGCCGAATTGCTGCGCTTCCTCGGACCCCTTCGTCGCGTCGCCGGCGGTGTAGGAATGCGCACCCGCGCCCGCGAGCTTGCCCTTGTCCACGACGAGATACTCGGTGCGGATCGGCTTGCCGGCGAAGTGGCACTCGAGGATCTCCCGCATGCCCGCCGCGTAGCGCGCCTGCGCCGAGAGCGAGCTGCCGGAGATGTGCGGCGTCATGCCATGGTGCGGCATCGTCCTCCACGGATGATCCTTCGGTGCCGGCTGCGGGAACCAGACGTCGCCGGCATAGCCCGCGAGCTGTCCGCTTTCGAGCGCGCGTACGATGGCGTCCCGGTCGCAAATCTTTCCGCGCGCCGTGTTCACGATGTAGCTTCCTCGTTTCATCATGCCGATCAGCTTGTCGTTGAACATGTGCTCGGTCTCGGGATGGAGCGGCGTGTTGATGGTCACCACGTCGCAGACCTTGACCAGCGACTCGACGTTCGGATGGAAGGTGAGATCGAGCTCCTTCTCCACCTCCTTCGGCAGGCGATGCTTGTCGTAATAGTGAAGCTTCACGTCAAAGGGCTTTAGACGCCTGAGTGCGGCAAGGCCGATGCGGCCGGCGGCGACCGTGCCGACATTCATGCCTTCGAGATCATAGGAGCGCTCGACGCAATCGGCGATGTTCCAGCCGCCTCTGACAACCCATCCGTAGGACGGGATGTAGTTGCGCACGAGCGCAAGGATCATCATGACGATGTGCTCGGAGACGCTGATCGAGTTGCAGTAGGTCACCTCGGCGACCGTGATGCCCTTGTCCATCGCGGCTTGCAGATCGGTATGGTCCGAGCCGATGCCGGCAGTGATGATCAGCTTGAGCTTCTTCGCCTTTTCGATCCGCTCCCTGGTCATGTAAGCGGGCCAGAACGGCTGCGAGATGACGACCTCGGCGTCGGGAAGCTCCTTGTCGAGAACCGAATCCTTGCCGTCCTTGCTGGACGTCACGACCAGCGTGTGGCCGGCCTTCTCGAGGAACTTGCGCAAACCCAGCTCACCGGAAACGCTGCCGAGCAGCTGCCCCGGCTTGAAGTCGATGGCGCTCGGCGTCGGCGCCGTCTGTCCGTCGGGATATTTGGTGATTTTCGGAATGTCATCGCGGGCGTAGGACTTGGGATATCCGTCGACCGGATCGTCGTAGAGCACACATACAATCTTGGCCATGGCGTTCCTCCTCGATTTCAGCCGCGGAAAAACCCGGGTGAGCGCGGACTGGCGGCCTTTCGGCCTCATCGCGACCAATACGAGCGCTATATACGGCAATCAATAACGGTTTGCCGTGCTGCGATTGCATAACGCTATCGGGCGGCCCTTGGTTCTGCGCGGCCGCGGAATTGCGGGCGTGGCCCGCCGTTTGGAAATAGGATGAGGTCGGTCTAAATCAAGACGAGCGGCGGACTTTATCCGTCACCTCACCTTCGCTGCGGGCGTCGAAAAGCTCGTCGGCAATCATGATCGCGCTCATCATGAGGAGCCGCGACTCGCCGATCTGCCCGAACTCGGCGGCGAGGCTGTCGAACTTCTGCTCGACATAGCGGGCGAGCTCTTCGAGACGCCGCTCCTCGCCGTCGCGACAGGCGAGACGGTACGAGCGCCCGTTAAGCGTGAGAAAAACCTCCCCCATGGCCCGCCACATTCCCCGTTCGGTCGCGTTGGCGCGCCATGTCCCACTACGGGAGCGGTCACGCAGTCTTGCCGGACAGATTGTTGAGCGAATTGATCACCCAGTTGATGCGGTTCACGACTTGGCTGCCGCTCTCCTCGAGAAGAGCAATGCGCGCGCGCGCCGCTTCAAGCTCCGCCTTGAGCCCGTCGCGCTCGCGCTCGAGGGCTTTCGCCCGCGCTTCCAGCCGCTGCACGATCTCTCCATGTCCACCCGTGCTCTCCTTGGCGCGCGCGGCGCCTCGCTTTGCCTTTTCTTTTTCCCGCTGAACCATTGGCTTACCCGGTTGATTGTACCGACTCACGCCCTGAGCCGGTCTCGACGTTGGGCCGGAGAATAGGTCCTCCGGGTGCCACGCGCAAGAAACGCGAGCGCCCCGGCGGAGAGCGCTTTGTTGACGGCAGTTAAGTCTCAGGCACGACTTCATTCCTCCGCGCATTGACATTGCTGGCCGACCTCAACTTAATGGCGCCGCTTCTTGCCGGAACCGCAGCGCTTCGGCGCGCTTATTGGCTGAGCACGGCACCTCGTTCCCATGCGGGCTCGAGACCCGCCCTCGAGCCGCTCTTGGAGAATGCTCATGGCAGTCAAGGTCGCGATCAACGGGTTTGGCCGCATCGGCCGCAACGTGCTGCGCGCGATCCATGAAGCCAAGCGCACCGACATCGAGGTGGTGGCCATCAACGATCTCGGCCCCGTCGAAACCAATGCCCATCTCCTGCGCTTCGACAGCGTGCACGGACGGTTTCCGGGAGAGGTCACCGTCAAGGGCGACACGATCGACATCGGCAATGGGCCGATCAAGGTGACCGCGGTCAAGAATCCCGCCGAGCTGCCGCACAAGGCGCTCGGCGTCGATATCGCGCTCGAATGCACCGGCATCTTCACGTCGAAGGACAAGGCTAGAACCCATATCGAGGCCGGCGCCAAGCGCGTGCTCGTCTCGGCCCCTGCCGATGGCGTCGATCTCACCGTCGTCTTTGGCGTCAATCACGACAAGCTGACCAGGGACCACGTCGTCGTCTCGAATGCGTCGTGCACCACCAACTGCCTGGCCCCGGTCGCGAAAGTGATGAACGATCTCGTCGGCATCGAGAAGGGGTTCATGACGACGATCCACGCCTACACCGGCGACCAGCCGACGCTCGATACGCTGCACAAGGACCTCTATCGCGGGCGCGCCGCGGCGCTGTCGCTTATTCCGACCTCGACCGGCGCCGCCAAGGCCGTCGGGCTGGTGCTGCCCGAGCTCAACGGCAAGCTCGACGGCACTTCCATCCGGGTGCCGGTGGCCAATGTCTCGGTGGTCGATTTCAAGTTCGTCTCACGCCACGAGACGACCAAGGACGAGATCAACGCGGCAGTGAAGAAGGCCGCCGCGCAAGAGCTCAAGGGAATTCTCGGCGTGACGGATCAGCCGAACGTATCGTCCGACTTCAACCACGATCCGCGCTCCTCGATCTTCCACCTCGACCAGACGAAGGTGATCGAGGGGCGGCTCGTGCGCGTTCTCTCGTGGTACGATAACGAATGGGGCTTTTCGAACCGCATGGCGGATACGGCGGTTGCCATGGGCAAGCTGATCTAGCAACAGAAAGGGCAAGGCCTGCGACCGGCCGCTAGATCATGGACCTGCAGATTCATCCGGCGCATTCAGGGAGTGTAAACCCATGACCGAGAAGCTCGAAGACATCGCCCGCGCGCTCGTCGCGCCCGGCAAGGGCATCCTCGCCGCCGACGAAAGCAACGCCACCATCAAGAAGCGCTTCGACAAGATCAGCGTCGTCTCGACGGAGGAGACGCGCCGCGACTACCGCGAGATGCTGTTTCGCTCCGCCGACGCCATGAAGGGATACATCTCGGGCGTGATCCTCTACGACGAGACCATCCGCCAGAAGGCGAAGGACGGTACGCCGCTCGCCGAGATCATTAGCGCCGCCGGCTCGATTCCCGGCATCAAGGTCGACACGGGCGCCAAGCCCCTCGCCGGCCCCAACTCGAACATCGAGACCGTGACCGAAGGTCTCGACGGGCTGCGCGAGCGCCTTGCCGACTACTACAAGCTCGGTGCGCGCTTCGCGAAATGGCGCGCCGTCATCACCATCGCCGACGGCTGCCCCACGTGGAATGCCGTCAAGGCGAATGCGCACGCGCTCGCCCGCTACGCGGCGCTCTGCCAGGAGGCCAACATCGTGCCGATCGTCGAGCCGGAGGTGCTGATGGACGGCGAGCACTCCGCCCACGACATCGACGAGTGCTACCGCGTGACAGAGTGGACGCTGCGCACGGTGTTCCGCGAGCTCTACGACGCGCGGGTCAATCTCGAGGGCATGGTGCTGAAGCCCAACATGGTGATCAGCGGTCAGAAGTGCCCTAAGCAGGCGTCTGCGCGCGAGGTGGCGGAGAAGACGTTGAAGTGCCTCAAGGCGACGGTGCCGGCTTCCGTCCCCGGCATCGCGTTCCTGTCGGGGGGACAATCGGACGAGGCCGCTACCGAGCACCTGTCGCTCATGAACGCGATGGGGCCCACGCCGTGGTCGCTCACCTTCTCCTACGGGCGCGCACTGCAGGCGTCAGCCCTGAAGGCGTGGGGCGGCAGGCCCGAGAACGTGGCGGCCGGCCAGCGCGCTTTTGCTCACCGCGCGCGCATGAACGGCCTGGCGGCGCTTGGCAAATGGAGCGCGGGGCTCGAAAGAGCCGCCTGACGGGCGCCGGAAAAATCTTTGTACGGCCTGGAACCCGGCGCGCGCCGCGGCGTTTCTTACGCCGTGGGACTGCGTTCTCCGAAGCAATAGTCGTAGCGCATGCTGCGGCCGGAATGCATGCCCGAAGGATTGGCGATTCTCGTCTCTGGATGACCGGCCGGAGACGGATCAGCAAGGCGCGGCGAGCCCCCCTCGTCGCGCCTTGTCTGCACCGGCCGGCGAACCAATGGTTCAGTTCGAGAGGAGACCGGAAATGGCATCTGCCAGGTTTTCCGGGGCCTTGTAGATCTTCTTTTTCTTGTTGCCGGGCCCGACGGCCGGCGTTGCAAAGCCGGGCGATGCGAAGCCGCCATCGTCGGCGGACGACGTCTCGACCTCCGAGTCGAAGCGGACCGCTCGCCCGGTCATGGCGGCGGCAAGCCGGCTGTCGTGGCCGTAAATGTCGGCAAACGTCTGCACTCTGCCGTTATCGTCGACCGTCGCCGTGAAATAGGTGACGTGCGTCGGAATCGGATGGTCGAGGGCCACGTCCTGCCCGGATGCGATTGCGTTGCCCACTTGAGCTGACGACCAGCCCTTGTCCTCTGCGAGGATGATCTCGGCAAGGCGGCGCGGGTTCTGCACGCGCATGCACCCATGCGACAGCGCGCGGTAGGACTCGGCGAAAAGCTCGCGCTGGACGGTATCGTGCATGTAGACGTCGTGCTTGTTCGGGAAGCGGAACTTGACGAAGCCGAGCGGGTTCTTGCCGCCTGGCGGCTGCACGAAGCTGTAGGCGCGGATGTCGACGTTGCCCCAGTCGACGCTGTCGGGATCTACGGGCTTGCCATTGCGATAGGCGGTGAGGCCGTAAGCGCGCAGCACATCGCCGCCTCCGCCGCCGAAGAAGAAGAAGCCGCCGGACGCGCTCCGCAGGCGAGGCAGAAGCTCGCGCTGCTTGATCCCGTCCGGGACGCCCCATGACGGACTGAAGGTGACGAACTCCATCTTGGCCGAGAACGTCGGCGTCGCCCAGGCCGGCTCGCCGACGACGATCTTTTCTCTGAAGATCTCCTTCCCGCCCTTGACCACCCGCGTCACGAACTCCGGCACATTATCCCATACGTAAAGGTTGCCGAGCTCCTCCGGCATCCAGCGCCAGCGCTCCATGTTGATAAGGATGCGCTGCGTGTCCTCGCTGATGCTCACCTTCTTCTTCGGCTCTCCCTCGGCGTTGAGGGCGGCGCGCGTCGCGCCGTTCAAGGATCCCGATTGCCTGAGGCCCTTGGCTCCTTGGAAAGCCTTGACGGCGTCGGCGACCTGTTCGTCGAAAAGGGTCTCCTTGGTGCCGGCGGCGGTCTCGATCTTGAGCCGCTTTCTCAAAAGCGCGACGGCCGGGTCGTCGGCGCCGGTCTTGAGGGTCTTGCCGGCCGGCAGCTTGACGCGGAGCGCCTCGTCGACCGGCGCCTCCTTCTCCACCGGTCCGCCGCGCGCCTTGAGCAGGACCTGGCGCAGACGCACGAACTGCTCGTGCTTGGGATGGAGCGAGCGCAAGTAGGCGTCGCCATCGTCGCGCTTCTCGAGCTCGGCGAGGACCTCCTTCGGATCCTTGACGGGCGGCGTCTGGTCGAGGATGCGCGACAGCGAGGACGGGTTGAACCGGCCGCCGCGGGCAAAGCGGGCGTACTTCAGGGCTGCAAGGGCGAGCTTGCCCTCGGTCTCGGCCAGGGCCTCGGGCGTCAGCTGGCTAGGCGTCGCGCTAGGAAGATCGAACGCGGAGGCGACGAGACCCCAGTCGTCCGCCTTGCCGATTTCCGCGATGATCGCCTTGCCGCGGGCCGTGACACCGTCCTTGTCGACCCAGAGCGGGGGACCGGTGCGCTCGCCATAGAACGCGACGAGCGCGTCGACGTCATCCTTGTTCGACTTTCCCGCGAAGGCTGCATCGGCAAGCCTTGTGCGCAGCGCGGCGACAATGGGGTCGGCCGGAGCGACCGGCGCTGCGGCTGGCATCGGTGCGGCAGCGCCCGCCGGAGTTTGTGTTGCTGTGGCGGTGCCCGCCGCCGGCGGCGGGCTTGCGGGGCTAACGGTCCCCGTCGTCACCGGAGCGGCGGGCGCCGTTGTGCCGCGTGCCACGGCCGGCGCAGCGGCGTTCTTGGCGGTCGCACTGGGATGCTGCGCAAACGAAGGCTCGGGCGCGGCGAGAGTTGCGCCTACCGCGGCCACGACGACGAGGGCCTGGGCCGCGGTCAGCAGGTCTCTCAGCATTGATCTCGCTCCCCGTGAGTTGACGGTCCCTGGCGCCGCATATGGATTTGGCGAGCAGAATGTCGAGGCAACATGGCGATTTCTTGCCCGAATGTGGCCGCTCTGCGACGGTTGATCATGCGCAGAATCGCAGGATTCTGCGGGCTCTGGCAAGCAATTGCGCCTTGCGGAGGTGTCTCTATTCTGCCTCAATCGCGATCGATAGCGACGCGGCTTCACATTTTCACTGACGGCGAGGAGATATGCCGCTCGAACGGACGGCGCCGCGGCTGTGTCTCGTGATCGACGCCGGCTCGAACGCCCCGACCGAGAGCACGCTTGCGGGTCCGCTCGGCGCCATCGACGTGGCGACGATCATTCTCGCTCCGTCGGCCGATGCCCCGCGCGAGGCCGTGAGGAGCCTTGTTGCTTCCATCCAGAAGCGGGGCATTGCCGCGCTGATCGAGGACGACGCGGCACTCGCTGCAGCAGTCGGCGCCGACGGCGTGCATCTCTCCTGGCGCGAGCACGCGCTCGGCGACTATGAGACCGTCCGCAAGGCCATCGGGCCAAGGTCCATCGTCGGAATCGACGCGGGGCGCTCGCGCCATGAGGCGATGTGCGCCGGGGAGGCGGGAGCCGACTACGTGGGCTTCGGCATTCCGGCCCATGTCGGCGACCGCGACAAGGCGCGCGCGCGCCGCCGCGATCTCGTCGCATGGTGGGCGGAGATCTTCGAGGTGCCGGTCGTCGCCTTCGACGTCGAGGATGCGGACGAGGCGCGCTCGCTCGCAGACGCCGGCGCCGATTTCGTCGCCGTCCGATGGACGCCCGCCCAAGGTCCCGACATCGCCGAGATCGCTCGGGCGCTTGCCGGCGCGCCGGTCGAGGGCCGAGGAGCAACAGGGTGACAGGACGCCTCATCGCGTTTGGCTTGGTCGCAGCCGTCCTCGCCGGCGCGGCAGTGCTTGCGGTGACGGGTGCGCTCCCCATGCCGGCGTGGCTGGCCGCAAATGCGCCGCAGCCGAAGCCGGAGGCTCCGGCAAGCGCTCCCGCGCAGGGCAAGGCCAAACCGGCCGAGGACGACGCGGCCTACATCGCCTTCGACCAGGGCCGGTACATGACCGCGCTGTCGCTGGCCGAGGCCGCTGCCGGCCGCGGCGATCCGCAAGCCCACACGCTCGTCGCCCGCATCTATGCCGAAGGCCTCGGCGTTGCGAAGGACGACGTTACCGCAGCGCGCTGGTACGCCCGCGCGGCAGAACTCGGCGACGTTCCAGCCATGGTGGCGCTGGGAACGATGCTGGCCGAGGGACGCGGCGTCGAGAAGGACCGCGCCGCTGCCGCCGACATGTTCGAGCGCGCGGCCAAGGCCGGCGACCCGGTCGCCAACTACAATCTCGGGCTTCTGTTCTTGCGAGGCGACGGCAAGCCCGAAAACCCCTATCGCGGGGCGAAGCACATCGAGTACGCGGCGGAGAAAGGCATCGCCGCCGCGCAGTACGATCTCGCCGCGCTCTACCAGCAGGGCCGCGGGGTCCCCTACGACGCACTCGAGGCGGCGCGCTGGAGTGCGAAGGCCGCCGCGCAAGGGCTTCCCGCCGCTCAGTTCGAGTACGCGGTGATGCTGCTCCAGGGGCGCGGGCTCAAGGCCGACGAGTCGAAGGCGGTCGGCTATCTCAAGGCCGCCGCCGAGAAGGGCGTCGCCGGTGCCCAGAATCGCCTGGGCCATGTCTATGCCGAAGGCGCCGGCGTCGCGCGCGATCCCGTCGAGGCCGCGAAGTGGAGGCTCATCGCCAAGACCGCCGGGCTCGAGGACGACAAGCTCGACCTCTTCGTCGCGGCCCTTCCCGACGCCGACCGGCTCAAGGCCGAGAAGGCCGCCTACGCCTGGCGGGAGAAATCGCAACTCGGCCCGTAAGCTCATGATCGGCTTGCCATGCCCCGCCCTTGCCAGGGGACGCGCGAGCCTATAGGGGAACCGCGAGACCTTCCGCAGGCCCCCGATGC
This sequence comes from uncultured Alphaproteobacteria bacterium, assembly GCA_963699485.1. Classification (GTDB taxonomy): domain Bacteria; phylum Pseudomonadota; class Alphaproteobacteria; order Rhizobiales; family Hyphomicrobiaceae; genus Hyphomicrobium_C. Next base: position 33,081 of record CAVOUC010000018.1, on the reverse strand, counting down.
CCGCCTCCGCGCTCATGAACGTCATGACGGCCGCTGCCCGCAAGGCGGCCCGCTCGCTCGCGCGCGACTTCGGCGAGGTCGAGCAGCTTCAGGTCTCGGTCAAGGGGCCGGCGAACTTCGTCTCGGCCGCCGATCACAGGGCCGAGGAGATCATCTTCACCGAGCTTTCGAGGGCCCGGCCCGGCTACGGCTTTCTCATGGAGGAGCGAGGCGCGGTCGACGGCGTCGACAAGACGCACCGCTGGATCGTCGATCCCCTCGACGGCACCACGAACTTCCTGCACGGCATTCCCCTCTTTTCCATCTCGATCGGTCTCGAGCGCGAGGGCGACCTCGTGGCCGGGCTCATCTACAACCCGGTGAGCGACGAGATGTTCACGGCGGAGAAGGGCAAGGGCGCCTACCTCAACGACAAGCGCCGCCTACGCGTCGCCGCCCGCAAGACGCTCGCCGACGCCGTCATCGCCATGGGCGTTCCCCACCGCGGCCGGCCCGGTCATGAGAGATTCCTGCGCGAGATCGAGAACATCATGCGCGAGGTCGCGGGGCTGCGCCGCACGGGCTCGGCAGCCCTCGATCTCGCCTGGACCGCGGCGGGACGCTTCGACGGATATTGGGAGCGCGATCTCAAACCGTGGGACCTCGCCGCGGGGATCGTCATCCTGCGCGAGGCGGGCGGCATCGCGAGCGACGCGGCAGGGGGCGACGCTATGCTCGAGACCGGCGACATCGTCGCGGGCAACGGCGCCATCGTCAAAGGATTGCTCCCGCTTCTCGCAGCGACGGCGCCGGCGAGCTGATCCCTCTCCTACGAGAGGAAGCGCCTTGGGATTCCGGCGAGCAAGCCGGAATCTCATTGGGGCGCGGATAGATATCGAGAAGGCGTGGAGGTGAGGGCAAGCCAAAGTTTCAAACCAAATTAATAAAGGCTCAAAGGCTCGCGTCTACGCTTCTCAAGTGATTCGGCTTCTCGGCGGGATACCCATGAAATTCAGAACCTTGTCCAAGATCGCCGGCGGGGTGCTCGTCGCGGGCTGCCTCGTGATGCTGGCCACGACCCAATACGCGCTCCACACGCTCAAGGTCGGCGGCGATATTTATCGGCAGATCGTTCTCGGCAAAGACCTCGTCGCGGACATCCTGCCGCCGCCCGAGTACATCCTCGAATCCTATCTCGAGGTGACGCTCGCGCTCGCCGATCCCAAATCGGTCGAGGCGCGCCGCGAGCGGCTCGAGGTCCTGCGCAAGGACTACGATACCCGCCATCAATACTGGCTCGATCAGAATTTCGACCCGGCCGTCAGGGCCGCGCTGACGGAGAGCGCGCACGAGCCGGCGATGCGCTTCTGGGAGATCACCGAGAATGCATTTCTTCCGGCGCTTGCGAAGGGCGATTTGGATGGCGCTCGCGCCGCCTACGCTCAGCTCGCTCAAGCCTACGAGGACCACCGCGCGCGGATCGACGAGACCGTGCAGGGCGCCAACCGCTTCATAGCGGAAACCGAATCCGATGCAGGTACCCGGGACACGATCATTACGGTAGCGGTTATGACCGTGTCCGCGCTCATGCTCGCATTGCTCATTGCCGCGTTCGTCGGCCTCGAGAAGCGCCTGGTCGCACCCATCGGCCGCATCACCGCCGCCATGGACAGCTTGGCCAGGGGCGACCTTTCCACATCGATACCCTTCGGCGAGCGCACGGACGAGATCGGCGACATGGCGAAGACGCTGCGCGTCTTCAAGGACGCCCTCATCAGCCAGCGGCGCGCAGACGAGGCAGCCGCTGCCGATTCCCGGGCCAAGTCGGCACGCGCACAGCGGCTTTTCGATCTGGCACAGTCCTTCGAGCGAGCGGTCGGCACGATCATCGGAACGGTGACGAAGGCGTCGAGCGAGCTCAGCTCGACGGCGGAAGCATTGACCGGGTCGGCCAAGGGGGTGAGCGCACAGTCGACCGCGGTGGCGACAGCCTCCGAGGAGGCCTCGGCCAGCGTGCACACCGTGGCCGACTCCGCCAATCAGCTCTCGGCCGCCATCCGCGAGATCTCGACCCAGGTCCACCAGGCGAGCCGGGTCGCGAACGAAGCCTCCACGCAGGCCACTCAAACGACGGCGCTCATGCGGAACCTGACCGAAGCGGCCTCGCACGTGGGAACGATCGTCGAGCTGATCAGGGGAGTGGCCAGCCAGACCAACCTTCTCGCGCTCAACGCCACGATCGAGGCGGCGCGGGCCGGGGAAGCCGGGCGCGGATTCGCGGTGGTCGCCCAGGAAGTGAAGATGCTGTCGGAGCAGACCGCCAAGGCGACCGAGGAGATCAACGACCAGATCACGGCGATCCAATCGTCGACGGGGCAGGCGTCGGCCTTCGTCACCGGGATTGCCGCGACGATCAACGAGATGAACGCCATCTCGGGTGCGATTGCCAGCGCCGTCGAGCAGCAGGGGGCAGTGACGCAGTCGATTGCCGAGAGCGTCAAGCAGGCGTCGATCGGCACTTCGGAGGTTGCCCGCAACATCAGCGGCGTCGCTCATTCGACCGAGAGCTCGACGGCGGGAGCGAGCCAGGTTTTCATCGCCGCGCGCAATGTCTCCGACCAGGCCGCCGCTCTGCGGTCCGAGGTCGAGCGGTTCCTCGCCGGCATTCGCGCGGCCTGAGGAGGGCTAAGGCCTCGCCCCGCCGCACTGAGCGCGGTGGCGCAAGAGGTGGTCGGCGAGCACGATCGCCATCATCGCCTCGCCGACGGGGACGGCGCGAATGCCGACGCACGGGTCGTGGCGGCCCTTGGTCACGATCTCGGTCTCCTCCCCGTGCGTGTCGATGGTCTGGCGCGGGGTCAGGATCGAGGAGGTGGGCTTCACCGCGAACCGGCACACGACCGGCTGGCCGGTGGAGATGCCGCCGAGAATTCCGCCAGCGTGATTGGAAAGAAAGCGCGGCTTGCCGTCGGAGCCCATGCGAATCTCGTCGGCGTTGGCTTCGCCCGTGAGCTCGGCCGACGCCATGCCGGCGCCGATCTCGACCCCCTTCACCGCGTTGATGCTCATCATGGCCGAGGCCAAGTCCTGATCGAGCTTGCCGTAGACGGGGGCGCCGAGCCCGGCGGGCACGCCTTCGGCCACAACCTCGATGATGGCGCCAATCGAAGACCCGCCCTTGCGTATGGCATCGAGATAATGCTCCCACTCGGGAACCATGCCGGTGTCAGGGCAGAAGAACGGGTTGGCGTCGACCGTGTCCCAGTCCCATCGCGAGCGGTCGACCGGCTTCTCGCCGATCTGCACCAGCGCGCCGCGGATGGTGACGCCGGCGAGGACCTTGCGCGCGATGGCGCCGGCCGCGACGCGCGCCGCCGTCTCCCGCGCCGAGGAGCGCCCTCCGCCCCGGTAGTCGCGGATGCCGTACTTTGCCCAGTAGGTATAGTCCGCATGCCCGGGGCGAAACTTGTCCTTGATGTCGGAGTAGTCCTTGCTTCGGGTATCGACGTTGCGGATCAAAAGCGAAATGGGCGCGCCAGTGGTGACGTCGCGGCCGGCCTCGTCCTCGAACACGCCGGAAAGGATCTCGACCGCGTCGGGCTCCTTGCGCTGGGTCGTGAACCGCGACTGGCCGGGGCGCCGCTTGTCGAGGTACTCCTGGATGTCGGTGGCGGCGAGCGGCAGGCCCGGCGGGCAGCCGTCGACCACGCAGCCGATGGCGGGGCCGTGGCTTTCACCCCAGGTCGTGACGCGGAAGAGATGTCCGAACGTGTTGTGTGACATGGATGCAGCGATTGCGAGAGCCGTCGCAGGCACCCGCAAATTCAAGACGATAGCATGAGCAACTCGAGCCCGCGGGAGGCGGGCCCCTGCGCCGAGCCCTCTCTGTAAGAGGAGGTGAGCTCGCCGACAATAGCCCGTTGCCCCTTATTTGATTGGAAGATTCTGGCGACGCAGATAATGAGGCTTAAGTGCGATGCGCCGGACGAAGGGAGGCAGACTTGGCGCAAGTGCGCTCGCCGCCTCGAGGCGGCGTGTTGCCGGTGCTGGTTCGTGTCGCAGTGTTGAAACGGGCGGCTCCCGGCGGTCTGAGCAACCGCGCTCGAGCGGCCCCGCAGTGCTTGTCGGAAGGGCCGGAGCTGCCGCTGCTCCGGCTCTTCTTTGTTCAGATCCACCTCATGCCCGAAGCGGCGAGCACGAGCGCGCGGTCCTGCGGGCTCTCGAGATCTGGGATCGACACGGGCGCCAATCCCAGGATGTGCGCGCGGAGCGCGCGGCCCACCCCGCCGTGGCCGGCAACGACGGTGTCGCGTGTGACGTCTCTCAGCCAGTCGACGGTGCGTGCGAGGAGATCGGCATAGCTTTCCCCGCCACTCGGGCGCCAGCGGAACGGGTCCTTCTCGCGCTCGGCGAGGCCCGCGGGATCGATCGCCGGCAGGTCGGCCTGAAGCACGCCTTCCCAATGGCCGTAGTTGAGCTCTCGGAGCCTCTCGTCGACGCGATAGCCCTCGGCGGGAAGGCCGAGGCAGCCGCGGACGATCTCCATCGTCTCGCGCGCGCGCCCGAGCGGGCTCGCGACGAAGTCGGCGCGGGCGATGTCGGGCAGAAAGACGCGCAGTGCCCCTCCGTTGCGGCGCGCCTGCGCGCGGCCGCGTTCGTTCATCGCGAGGTCGCGCTGGCCTTGGTAGCGCCGCTCGGCGTTCCAGTCCGTCTCGCCGTGGCGCACGAAGTAGATCGTGATTGCGTCCCGCATGACATGCATTCCCCCTCTCCCCGTTTTAACGGGGAGAGGGTCGGGGTGAGGGGCCACAACTCGCCGCAGCCGAGGCTTCTGCCCCTCACCCTAACCCTCTCCCCACCGCGGGTGGGGAGAGGGAACCCCCTAAACGCCGTCGTTCTTGACGACCGAGATGTCGGGCGCGTCCTCGTTCTTCATGCCCTGGATGTGGTAGCCGGCGTCCACGTGGTGCACTTCCCCGGTGACCCCGCTCGACAGGTCGGAGAGGAGGTAGACGCCGGCGCCGCCCACGTCGTCGAGGGACACCGTGCGCCGGAGCGGGGAATTGTATTCGTTCCAGCGCAGGATATAGCGGAAGTCGGCGATACCCGAGGCGGCCAGCGTCTTGATTGGCCCGGCCGAGATGGCGTTGACGCGGATGGCGTTCTTACCGAGGTCGGCCGCAAGGTAGCGCACACTTGCCTCAAGGGCGGCCTTGGCGACGCCCATGACGTTGTAGTGCGGCATGACCTTCTCGGCGCCGTAGTAGGTGAGCGTCACGATCGAGCCGCCGTTGGTCATGAGCTTCTCGGCGCGCTGTGCGAGCGCGGTCAGCGAGTAGCAGGAGATGAGCATCGTCTGGGTGAAGTTCGTCTCGCTCGTATCGACGTAGCGGCCGTCGAGCTCGTTCTTGTCGGAGAAGGCGATGGCATGGACCAGGAAGTCGAGCCGGCCCCAGGCGCGGCCGATCTCGGCGAACAGCGCATCGACGGAAGCCTTGTCGGTAACGTCGCAGGGGAGAACGAGCCTCGAGCCGAGCTCGGCCGCCAGCGGCTCGACCCGCTTCTTCAACGCGTCGCCCTGATAGTTGAAGGCGACCTCGGCGCCCTGGGCGGCAACGGCCTTGGCGATACCCCAGGCGATCGAGCGGTTGTTGGCGACCCCCATGATGAGGCCGCGCTTGCCCGCCATGAGTGTGCCGGCTGCCGTTGGGTTGCCCGCGGCCTGCTCGTTCATGAGCCAGTCGTTCCTTCTCGCTGGGGTAATTTGGGGCGCATCCTACACAAAAGGACCTCCCGGTCCAGATGGCGCCCGGAACCTTGGCTGCCGGCTTGAGTCTTGCTCCATTTTTCACCAGAAGGCGCGGCAACAACGGCTTTTGCCTTGCGCGCGACCCCCGGTAGAGTAAGGGAAATGAGGCGCCGGCTGCGCCGAGGAGCGAGCATGTCTGACCGGAAGGAGAGCGCGGGGCAGGACCGGACGGCGGGGGCGGCCCCGCAGCGCGACAAGCCGTGGCTCTTTCGCACCTACGCCGGTCATTCGACGGCGGCGAAGTCGAACGAGCTTTACCGGAAGAACCTGGCCAAGGGCCAGACCGGACTTTCGATCGCTTTCGACCTGCCCACCCAGACCGGCTACGACAGCGACCACGAGCTCGCCAAGGGCGAGGTCGGGAAAGTTGGCGTGCCGATCTCGCACCTGGGCGACATGCGCACGCTGCTCGACGGCATCCCGCTCGAGCAGATGAACACGTCGATGACGATCAACGCCACGGCGGCCTGGCTGCTCTCGCTCTACGTCGCCCTCGCCGACGAGCAGGGCGCCTCGCGCGCCAAGCTCACGGGCACCATCCAGAACGACATCATCAAGGAATATCTCTCGCGCGGCACGTATGTCTTTCCGCCCGCGCCGTCGCTCCGGCTCATCAAGGACACGATCGTCTTCTCGTGCCGCGAGCTGCCGAAGTGGAACCCGACCAACGTTTGCTCCTACCACCTCCAGGAGGCGGGCGCGACGCCGGCGCAGGAGCTCGCCTATGCGCTCGCGACCGCGATCGCCGTGCTCGACACGGTCAAGGCGTCGGGGGAGGTGCCGGCGGCAGAGTTCGGCAACGTGGTCGGCCGCGTGTCGTTCTTCGTCAATGCCGGACTTCGGTTCCTCACCGAGATCTGCAAGATGCGCGCCTTCGTCGAGCTGTGGGACGAGATCACGCTCGAGCGCTATGGCGTCGCCGACGCCAAGAACCGGCTGTTCCGCTACGGCGTCCAGGTGAACAGCCTCGGCCTCACCGAGCCGCAGCCCGAGAACAACGTCTACCGCATTCTGCTCGAGATGCTCGCCGTCACGCTCTCGAGGAAGGCGCGTGCACGCGCCGTCCAGCTGCCGGCGTGGAACGAGGCCCTGGGGTTGCCGCGACCCTGGGACCAGCAGTGGTCGCTGCGGATGCAGCAGATCCTCGCCTACGAGACCGATCTTCTCGACTACGGCGACATCTTCGACGGCTCGACCGAGATCGCAAAGAAGGTCGGCGAGCTCAAGGAGCAGGCGAAGGCGGAGCTCAAGACGATCGACGCCATGGGCGGGGCGGTCGCCGCCATCGACTACATGAAGCGCCGGCTCGTCGAGAGCAACTCGGCGCGGCTCGCCAGGATCGAGAGCGGGGAGCAGATCGTCGTCGGCGTCAACCGGTGGACGGAGACCGAGCCCTCGCCGCTGTCGGCGGGAGAAGGCGCGATCCTCGTCATCGACCCGGCAGTCGAAGCTCACCAGGTGGAGAGCCTCGAGGCGTGGCGCGAGCGGCGCGATGCAAAAGCGGCGGCCAAGGCACTCGCCGATCTCGAGGCCGCCGCCAAGGAGGGCGGCAACATCATGGAGGCGTCGATCGCCTGCGCGAAGGCCGGCGTCACGACCGGCGAATGGGGCACGACGCTGCGCCGCGTGTTCGGCGAGTATCGCGCGCCGACGGGCGTCTCGCAGGCCGCCGCCGACCGTTCGGGAAAAGGCCTCGACGAGGTGCGCCAGGCGGTTGAGGACGTCTCGGCCCGGCTCGGCCGGCGCCTCAAGTTCCTGGTCGGGAAGCCGGGGCTCGACGGCCACTCGAACGGGGCCGAGCAGATCGCGGTGCGCGCCCGCGACTGCGGCATGGACGTCGTCTACGAGGGCATCCGGCTGACGCCGGCCCAGATCGTGCGCGCGGCCGTCGACGAGAGCGCGCACGTTGTCGGCCTGTCGATCCTCTCGGGCTCGCACGTTCCCCTCGTCTCCGAGGTCGTGGAGCGCATGAGGAAAGAAGGCCTCGCCGACGTTCCCCTCGTCGTCGGCGGCATCATCCCGCCCGAGGACGCGACGACCTTGAAGGCGCTCGGCGTCGCCGCCGTCTATACGCCCAAGGACTTCCAGCTCACCGACATCATGGCCGATATCGTGCGGCTTGTCGCTGCGGAGCCGCGCGCAGCGTAAGAGTGGCGGAGCCGCGCGCAGCGTAAGAGTGGCGGAGCCGCGCGCAGCGTAGTAACGGCGGAGCCGCGCCCAACATAAGTGTGTCGCGGAGTTGCGGGAGCAACTCGCGAGGCTGTGACCGGCCAGCATCGGAATCGCGGAGCGTCAACATCTTCGTACTGTCATTATGTTCAATACAATTGACGGCCGCTACTGCGAACCTCATTTTCGCCGGCGACGAGTGAGACCGTTCGGCAGCGTATCGCGCAGAGGGCTCTTGCGCTGAGGGAGAGTGCGGATGGCTACCCCAACCTCCAATTCCGTTCCTGTCACTTACATCGATCCGGCGGCGACCGGCTTCGGCCGCTATGTTGCTGATGGCGAGAAGTGGGGCGGCGGCTTGGGGACAGGCGTGACACTGACCTACAGCTTTCCACGAGGCCCGAACAGCGGTTGGCACTCGACGGGCTATGGCGAGGGAGAATGGGGCAACTGGTTGGCCATATCGGATGGCGAGCGTGCGGCAGTAAGAAAAGCACTGGCCGCTTGGAGCAGCGTCGCCAATCTGGGCTTCACCGAGGTTTCCGACAACAACTCGACCGTCGGTGAATTGCGCTTCGCCTATACGAAGGTGATCAGTCCTGAGGCGGCCGCGCACGCCTACCTTCCGAGCTCGAATCCTGAGGCCGGCGACGTTTGGTTCAGCTGGGACAACTTCAACCCGAGCGGCCTCGCGAACATTGCCGTCGGCAGCGACGACTTCCAGACGATCCTGCACGAGATCGGCCACGCGCTCGGTTTCAAGCATTCCTTCGAGAGCCCTAACGCCATTCCCGCCGCGCAGGACAACTACTTCTTCACGATCATGAGCTACACGGCCTCGCCGTGGACGGACAGCAATTATGCCACGTTCTTTCCCACGACGCCGATGTACTACGACCTGGTCGCAATCCAGGCTCTTTACGGCCGCAACCCCTCTCACAATGCGGGCAACACCACCTACACCTTCAACGGCGCCAACACGTACTTTCAGACGATCGACGACGCCGGCGGCATCGACAAGATCGTCTACAACGGAACCGCCGGCTGCGTCATTAATCTCACGATCGGCAACTTCTCCTCTCTTGGCCGGTCGATCGATTTCGGTGGCGGTCACTCGAGCCGCAATACCGTCTGCATCGGTCCCAATAGCTACATCGAGAGCGCGGTGGGCGGCGCCGGCAGCGATACGTTAAACGGCAACCCGCAGGCGAACACGCTCGCCGGCCAGGGCGGCAACGACACTTTGAAAGGCAATGCCGGCAACGACATCTTGAACGGCGGGCCCGGCAAGGACACTCTGGGGGGCGGGGCCGGGCTCGACATCTTCGTGTTCAACGCGGCCCTTTCGCAGGCCTCGAACGTGGACCACATCATCGACTTCAACCATACGTACGACACGATCCGGCTCGACAACGCGGTCTTCACCAAGCTTCAGGCGACGCCGGGCGCGCTCGCGCCGGGCGCGTTCCACGTCGGTGCGAGCGCGCACGACGCGAATGACCGCATCATCTACGCCGGCTCGCAGGGAGTTCTCTACTACGATCCCGACGGGATCGGCGGAGCGGCGCAGATCATGTTCGCGACGCTCGGCACGAAACTGCCGGTAAACGGTTCCGACTTCTTCGTCATCTGAGGGATGCGCGCATGCGCGAGGATACCCGCCGGCGGCTCGAGCGAGCACTCCTCCTCCAACGCGCGAAATGGATCGGGGGCGCCGTGGCCGTCCTCCTTTTCGTCGCGGGCGGCTTTTGGCTCACCGGTCTCGATGCCAACGTGGAGACGCACCACGTGCCGGGTGTGGTTTCTTACGTCGGGCCGCTCAGCGGAACCAGCACGAAAAGCATCGAGGAAGGGCTCGCAGTCGATGTGACGCTCGGCGACGGGCGGGTTGTGCATGTGATGGCGCTGAAGACGACCGATCCACACGTCGGCGACCACGTCGAGGTTGCCGAGCACGTGCACGGCTCGGGGCGCGTCACGTTCTCCTGGAGATAGCCGCAAGGTCGGCTCGCGTGGCCCGCCCGCCATTCTCCGTCCGTTGACGGGGAAGGCGCCGCGGCTATAGTGCCCACCTCGTCCCTAAGACGCTGGCCTCTGTGGCGGAATCGGTAGACGCGGCAAACTCAAAATCTCATAGTACGGCTGATTGACTTCTGGCGCAAGGCGCGAACGACGACGCACAACGACGCGCCACCTACAACTATTATCTACGCATAATCAATCTGTTTCGTCGCGGAACTGATATCGTTTCTCGTTCGCATTGCGTCGTTGTGCACGTGACGCGCGTCGTCATCAACTGCGTCGCTGGTAGAGAGGAGGTAGACGCGGAAGACCAAATCAGGTTACTCAGTAACGGCTGCAGGGGGACACCTTCATGCGGACGTTACCCAAGAATCAACGCTCGATTGATGCCGCCAAGTATCAAGGCGACGGCATGAGTGCCGAGCGCATCAGGATCGAGGACACGGACGGGCTCGTTCTTGAGATCGCGCCGACTGGCCGCCGCGTATGGCGCGTCTATGCGCAGCGAGGACGAGGCGAAGCACGTAAGCGAGTTTGGCGGACGCTCGGCCCCGCGCGCTCGATCAGCCTAGGGCGCGCAATCGAGCAAGCCAAGGAGCACGTCGGAGCGGTTGCCGATCCGAGGTCCGCGCCTTCGGAGTCGTTCGACACGCTCTTTCGCGACCACCTTGAGAAATTCAGGAAGCTTGAGCGGCGCTCCTGGGGGAGCGATGAGGCGCTATACGAGCGGCACATCGTTGGTGTGCTTGGCTCTACGCCCGTCAACGAGATCAGCACGGCGACCATCGTGAGGGCGCTCGAAACAATCGAGGCCAACTCGACGCGAAGTCAGACGCGTCTCGCGCACGCCCTCATCGGCGCCACCTTCAAATGGGGCATCAGCGTCGGGCGCTGCAACAGCAATCCAACGCTCGGCATCCCGAGGCGCAAACCGCTCAAGCATCGTTCTCGCAAGCTGACAGAGGACGAGATTCGCAGCGTTTGGCACGGAAGCGCGCGGCTCGGCCGCCAGCAGCAGATTGCGATACAGCTACTGTTGTTACTCGGGCTTCGCCGCGCTGAGATCGTCGAGATGGAGCGTGGCGAACTCGACGCCAAGAAGCCCTTGTTCGCAATGCGCGGTGAGCGACGCAAGAAGTGGCGCATCGGCTCGAAGCCTGTTCCTCACGTGCTGCCGCTTACGCCACTTGCCCGCAAGTTGCTTGATGAGGCCGTGTCGCTGGCGCGGAACTCTCGTTTCGTTTTCCCGAACCGAACGCTTGCCAAAGACGCACCGATGTCTGCGGACAACCTCACGAGCGCATTTGCTCGGCTCATGCGCGTCCTCGGCATCGAAGATGCGCGCCTCCACGATCTGCGCGGCGCGGTCAAGACGATGATGGTGGATGCTGGCATCCCCCGCGACTACGCCGATGCGGTGCAAGATCATTCGGGCATGGGCAACGCCGGAGACATTTACGACCGCTCGGAGTACCAGCCTCACAAGCGCGACGCGCTTGAGCGCTGGGATCGCGAGTTGATGCGCATCGTCGGCGAGAAGTAGTGCCGGGATCGCGTCAGGTTGCTCGAATGACCTCCGGGTCGAATGCGACTGCGGAGCAGTAAATCAGCACGAAGCCCTGCTCGGCGAGTAACGTCCGATACTGAGTTCGCGTCACGTCGCCCTCACGCGCGCCCGCCCATGGTCCAAGTTGACGTACCTCGCGGGGAAGCTCCTCGAATGTCCCCTTCCCACAGAGGACGAAGAGCTTCCCGTTGGCGACGCACGCGGCCATCGCGCTCGGCCTGAGGCCGAGGCTTGCCGGCGCGGCGTTCCATCTTAATCCCCGAGCAGCCTCTTCACGACGCTCGGCGACAACGGCTTACCGCTCGCGGCCGTGTGACCTGCCTCGGCCAGCTTCGCGGCGATATCACGAAAGCTCATGCGCTTGCCGGAGACGGGGTTCGCCCGCCGCAGCCTGCGTGCCAGTTTGAGCGCCGCAGGGTTTGCCTCTGACAGGGCGCGGCGCCCGCCACATCGGCCAGTCTCGGCTATCTTCCGATCCCGCGCGCTCTTGAGCTTGGCCACGAGACGCGCCTTCTCGTACTCACTGAATGACCCCATGATCTGCCGGATCATCGTGCGTCCCGGGTCGTTTGAGGCCGTCAGGTCGTCTCCGGAGGCCGTCAACACCGATACGCCCGCCTTGCGCAACTCGAGAATGCCCTGCTCTTGCACCATCAGCTCGCGGGCAAAGCGGCTGGCGTCCTCAACGATGACCGTGCGCACGCCATTCGTGATGATTCGCTCCATGAGTGCCGCCCAGCCTGGCCTAGTGCCGAGCGGGTCAGCCCCCGAGACCCCCGGATCGTAGAACCAATCTTCGTCTGCAATGACGTAGTCGGCGGCTTTGCAGAAGCGCTGAATGGCTGCGCGTTGACGCTTGTCGGAGTCCTTGTCGCCGCCGACGTTCGTGGCGCTCGAGGTGCGCAGATAGCCGACGGCGCTGATCCTCGCCGAGTTGCGTGTCGTTCGTTTCTTCGTTGCGCCGGTCATTGCTCGTAATACCAATAGAATTCGTTCTGTTTGTTTGAGCAATAAGAACATATCTTCGGAAATATTCCAATCGGTTTCAGTCCGTTGTCGCGTCAACTTAAATCACGATCTTAGATGCCAACATCGGGCAAAGAGCCGATCGGGCCGTGGGGACGGGTGCCGCCGCCCCCCCGCGGGAGTCCCGTTCCTCTTCTTGCGTGCCAGCACCACGCCGACCCCGCCCCGGGGTTGTCTCCAAGGGAACCCATCTTGCGGATCGTTACGCTTGGCCACTCGAGCAAACGCGCGCAGCTCATTTTCTATTGAGGCCCCCCGGGGCGCTCTTCGCGCTGATGGGACCCAAAGAACCGTCAAGAGAGAGAGAGAGAGACAGCCCGCCCCCTTCCAGCCGGCCCGCGCGCAACCTCTCCGGCGGCGAAGGATTTTTCTCTCTTTCTCGTGTTGATCAGCTGCGATGGCCGGCTGGCAAGCTGTCGAAAGCGTCACGTCCGCGAGTTGGGGTAAACCTGCCGTCCACACCTTCATTGGGAAAGGCGCAAAATCGTACGAATACTAATAGGGAAGACGATTGAGGACGGTTATAGCGGACGAGGCCGACAAGCGGGCGCGATAAGGCGTGATGACGAAACCGCTTGGCTGATGTAAAACCATTGAGCATTCCCCATATAATGATGATGAACCAGTTTGATTTTAATGCGCCAGCGGAGGTTTTCTCCGGCACGGGGCGAGGAGCGAGCCGACGGCCCATGACGTATCACCGGTTTTCCAATGGGGCAGAAGCTATTCGGTTTGCGATGGAGGTCCTAGCTGCCGAAGCGCTTGCTGGTACGGTCATGGAAGTGAGCGAGTCACGCTTCGACGCGGCGGAGATCCGCACTCTTTACGAAAGCCCCGAGTACTCAGAAGCCCAAGAAACCAAGGCATTTGGTGCCAAGGGTTAGGACGTCGGTCTGCGACGGTATTGCGGGCATCACGTACTGGGGGCTCTGAGCCGGTGGCGCTGCGGTGAAACGCAGGGACTTCGGCGCGCGCACTGTTCGGTCAGGATGACATTGAAGGATATTGAAGGATGATGTCAGATGCCCACTGTACGGGATGTGCTCACCAAGAAGGGCCACGATGTTCACCACATTCGTCCGGATGCCTCGGTGCTCGACGCACTCAGGATCATGGCGGACCACGACATAGGAGCATTGGTCGTTCTGGACGCGGGCAATCTCGTCGGCATCATTTCCGAACGAGATTACGCGCGAAAGGTCGCCCTGAAAGGACGGACATCACCGGCGACCTCCGTGCGGGAAATTATGTCGACGAGCGTTATCTGCGCATCGCTTGATCAGACGGTCGAGGAGTCCCTGGCTGTAATGACGGCGAAGGCCGTGCGCCATCTGCCCGTACTCGAACACAAGAATGTTGTCGGAATAGTTTCGATCGGCGACCTGGTAAAAAGCATTATTGGCGATCGGGAGTTCACAATCGATCAGCTCGGACACTATATCCAGGGTGACCGATGACCTGTCAGAGATGCACGGGCCACTTCAACGGCCGACAACCGCTGGAACGGCTCTGATTAGAGTCCGACTCTACGGACAGTCGACGTTCCTCGCTGGCGTGCTGGGGGCCGAAATCGTGCTATGCTTAGCGCAAAGCCTCGCAAAGGTGTGTTTGATGGCAGAGGTTGAAATTATCGTCCCTCGCTGGCGGATTGCGGTTTACGAACCGCCGCCGGTTTCCAGTGCACCTTGGCCTTGGCTTGTCGTCGTCTTCGAAGGCGCTAGTGGAATGGAAGTGGATTCGTATCCCACAGAGGCCGAGGCGAGAACGGCAATGATTGAAATGACGCTGGCTCATACGAAGGCAGAGGCCGAACGGGAGAAGCAACAACAAAGTCGTGGCAATGACTAGAGGCCCGCGCGGAGAGAAGCGCCCCGCTGACGTGATTGGCGCCGCCGTCAAGATCGCCCGTATCGCTACGGGGGCGACGTGCCTGACGATGGCAAGGACAAGGCTGCCGTCGCTGACGGATTGTCTCGGTGAGAGTAATCTGACGGGCAGCAAGGATCGGTGGAGGGGTGCGTAGCTGAGGACCAGTGAATCGTTCGCTACTACTAAGAGCTCGAAAGCTCCTCGACCAGATCATTGAATTCCTCTGCCAACTGTCTTCTCGAGTCCGGCTCCGAAAACCGTTCGGTGAACAAGTTCGCCAATGCCCTGTAGTTCTGGAGCGAGCCCTCCTTACCATACTTAAACCGATCCCAGACCTTCACGCGGATCATTGGATTCTTCAAGTCTCTCAATATTGATCTCGCGTTGTGCACCTTGTCACTCAGGGAAATTATCAAGACCTCATCATCGTGCCGGGCTAGGCGGTCTAGATAAGTCTGTTTTCGTGTCCCCCCTTCCTCCTTCTTCTCTCCAGTCTCAACAAAACTGTCCGAGCAGCCTTCTACTAGAGACGCAACCCGCTCCCCAAAGCGCTTTCTAATGTCATTCAGTCGTTCTCTCCCGCCCTGGTCCTCTACCGCGTCGTGCAACAGTGCAGCGACCGCCTGATCTTCGTCGCCACCGTACTCCAGCACAGTTGCCGCCACTGCCATCACATGTGCAATGTAGGGCACGGCGGCTCCCTTGCGAACCTGACTCCGGTGGACTTCCGTCGCGTAGAGCAGCGCTCTGTTAAACTTTTCCGTCAGGGCCGTCACGGTTCGCCCCTCCCTCTATCCCGCTTTCGCCACGAGGCTTCAGGCGATGGTAGCGTCAGGCGCACGACGGTACCCTGGTTGCCGCTCTTCCGCTCGAGCTGGCCACCGAGCTGTTGGGAGAAGGCCTCGACCAACCTGCCGCCGACCCCGGAATTGGCGCGTCGAGGATCGACCCCCTTGCCGTCGTCAGCGACCGTAAGGTGAAGCTCTCCAGGCCCACGCTTTAGCGTCACCATGACTGTGCCGCTTGTTTCACTCGGGAACGCATATTTGACGGCATTCATTACGAGCTCGTTCACAATGAGCCCTAGCGGAATCGCGCGATCGGCCGGCAGGGGCTCGCTGTCAATGTCGGTTTTGAGCGCGATGGTAGGGCCAACCTCTTTTTGCACTGACCCGATCAGGTCGCGACACAGCTCCTCAAGATAGATCGTCGCGTCGACTGCCTCACCCGTATCGGTCTTGCCTAGCACGGAATAGAGACGCCCGACGGCTGCGATGCGATGTGACACCCTCTCGAGCGCTGCCTTTCCCTCGCCGCTCTTATGGTTCCGTGCTTCGAGACTGACAATAGATGCGATGATCTGCAGGCTATTCTTGATCCGGTGCCCGAGCTCTTGCAGCAGCACCGCGATACGCTCGTGCGCGGCCATGTGCTCGCGCTCGAGTCTCACGCGATCAGTGACGTCTTCGATTGCCAGCAGGACCTGCTTTACGTGGTTGCCAGGCCGATGAACCCTGCGCGCATTGAGCACCATCACCCGTCGCCCAATAGACGGGAACACGTGGTCGACCTCGAACGCCTCGATGGTCGTGGGGCCGGAAATGACAGTTTCGAGCAAGCTGCGCAGCTTGGGAATGTCCCACTGTCCGTTGCCGATCTCATAGAGCTTCCTGCCAACCGTATCCTCGCGCGCGACCGCGAACGTGCTACAGAATGAACGGTTAGCGAACCGGACGGTGAGGTCGGGCTGGAGCACGAGCAGGCCTTCGCGGAGTGTTTCCACAAGATCCAGTGGATCGACGTCGCGCATAGCAGTTGCTCCTGGCACCCTCCTGATGACAAGGGCCACCTCCCCAACCGCAAGAACACGATCTTGCTAGAGAGCCCACGTGCGTTCCGTTCTGATTGTAAGCTCGTTTAGCGTGCGTTGTCGGTAATGTAGATCCACACTCGAAGGCAATCCCACGTTCAGTTAGTGCGGGCCACGGGGTAGGCCTCTCCATCATTCAGGCCGAGGTCGCGCAGCCCGATCCCCGCCCCTTGAACAAAAAGCGAACACACCCCATATCTTTATTTAGAGCAGGTCTATCTAGGCCGCGCGAACTCCGTTGCCTGGCCTCCAATAGGCAGGCGCAACCCCCACATCGCTTCCAGGAGGATGTTATGGAGAGATTTGATCTATCCCCGCTCTATCGTTCGACCGTCGGTTTCGACAGCCTCGAGTCGATTTTTGACCAGATTGCCGGCTTCGATAATGAGGCCCCCACTTTTCCGCCCTACGACATCGAGCGTCTGACCGAGAACGAGTACCGCATCACCATGGCGGTCGCCGGGTTCGGCAAGGACGACGTCGAGATCGAGGTGAGCGAGGGCACAATCTCGATCCGAGGCGAGAAGAAAGAAGCGGAGAAGGAGCGCACGTTCCTCCATCGCGGCATCGCAGCTCGCGCGTTCGAGCGCCGCTTCCAGCTTGCCGACCATCTCGAAGTGAGGGGTGCTGATGTGAAGGACGGGCTCCTGTCTGTGGATCTCGAGCGCGAGGTACCCGAGCGGCTGAAGCCCCGTAAGATTGAGATCGGGGCGACGGTCGCGAAGGGCATCCAGAACAAGACCATCGATGCGTCGGTCGCCGCGAGCTAAGCGCGCCTCAAAGTTTTGAAATGGGAACAGGCATGCCACCGGGCGCGCCTGTTCTGTCTCCCTGGTGTCCTTGACGGTAGCTCTTCAGGAAGCTGGCTTGTAATCAAACCCAGCGTAAAAATTGGTCTCCACGGCCGAACCAGTAGCCACACATCCGCTCTTGCCAAAGGGGGATTTGGCGGCACGCGAGGCGATATCCTATGTTCATCTATTCCGAAGAGACGCCGGCCCCGGCAACCCTGAAGTTCATTCCGGGTCGCGCTGCCAGTGGCGATCGAGCGCACGAGTTCGCCGATCGCTCCGCTGTGACCAAGGGCCGGATCGATGACAGGATGCTTGCAAAGACGCTCGAGAACATCCTTTCGGATTTCGAACTGCTCGAGGATTGGGAGGATCGCTACCGATATGTGATCGAGCTAGGGAGAAGCTTGCCGCCATTTCCTGATGCAGCTCGGACAGAGGCAAACAAGGTCAGGGGCTGTGCGAGCCAAGTCTGGCTAGCAAGCGAGGTACACGACAACCACGATCATGCTGCCCCGGCCCTCCGTTTCCAAGGCGACAGCGATGCCCTCATTGTGCGCGGTCTCATGGCCATCCTGTTCGCCACCTACTCGTACAGGACGGCAGACGAGATTCTCGCGACTGAGGCGCGCGCTATTTTTCACCGCCTCGGCCTCAGCGAACATCTAACGCCGCAGCGTTCGAATGGGTTTGCTGCGATGGTAGCGCGGATTCGGGCCGACGCCCGCCGCACCATGAGCGCAGAGGCGAGGGTGGCCTGATCCGCGCACCAGCAAACAACGATCCAATGTGTCTCTTCAATCTTGTGAGGAAGGCATCATGACATTCGTAACAGAGGACCTCGCCGTAACGACGAACACCGATGGGTACCGCCTTCAGACGATCACTTCACGGCTTCGGAAGCACCTGCAAAAGATCGCCGAGCGGCGGGTTCCGACCGCCTATCAAGAGATTGCAAAGGGTCTGGGGCTGACACCCCCAAACACCATTCATCAGGTGACGGAGGCGTTGGAGCATCTCATGGCGGAGGACGCGGCGACCGGCCGTCCGTTCATCGCGGCCATCGCCATCAGCAAGGTGCGGGGCGGCCTGCCGGCCCCAGGGTTCTTTGATCGCGCCCGGCGGCTCGGACGCTATTCCGGCGATGAGGCGGGACCCGAGGCGTGGGCCTTCCATGCGCGGGAGTTCAACGCCGCGGTCGCGTTCTGGGCGGCAACGGCAACCACTGGCAAGAGCGGGTAAGCACCCATGGGCCTTCCGCGCGTGGTCATTGCTGGCGCCGGGTTCGGCGGCCTGACCGCCGCGAAAAGTCTCGCCAAGGCAGCTGTCGCGGTCACCCTGATCGACCGCGAGAACCACCACTCTTTCAGCCGATGCTCTACCAAGTCGCCACCGCCGGTCTATCCCCGGCGGAGATCGCTTGGCCGATCCGGGGTCTGGTCCGGCGGCAACGCAACACACGGGTGCTGCTCGGCGAGGTCACCGGCGTCGATCGCGAGCGGCATGTTGTGACTATGGGCGGCCGGGAAATTCCTTATGACCTTCTGGTGCTCGCGACCGGCGCGACCCATGCCTATTTCGGCAACGACGACTGGGTCGTGCATGCACCCGGCCTCAAGTCCATCGACGATGCCACAGAGATTCGGCGCCGCCTGCTCATCGCCTTCGAGCGGGCCGAGATGGAGGACGATCCCGAAGAGCGCCAGCGGCTCCTCACCATTGTGATCGTCGGCGGCGGGCCGACCGGCGTGGAGATGGCCGGCGCGATTGCGGAGCTGGCCCGCAAGGCGCTCGCGGCAGACTTCCGGACCATCGATCCCAAGCACACGCGCGTGCTGCTCATCGAGGCCGGGCCAAGGCTGCTTCCGACCTTCCCCGAAGACCTGTCGCGCTATGCCGGGCGTGCACTGCGGAGCTTGGGCGTCGAGGTGTGGCTTGGGCGTGCGATCACAGGCTGCGACGCGGCCGGCGTCATGCTGGGTGAGGAGCGCCTCCGCGCGCGCACGGTGATCTGGGCGGCCGGGGTCGCCGGGTCGCCGGCGGCCGCGTGGCTGGGGGTCGAGGCGGACCGCGCGGGACGGGTGAGGGTCGGCGCACGACTGGCGGCGCCAGGATCCGACGACGTCTTCGTGATAGGAGATACCGCCCTCGCGCTTGACGCGAATGGTGAACCGCTCCCTGGACTGGCTCCGGTCGCGAAGCAACAGGGCGCCTACGTGGCCGAGGCGACCAAGGCGCGCCTGGCCGGCAAAGCCGAACCGCCGCCCTTCCTGTATCGGGAGCGGGGCAAGCTCGCCACGATCGGTCGGCGGGAGGCGATCATCGCGTTTAGAGGCCTGCGGCTAACGGGGTGGCTTGCCTGGTGGATCTGGGGGATCGCACATATTTACTTCCTGATCAGCCTCCGCAATCGGCTGATCGTTGCAACACAATGGCTCTGGTCCTACGTCACTTTGGAGCGCGGCGCGCGGCTGATCACCGGCATGCATCCGAACCCCAAGCATGACGGGCACGGTCGTCGCGCCGACGACAGCGCTCGCCCACTGTCGGGCCGGAGGGCCGCTTAATCGGGATGTCCTACGTCGGTCGATAGATGGTTCAGCTCCGCCTCCCCGCCAATTCCAGGATCTGGACCGGCAAGAGCTGGCCGAAGTCCGACGGTGCGACGCGTACCAAGACCTTCAAGGTTTACCGCTGGAACCCGGACGATGGGCAGAACCCCCGCATCGACACCTATGTGGTTGATCTCGACGCGTGTGGGCCGATGGTGCTGGACGCCCTGTTCAAGATCAAGAACGAGATCGACTCGACGCTGACGTTTCGGCGGTCCTGCCGTGAGGGCATCTGCGGCTCCTGCGCCATGAATATCGACGGGACCAACACGCTCGCCTGCACCCAGGCGATCGACAACATCAGGGGCGATGTAAAGATCTATCCGCTGCCGCACCTGGCGGTCATCAAGGACCTGGTGCCTGATCTCACTCATGCCTACGCCCAATACGCCTTGATCGAGCCCTGGCTCAAGACGGTGACGCCCACACCGGAGCGTGAACGTCTCCAGAGCCAGGAGGATCGGGTCAAGCTGGAGGGCCTGGAGAACTGCATCCTCTGCTTCTGCTGTACGACCAGCTGTCCCAGCTACTGGTGGAATGGCGACCGCTTTCTGGGCCCGGCTGCGCTGCTGCAAGCCTATCGTTGGATCGTCGACAGCCGCGACGAGGCAACTGGCGAGCGGCTCGATCAACTGGAAGACCCATTCCGGCTCTATCGCTGCCACACGATCATGAATTGCACCGTCACCTGCCCGAAGGGGCTCAACCCGGCCAAGGCGATCGCCGAGATCAAGAAGCTCTTGGTCAAGCGCCGAATCTAGCAACTGCTGAAAAAACGACGTTTGCCGATGGCGAACTGGACGATGACGAAAGCGAGCCTGGCAGGTGCTGGTGCGCCGGGCCTTCATCAAGAAGTTCTTCAGAGCCGCCTTCGCGTGCCGGGCATCGATGCAGATGACGGGCAGCCCCATTTTGTCAACTCGGTCCATAACCAAGTTGCCGTCGCTCCCGTCTCGAGCCCGATCCGTGCGACGTGCGGCGCATGCGACTCAGCCAGGGTCAGGACCAGCCGTCTGCGTGACGCGACGATGAGGCCAGCTCTGCCCTCTAAGGCGAAGCCTAAGGCCCGCAAGACGATTTAGTCCTGTGGCGCGTAGTATTGCACAGTAGGTACTTTCCGAATTTAGCGCTGAGCAGCGTTTTAGATCGACGCTACATTTTGAGGGGGCAGCCCAAGTCCCTCTGCGCTCTCCCCTCTCATACTGTTACCGGTGGCCTGGAGCTGCCGCTCCCCCCCGTGCAGGCACTCCAGGCCGCTGGTGACGGGGTACGGTGGCGGCGGCTTCAATTAAGCTCCCGACCCAATCTTCCTTTTGCTAATTAGCTTGTCCGTAGGTCAAACGCTTGCCCGCTGCCCCCTTGATCGCGCGGGCCGAGCTCCGGCTCGGTGAGGGCCAGTTCGAGAACTTTCTCATCGGCGATGCGGTTCCAGACGCGCTTAGGATGCCGCTTGCGACCCTCGAGGCCATCGGGACCGCCGGACGCGTAACGTTCGTACCAAGTGTAGAACGTCGACTTCGGAATGCCGATCTGGTCGAGCGTGGCGCTATCGTCCGTAAAGACGGAGGAGCCAGTGCGTGTCGATCGGTGCCACAACATCGGTGATTTTCGGACGATGGCCAGGCGGCGACTCCCGGGGCCGATCTTCCACTACATCGACGGCGCGGCAGACGATGAAGTCACTTATCGGAGAAATACCGAAGCCTACGAGCGGTGCGATCTGGTGCCCAACGTTCTCGCCGGTGTCGAAACCATCGACATGTCGACAACCGTCATGGGCCAGAAACTGAATATGCCTCTGTTCTGCTCATCGATAGCGCTTCTGCGGCTGTTCCA
This sequence comes from uncultured Alphaproteobacteria bacterium, assembly GCA_963699485.1. Lineage (GTDB taxonomy): Bacteria > Pseudomonadota > Alphaproteobacteria > Rhizobiales > Hyphomicrobiaceae > Hyphomicrobium_C. The sequence continues at coordinate 11,531 of CAVOUC010000018.1, read as the reverse complement.
TCATGACGGTGAAAGGGCCGTCGCCAAAGCGGCTGAGAAATTTGGCACAATGTTCGGTATATCGTCCCTGGCGACGGTAAGCGTCGAGGAGATCGGTTCCACAATCAGCACGCCGAAACTCTTCCAATTGTATTTCCACAAGGACAGAGGGCTGACCAACAGCATGATCGAGCGGTGCATTACCGCGAAATTCGACGTGCTGGCCCTGACCGTCGACACGATCACGGGTGGAAACCGGGAACGCGATCTGCGGAGCGGCTTCACTTCGCCTCCACGCTTAACGCTCAAAAGCCTCTTCAGCTTCGCCCTGCACCCGAGATGGGCGATCAATTATTTCACGCATGAGAAGTTCGAGCTGCCCCAACTGAAGGAATACGTTAAGGAGGGCTCGAGCATATCAGTATCCGTCGGCGACTATTTCAGCACAATGCTCGACCAGTCAATGAACTGGCAGGACGCCGAGAATGTTCGCAAGAGATGGGGCAAGCAGTTCTGTCTCAAGGGCATCATGAGCGTTGCGGACGCCAAGCGGGCCGTTGACATCGGCGCAACCGCCATCATGGTGTCCAATCATGGTGGGCGTCAGCTCGACGGTTCGAGGAGCCCGTTCGATCAGCTCGCCGAGATCGTCGACGCAGTGGGCGACAGGATAGATGTCATTTGCGACGGCGGCATCACCCGTGGCACCCACGTCTTGAAGGCGCTTTCCGTGGGCGCGAAAGCGTGCTCGGGCGGGAGGTTTTATCTGTATGCCCTGGCGGCCGCGGGTCAGGCTGGCGTCGAAAGGGCCCTTCAAAATCTCCGTGCCGAAATCGAACGGGACATGAAGCTGATGGGTTGCCGGTCCGTCGACCAGTTGAGTCGTGACAACTTGAGGTGGAGATGAGCGACTGCGGGCTGGGACGACGGTTCCCATAGCAGAATGCGTGGCACGGCGAACCGGGCAATTTTAAAACGAGCTAGGCCGAAGCCATGCATCTCCTTCGACGTAGCCGAAGGCGACCGCGTCGCGATGAAGTTTTGCGGATTGCAACAATTCGCCTTCGGCGTGAACGGCCACAGCCCGCGACGCTCTGCTTCTGTCTTCTGACTTTTCATCAAAGCCGCTCAGAAGAACGACCTCTCTGTCGCGCACATGTAGGGATCCCCAGATGGGCCAAACCCAGCCGCTCAGCTGTCCGGAAATCCCTGACGATGGACACGAGATCCGCAGGGCCATCCTGTTGGGTTACGGGTCAGACCGGGAGCCGGGCGAACGATTTCGTCGCAACGCTGTTCCAGCTCGCGAACGTCTGCTGCGTTAGCTTGGACGCAAGCTCATAAAACTCCTTGCTCTGCTCACCCGCCTTGGCAACCTGAGCCTGGATGAACTTCGCCTGCAGCTGCGCCGCCTCGGTTACGTCCTTCGTGCGCAGCATGGCTTGTGCGGTATCGAACGCGGCCTCTGTATTCGCACCGATATTTTGGAGGGCCTTTTCTGTGAGAGTTTTGGTATCCCTCAGGGCTTGCTCGACGATGTCCGCGCCGTCTCTTGCGGCTGCAAACGAATTACGTGTTGCTTGCCGTGTCTTGGCCAGGCCTTCTTCAGCGGAGGCTTTGATTGCCGACCTGGGCGGCCTTCAGGATCGCTTCGGCTTGCTGGACATACTGACTAGTCGGCATGGGGAACTCCTTGAGGTTTTTCGGCTCGCTTACCGGTAGGGTGCACGTCTAGCTCTCATCATGTCTAAGTATATGGGGATTGAATTGTTGCACTGCAACATTTCATAGATAGTACTGCTTCTATCAAGACGTTACGAAGCACAGCCCACCCGCGGACCGAAGCCGAACAGGAATATGAGGAGCGTATCAGGGTCAGGGAATGGCAATTGCGTAGCTGGCTTGAACTCCGCGCCCTGCCACGGGAGGCCAGACCGCTACTTCGAGAGACCGATACGCGGGTGTGCGGAACGGGCGGCGTCTACGCGGCGGCCTTCGAGTTCTTCGCCGCGACAACCACCTTGTCGGCGGCTTCGGCCAATGAATCGGCGCTTATCATGGCGAGACCGCTCTGATCGATGATGCGACGGCCTTCCTCAACCTTGGTACCGGCGAGTCGGATGACGATCGGAATCTTGATCTCGAGCTCCTTGACGGCGTCGACAACGCCCTTGGCGACCCAGTCGCAGCGGTTGATGCCGGCGAACACGTTGACCAGGATCGCTTTCACGTTCTTGTCGCGCAGCACCGCCTTAAACGACTTCGTCACGCGCTCTGGAGAGGCACCGCCGCCGATGTCGAGGAAGTTGGCCGGCTCGCCGCCGGCGAGCTTAATCATGTCGAGCGTCGCCATGGCGAGGCCGGCGCCGTTGACGATGCAGCCGATGTCGCCATCGAGGCCGACGTAGGCGAGGCCGCGGTCGTTGGCGTAGGTCTCGCGCGGGTCCTCCTGGCTCTTATCGCGAAGCTCGGCGATGTACGGACGGCGGTACAGCGCGTTGTCGTCGAAGCTCATCTTGGCGTCGAGAGCCACGACGTTCTTTTGCTTGGTAATGACGAGGGGATTGATCTCGAGCATCGTCGCGTCGAGATCGCGAAAGGCGCGGTAGCAGCCCATGATTGTCGGCACCAGCTTATGAATGATTTCGGGCTCGACGCCGAGACTATAAGCCACCTCGCGCGCCTGGAATTGCTGCATGCCAACCGCCGGGTCGACGCTGGCCCGAATGATGGTCTCTGGCTTGTTCTCGGAAATCTCCTCAATGTCCATTCCCCCGGCAGCCGACGCTACCACCATGATGCGCTCGGAGGCGCGGTCCATGACGAACGCGAGGTAGATCTCCTCTGCGATGTCGGTGCCCTCCTCGATGTAGAGTCGTGAGACGAGCTTGCCCTCGGGGCCGGTCTGGTGGGTGACAAGGCGCTTGCCGAGCAGAGCCTCGGCAGCCTGCTCGATCTCCGTATCGTTCTTGCATAGCTTGACGCCGCCCGCCTTCCCGCGCGCACCCGAATGGATCTGCGCCTTGACCACCCACTTGCTGCCGCCAATCTCGGTGGCGCGATAAACCGCCTGCTCGGGACTGTACGCGAGGGCGCCGCGGGGCATCTGGCACACCGAACTTCGAAAGCAGCTCCTTGGCCTGGTACTCGTGAATGTCCATGGCGGCTCTCCTTCGGAAACGCTTTGCGCTTATTTCTTGATGCGTGCGAGCAAGGCACGTCTAGTCGGGACCTTGGTCGACCTCTCCCGCGCGCACGCACTTGACGACTTGATGCCCCACTTGCTTGAACACCCGCCCTTGCCGGGCCTCGCAAGGCATCGCTCTCAACGCGTTGCTCCCACGACCTCTTTCAGTACGTCCCTGAAATCGTCGTCATACGGGATATGACCGACGAGCTCGGGGCCAGCCCACACCTCGAAGCCCATCAGCAGGCCCTGCGCTCCCCACACAGGTGTCAGCGTGAACGTCGGGAGTCCGGTGTTCGCAAAGAAAGCGCGCTGCTCAATCCTTGCATGCATCATGTCGTCTCCTACCATCGCCCCGTGCCCGAAAACTCTCCGCTGGCGCATTAAAATCGAACTGGTCCACTATCTATATATGGGAACCGTTCGATGGCCTTACATCGGCCCCACGCTGTCGTAAGGATGTTGCGAGCGTCTGAAACGCCAAGCGCGCAAGCAAGCAAGTACCTCGAGTAAATGAACCTAGCTTTCCACGCCTTGGCAAGCGCCTCCTTCCCCAGAATTGATTATTATTTTCGTTTTTATTTGGTAATCCATTGACATTGACGAACGTTAGGCACATCGTTTTTCTAAGGAGAAGCGCGGAGTTCCCATTGATGGGTTCTCCACGCAGCGCTGGATTGGTGCTGCTGCTGCCCCGTGTCAGAAAACATCTGATCACCTGCTAAGTTCACGAACGGACGACGGCAACGTCCTCCCGTGAGAGCGCGACTGTCTTGATAACAACTTTCGGCGTCGTGTCGCATTCCGATGATGGATGCTGCTCGCGCCTCCGATTTGTGAGGCCACGAATGGGTGTCGGCAAATATCACGTGAATTGCCAGGGAGGACACTATGTACGCTGCTGCTAGCCAGGCTTTGAAGGTGCCCGGAAGGGCTCAACTGAACATCGCGCTGGCAACGGTTGCCATGATGGTATCGCTGAGCTTCCTTTCCGCAATTGTTTTGGGGATGTTTTGAGTGACCGACTAAGACCAGTTCAGGATAATCTCATGGATCATCCAGCACGCAGATTTGTCTCAGATAAGAGCAGTTGGCGCGCGCTCGCGCCGTGGCTCGGTCCCCAGCTCGCAATGCAGGTTGCGCTCATTTTGCTGGCCGTGGGATACGCGCTATATCAACGTGTTAGCTGACACACCGACTGCGACGACATGGGATACCTCGAGTTGCATGCGCGACTATTCAGTCAATTTGATGCTGCCCAAACGTTCGACATTGTGAGCAGGAGAATAACCGTTTGCAATCTGGTGATCCCTCCCACGGAAATGGTTGAGTCATCCAAACGATTGCTGGGGGGACTTGTCGTGGACGTGAGTACACACTCGCCAGACATACGCTCAGCTAGCCGCGTAAATGCTACACTTGCTTCATTTGGTTCAACGTGAGCATGCTTGGTTGTCTAACTCGCGGGCCGCGCTCATGAACGACCGGCAACCCTATCGGATGATTATTCGCCACTCGATTATCGATCGCTCACCTGGAGCGACGTACGAACTTGGATTCGACCAAATAGGCGACGTTTTCCCGCCAGGTATGGTTGGGAATGGTATCCATCCAAGGGCGCTGGCGGACCTACAAGCTTTTGCCAAGGATGTGGGCTGCACAGTTACGAAGGACGACAAGAGGAATGCTTTCGTCTTCCTCAAACTGAAGTAGGCCCCCACACGACTGTCCTAGTCAGGCACTGCATTGCGACGCACCATGCCGTCGACAGTTTGGGATAGAGCTGCCGTGCAACTGCCGCTGACACACCTGTAAGCTCCCATCACATTTGCGTTTTCATACTCGTAACATGATCAAAACGGCCTAAATTAACTGAGACGCAGATGCAAATCGTAATAACGGCGCATGGCCTCGATTGGACAGGGTTTCAAGTCTCTCTTCCTCGCCGAATTCATCTCGGCGTTCTTCCTGTGCATGCGCTACTTCTTCGCGCCGAAAAAGACCCTCAACTATCCGTTCGAGAAGGGGCCGCTGTCGCCTCGCTTTCGGGGTGAGCATGCCCTTAGGCGCTATCCGAACGGGGAGGAGCGCTGCATCGCCTGCAAGCTGTGCGAAGCGATCTGCCCCGCGCTGGCGATCACTATCGAGGCGGGGCCGCGCCGCAACGACGGTACGCGGCGCGCCACCCGCTATGACATCGATATGGTGAAGTGCATTTACTGCGGGCTCTGCCAGGAGGCCTGTCCGGTCGATGCCATCGTCGAGGGGCCGAACTTCGAGTTCGCGACCGAGACGCGCGAGGAGCTTTACTACGACAAGGAGCGCCTGCTCGCGAATGGCGACCGCTGGGAGCGCGAGATCGCGAAGAACCTGGAGCTCGATGCGCCCTACAAGTAGTTGGCACAAGGAGACGCCGGCACGAGACCGACTTGCTGAAATACGACAGTATTAGCCTCTCTTCCTTGAGAACGGCACGGACCATGACCTACGTCGTCGATGAGAGATGCATCAAGTGCAAGACCACCGATTGCGTCGCGGTGTGCCCCGTCAACTGCGCGTTGGTGCCTACGAGGGACTGGCGACCTATACTGAAACTATTGTGCAGTTGCTGGAGCTTGAGGCCGGATGCGGAAGTAAGCGCGGACTGGGGCGGCTGCGGCCGAAAGACCGTATTTCGTAAAGGCTCCATGTCGACTGGGTCGCCGAGTGCCCGCAGGCGTTCAACCGAGCGCGTCTGCACATCAATCTGATCACATCTCCTCGCAACGTCTTTACCGTTTACGCTCTCTGTTAAGAGTTTGACTCAGTGGAAATCCGAAGGGTCGAGCACATCTGGCTCACTTGTCGACCAGGACTGCAGGAGCACGTTATGAAGCGTGTTCCAATTATCGCCGCCCTCCTCCTTGCTATCCCAGCGCTTCCAGCTGCCGATCTTCTCGAAGCAAGCGCCCGATCGTGGCCGCTCGGCCGCATCAAAATTGCTGTCCAGGCGCGCCGCCTGGATGAGAAAAGCGGCAACGGATAGCTGAAGCTCGTCGGTGGGCGCGTCGAGTGTCGGGGCTTCGCGACCGGTGAGAAAGTCAAGCAAGCGATCTATCATGTTATCTCCGGCGGAAACGCTTGCGGCTGCAGTTGCACCGCGCGTCACGCGCTATCAAACTACTCCTATAGGAACGGCTCTTGGCGCTCTCCTTATCTATGGAGGTTCAAATGTCTGACAGTGTTTACAAAGTCGTCACGCTCATTGGGACAAGCACAGAATCCTGGGAGAAGGCGGCCAAGTCAGCCGTCGAGGCAGCATCGCACTCCTTGCGCGAACTCCGCATAGCGGAGGTCGTCAAGCAGGATCTGGTGATCACGGACGGGAAGGTGGAAGCCTATAGGACCAAGATCAGAGTCTCTTTCAAATATGAGGGCCACGACGAGTAGTAATCAGGCCTACTCGCAATCCTCTTAAGCTGGTTGCGGCTTGGCGATCCGGCTGTGGCGCATGCCATAAAAAAAATAGATGACGAGGCCGACCATCAGCCACACGGCGAGCCGCAGCCATGTGTCGCTCGGCAACCCGAGCATAAGGAGAAACGCTGATGCTGTCCCGGCCGGCGCCACCAGATAAATCGCCGGCGCTCTAAAGGGCCGTTCGATTTCGGGGTGGGTGAAGCGCAGGGCAAGGACTCCGAGGCAGACGATCGCAAAGGCCAGCAGCGTGCCGATGCTGACGAGTTCACCGACAAGCCCGATCGGAAGCAGCCCCGCCAGTATTGCGACGATGACCCCGACGATGATGGTCGTGATGTACGGCGTGCGGTAGCGCTTGTGTATGGCGGCGCCGAACGGCGGCAGAAGGCCATCGCGTGAGATCGAATAGACAATTCGCGTCTGGCCGAGCAGCAGCACGAGGATGACCGAAGTCAATCCCAGGATCACGCCGAACTTTATGAGCGGCGAGAGCCAGGTCAGGCCGATAGCGTCCACGCCGACTGCGATCGGATCGGGCACGTTGAGTTTGTCGTAAGGCACGATGCCGGTGAGGACAAGGCTTACGAGCACATAGAGCAGCGTGCAGATCGCGAGTGACCCCAGAATGCCGATCGGCATATCCCGTTGCGGATTTTTAGCCTCCTGCGCAGCCGTCGAGACCGCGTCGAAGCCGATATAGGCGAAGAACACGACGGCGGCGCCGCGGAGCACGCCGCTCCAACCGAACTGCCCCGGCGCGATATTGGGCGGAATAAAGTGGCCTTCCGGGTTGCTCGCTGTCACCCAGTTCTTGGTATCCACGAACCATATCCCGATGACGATGAAGGCGATCACGATCGCCAGCTTGATGACGACAACGATGTTGTTGGCCCTCGCCGATTCGTGAATTCCGATCACGAGTAGCGTCGAGACTGCGCCAATGACGAGCATCGACGGAATGTTGATAACGGCGCCGGTGAATGACCAGACGCCGGTTGCGGCGTCGTAGGCGAGCGGCGCCGTTGCGTACGCCTCGGGAATGGTGATCCCGAGATCGCGCAGGAAGCTCACGACGTATCCCGACCAGCCGATGGCGACTGTGGTCGCGCCAAGCGCGTATTCGAGGATGAGATCCCAACCGATGATCCAGGCGACGAGTTCGCCCATGGTGGCGTAGGCATAAGTGTAGGCGCTGCCCGCAATTGGCACCGTCGAGGCCATCTCGGCATAGCACAGACCGGCGAAGACGCAGGCGATGCCGCCAAGGACGAACGAAAGAGCGATCGCGGGGCCAGCGTTCGCCGCTGCGGCGTGGCCTGTCAGGACAAAGATGCCCGCACCTATGATGCAGCCAATTCCGAGCGATACGAGACTGGTGGCCGAGAGTGTGCGCTTGAGCGGCACGCCGCCGTGCGTCGTCATGGCCTGGACGTCGGTTTCCTCCGCTTCGACCTTGAGGACGGCGATCGGCTTTCTCGTCCAGAGATTTGCCATGGCGATGTCCCCCTTCCTGTTCAATGCACCGCGTGCAGCCGGACATGAATGAAAACTGCGAAGGCTTAAGCATTTTCCCCAGTGGCTCCGGCCGGGCGTAGGATATCCACAGCTGTGTTTCGTCGCAGCCGAACCCCCGCTGAAGCTTGGCGTTCTCAAACAGCTTGAGCCCATGTGATCGCCGAGGCGACACTGATTTTTGCTGCGGTCTGGCGCAGCGTTGGTCGCATTCCGGGCGTTGCAGTGACAAGAGCGAGAATGAGCGATGTACAAGCCTTACCATGATTGGGGTTGGCGGCCGGACAGCCGGGAAGTCGAGGAACAGCATCGGCCGCAAGGGTCTGCGACCGCGCACTCCTGGATGACCCTCTGATCCTTATCCACCCCCTCGTCCTGTGCCCGCCGATTGCAAAGGGCGAGCGCTACTTGCTGGTCGCCGGGAAGTCGAGGACAGCATCGGCCGCAAGGGTCTGCGACCGCGCACTCCTGGATGCCCCCCTCTGATCCTTATCCATCCCCTCGTCTTGTGCCCGCCGATTGCAAAGGGCGAGCGCTACTTGCTGGTCGAGCGCAAATGGTGGGGGCAGCGCGATGTGCTGAAAGTTGGCCGTGGCGCGTCGCCGCATGAAAGCCTGAACCTCGCGCGTGTGCGCCATTCGGCTGCGCGGCTTGGCGCGACGGAAGTCCATATTCTGCCAAACTAGAAAGGTTGGCCGCGACGGAAAGGCGACCTACCCGCAGCAGCCAGCAGTCACGCCGGACGTTCTTGACAGCGGCGCCTCGTTGCGGCTTCAGGTCGAGTTGTTTGAAGTTTCGATCCCACGGTCACACTCGCGTGTCGCTCCGAGATCGTCACTCGCAACCCGACTGAAGGGCATTTGCCAGGCCGCGAGGCCCTCGCGGATCGGTCGTCCGCTTAGCCCTCAACTGCTGACAGAGCCGTGGGGAGACGTTGACTACCGGTAAGGGACGCAGACCGCCTGGCGTCAAGGTTTGAGAACCTTGATCGCCCGTCTCTCTAGTGCAGCCGCGCGACAATCTCCGCGCCGAGCAAGGCTCGACAATACGGAAGCAGCACGGTTTCGGCGATCAGCATCCACACTGCTGGCCGTAATGCCAAGTGTTGCGCACACCCTTCCATAGGTGACGCTCAGCGTGTTCATGTCTTCGGATGTGAATTGGGAAGCCAGCATGGCGATCCTCCCCTGGTTAACAGGCGGGAGCACCAGCATGGGCGTCTCTCGGCCACTGGCGCCTGCGAACGCGAGCCAGTGATAATGTTACGTTACCACAGGCCCGGCGCTGAGTCCTACCAATTCGAGGCTATCCAAGCGACGACAGCGGCGAAGGCTGCGACGATGGTCCCCCATCCGAGCGGAGCCGGATCGCCGCTTCCAAGCTCAGCGACCGCCACTCTTAACCTTTCGCCGCTTGGTCGCCTTCTCCCGTCGGCGACAAGCTCCGGTGTTTCCTAGAGCGGCGCCGTACCACTCTTCACACAATGCGTGAACCGTAAAGTGCAATCGGATCCTCAAGGAGGAATATGCCATGGCGAGTAAGGCGTTTCCCTGGCCATTGCCAGCTCCCGATCAAGCGCTCTGACAAGCTCATGGGCTGCACCGAGCGTTCGTTTGAGGAGCGCGAGCTCAAGGCGATCTGCAACGCGCTCGAGGCCTGTGCAGTGCGCAAGGTGAGGCCACCGCTGGGTGCGCGGAGCTGGTGCGCCTGAAGTAGAGGCGATCTACTTCGGTCAGGTTTGGTGGTATTTTCGAAGGAGCAGCGACCGGCGTCAGCGGAGACGCCCTCCGAGCCTTCACTGCGCGCGTCGGTTTCGAGATCGTGGGCGAGTTCTATGACGCCGCCGCGCATCTTGAAGCCGAATAAATGACCATGAACGTCATGGCCGTTACTTTGTTCTGTTTCACTATCACGTATTGGGGAATATGACAATGTTATCGGCCGTGCAACGTGTTTTGTTAGCTGGTTCGCTATTCTTGGTTTTTGGCGGCCACGTCATCGCTCAACAAAGGGGACAATTCCAGGGAGCTCTTACGCTAAAAGTGCTTCCCGACGACCGCTTGATGTCGCTCGTTTCGGGTTTCAACTACATCGACTCACACGGCGTTTCCTGGCCTGTGCCTGCCGGCACTATAGTAGACGGGGCTTCCATCCCTAGAGTATTTTGGACCATATTCGGCGCGCCATTCACTGGACTCTACCGCGATGCTTCGGTTGTTCATGATTACTATTGCCAGTTGAGGACGCGCCTTTGGAAGGCAGTCCACAAGGTGTTTTACGACGGCATGATCGCGAGCGGTGTCGACCCAGTGCAGGCAGAATTAATGTATTTGGCCGTCTATCGTTTCGGACCCAGATGGGACTTTGATGTTGACACCTGTTATTGTGAGGGCTGCCCGCAATGTGCGAAGCCGATATTGAAGCGAGTTCACACATATCAATCGCCTTATAACAAAAAGGATTTTGCCGAGCTGGAGGCGAAGATAAAGGCTGGCGCCAGTCCGGAAGTGCTAGAAAATATAGCCGACTTTCAAATCAACACTGAAATTCTCGAGAAGTGATAACTTGTGACCCGCTGAAATAACTATCGAACTATGATGAGCGTATTTGGCATGGGAAAGCGCCCCGGGCTGCTTCGAAGCGAAGATTGACGCGCAGGCCCGCCACCGAAGGCACCGCTCAACGCGGACGTGATGACATGGATCAGTCCCAGCTACCGGTTGTGGTGTGAGATTAGAATAACCTACGACACGCTCAAGAGTACGGGACATGGTGATTTTTACCGGTGAAATTTGAGACATGACGTCCCGTCAGATACCGCCTAGCCAGACAAGTGACGCGGACGATCAGGCGCTTGTACTCATTGTCAATTGCGCTCGCTTAGCCTTCACGGCTCGTACTCGCGTTAGCAGTTGGTGAATGGCTCGACGTCTGTTGGCTCGACTACGCTTCGGCTTCGCCTTCGCTTCGTCCTCGAGCGTTCGTCGGTAAAATTCCTTAAATGTCATCATTGGAGTACTCCTTATTCTAGTTCTTGATGAAGGTATTTAGTTATAAATTAGAAAGACTAGAAACACTAGAAACACTAGCGTAAGCCAATGTCCTTATTCTGGCCCTTGGTGTAGGTGTTTAACTATAAACTAGAACTAGAGCTAAAGCTAGAACCAAAGCCTTAACTAGAACTAGTCGATGCCGAAACAAGAAACGCTAGCATCAGCTAAGCACTTACCCCCACTTCGTTCGGGTAAGTGTCGCTTGCTTCGCAAGCGTCATTTTCCGAATTAATTTATTTGCTTTAACAAGCTCCAACTAAAACTCCAATAAACTTGGACAGCAACTATTCAATCTAAATTCTAATTGCAGTGATGTTCGAACCACACTTCGGCTATCCGAG
>CAVOUC010000017.1:0-213461 GCA_963699485.1 uncultured Alphaproteobacteria bacterium | reverse complement strand
TTGGTCCTCCCCCCGGACCGGCGCCCTTTCTCCTTCCAACCACATGCATGCGACGCGCGTAGCGCAGCGATCGGGCGCCTTATTGTAGGCGGCGTCAGTTCTCGCGCGCTTTCCAAGCCAGATATCCGAGGGCCGGCGTCCTCGGAAATGAGCCCTAAAATCTGGCCCCGTCAGCAGCTTGTGCCCTGTGATCTCGATTTGGAAATCAGCGATCTTGTTGCCGTCCACATCGCCGCGCCTTCGATGACTACGTCGCCGCCGAGAGGGCGACGTCTCGCGCCATGTAGGGTCAAAGCTGCGTCGCGCGGCGCGTTCGAAGATCCAGAGCGGGATAGAGGCGCGTCACGATGTCAATTGGCTACGTCGCGGAAGGTTGGCGACCTTGTCGCCCGCCAAGCCGGCCCAGACGCTCAGAATGCGCCATAGCCGTGTCCGTGGCGCGACCCTTGGCCAGAGCCGCACGGTAACCGAGGTGATCCTCAAGGCCGTAGAGCATTTTCTGCATGGCGCTCCCCTCGTCCGCTCATATTCACAGGGCGCCACCGTCGATGCCAGCCGCCGGAGTCGCGTATCCCTCGGCACGACTAGGCACCGAAGCAGCCGGGCTCTCATCGAAGCAGTTCAGGAACTAGCCTCTTGTCCTCACACAGGTAAAGGTTCGACCTGTGCGCGCTCATCTTTGATGAGGATCGCCTTCCCGGACGAATGGCGGGGAATCTCCGCGACGACCTCGAGGCGGACGACAAAGCCACCGACGCCGATCTCCTGCAACAACTGCTCGATGCGGCGGCGTATCTCGTGCACGACACTGTCCGGGACGGGCGCGACCAGCCGAACGGCGAGGCAATGCGGCTTCTTGATCACCTGCCATCCCCGCAAATCGAGGGTGTCGAAGATCGCGCCAAAGCACACGGGATGCAGGACGGCTTTGGTGCCGTCGCGCCGAGCGAAGACCAACGTGTCAGCTCTCCGACCTTCGATCCGTTTTATTCTGGAAAAGGGCCGACCGCACGGGCAAGGCCCGGCCTCTAACGTAAGGGCGTCGTCGAGCCGATAGCGAATCAATGGGAGGGTGCGAGAGGACAGCGCGGTGACGAGCAGGGCCGATCCTGGCGTGCCCGGTGGCACCGGCCGATCAGCCTCGTCGACAACCTCCGGAATGATAAGATCTTCAAAGAAATGCAGGCCGCTATGTTCGGGGCACTCTGCGGCCATGCCTGCCGCTTCCGTTGCCGCGTACATATCGTAGGGCTCGACACCCCACGCCTGGCGGATAAGGCCCCGGACATCTTCCGTCAGAATTTCGGCCCCGGAGATCATCGCCTGCGGGGCAATCCTCAGGCGACCGGCCTTGGCCTCATCGGCGAGGATTGGGGCCATGCCCGCGAAACTGACCAAAACATCCGGCGCGTGCGCATTGAGACGATGGACAATGTCTTGCAAGGGGTCGGCCGGACTCATGCGCTTGATCGACAGGAACAAGCTCCGCAGGCTGTGACTAGCGGCGGCTGACTGATGCCAACGGGTCGGCGCGCCGACGACACCAATCCGCAGGCGACGCAGGGACTTCCAATGCACGCCGGCCCAGTCGTTCACGCGAATGTACGAGGCGAGCAATGTCGCCCATTCGGAAAATCCAAAGGGAATGACCGCGGGGCGACCGCTTGTGCCCGAGGTGGCGCAGAGCCAATAGCGGTGGCAGAACCGGGTGCCGGCAGGGCATTTCGCCAGGTGATCGTCAAGGGCGCGCCGCGTGAGGCGCCGATCGGTGACGATGTCATCGTAGTTCTCGATCAGCTGCGCCTTGGTGAGGACGGGGAGCTCGCTCAGCGGCGCGTCGTCCAATCCCTTGTGAAAGGTGCGATAGAAGGGCGAATGCGCGGTGACGTAGGCCCGCAATTTTTTCAAACGCTGCGCTTGGTAAGCCCTTAACCGGTCGCGCGTCCACAAGTCGTGCTGGCGCATTTGCGCCCGCTTCCAGAGAAACAGAAGGCAGAGGTGCGTGCGCATGCTTTTTGCTTATGTCATACCGCTGAATGTCCTGAGGTTTCCCTCACGATTGACTTGGTCCAAGTGCCGTCCGTGCCGACGATGGACGTTCGCCTGGCGCGGCAGAACCCGAACCGCGATGCGCCGGCAAGCGCATCCCGGACCTTGCCCGTTGAACCAAAATGGCGGGTTTCGCCGCTCGAGACATTCTGGCCCCCCGTTGTTCGCGCGATTCTTCAAAATACGTCATGGCAAAGTGGTGGAGATGTGGCATCAAAATCGGTCAGCGTTTCAATGCACCTAACTATTTAGGCGCACTGGAAAAACCCGCGGATGGCAACGCAAGCATCGAAAGTAATATGCTGTGTTGAAACCAAATGAACGGGCGAAAGATTGGAGCACCATCACGATGTCAATTGGCCACGCCTCGGAAGGCTGCCGATCTTGTCTCCTGCCAAGCCGGCCCAGACGCTCAGAATGCACCACAGTCGTTTTGCGTGGCCCTTGGCCAAGGCCGCGCGGTAGCCGAGGTGATCCTCAAGGTCGTAGAGCAATTTCTGCATGGCGTACCTCTCATCTACTCATGCACTCTAGTCGAACCCGAGTCGTTCAAATGTTTGCCAAGGCGCTGGCATCATTCCCCACTATTCACAGACGCCCGCGTGCTCAACGCCGGTGGCGTCAATGGCGGCATTGTCTTCCACCCCTTCCCGACCAACGACGCCTAATGCCGCGATCACGGGGCCACGTTTCTGATCCGCGACCGGAACGGCCGACCGCGGGCTCGCCGCCTGCCACTGGGGCACAACGCCCGACCCTTCCCGGTCAGGCCAAGTCCTATCTGCGACCCGGAGGAGGCTCCCCACGTCCTAAGGAACAACGAAGATGCTGCAAATCCCGAACTGCTTTTTCCTGACGAATGGTATAGGGGTTCACCGCGAACGGCTAACCGCGTTCGAGCTGGCGTTACGCGACGCGGACATCGAACAGCAGAACCTCGTGAGCATTTCCTCGATCCTGCCGCCTCATTGCTCTGAAATCGAGCGGCAGAGAGGCGCCGAGACGCTGCGACCTGGTGAGATTACCTTCGCCGTCATGGCTCGCACCGAAACGAATGAGCCAGGCCGTCGCATTCATTCCAGCATTGGCTTGGCGCGCCCGTCGGATCCCTCGATGTATGGCTATATTTCCGAGCACCATGGTTACGGCATGACGCGAGAGCAGAGCGGCGACTATGCCGAAGATCTCGCAGCGTCAATGTTAGCATCCACGCTCGGAATCGAATTCGACTCTGACGCCGCCTGGAATGAGCGAAAGCGGGTCTATGAAACGAGCAATCTCATCATCGACAGCAAATCGATAACGGCGTACGCGGAGGGGGACGCAAGCGGTCGCTGGACCTGCGTCGTTGCGGCCGCAGTATTTCGCTTCCTGTGAGTCTGGCGGATCGCGGCGCACCACCGTCCATAATGCGAGGTGGATGTCGACAATATGGACAGCGTGTGGACCGCAGCCGCGCGGCGTCGCCCTTCAGTCGGCCTACGGCCTCTCCCTTAGCGCAACGCCGCCGCCTCCGCCCCTACACGACCTCCAAGGGCGCCTCCACCTCATTCCGCATCGTCACTTGATGGGAGCATAAGGCTCACGTGGCGCGTTGAAGTGGAAGGTCAGCCGGGCACTCAGAGTCTGAATGTTGTCGGGTTCGACCCTCACCGCGATCTCATCGAACGCTGGTCCGTCGAACCTGATCGTCTCCGAGCCGATGTCGATAAAGCTGTAATCCAAACCAAAGCTCACGTTTTGAGCGAACATCCACTCGAACCCACCACCGACGGTCCAACCATTGCGGCTCTTATCGCGCGAGAATGAGCAATCCGGATCGCAGGCAACTCCGCCGAACTCAGTTACGCTACCGTTCGCTGATAGGTCTATGGATGCGTAACCCCCCTTTGCATAGAGCATGGCATTTGACCAAACATAGCCCAATCGACCGGTCGCGGTGAAAATCGAATCAATTCCCGCACTGACATTTCCGTTGCCAGTGATACCGCCAGACGCGAAGCTGAAATCTCTAGTATCGCCGCTGCCTCCCCAATCACCAGAAAGGTCGACACCTAGCACCCACAGACCAAACTGTTGCTGCACGCCTCCATGGACGCCGCCCATCCAATCATCAGAATTTAGACTACTGCCCGTTCCCAATCCTGGGACGTCGACGAAATTGACATCAGCGCTCGCCCATCTGTAGGTGCCCTGACCGCCGAGATAGAAGCCCGTCCAATTCACATACGTTGGTGATGACCACCACTCCGCCTGGCACCGAGATAGGCAAACGAGTACTGCCCTCATCGCCGCCTCGTGCCGAGATTTCCCTTCGCCGCGTCGGATTCCCCGTGTCGACTTAGCAGCCGAGTCCTTCGCACGCGAGGGGCTGGGCTCTTCACTCAAGGAGCCTCAAGAAGCCAGTGGGGCCGCCAGCGGCGGGGTAGAATGAGACAACGCCGATTGGCCCCTATATCGCCGCCCAAGACGAGCCCGGCCGCAGGATTTGACGTCTTGGGGGTCGGCAGGTGACGGCTTGTCAGGGCCGCCGTCAACGATGCTATCCGATACGGCCCTGGATTGTTATCGCCAATGCATGCCGAGAAACTCGGTCGCGCTAATCGGCCGGCTTCGGCTGAAGCGAATCTCAAATGACAACGGTTCAGGCGACTTTTTGCCAGACCCCAAAGTGAGAGGGCAATGTCAATGCTTGGGCCAAAGTCCCTTCTTCCAAGCTTGGACTCTTCCCCTGGGCTCGCGACTTGCCGTTGCTTTACTTGTCGGCGGTAGCAGTCCCCCAAACACGCGCCACCACGCTTCAACGAGCGCTTCAACTTGAAACGTTGTCAGGCGCTTGCCCGTCTCGTTGGTTCTCGTTGCCCACCGCGGCGGAGGCGAGCTAGCGCTCAAAGGTGGATCTGCCTTAAGAGATATTCTCTCTGGGGTCCCGCTGCGGTATTTGTGGCTCTTGCTGGATGCCAAATTCCCAGCCCGGGTTACCCCCACCCGGTAGAGCCGCAGCCTCGTCCCCCGGGGTTGCGGCTTTTTCTTTGCCGACCGTTTTGCATATTTGGCGGAGAAATTTGGCACGGGTCCTTTTCGCTCCAATTCGCCTAATGAGCCTCCCGACCCTTTAATCTCTGCGGTTTGTAACTATCCCATTGTCAAACGATGCGGTTTCAGGAGTGAGCCAATGAAAAGGAGCCAACTCGAAAAGATGGGGGTCGAAGATTTGCGGGTGCTACGTGAGCAGGAGAGTCGCAAACGTCAGATGCGATCTACCTCCACGAGGGCGCGAAATGCGTGCCAGGTCGCGTGGCCGAGAAGCGGAAAGACCACAATGAGGCCGACGAACAGAGTCGCGAGCCCGAGGGCCATATAGCCAGCAATGAGTGCGGCCCATAGAAGCATAGGGCCCATGTTGAGGCTTGCGGCCCGCACACTGGTAACCATCGCCGTGACGGCATCGACATCCTTCACCAGCAGCAGTGGCGCGGCCACACTGGAGATCGAGAACACGATCGCAGCGAGCAGGGCACCCACCAGCGTCCCTGTGAAAAGGAGGCCCAGTCCCGCGTTTGTAAACAGCATACTGGGGACGAGCTCGCTAGGCGCCGGGACCGTTACTGGACCGAGAAAAAGCGTGAGCAGGAGGAAGGCGAACTCCACCCACACGAAGAACGCAAAGAATAGAACCACGCCAAAAAAGCTGAGCCGGCCGATCGCTGGCCTACAGGCACTGAAGACCTCGCGCACTGTGATCCGCTGACCCTTTTCGATTCGACGGCTTACCTCATAAAGCCCCGCGGCCAGCAGTGGCCCGATCAACATGAACCCGCCCGCCAGCACGGGGATTAACGACGTCGCCTCGAGAAGGCTCAATACATAGAGGATAATCCACGCCGCAATGGAAAAGACCGCGCCATAAGAAAGACTCAGGGAGGGCACCGTGCAGAGATCCCGCCAACCGTGGCTGAGCCAATCCCACGGCGCATCGAGAGGCACACGGCGAACGGGAAAGCCGAGCTTGCCCCCGTCTGACCCATGCTTCGGTGAAATCACATCCGCCGCCACGGTATGGAGCCTCCATTGATTTGAACTTGGCGCGTTCTCCGTAGGGGACTATTTGCGCGTAGCCTGCTCCGGCGCGCTGGAGATTCCTTGACGCGGGTCAACGGCGACCGACTACTGGCGCGCCCATGACCGCGAAGCGATTACGAAGCCAACGACGATAGCGGCGTTCCTCATGGGCCGCCCGGGCTTCCAAAAGTCGCAAGTGGGCGGTCTGATCGCTGGTATCGCTCATGCGCGCGTTGAGATAGGTCCTCAGGGAAAAACTCGCGGCCACGAAGCGACGGTAGGCAGTGCGTTCGAAATGAACGACGAGATCGGGGCTCATCTAGCCACCCTCCGGGCGGCAAAGTAATCGATTCGTCGAAATCGCGCTGCCGAACGGCGGGGATAGGTCTTGCACGCGTCTTCCAAGAGCGAGCGCGCCATGCTCCAGCGCCCGGGCGACGTCCGAGTTATCAGCCTGAATGGCCACCGTACCCTCAGACGTGTCGTGCACCGTGCTTGCGGGCCGGTACGTAAGGACTATGTCTCTGGGTCCGCGGTCGTCGAAGCTCTTTCGGCAGCAAAGCAAAGCGTCCGCGCAATGCACACCTTCTCCTATTGGCTATCGCTGCGCATTCAAGGCGAAAGATATCTGCAGAAAACTGCGTGCACGCGACACCCCTCACTGGCGTCATGGCGGATACGACGAGGGAGAGCATTAAAGCGTTAGCTCGGGACATGGGACCCCCGGTTCCAGCGCCCTTTAACTACGATTTCTGCGCTAGCCCCTGACGTCAAAACGTATCCGCTTGCCCCTTATTCCGCTTCTTTCGCGCCTGTGATCGGGACGCAAGACTGGGCTTCGGGTTTCTTGTTCCGGCGAGAACTGTTCAAGGCGAGCTCCGGGGCCACGTACGCAGACGACGGCCACGGAACGACGGCTCTTCTCTCAATTGCTGACGATTAGGCACACCGAACTTGCGCCGCTGCGGCAGCGTGATCGATACGGGCAAGAACCGTCATTCCGCGGCGCCAGACTGCCTGCTTGGCGGCGAACGGGTGAGGCTGTCAGTGCTGTAGGTCGAACCTATAAGTAAGGCCGAGACCGCCGTAAAACTGGTTCTCGTCCTCGACGACGGGACTGTCGGCCGCATCACCGACAAGGCGCGAATAGCGGCCGCTGAGCTTCAAGCTCCAGTCCCTCGAAAGCGGTACATCGGTCGTTACACCGAAAAAAACATCCTTGATCCCTGCGTCGGCCTCGTACGCCGGGAGTCCTGCAGAGGACGCGGCACTCTGAGCTGGAGTGACCGAGAAGTAGGCATCCATGTAGTCGTCATCAGCATAGCTCGCCCCGACCGTCGTCGTGAGCGACAAGAGGCGAGCCACCGGCGCCTTCGCCTCCACACCGAAGCGAATGAGACCTCCCGTGTCATCGCCCGATACCTGCTGGTGGTAGGAGATGAAGGGCATGAACGGACCTGTCCTGTAGGCGGCATAACCGCCGACGACGAAGCCGCCGTCCACGTCCCCGAGCCCGCGGAGTTGAGCGGAATCATTCTGGTCGCGATCGAAGCGCCAGCCGACGAGAGGACCAGCCTCAAATCCATTTAGCTGAACAACCCGCAGACGGAGGTCGTCCGGCCCTCTCACCTGAATGAGACCGTCGTCACCTATGCCGTAGCCCGAGGGAACGATGATCGGAAGTCCGGTGACCTGGTAATCCTTCGAGCCATCGTACTTCGGCGCCACAATCACGAACCCGCCAACCTGCAGATCGGGCGAAGAGGAGCTTGACCCGGCGTCCGCCGCCGCTGCTGACGAGGAAACCAAGACCGCTACCAGAACAGCCAAACGCTTCAGGCGAGACGACGAGACCATTTGCGAGGATAGCTCCCCGACCAAGGTGAACGCGACAGGACGACTGTATCGGCCCGTGCACCAGTCTGCTTCAGAATAGTTTAAGCAACATAACCATTTCCGTTGCCAGAGGAGCGCTTGACCGCTGTTCACATCTGAAACTTGCAAATCTTGGCGCGGATCGCGATCCGTCGATTGTCTTCCGCGTCCAGCGCCTTGCCGCGCGTCGTCAATCGGGCGGGCTTCGCGAGACCAAGATCGAGCCACCGCGACAGGCGGAGTGGGGCTGTCGTTGGTGCGTTAGCGCCTCGCAAGATCCGGAAACAGAATGTGATTGCTTCGCCGCGTTCACCCCTTATCTCACATCCGCGATAACCCTAGTATCGGGCCAGATGCGGCCATTCTGCTCTTCTGCGTGAGGTGGTGCAGATGTTTGCGATTTTGCGATCCGTCACGGACAAGCAGGTCCGTTTGCTTTCCCAGACCGGACGGCTTCAGGAACTGCCTCCGGAAATCCGCCAGCGGGGACCCTGGAAAATTGAACGGAAAGGTGATGAGGCGCGGCTGAGGCTGAACTACCGGCGGGCGCTAGCGCGTGAGGGATACTGCGTGGTGGGCGCCGAGGCCTCGCTGTTCACCCCTGAGGAGCGTCGTCAGTCTACTTAGTAAGCGCTGACCGGTTCCGGTAGCTCCGAAGCATTGCGATGCTTACAGCAAGGGAGTGCTCCGATGGAGCTCATAGAGACGTGGCGCGCTGCAGCGGTGCGCGAAGGTTTCGAGAATGGACGCTCGCTTAGCGAGATTTCTGACGAGACCGGCCTATCGGTGCGTGAGGTGCTCCGGCGCGAAGTTGAGTTAAATTTAATCCCGGCCTACGTGGCGGCGATATTAGCACCGTTGCCGGGAGATCCGGTTAGCGCACAGCCGCACGCCGAGTAGCACGTGGGATGTCACCTTCAACATTTCGCCGCTTGATCAACGTCCTCCAGTCAGCGGCGAGGCCCGGAGATTTCAAACGCCGCTCCGGGCCACTTTTTACAAGAGCTCTCCGTTAAGAGTGCCGGCTGCGCGGCGCCCCCGTCGGCGGTCCTTCAATTGACTGTCTGAACCTCGAACTCGCCGCCGGCGTCGACGCACGCTGCTCGGAGCTCGCGCATCGTATCCGGATCGATCTCCGTGTCGGTGAGGGGAAGCAGAAGGCGGTACGATTCGTCGATCGACGTGCCGTCAGCCATTCGCTCTCGCTGAACGAAAGATTTCCGATAGTCGCCGCGGCGACGAACGCTGCTCGGAGCTCGCGCATCGTATCCGGATCGATCTCCGTGTCGGTGAGGGGAAGCAGAAGGCAGTACAATTCGTCGATCGACGGGCCGTCGAGCCATTCGATCTCGCTGAACGAAAGATTCAACCCCCTTCATCGTCTTTTGCTTCCTGACCTTGCGCTCGACCGGCTTCGTCGGATTCCACGGCTCCCAGTTAGCCTAGTTATTCACATCTCCTCGTGGAAGGCGTGGAATGCCCCCAAAGTTGGCCCGTTGTCCTTTCAATCCTGGCTTCCTGCCATCTGCCAGGTTTGCCCATAAGGCACCCGCTATGCCTCAACGCGGGTGCCTTTTTTCTTTTTGTTCTGACGACTCTGGACAGGCTCGGCGCATCGGCGACCGAGCAGGAGTTCTGCCATCCGCCCCTTAGGCACCCGCTTGCTCGGCTGCTCGGACGGACCGGCGCTTCGGCGACCGAGCAGGAGATTAAGGCCCTGAGCGGGGCCGGCGCGCTCTCGAGTTACGCAATCGTGCATTTCGCGACCCACGGCCTCGTCGCAGGCGAAACCGAGCGGTTCGCTCGCACGCTGGCCGAGCCCGCGCTCTTGCTGACCCCGCCGGACATAGCGAGCTCTGAGGACGACGGGCTACTGACGGCCTCCGAGGTCGCGGAGCTTCGACTCGACGCGGACTGGGTCGTGCTCTCTGCGTGCAACACGGCCGCCGCCGGAAAGACGGATAATGCGGAGGCGCTGTCGGGCCTCGCGCGCGCGTTCTTCTACGCCGGCTCGCGCGCCCTTCTCGTCTCGCACTGGTACGTCGACAGCCATGCGGCCGGGAAGCTCACGACGGGCACATTCGCCGCCATGCGAGAGGAGCCGCAGCTCGGGAGGGCCGAAGCCTTGCGCCGCGCCATGCCGTCCGCCATGGCCGACGACACCCGGCCGGCTAACTGGACGCCATCAGCCCACCCCGCCGTCTGGGCGCCGTTCGTCATTGTCGGCGAGGGCGGACGACGGCCATAAAATGGGCCACGGGCGCCCACGCAACGGTACCGAGCATTCGTTTTGAAATTCCCTGCTCGGTCCCTGTTATTCCCTGTTCGGATCCAGCAATTAACGCCCCAAAGCTCCTGTTTGCCGCGACTGGGCGCAGTCCTGCTTGCGGTCGGCGTGCTCGTCCTCGGCATGGTCCCCGTCAGGCGTCCGACTTAAAAGCCAAGACTAGGCGTACCGATCATTTGCCGCGCGGCTCACGTCCGCGACACGGCAGCTCTCACCCCAGCAGCTGACGACGAGGCGTGTCGTAGCGAACGGGCGAGATGGGCCACAAGGGGACGTGACACGGCCAAAGTAGCTTTAATCTCCAGGGCCGTGCGTTATGACTAGGTCGCGTAGCACTGGGTACGGTCGCGCGGATCGACTTTCGGCGAGAGCAAGACGATCTGAACAGCGGAAGGAGAATTGATGATCAAGCTTATTGAGCCGGGTTTCATGGTTTTCGTGGCGGAAGGCACAGAAGGTATCGGTGCCATTCGCGAGGTCACCGACAACGCGGTCGTTATCTATATCGAGAACGGCGGTGAGTTCACCGTCCCGTTGTCGGCGGTGAAGGCGGTGCATGACCAAAAGGTCATGCTCGACCCCAGACTCTTGGACCGCAAACTGCTCAAGGCAGTCGGCCACGCTCACGAAGCAGAGGATCCGAAGCTCGTAGGCTGAGCGGGTATCCGCGACGTCTACCAGAATGCCCGCTTAAGCGGGGTGGTCCGGCAAGAACCAAAAGCGGTCAAGCCAAGGGAAGCCACAACGGGCTCTTCCATGCTTTCAGCTCGTCCAGGAAGACCTGAAGCTTGGATGGAACGAACCGACGCGTCGGATAGACGGCGTGAACGAAGATCTCCGGTGACGACCACGCCGGCAGGATGCGCACGAGTTCGCGTCTCCTGATTTGCTCATCGCAATAGTTCGACGGCAAGAGACCAATGCCGTGCCCCTTGTAGGTGAATGCACTGACGCTTTGGAAATCCCGGCTCGACACAGGCCCCGTGACGCGCAGCTTCACTGATTTTCGACCGCTCACCAGATGCCATTCGGCCTCGTTGTTCCGGCCGTTGAGTAGAATGCATTGATAGTTGACCAGGTCTTCGGGCTTTGCGGGTGCGGCTCGGCCCTTCAGATATTCCGGCGAAGCGACGAGATAGCGGACGCTTCTCCCGATCCGCTTTGCGATGATCGTCGAATCCGGAAGCTGCCCGAAGCGGATGGCAGCGTCGATATTGTCCGCAATTAGATCGACGAACAGGTTTGTGATGAAAAGGTCGACATAGATGCCCGGGTACTTCCTCAGAAACGCCGACAGAAACTCGTAGAATGGCTCCTGGCCCAACATGACGGGGACGGACACCTTCAGCAGACCCTCGGGCTTTCTCTGCGTCTGGGTCAATGCACTCTCAGCGTCGGAGAGACGGCTGAGCGGCTCGCTGCACTGATCGTAATAGGCCCGGCCCTGAGCCGTCAGGCTCAGCTTGCGCGTCGTGCGCTGCATGAGCGTGACGCCGAGCTGATCCTCGAGCGACGTCACCTTTCGGCTGACGGTCGATACCGGCATGCCGAGCGCGCGCGCTGCGCGGCTGAAGCTCCCGAACTGCGCCACCTTCACGAAGACCGCGATGTCGTTCAAATCGGGCATGTGTTGATATTTTCATGGATGGAAAAGAGTATCCAGATATTTCCACCTAAACGAGGAATGCAGTTTTGTGGATATAGGGGCCGGCGAATGAAGAGAGTGAAGCGGTCGCCGCCTCAGAAACAGGAGATCAACATGCAACAGCGTAAGACAGTCCTCATCACGGGCGCCTCCCAGGGCATCGGCGCGGCGCTCGTCAACACCTTCCTCGAGCGTGGCTACAATGTGGTTGCCACGTCGCGCAGCGTCAGCCGATCGGCCGAGATCAAGGCGTCAAACCACCTTGCCCTGGTCGATGGCGATATCGGCGATCCGGCCACGGCGAAAAAGGTCGCTGAGACAGCAGTCGAGAAGTTCGGCACGATCGATGCACTGGTCAACAACGCCGGCATTTTCATCGCCAAGCCGTTCGTCGACTACACGGACGATGATTTCAGAAAAGTGTCATCGACAAATCTCGACGGCTTCATCCGTCTCACTCAGCTTGCGGTTCGGCAGATGCTCGACCAAAAATCGGGCGGCAGCATCGTCAGCATAACGACGTCCCTTGTCGACCATCCGATCGCGGGCTTTAATGCATCGGTGTCGATGGTGACAAAGGGCGGCATCGATGCGGCCTCTCGGAGCCTTGCCATGGAATTTGCGAAGGACGGAATCCGGGTCAACACGGTCGCTCCGGGCATCGTCGACACGCCCTTGCACAAGGACAATCCCAAGGACTTCCTGAAGACCCTGTCGCCGATGGGCATCATTTCCAGCGCTCAGGAGATTGCCGACGCGGTGGTCTTCCTGACCGAGGCTCCGCACGTAACCGGGGAGGTGCTGCACGTCGACGGCGGCGCACATCTGGGCAAATGGTAAACCGAGGCATGGCGCCGGCTGGCGCAGAACAGCGGCTAAAGGAACTCGGCATCGTGCTTCCTGCGCCGCCAGCCCCCTTGGGTGCTTACGTCGAGGCGGTCCGGAGCGGCAACCTGCTCTTCCTGAGCGGGATGCTGCCGGTCGTCGATCGGAAGCCGCAGTTCATCGGGCGCGTGGGCGGACAGCTGACCCTCGAGGATGGCCGGAAGGCCGCGGCTACCGCCGCCTTGAACGGACTTTCGGCGGCGAAGGAGTTCCTGGGATCTCTCGAGAACGTCACCGCGGTCGCCAAGCTCGGCGTTTACATCGCCACCGAGGGCGATTTCCGGGAGCACCCGAAGGTCGCCGATGGTGCGTCCGAATTGCTGGGGGAGATTTTTGGAACGGACATGCTTTCGACCCGCATCGTCCTAGGTGTCGCGAGCTTGCCCCTTGGCATGCCGATCGAGGTGGAACTCGTTCTTGAAGTAGGTAACTGACGATTTTCTAGGCGTAGCAAGCCCGAGAAGGTTCTCGGCCGCACATATGGAGGTTAGTCATGTCGCGTTTTCCGACAGTCCGCTGGATAAAGAGCAAAGACGCCCAGTCGATTACGACCATCGCTTTAATCCTCGCTGCTGCGGGCGGCATCGCCCTCGCGGCGCAGGACAAGTACACGGTGCAAGTGCCGGGTGGGCTCGCGTTCTCCGAGTTCAAAGGATACGAAGACTGGCAGACTGTTTCCGTCAGTCAGACCGAAGGCGCGCTCGCCGCGATCCTCGCCAATCCCGTGATGATCGACGCCTACCGGGCCGGCGTCCCCGGCAACGGCAAGCCTTTCCCCGACGGCTCCAAGATGGCGAAGATCCATTGGAAGCCGGAAAAGAGTGCGGAGGCCCCCGACCCGACGACAAGGGTGCCGGGCACCTTGCACGACGTTGACTTCATGGTGAGGGACAGCAAGAGATTCGCGGACAGCGGCAATTGGGGATGGGCGGCCTTCAAGTATGACGCCGCGTCCGACACGTTCTCGCCCGCCACCTCAGCTGACCAGCCGCCGCAGGAAAACGACGCCAAGTGCGGGTTCGCGTGCCACACGATCGTGGAGGCAAAGGATTACGTTTTCACGGCGTATCCGCGGAGGTAGCCTGAGCTGTCCGCGCATAGTGCTCGCCCGGGGAGCCGCCGCTGGCGATGACGTCGTGGCCGCTGCTCATGACGGCAGCGGCTTGCCGGCCTGCTCCCGGACAATGTACTCGGCATACCAGTCGGGCCAGTCCGCATCATGCTGGCCGGTCCGCTTCTCGTGCTCGCCGTGCGCCGCCGCCGCACGCCGGAGCGCGGCCGCGAGCTCAGTCGACGAGGCGAATGTCGTGTCCGCGTCCACGCGTCCGGGCAATCGCTCGGTGATCTCCTGGAACAGCCAGCCGTTGCCGTCCGGATCGCTGAACGAGGCGAACGAGCCGTAGCTCCGATGCTCGGGATCGGGACCGCTGACCCGGAGCCGCCCCGACAAGTACGGTTCGTCTGTGCCGGCATGCACGTCGCCGGCGCCGTGGAACACCTCGCTGATCTCGACGCCGCGGCGGAGCAGTTCATTCCGGGCGACCTCGATGTCGGAGACGATCAGGTACAGGCCCCGGGCGGAGCCGGGTGGCGCTGCAGTGACGTTCTTGCCGAAGATGACCGAGCATCCGGAGCCAGGCGGCGTGAACTGGATCACGCGCCAGTCGTCACCGGAGGCAAAATCGGCGTCGAGCCTCCAACCCAAACCGCCGTAAAAGGCCTTCGCGCGATCGACGTCCGAAACAGGGATGACGACGACCTCGAGCTTCATGTCGACCTTCCGCGCTCTCGGGGTCTCGATTGCAGTTTCACTGCGCACCTGAGTACTGCTCATGTCGAGCTCCTTAGGTTTGGAAAACCTTTTCCTCATGTTTACGCAACAGCTGCGTAGCATTCAAACCAATCTCCTTCGTCTATCATCAAAAGCCCCCGGTGAGACCGACTGTGCTCTTTCTCATGTCGGGGAGATCGTCGCGAAAGGATCAGCTTGCCATGAACGACCGGATTCTTGTGCTCTATGGATCTTATCGCAGCGATCGCGCGGGCATCCGGTTGGCGAGGTACATCGTCGCGGGGCTGCGCAGCCGCGGCGACGACGCGGAGCTGATCGACGCCAAAGCCGTCGGCTTGCCCATCCTTGACCGGATGTACAAAGAGTTCGCGCCGGGCACCGCGCCTCCTGCGATGGAAGAGTTGGCCGCCAAGATCAAAGCGGCTGATGCCTTTGTGTTCGTGACCGGCGAGTACAATTGGGGGATGCAGCCCGGCCTCAAGAATCTCACCGATCATTTTCTCGAGGAATGGTTCTGGCGTCCGGCCGCGATCGCCAGCTACTCGGCCGGCAAGATTTCGGGCGCCAGGGCAAGCCTGATGTGGCACGGCACGCTGTCCGAGATGGGCATGGTTGTTGTTTCCAGCACGCTCGCCGTGGGTCCCATCAGCGATGCGCTCGATGTCGACGGGATGCCGATCGGCACGGGCGGGACCACGTTGCAAAAGCTGTTTCCCCGTTTTGCCGACGATCTCGCATGGTGGACCGAGGCAGCCAAAACTCAGCGCCTGCGCAAGCCGCCCCCATACTGATCGCACCGCGTCTGGTCTCGGAGAGACCTTCCTGCCGGCCATGATTGCCGAGCAGCGAACGCACGCCGGCGTTCGCACGGTGCCGCTGAGGCGTTGCGCCGCCACGCGAAGTCCGGCCCGGCCGTATCAGGCGCCCGGCCCGAGGCTGATTCGTTCGGCCAGGATGAATGGAGTGTTCGGCTCTGCCCACATTATCCTACTTGCGGCACGTGCCATATCAGCGGACGCGGGGTGCCGCCACGCAAGACCATTGTAGCGACGCCCCGGTATCTGCCGGCTGCGCCGAACGTCCGGCCGGCACTTAGAAGGAGTTGACGATGGAGCATTTTGACATAGCAGGCCTGCCGATGCCGGCGTCGCGCATTGCTCTCGGCACATGGGCCATCGGCGGCTGGATGTGGGGCGGCGGCGACGATGAAGCCGCCATCCGCACGATACACGCCGCCGTCGACAGCGGCATCAACCTGATCGATACGGCGCCGGCCTATGGCTTCGGCCGATCGGAGGAGCTGGTCGGGAAGGCGCTGGCCGGCGGCCGGCGCGAGCGCGCGCTCATCGCCACGAAAGTCGGCCTCGAGTGGCGCGACGGCAAGGTATTCCGCAATTCCTCGCCGAAGCGCCTGCGCCAGGGGCTCGAGGATTCGCTCAGACGCCTCAAGACCGATGTCATCGACCTCTACCAGGTGCATTGGCCGGACGAGACGGTTCCTCTCGAGGAGACCGCCGCGACGCTAGAGGAATTTCGGCGTGCCGGGAAAATTCGCGCCATCGGCGTCAGCAATTTCAGCCCCGCGCAGATGGACCGCTTCCGCGCCGGAGCCTCCTTGGACGCCGTGCAGCCTCCGTACAATCTCTTCGAGCGGGAGATCGAGAGCGATGTGCTGCCTTACGCCGAGCGCAACGGCCTCGCGGTGCTCGCCTATGGAGCGCTTTGCCGCGGCTTGCTTACGGGCAAGATCAACACGGCATCGAAATTCGAAGGCGACGATTTGAGAAAGATCGACCCCAAGTTCAACCCGCCGAGGTTCGCGCAATATCTCACGGCCGCCCGTCGCCTCGATGCGTTCGCGCGCGAGCGCTTCGGCAAGACCGTGCTTGCGCTCGCCGTCCGCTGGCTGCTCGATCGCGACGACAGGATCATCGCGCTCTGGGGCGCCAGGCGGCCAGATCAGCTGAGGCCGGCGCAGGACGTGATGGGCTGGACGATCGACGAGGCCGCCATGCGCGAAATCGATCGCATTCTCGCCGAGACGATCAAGGACCCGGTAGGGCCGGAGTTCATGGCGCCGCCGCCGGCACGCCGCCGGGAGACGACGGCAGCCGGGGAACAGACGGCGAAGGTGACCTGATGAAGGCCGGCATTGTCGGAATTGGATCCGTCGGACGGGCTGCGGCCCTCGCCATGTTGCAGCGCGGTTCAGCCCAGGAGCTCATCCTGGTCAATCGCAATGCGAACGTGAGCAGGGCCGTCGCGCTCGATATGAGCTACGGCGCCTTACTCGGGGCGTCGACGAGAATTCGTGCGGGGGACTATCGACAGCTGGCAGGGGCAGGTGTCGTGGTCATCGCTGCAGGAGTGAATGAGAAGACAGGCGGCGCGACTGACCGCCAAGATCAGTCGGGACGCTTGCGGTTGCTCGAGCAGAACGTTCAAGTCATACACGACGTGGTACCCCAGATCGTTGCCGAGGCGCCTGATGCGGTCATCCTAGTGGCGACCGATCCGCCAGATCCGCTGGCTGATGTGGTTCGCGATTTGGCACCAGGCGTCAACGTATTCGACACAGGAACATACCTCGACAGCTTGCGGTTTCGTCTGCACCTTGGTGAGGCTCTTGGTATAAGTCCTAGATCCGTTCAAGCTGACGTCCTGGGCGAACACGGCAGGAGCGAATTGCTCCATTGGTCTGGCGCAACCATCGGTAACGTGCCCTGGCATGAAGTAGTCGCGCAGCGTCGACTAAGTGAGCAGGCAATCAAAGCGCGTGTCGACGAAGCAGTGCGCCTTGCCAATATCAATATCATCGAAGGCATCGGCGCGAGTCAGTATGGGATCGGAATCGTGATCGCGCGCCTAATCGAGGCGGTGCTTCACGACGAGAAGCTGGTTGCCCCAGTAGGCTCTTATCACACCGAACAAGGGGTAACTTACTCTCTCCCAAGTGTGATTGGGGCGGCCGGTGTAGAGGAAGTGCTCACGCCTCGCCTCGATCCGGAGGAGCAGGACTCGCTGAATTACAGCATTGGGGTCCTGCGAAGCGCACGTGCTCGAATCGTTGCCCAGCATATGGTTTCGCAGCGACAGAGCGGTATTGGAACCCTGAAGGAGACGACGTCATGAAGGTTGGATTCATTGGGTTGGGCCACATGGGCACGGGCATGGCGGCAAACCTTCTAAAGGCCGGACACGAGGTAACCGTCTATAACCGGACGCGCGCACGAGCGGAGCCGCTCGTCGCCCTGGGCGCAAAGATCGCCTCCGCTCCATCCGAGGCCTGCGGGGGCGACGCCGTCATAACCATGCTGGCCAATGACGACGCCGTCGAAAGTGTGGTGTTCGGGGCCCAAGGCTTGCTTGCGAGCCTTGCCAAGGGCGCGATCCACATTTCCTCGAGCACGATCAGTGTCGCCTTGTCGGAGCGGCTTACCAAAGCGCATGCGAAAGCCGGGCAGCGCTACGTCGCAGCACCAGTCTTTGGACGGCCCGACGTGGCGGCCGCCGGGGAGCTCTATGTCGTTGCCGCCGGAGCATCCGATGCGCTTAAGGACGCGGCGCCTCTCTTCGAGGCCATCGCGATAAAGACCTTCGTCTTCTCCGAGACGCCGAGCGCCGCTAACCTCATCAAGCTCAGTGGCAACTTTCTCAGCGCCTCCGTCATCGAATCCCTTGGCGAGGCCATGGCGCTGGTCGCCAAGGCCGGTATAGACCGGCACCGGTATGTCGAGTTCCTGACCTCTACGCTGTTCGCTGCCCCCGTCTACAAGACCTATGGCAGGTTGATCGCCGATGGAAAGTTCGAGCCGGCTGCCTTCGCGGCGCCGCTGGGTTCCAAGGACATTCGCCTTGCCCTCGCCGCCGCCGACCAACTTCGCGTGCCGATGCCGCTCTGCAGCCTTCTGCACGATCGGTTCCTTACGCTGCTGGCCAATGGCGGTGACAAGCTCGACTGGTCGGCGATCGGCCAGCTTGCGGCGAGGGATGCCGGCGAGGTGCAGAAAGCTGAGAGCCGCGAATTCTTAGCCAGCACATACCCCGTGTCGTCCGCAGTATAATCCCGTGATGATTAGACTCGAACTGACCAAATCGCGTGGTCGATCTAACCCGAGATGGCGGGGTCATTTGTCGCCACGGCTTCGTGAGCTTGGCGAGTGCATCAACGATGCAGTAAATAGGTGTCGAGCCGGCTGCCGGTGCCGTTGAATTTCAGCGCGCAGGGGAACCGCAGGCATGGAGACGGCGGCTATCTTGTCTATCGTGGGCACTCAGCTCAGCGCGTACAGAGCCCCGTTGCGCTTCTGTCTGCGCGTGACTGTTGCGGCCGTATTGGCCTACGCGCTCGCCCACCTTTTGCCCATTCCCTTGCACGGACTGTGGGCCGTCCTTACGGCCGTGTTGGTCACCCAGTTGAGCGTTGGCGGATCGCTGGGCGCGACCACCGAGTACGTTATCGGGACCTTGGGAGGCGTCATCTACGCCGGTGCCCTTGGAGCGCTCCTCCCCCATGCGACACCACTCGCGATGGCAGGCGTCCTTGCCCTCACGGTGGCTCCGCTCGCCTATGCGGCAGCGCTCAACCCCAGCTTTCGCGTCGCCCCCTTCACAGGCGTGATCGTGCTGCTGATCTCGAGCCAGCTGGGCGAAGGCCCAATCGAATCGGCACTTTATCGATTGTTCGAGGTCGCCCTCGGCTGCGCCGTCGCGGTGGTCGTCTCGCTGCTCGTGCTTCCTGACCGAGCTCATCGTCTGGGCCTCGACGCGGCCGCCCGCGCCCTCGACCAACTGGCGAGCGCCCTGCCCAAGCTGTTGGCAGGCTTCACGCGACACGCGGATCCGATCGAGATCGGGCACCACCATGATGAGATCGGCCGCTCCGTCACTGCCTTCCAAGCAGTCGCGACCGAGGCGCATCGCGAGCGCCTCGTCAATCTCGCGGCAGAACCCGACCCGGCTCCGCTTTCGCGAACCTTGCTGAGGCTGAGACATGATCTCGTCATCATCGGCCGCGCAGGCGTGCTGCCGCTGCCGGATGTCTTTGCGCACCGTCTTGGTCCGCTGCTCGAGCCGCTAGGCGCGAGCGTTAGCGATTTCATGCACGCAAGCGCACGCGCGCTCGTATCGCGGAGCTCTCCGCCGTCTCTCGATCGGATGGAAGCCGCGCTTGCGGCTTACACGTCCGAGATTACCGCACTTCGAAACGAGGGGCTGACGCGCATGCTATCGAGCAGTGAAGCCGAGCACGTATTTGCACTTGGCTTCGCGCTCGAGCAATTGCACCAGAATCTCTCTGATCTTGCACGCTGTGTAGAGGAATGCGCGCAACCTGCCGCCGCTGGTAAGGGAGGACGCGCCGGCACGACGTAGCAAATGGCAGAGGCCCGTGAGGACCTCTGCCAAGGGTGCGCCAAACTCGCGATCAATTGCCGGGGCACACCCAATGATGCTGCAGCTTGCTCCACCAACAGCCGTCTCCATAGTCGTAGGAGGCGTAGGGGCCGGCATAGATATAAGGATAGGCATAGCCACGCCAATGGTGCAGGCCGCCGTAGCCTGCGCCTCTGCCGCCGTCAACTCTTCCACCGTCTAAGTCACCGCCAACTCCGCCACCGTGGAAGCCGCCGCCAAACCCGCCACCGTCGCCTCCAGCGCCGTGGAAGTCGCCTCCATGGAAGCCGCCGCCAACTCCGCCACCGTGGAATCCGCCGCCAAACCCGCCACCGTCGCCTCCTCCGCCGCCGCCAACTCCGCCACCGTGGAATCCGCCGCCAAACCCGCCGCCAATGCCTCCTCCACCGCCGCCGCGAACTTGCGTGATCGCAGAGCCGCTATCGGCGAGCGACAGCCCAGACAATGGAGGCAGGACCGAAGCCGCAGCCCCGGTGGCCGTCGAAAGCGCCAGCGCGATGGCGCCGGCGCAGCCCGCCAAAAATCGATTACTTGTCATTCGCTATGTCCTTCGTTGACCTCGCGCGAATCCATTATCGCGTGGTCGCCTGCATATCGGGGTTCGGGCGGCGCAGATAACCGGGAGAATATCGAACGGGACCTTCGAAGGGAGCTAAGAGTGCTGCCGTGAACGGCACCGAGCGGCCACTGCTTGAATTCACACCTGCCGCCAGGCCGGCAACTTCGGATCGGCGAGCTCGATGTCGACGGGACCGACCCCGAACACCGCCACGACGACAGGTTCCTTGATGCCGCCGGGCACGCCGTCATAGTGAAATGTGCGCGCGGTTCGCTTGACGAAGCCTCCGGCTGCCACAGGCACGGCCATTCTCGGGTCGAAGTCGG
The DNA here is from genome assembly GCA_963699485.1 of uncultured Alphaproteobacteria bacterium. GTDB lineage: Bacteria > Pseudomonadota > Alphaproteobacteria > Rhizobiales > Hyphomicrobiaceae > Hyphomicrobium_C. Next base: position 192,566 of record CAVOUC010000017.1, on the reverse strand, counting down.
CGCCGCTGTTCACCCACCACGTTCCCGACAAGACCATCTGGATACGATCCGTCGCATAGCTATGGGGCGCGCTGAACCAACCCGGATGCCATTTCATGAGGACCAAGTAGGGACCGGCTTTGTCGAAATCGCCGTAAAGCTTGGCCATCTCACCGCTGCCCGGCGGCAATCCGTTCCAGGGGTCGAAAGCTATATCCTCATGCTGGAGGACGAAGGTCTGTTTGGGGTCGATCGGAGACGCCCTTGCCGAACGCGCCGCGATAGCCGCCACAATCGGTGCAAGTAGAAATGTCCGCCGATCCATCGCTGACCGCCTTTGTAGTTGCCTATGCGCGTGCCAGTTCCGCTTCGATCGCCGCGATCAGATCCTCAAGGTCGAAGGGTCCGTCGTGGCGCCGGCCGTTGATGAAGAAGGTCGGCGTCCCATTCACGCCGCTCTTTAATCCACCCCTGAAGTCGTCCCGGACCTTAGCTCTAAAGGTGCGATCTTTCAGCGCTTCAGCGAGAGCGGCGGTGGGAAGGCCCAATGCTTCTACCAGTTGCAGGTAGAGTGGCGGCCCAAGTATTGTCTGGTTTAGAAAGAGAGCATCATGCATCTCCCAAAAGCTTCCGCGCGCTCCGGCAAATTCCGCGGTCTCGGCCGCGCTTTCGGCTTCAGGATGGATCTGGGTCAGCGGAAAGTTGCGGAACACGAAGCAAAGGCGCTTGCCAAAATGCCTCTGAACATCCTTGACGATGGGAAACGCAATGCCGCAGGACGGGCACTCGTAGTCTCCGTATTCGATTAGCGCGATGGGCGCGTTCAGGTCACCCTGAGCGTGATCAGCGGACGTCACTGGAATTTGCAAGCTGGCCATTGCGGGAGCGCTCCTTTAACCGGTCAGCTTCTCAAGCGCTTGAAGGATGCCGTCGGCGCCGGGGTTGACGGCAACGGGAGAAAGATAGCTCCAGGAGATAATGCCGTTGCGGTCGATCACGAACAGGGCCCGCTCGCAGAAGCCATCGGCCTCCCGATAGGCGCCATAGCTCCTGGCCACAGCGCCCTTCGGCTCAAAGTCCGAGAGCAGCGGGAAATGGATCTGGAGATGCTTGGCAAATGCATCGTGGCACCAAGCCCCGTCGACTGAGATGCCGAGAATCTCGGCTCCGAACCTTTCCAACTCCGGCAGAGCCTCGTTGTAGAGCGCCATCTGGTCACCACAAACAGGGCTCCAGTCGGCGGGATAGAAAGCAAGGACAACCGGCTTGCCGGCTAGCTCGCCGAGCGTCAAGCTTTGGTCTGGAGTGACATGCAGTTTGAAGTCGGGGGCCTTTGTGCCTGGCTGCAGGATGCCCTGCGACCTTTCCACTTGCACGGTCTGTTGCTTTGCGTGTGCCATGGTGCCACCTGCGCGGTTTCTTGCACTTTCTGTCCTCTCGAAGAGGCTAACTCGAGCGGCCCGTTGCACTTCCAGATCCAGGTTGAGATGAACCTCGATCAACCGACGCTAGCGGGTTTGGCGGCTCGTCCGCGGCTCCACGACATCCAGAACCTCATCTCCGAGTGCCGTCGCCAAATCGATCTGGTGATCCTGCTCATCAATTAGGATCTGGAGAATCTGCTCGGCCACGGAGAATTCGCCCAGCGCTTCGCACTGTCGAACCCTGGTGCGGACGCCGCTCGGCATCTAATGGCAGTTCCATGCACTGGCGGTAAGTGAGGGAATATCGAACTCGCCATTTGCAGGGGCTGAAGAATACCGAGGGCTCTCGTGCCTAGGGCTACACCAGCCCGAGTACCTGGTCGGATTTCATGCCGGATGGCCCGCCTTGGCCGCTGCGACATTGTGGCCACGAACGATTTTGGCACCGTTTCTGAAGGCGTTTCCTCCCAGCAACTGGCCGGCGCTCGGTTGCGTCGGCTTCTTGTTGAAGCGGCGGGCATTCGCGCGAGGCCGCACTGTTCGCCCCTCGCGACAAACCCTTTCGGTTTCGCTGTCGTTATCTCCATCGCCTGCGGCCCCGACATGCGCAAGAGCCGCCCACCATCGTAGGAGGAGAGGAGACCAATGTTGAGCAATCGTCTGTTGTCGAGTGCTGCCGCCGCGCTCGCCCTCGGGTTGTCGGCCGCCGGCGCGATGGCGTCGCCCTCAAAACCAGATGCGACCGAAACCTCCAGAAGGCTTAGCGCAGCGACACCGCTCCAGGCGCCGAGCGGGAAGGAACAAGTCTGCCCACCCTCGGGAAAGTCCCGCACAAATGGCTACACCCGGGAGTGCAAGGGGCTTTGACTCCAAAGCAGCGTACGCCCGCCATTGGCGGACTCACGTCTGTCCTCGCATCGGGGCTCGCGCAACATTACAGATTGAGCTGAACGCTTGTCCTTTGATTTTGCTGTCAAAAATCTCGCGACGGGCCGCGAGCTTGCGTGATCCCTCCCTGCTCATCCCCCGTCATGTCGCACCCCGCCTCCCCCAATCGGGGGAAAAATTCTTTCCCTGGGCTCCGCTAGCGTTTCCTCGGGGCGCTCATCCGGCGGCTTTTCTTGCCCAGTTCAGGGGCAACAAAAAGTGAGGGAGTAAACAATGGTTTGCGTAACTTCGGAGATTTCGACCGACGCCGCTGCGCATCCCTTGCGCCGCTCCTTTGCCGAGGGGCACGACATTTTCGCCATCGGGCCCTGCGAGGAGGAGGTCCGCTTCCTCGAAGCCCACGACCTCCTCTTTCGGGCGGGCGACCCCAAGACTGAAATCTACCGAGTCGAGAGCGGGGTAATCTGCGTCTACGGCAAGGAGGGAATTGATCGCCCCACGACGATCGAATTCCTCTTTGCCGGCGACCTCGTCGGGTTGGGCTTCCTCGAGACCCATGTTCTCACCGCACGCGCAATGGTCGAGACGCGCGTCACGTGTCATCCGCTCAACGCCGTCGGCGATCTCGTCAGCGGCGACGCCAGAGCCGAGGCCAGGCTTGCGACCGCTATCGATCGGGAGTTCGAGGCCCGCCGGGACGATCTGCGCGAAGCGGGACGACGGCGCCCCGTCGAGCGCGTCGCCGCGCTTCTCACTGCTCTCTACAGAAGCAACCTGCGCGAGGGGCGGCGCGCCGACACGATCGCGGACTTCTGGCAATGCGGGACAGAATCCGACTTGCTGGATCTCAGTCTCGAAGACTTCTCGGCGATCCTCGGCGAGTTCGAGCGCCGCGGACTTATCGAGACGACGTTTCCGGCGGGCGTTCGCCTGAAAGATATCGCCGCATTGGAAGCACTCGCGGACGGGTCCTCCACCGTGAGCCCCATTTACGGCATCGGAGAAAAGTGCGAGCGCCCTCCGCAACTTCACCCTTGCAGCCCTCTTGCGGCGTGAGCGGGGCGCGAGTCGGGCGAAGTGTGAGACTTAGTGAGTGGGCAGTGCGGGCTTGCCAACGCCCGATTGCCCTTGAGAAGCGGCATGGCCGCCGAGACCCAGTATGCCGAGGTACTGGGCGCGGACGACGGCTTGCGCGCGCGTCTCCGCCGAAAGCTTCTGGAAGATTCGCTTGACGTGGGATTTGATCGTCTCGGGCGTGACGCCGAGCTCGCGGGCGATTTCCTTGTTCGAGCGGCCCTCGGCAATGAACGTTATGATCGATCCTTCGCGATTTGTGAGCACTTGGCGCTCGCGCACCGCTGGGGGCTCGCTTTGCCTTTCTTTGCGATCGTAGAGCTTCTCGAGCAGCTCGGATACGAACCGCTGCACGTCGCCGGAGAAAAGCCCCTTTTCCTCGGCCGACAGCAGGAGGCGGCCGATCTCGTCGCCGTGCTCGGTCATGAAGGTCGCGCTGTTCACTCTAGCCGCCCACGCCGCGACCTGCTCGAGCGTGGCGAAGGCCTTTTCCATCGCGCCCGAGCGTGCCGAAGCCAGCGCGAGGTCGGCTCCGACCCTCATGGCCGCGACGCGATCGCCGATCGAGAGAAGCATGTTGAAGGCCTTCTCCAGGAAAGCGACGGCGTCCTCCGTGTGTCCCGTGGCGCCCGCGATCAGTCCCTGGGAGATCATGGCATGGATGTGGATCTCCGCCCACGAGCAGGGCTTCGATGCGGGATGCTTCGCCTTGAGCCCTTCGAACACCTGAAGCAGCGAGACGGCTTCGCTGAGATTGCCGTCGGCCAACAGAATTCGAGTTCGCTCGACGAGAAGGGCAGCGACCACGCGCCCCCATCCCCGATCCCACCCGAGCCTCTCCGCGCGATTGAGCAGCACGAGCGCTCTCTGCAAGTCGCCGCGCCCTGCCGCCGCCCGGGCCAAGGTCAGAAACGCCTGAAGAACGCCTCGTGGAAAGGCCGTCGTCTCGATGAGATCCAACGAGTCGAGCACCGACAGCTCGGCATCGTGCGCGGCTCCCTGCTCGTATCTCACCTGCGCAACCAGCCCGGTGACCATCTGAGCCGAGACGGACTTCGACCCGACGTACTTCTCCGCAAGGTCCCTTGCCGCCGCGTAGTATTCCAGCGCCTCGTCGAACTTGAGCTGCTTCGCCGCCGCAATGCCTTGCAGGCAAAGCCGATAGTTCTCGGCCAGCACATACGACGTCTCGCCGGCAGGGAATTCCGGTGTCGGCACCCCGTGGAACGCAGCCCAGTTCCCCGTTCTCAGATGCGCATAGCGGGTAACATTGCACAGCGCGATGTAGTTGAACGGATCGAACGAATGGCCGTGAAGGCAGTCGATGGCGAGCTTCGCGCCGTGCGCGCTGTCGTCGCGCAACGCGTAGAGAACGGCGCGCAGCGCGCGGCATCTCCACCATAGATCGCTGCGCTCGCCCCCCTCCGTCGCCTTCTCGACCTGCGTCAGAAGCTTATCCCCTTCCTTGAAGCGCGTGACGAGGACCATGCCCCAAGCGAGCGCCAGCTTGACCTCGAGCTGACCGCTCATGAGCTCCGCGGGCAAATGGCGTTCCCAGTTGAGCAGCGTGAAGAGATCGCCCGTGACAACGAGCGACATCGCGCAGTTCTCGATGAACTCGAGAGCCTCGTGGTAGTCGCCGGCGGCGATCGCGTAGTGGACGGCCTCCCGCCACAGATTTCGCTCCTCGTACCAGCGATAGGCCCGGCGATTGAGGTCTGCGACCTCCTCGCCCCTCCGCGCCCGGAGCCGGCCCAACAGGAACTCCCGCATGAGATTGTGGTAGCGATACCAGCCTTCGGCTTCGTCCAGCAAAATGAGCAGGAATTGCTCGCGCTCGAGCGCCTGCAACATGGCCGACCCGTTCGGCATGCCGGTCACGGCTTCGCAGAGCTCGCTGTTCATCTGGTCGAGAATGGAGGAACGCAACAGGAAGTCGACGACCTCCTTGGGCAGGATGGAAAGCGTATCTTCCAGATATTGCGAAATATTCGGCGTGGTCCCGGAGAGGGCGAGCACATGCGCCATCGGATCGGGCGCGTTGCGCAACGAGATCCGGGCCAATTGCAGCGCCGCCGGCCAGCCCTCCGTCGCCGAGTAGAGCTTCGCGACGCCGGCGGCCTTGAGCTTGCCGGCGAGGTCGGTGCCGAGGAAATCGCGGGCTTCCTCCAAGTCGAACTGGAGCAAGGAGGCATCGATCTCGACGACATGATCATCGAGGCGCAATTTCGACAGCGCGAGCGGAGGCTCCATGCGCGACGTGATGATGATGTGAAGGTTCGAAGGCGCGTACCGCAGAAGGTACATGATCAGGTCATGGCAGCGCCGGTCGGAGATGAGATGCAGATCGTCGAGCACCAGATAGATCTCGCGGTCGCTCTCGGAAACCGCATTGACGATCGCGGACAGGACATTGCGTGCCGGCACCAGACTCGAAGATCTCAGGAGCTCGGCGGCCTCCTGGCCGAGCTCCGCCGAGGCATTCTCGATAGCCTTGGTCAATTGGTGTGCGAACTCGGTCGGCTCGTCGTCCTCGGCGTCGAGGCTGAGCCAGGCGACGACGGCCCCCTGCTCGCTGAGGCGCTTGCACCATTCGGCCGCCGCCGTGGTCTTGCCGTAGCCGGCAGGCGCCTTGATCAGGACAAGCCGGCGCTCCGCTGCTTTGTCGCAAAGACCCAGCAGCCTATTTCTCGGAACCGTCAACTTCCCTACCGCAGGCGGGATGGTCTTGGTCAAAGGAATGTGGGCCAAGCCGGCAGGTAATGAATGACCGGAATCCCGCAGCACCTCAACGTGGTCCATCTGCGCGCGCTCCAACGCACAGAAACGATCGCCGCGCCCGGGAAGCGTATTACATCTCTTGTCTCGCGTCCAAAAAAATAAGTCGTGAACGTCGGTTAGTCCGTTTGGCGGGAAAATCTCTGCGAACGCTGAACAATTCGCCCATCACGCGCGTTATCCATCCAATCTCGGCGTGCGCCAATCTGCCTCCCCCAACGGCGCCAGTCGCGTTCCCCCGATTGGGGGGATGTGCCGCCCGCCAGGTCTCGGTATCGTTCGACTGCGCCACTGATCGTGGCGGGTCCCTGCGTAGAGTGGTGTCATGTTGAAAGTGCCATTTTTGATCAGCATTGCAGCTGTCTTGGCGGCTCCTCTCGTCGGCATCGGCCTGTTCATCCTTACCAATGCTGGCTAAGCCGGGAGGAATAAATGGCACGTCGGTCAGTTTCATACCTTGCGATTGTTGCGGTCTTTGCGCTCCCGCTTGCGGCAGGCGGGTGTGCAACGCCGGCCGACCAGACAGCGTCGCTGCAGTGGCAGTTCAACGGAACACAGTTCGCGCAGGAAGGCACGTCCGCACAATCCGCATACTTCGGCAACGCCTATGCGGCGGAGAGCTCGGACGCGGACCGTTCCGCCTCCGATAGTTGGGCCCCGGATGGTTCAGCCTCGGATGGCGCTGCCGTGCGCGAGGACGGCTCAGCCGCGAGCGGTTGGTCCGAGCGCACCTACGTCTACCGCGGCGGCCGCGATCCCCGGACCGGTCTCGCGCTCAACAGGATGTAGCGCTCGAGAGCTCGCCCCCTCACACGATGCTCTTCGCGTAGAGGTCCGTGCGCCGGTCGCGGAAGAAGCCCCAGCTCGCGCGATAGCTCTCGATCTCGGAGAGATCGAACGTGTGCACGAGCACCCCCTCGTCCTTGTCGCCGAAGCTCTCGACCAGCTCGCCCATGTGGTCGGCGATGAAGGAGTGGCCGTAGAAGGACTGCTTCACCCCGCCGTTGTCCTCGAGCCCGATGCGGTTGGCGGCGACGACCGGGACGATATTCGAGACGGCATGGCCCTGCATCGCCCGCTGCCAGGCCCCATGCGTGTCGAGCGTGGGGTCATAGGGCTCGGACCCGATGGCCGTCGGGTAAAACAGCACCTCCGCGCCGGCGAGCACCATGGCGCGCGCCGTCTCCGGGTACCACTGGTCCCAGCAGATGCCGACGCCGATGGTGCCGGCCTTCGTCGTCCAGACCTTGAAGCCCGTGTCGCCGGGCCGGAAATAGTACTTCTCCTGATAGCCGGGACCGTCGGGGATGTGGCTCTTGCGATAGACGCCGAGGATGGCGCCGTCCGCATCCGCGATCGCGACGCTGTTGTAGTAGCGGGGCCCGTCCTTCTCGAAAAAGGAGATCGGGATCACGACGCCGAGCTCTTGGGCGAGCTTGCGAAGGGCGATCACACAGGGGTGCTCGCCCACGGGATAGGCGGTCTCGAACCACTTCGGCTCCTGCTTGGTGGGGAAGTAGATCCCCTGGAACAGCTCGGAGGGCAGAATGACTTCGGCCCCGCGCCGCGCCGCCTCGCGCACGAAATCTTCGGTCTTGGCGATGTTGGCGGCCATGTCGTGGCCGTAGGCCGTTTGGATGGCGGCAACCGTGATCAAGCGCTTCTTCATCTAGAGAGGTTCCTGCTGAGTGATGCAGTGGAAGGAGCCGCCGCCGATCATGCCCGAGCCGAGCACACCCTGCGCCGGCACGCCGACCACCTTGCGCCCCGGAAACACGGCCTGCAACGCCTCGAGCGCCGCGCCTTGCGTGGGCGTCCCGTAGACCGGCATGACGACGATGCCGTTGGCGATGATGAAATTCATATGCGACGCGGGTGAAGCCTCGCCAAGCGCATTGCGATATTGACCGGCGCCGGGGATGCGCACGACCTCGAGCCTCGTTCCGGCCGCGTCGGTGGCCGCCTCGAGCGTGCGGGCGATGGCCTCGAGCGTTTCCGCGTTGGGATCGTCGGCTCCGGCAGGCGACTGGCACACGACGCGGCCTGGCGCGACGAAGCGGGCGAGGTTGTCGATGTGCCCGTCGGTATGATCGTTCTTGAGTCCCTCATCGATCCAGACGATTTTCGTCGCGCCGAGGGCGTCGCGCAGCGCGGCCTCCGCCTGCTCCTTCGTCCAGCCGTTGCGATTGGGATTTAGGAGCGTCTGGCACGTCGCGAGCACGGTGCCGCTCCCGTCGTGATCGACCGCGCCGCCTTCGAGGACGAAATCGAAGCGGCGGATCGGTGTCCCGGAGATGCGCGCGATGTCGTCGCCGACCGTCTCGTCGCCGGGGATATCGGCTTTGCCGCCCCAGCCGTTGACCCTGAAACGGAGCGCAGCCGGGGCTCCGGCGATCCGCGCAAAGATGGGGCCCGTGTCGCGCAGCCAGATGTCGCCGTAGCGCGCGGGGACGAGGTCGACGGCGGCGCCCACGGCGGCTCGGGCCGACGCCTCGGCCTCGGCCCCGTTGACCAGCAGTCGCACGGTGTTCCCTTCGCTCAATGCGCGCACGAGCGCCGCCACGTCCCGCCGCGGCGCGTCGAGTTCTCCGTCCCATTGCAGCGGGTCGGCCGGCCAGGCCGTCCATATGGCCTTCTGCGGCTCCCATTCCGCCGGAACGGCAATCTCCGCCTTGGTCAGCGATATGCTCATGAAATCCTTCCAATGTCGGCGCTCACGGCCCCGAGCGTCATTTCTCCGCCAAGGGCTGACTTTACCATGCTCCCTCAATACCGGGACCGTGTCCCGCCGGCCCTAGGCGGGCGCGGGCGGCGTCGCGCATAATGAGCTGAGGGAAATTCCCCAAATTCGGGCAGTTCGACCCCCATGCACGCAGGCGCACGCGCTCTCGTATTCCTCGTCTACTCGGCCCTCGGTCTCTCCTTCGTCGGGGAGACGGCGCTCTTGGCCTGGGAGTTCCGCGATGCCGACTGGCTGACGCTCGCCACCCACGACAGCCATTTGTTCCTGTTCTTCCCGACGCTCGGGCTCGTTGCGCTCGCCGCCTTCTACCTCCCTTCGTGCGCCTTCGTCGACATGTATTGGCGCCACGTGAGGCTCGGCAAGACGCGCTTCCTCATCGGTCTCCTTGTCCTCGCCGCAGCGTCCTATGTCATCGGCGCGGGGCTCGCCGAAAGCCGCTACCGCTCGGTGTGGGACATCGCGCCGGCGACGCTCGCCAAGGACAGGAGCGAGCCCGCCGGGTGCGGGGGCGCCACCAAGCCGTGCGAGCGCATCGCGCTGCTCGAGGGAATTGCCAACGTCGCCGCCGTGAGCCATCAGCGGCTCGGGCTCAAGGAGTTCGTGCGCTCGTGCGAGCCGGAGCCCCTGATCGAGGGCGAGACCTCGGCCGAGCGCAAGCGCTTCTGCTTCGCCTCGACACCGCTCTCGGCCCAACCCAGGCTCTCCACCGATAGCGAATGCTGCCGATCCCAGCAGCGCTTCCAGGAGGCGATCACGTCGCTCTACCAAGACCCCGAGCAGCGCTCGAAGACGGGTCTCGTCCACGCCTGGCTCCTGCCGACGAAGGTCTTCTTTCTCCTCGTGCTGCTCGCCATCAGCTTCCTGCTCGCGATCCGCCACGACGGCGTGACGCGCCACTATCCGGACCTCATCTCGCGCATCGAGGTCGGCGTGCTCGTGGGCGCCGTCGCCATGATCTTCTTCCCGCTGATGAGCCAGGCTTTCGTGCAGACCTCGGATGCGCTCTACGGCGTGCGCCAGGAGACGGGCTTCAAACCCATCGTGACGTTCATGAGTTTCTGCTTCGGGGCGTGGGCGCTGCTGCTGGTGCTGTTCTTCTTCCGCCGCCACAGCCCGGAGGTCGAGCTGGCAGTCAAGCTCGCGGGCGTCGTCGCGAGCACCATTGCCGTCGTGAAATATGATCTGATCGTTGCGCTCTTCGTGCGCTTTCTCGGCTCGGGCGCGGGCGAGGTGTCGGTTGCGCTCCTGGTCGGATTGGCGATTCTCGCCGTCGTCGTCCTGCTGTCCCCGTTGGCGCGCCGCACCCTCGTCGGCAAAGACAAGGACGAGCCCGTATGAGCTGCCTCGAACTCAGGCGCCATCTCACAGGCGCCAAGCGACATACCAGGACCTAGCCCATTCAATGGCTGGCCCAGACGTTCAGGCAGCCGAGCTAGTGGCGCAGCTCCTGAGCCACCGTCTCCATGTGCGAATTGAGGACTGTCGCCGTCTCATTCGCGAGCTTCTGGTTGAGCCGAGCGAAGTGCTGGAACTCGGCCTGATACTGCTGCTGGGCCCGCTGAATGAACTCAGAGTAGGCCGCAAACACGTCCTGGAGCGTCCGGCATTCCATGAGCCTCTGCGAGGCGGCTATATCCTCGTTGAGGCGCCTGTTAATGAAGCCGAGCCACTCGTTGTTCGCCTTCGAGACCTGCTCGATGAAGCGGCCGTTGAGCTCGGTGAGGGCCGCCATCATCGGCCGGTTCACGCTGACCCAAGCTTCGAGGGCCGCAATCGCGGGGTTCTCCATGCCGTTCGTGTCGACGATCGACCTCGACGTCCGTGCGTTCATGTGCGCTCCTCCGTTTAGCCGATCCTTGTGCCGCCTTGCGGCCGGATCAGCGTTGATGCGCGTCAATGCGCGTCTGGTTTTGAATTGTTCCTTTTCGCGTTGAGATCCCGTCGGCAACAACACGTGTCATGCCGACCCGCCACAAAGGGATTTTGCGCCTATCCAAGAGGGCCCGGATTCGCCATTCGCGATTTATCCACAACATCTTATAGGTAGTGTTGGGCGCTATTGCGGCGCAAGAGGGGGCTCGCTGATGATATTCCTCGACCGCGCCGCTCGGAGAACGACCTCATGTACAAGCACGTCTTGATCGCCGTTGACGGGTCCGAGCTTTCCGACAAGGCGCTCGCACAGGGCCTCGAGCTGGCGAAGGCGCTAGGAGCCAAAGTTACGCTCGTTCACGTGACGGCGCCGTGGGCGAGCATCGCGGTCGGCGAGGTTGCGGTCATGTTTCCGCCCGAGGAATACGAGGCGAACGTCAAGGTCGCCGCAACGCGCCTCCTCGATCGCCTCGGAAAAACGGCCTCGGCGGCAGGCGTCGCCTTCGACACAGTCGCGGTGAGCGACGCGAGCCCGCACAAGGCCATCCTCGCCGCCGCCCAGGAAAAGGGCTGCGACCTCATCGTGATGGGCTCGCACGGGCGGCGCGGGATCGCAGGGCTGCTGCTCGGCAGCGTCACCGCCAAGACGCTTTCGCACGGACACATTCCCGTCCTGGTCTACCGCGAGTAGTGGTTTCGTCCGCTATCCGCCCCATTGCAGCCGCCGGTTCGGCCTGCGCCGCCCAGACGGCGAAGCTGGCCACCGCTCGCCCGTCCTGCTAAGCACTCGCGGGAATTCAGCTTTCCAGGGGAGTTGGCATGCGCCTGCTCGTCACCGGTGCGGCGGGCTTCATCGGCTACCACACGTGCGAAGCCCTCCTTCGCCGTGGAGACGAGGTTATCGGAACGGACAACCTCAATGCGTATTACGACGTGAACCTCAAGGAGGCGCGGCTCGCCCGCCTCACGGGACGCAAGGGGTTTTCATTCGTCAAGGCGGATCTCGAGGACAGTGTCGCCATGGCGCGCCTCTTCGCCGAGGCACAGCCGGAGCGTGTGGTGCATCTCGGCGCCCAGGCCGGCGTGCGCTATTCGCTCGAGAACCCGCGCGCCTACGTCAACTCGAACGTGGTGGGTTTCCTCAACGTTCTCGAAGGCTGCCGCGCCCAACGCGTCGGGCATCTGGTCTTTGCCTCGTCGAGCTCGGTCTACGGCGCCAATCTCAAGATGCCGTTCTCGGTCGCCGATGCCGTCGACCATCCCGTGAGTCTCTATGCCGCCACCAAAAAGGCGAACGAGCTCATGGCGCACACGTACGCGCACCTCTATCGCCTTCCGGCCACGGGCCTCAGGTTCTTCACCGTCTACGGCCCCTGGGGCCGCCCGGACATGGCGCTGTTCAAGTTCACCCGCGCCATGCTCGAGGGCCGGCCGATCGAAGTCTTCAACAATGGCAACCACGCCCGCGACCTCACCTACATCGACGACGTCGTCGAAGGCGTCGTGAGGGCGGTCGACCGGCCGGCCGCGCCCGATCCCGCCTGGTCGGGGGCCGCGCCAAACCCCGCCACGTCGAACGCTCCCTACCGCCTCTACAATATCGGCAACCACAGCCCGGTTCAGCTCATGGATCTCATCGGCTGCCTCGAGCGGGCGCTCGGGCTTACGGCCCAGAAGGTCATGCTGCCGATGCAGGCCGGCGACGTGGTGGCGACCTACGCCGACGTCGAGAGCCTCGAGAGAGACGTGGGCTTCAGCCCCTCGACGCCGATCGAGGAGGGCGTTGCAAGATTCGTCGCCTGGTACCGGGAGTACTATAAGACCTAGCTCGGACGCGGGAGGGGAGCGCCGAGCTCCCCTTGCTCGCCATTTGACTGCCCATTAGGAGCCGGTACCCATGCCGTCGTCGATCGCCTGCATCATCATCCTCGCTGTGAGCGTGGTCGCGCTGCTCTTGACCGCGCGGGCGGGCGCTCCGACGCTGCACCTTGCGGCGGCGGGGGTGGCGAGCCTTGCCTGCGCGGCGATGGCGATCCGGGAGAGGGATGCTCGATTGTCTCGCCGAGAGAGCCGGAGCGCCGTCGAAGCGTCGACGGCGGAGTACATGGGCCTCTTGTGGATCTGGGGTTCGCTCGGGCTCTTCGCCACCTACGTCTTCGTCTTGAGCTGGCGCGAATGGTGGCAGTTCGTCATCGCTTTCGCCGTCGCGGGCGCGCTGTGCCTCGGATTTTCCCGGGCCCTCGAGCGCGACGCGGGCCGCGGGCGCGACGACGAGACGATGCTCAAGCTCGGACGCTATCTCGGGATCGCGCAGCTTGCCGGCATGACCGTGACGGTCCTGGGTCTGGCCATCGACCCCGACAAGGAGTTCCTCGCCCTGAAGCGACCCGACTGGGCCGCCAACAATATCTTCCTCGCCGGCGCGCTGTCGCTTGCGGCGATCACTGCTCACGCACTTCTCACGGGGCCCGGCACGGGCCGGCAGGTCCAGGGCTAGACGATGGTTCCCGAGCCCCGGAGACCGCCTGACTACAGCACCCCCCTGCGCCATCTCGCGCCGTGGCTGCTGCTTGCGCTGGCGATTTCCGTCTCCGCCATGGTGCTTGGCGCCGGCAGGGGCGACCACCTCCTCACCGCTCTTGGCGCCGGCGCCCTTGCGGTCGTGGTTCTCGCAACCGCGATCGCGATCAACATGCCGCTGTGGGGCGCCGCCATCCCGAGGCGGACGGCCTGCCCTCCGCGGTGAAATCCACGATCGAGGCGAACATCTGGCTCGCGGCTTTCACCTATGCGTGGGGCGCATTTGCTTTGTTCGCAGTCTACACGCTCTCCGAGCTTTCCTGGCGGCACGCCTGGCAATACGGCGCGGGCGCGATGCTCGCGGCTCTCGGCCTGGTGCTCTATGCGCAAAGCCTGCGAAGGCGAACAACGGCCTCCCTGCCGCCGCTCTATCTCACGGGCCTGCACGGCCTTGCCGCAACGACCTGGCTCGTCTATCTCGTCGGGTCCGACAAGCTCGCGACGCTGAAAGGAGATTGGGCGGCCAATGACGTGTTCCTGGCGGGCGGACTTGCCATCGTGGCTGTTTGCATCGTCTCCGCCATCACGCAGACGCGACCCCGCGGCTAGCGCTCCGAGCCAAAGATACCTATCTCCCTGGAATTGTCCGCGGGCCCGATGACTCCCATCATCTCGATCACGAATCTGTCGAAGACCTACGCCACCGGATTCGAGGCGCTGAAGAGCGTCACCCTCGACATCCGCCGCGGCGAGATCTTCGCCCTTCTCGGACCCAACGGCGCCGGCAAGACGACGCTGATCAGCATCATCTGCGGCATCGTCACGCGGAGCGCCGGCGAGGTGACCGTCGACGGCCGCGACATCGACGCCGACTACCGCACCGTGCGGGCGATGATCGGCCTCGTGCCGCAGGAGCTCACCGCCGACGCCTTCGAGACGGTCTGGAACACCGTGAGCTTCAGCCGCGGCCTGTTCGGCAAGGCGCCCGCGCCGGACTACATCGAGAAGGTGCTCAAGGACCTTTCGCTCTGGAACAAAAAAGACAACAAGGTCATGACGTTGTCCGGGGGCATGAAGCGCCGTCTGCTGATCGCCAAGGCGCTCAGCCACGAGCCGCAAATCCTCTTTCTCGACGAGCCGACGGCAGGCGTCGACGTCGAGCTGCGCAAGGAGATGTGGCAGGTCGTGCGCGACCTGCGCGCCTCCGGCGTCACCATCATCCTCACCACGCACTACATCGAGGAGGCCGAGGAGATGGCCGACCGCGTCGGCGTCATCACCAATGGCGAGCTCATTCTGGTCGAGGAGAAGGACGAGCTGATGCGCAAGCTCGGCAAGAAGCAGCTCACCCTCCACTTGCGCGAGATGCTCCGAGCGATCCCGCCGGAGCTCGAGCCGTACAATCTCGAGCTGTCGGAGAGCGGCGACTCGCTGACGTTCACCTACGATACCAAGGCCGGGCGCACCGGCATCACGCAGCTCTTGAGGGCGCTCGCCGACGCCGGCATCACCTTCAACGATCTCAACACGATGCAGAGCTCGCTCGAGGACATTTTCGTCGATCTCGTAAGGCAGGCGCGATGAACTGGCATGCGGTCAACGCAATCTACGGCTTCGAGATGGCGCGCGCCTGGCGCACCGTCATGCAGACCATTGTGTCGCCCGTGCTCTCGACCTCGCTCTATTTCGTCGTGTTCGGCGCCGCGATCGGCTCGCGCGTGACCGACATCGACGGCATCTCCTACGGCGCCTTCATCGTGCCGGGGCTCATCATGCTGTCGATCCTGACGCAGAGCGTGCTCAACGCCGCGTTCGGCATCTATTTCCCGCGCTTTGCCGGCACCATCTACGAGCTGCTCTCGGCGCCGATCTCGCCGCTCGAGATCGTCATCGGCTACGTCGGGCGCGGCGGCGACGAAGTCGATCATCGTCGGGCTCATCATCCTCGCCACCGCGTCGTTCTTCGTGCCGCTTGAGATCGCCCACCCCGTGTGGATGCTGACCTTCCTCGTGCTGACCGCGCTCACCTTCAGCCTGTTCGGGTTCGTGATCGGCATCTGGGCCGACGGCTTCGAGAAGCTGCAGGTGATCCCGCTCCTCGTCATTACGCCGCTCACCTTCCTCGGCGGCACGTTCTACTCGATCAACATGCTGCCGCCGTTCTGGAGGACGGTGACGCTGTTCAACCCCGTCGTCTACCTGGTCAGCGGTTTTCGCTGGAGCTTCTACGAGATCTCCGACGTGAACCTCGGCGTGAGCCTCTTGGTGACGCTCGGCTTTCTCGGGCTCTGCCTCGCCGCCGTCTACTGGATCTTCAAGACCGGATATCGGCTGAAGGCGTAGGTCGTCATTTCTGCGCCGATCGATGCGATTGCGTCCGTCGGTCACGGGGAAACCTGTCGGCTTTCCCTCTCGCCGCGATCGTCCCCTGCCCGATTGGCGAGCCCTGCGCTCTGCAAGGGGCAACTAGCTCCAATTGCGTTCCGGCTATGCACTCTCGATTTACGCGATGCTGCGATAGTGCACCCTAATCAGCCGTAAATGGCCGTGGTGGCTCCCGTGACGCTTTACGATTTGAAGCCACGCTTCCAAGCGCTGCTGCGGCCGCTTGCGCGCCGTATATTTGAGATGGGCGGCACCGCCAATCAGGTGACTGTGACCGCCGCAGCCGGGTCAATTCTCGTTGGCCTTCTTGCTTGCTACGAGTGGCCCAACCATCCAGCGATTTTCTTGCTGGTGCCATTATGGCTGTTCGTGCGCATGGCGTTGAATGCAATTGACGGCAAGCTCGCGCGCGAATTCGGCCAGCAATCGACGCTCGGAATGTTTCTCAACGAGTTGTGCGATGTCGTCTCAGATGCCGCCCTCATTCTGCCATTCTCACTTGTTGCCCCGTTTTCACCGGCTCAGACTGTGATTGTGGCGCTTCTCGCCGCGCTGACAGAATTTGCCGGCGCACTCGGCGCGATCGCCGGCGCCTCGCGCCGCTACGATGGTCCTCTCGGGAAAAGCGACAGAGCTCTCGTCCTCGGTGGCCTGGGTTTGTGGCTTGGCCTAGCCGGCGGCCTCCCCTCGTGGCTCTACTGGTTGATGCCAACACTCGTCGTCCTCCTGGCAATCACAATCGTCAACCGCGTTCGCGCGGCGTTGAACGAGGTCGCTGACGCCCGGGAGCGCAAATCATGAAATCCGAACTTCTCATGGAACAGTGTGGTGGTCGCCTCCCCGGCATTTAGCGTGAAGCTCTACGTGCCGTATGCACGCCAACTGTTGGCGCTTCAGAAAGCCGTCCGCGGAAACTTCTTTGTCAACAGCTACGTCAAGGCCAGGTTTCTGACGCACGACAGCCGGCGCGTCGCCTCCTATGATGGCGATCCTCTCATCACGTCGGCCATTTCCGTGCGGATGTTGCTCGGCCTATACGAGGCCTTAGAACGCGTGGTGCGCGACGCACAGGCGATCACGGTGCCGACACAGCTTCTGATCTCGGGCTCAGATTGGGTGGTCCGGCACAAACCGCAGCACGACTTTTTCGTCAATCTTGGCTCGCATGACAAAGAACGCCACGTGCTGCCGGGCTTCTATCACGATACGCTTGGCGAGAGGAACCGTGCTCCTGTTATCGAAAAGATCCGCACGTTCCTCGCGAGCATCTTTAGTCGTCCACGCGAGCACATATCGTTGACGGAGGCACATCGCACCGGATACACGCGCGCGGAAGCCGACAGGCTCGCGACACCTCTCCCGATCACCACCCCTCGCGGGGCGTATTGGGCGGCCGGACGAATGGGCATGAGAATCGGCGGCTTCTTGTCCGACGGAATTGCCGTTGGCAACATGACAGGTTTCGATTCCGGCTCGATGCTCGACTACGTCTATCGCGACAAGGCCTCGGGCAAAACCGCTATCGGCCGCCTCATCGATCGGTCTTACCTCGATGCAGTCGGCTGGAAGGGAATCCGCCAGCGCAAGCTCAATGCGGAAGACCTTATCAACCGCGCCATGGAGCTTCTGAAGGCCGCCGGACAGCCCATCCGCGTTGTCGATATCGCAGCGGGGCACGGCAGATACGTTCTCGAAGCGCTTGCGAGGGGCACGGTGAAGCCGGAGTCGATTCTGCTGCGCGACTACAGCGACATCAATGTCGCGGCCGGACGGCGCCTGATCGAGGAGATGAGATTGTCGGATGTCGCTCGATTTGAAATTGGAGACGCATTCGACCCTGAGAGCATAGCAGCGACAACGCCGAGGCCGACGCTGGGGATCGTCTCGGGACTATATGAGCTCTTTCCCGACAACGCGATGATCGAGAGGTCGCTCTCCGGTCTCGCTCGCGCAATCCCGGAAGGGGGCTATCTCGTCTACACCTGTCAGCCGTGGCATCCTCAGCTCGAGCTCATCGCCCGGACGCTGACTAGCCACCGCGCTGGCAAAGCGTGGGTGATGCGCCGGCGGGCCCAAGGCGAGATGGATCAGCTCGTCGAACGGGCCAGATTCCAGAAGATCGATCAGCGTGTCGACGAGTGGGGAATTTTCACCGTCGCCCTTGCGCGAAGAGTGGGAAGCTAAATCAATGCCGGCCACGGCGGACGCCGCTTCCGGAACCAAGCTAATGCGGCCGGGGCCATATTCGTGGCTGCTATCTCGATGCCATGAAGAAAGCGGCCGGATATTTGCTGGCGTTTCTCATCATCTGTCTCGCGCGCGTAATCACGGGCCTGCGCGCGCGCTGGCAAGGATGCGGACCAAGCAAGCAGCAACGTCTCTATTTTGCCAACCACGCCAGCCACGGCGACTTCGTGCTCGATCTGGACGGCTTTTGCCTCCAGCATTGAGGGCATCGACGCGTCCCGTCGCCGGATCGGACTATTGGGGAAGGGGAAGTCTTCGCCGCTTCGTCGGACTCGAGGTCTTCAATGCGGTGCTTATCGATAGAACTACCGTGTCGCGCACCGAGAACCCTCTCGATCCCGTCTTGAGCGCCCTGGCTTCCGGCTACTCCCTGATCTTTTTTCCCGAAGGTACGCGCAACACGTCGTCGCAGGCGTTGTTGCCCTTCAAGTCTGGGCTTTTTCGCCTGGCGCAGGCGTTTCCGAACGTCCAACTAATCCCGGTCTGGGTCGACAATATCGGGCGCGTACTGCCAAAGGGAGAGGTATTTCCCGTACCGCTCCTTTGCAGCGTGACGTTCGGTGTTCCGGTGAATTTCGAACCCTCAGAAGTTCCAAGACCGAGTTTCTGGCACGAGCTAGGTCCGCACTGTTGATGACTTCGCCGCACGGTGAGAAAACAAGGATCATTATCCTCTTTGCCCTCTGCTCCTTCACGGCCTTGCGCGAATTTTTGACGTTGACCGCCCCGCGCCGCGGCGATCACATGGCATTATTTGCCGCATTCTTTGCCGTACTACCCTTTCAATACTATCTCATCGGCATCGAGTGGTACGGCCTCTATTCGATTTTCATACCGGTGTACGCTTTTCTTCTGATGCCTGCGATCGCCGTGCTTCGTGGGGACAACGAGAACTTCATGGAGCGCATTTCAGAGGTTCAATGGGGCCTCATGACTTGCGTTTTTTGCCTTAGTCACGTGCCTGCATTGGTCACGCTCGACATTCCCGAATACAGGGGTCACCAGATTCTGCTCGTGGCCTTCCTCATCATCGTCGTCCAGGGTAGCGACGTTCTGCAGTACATTTGGGGCAAGCTCTTCGGCGCGCGGAAAATCGCGCCAAACGTATCGCCATCAAAGACGCTAGAAGGATTCGTCGGCGGCGTGGCAAGCGCAACGGTACTTGGCGCGAGCTTGTGGTGGATCACCCCTTTTTCACCGTTGCAGGCGGCAGGCATGTCGTTGGCAATAGCGCTTATGGGCTTTCTCGGCGGCCTGGTGATGTCAGCGATCAAGAGGGATCGCGGGGTTAAAGATTGGGGCGACATGATCGAAGGGCATGGCGGAATGCTCGATCGGATAGATTCGCTTGTTTTCTCAGCGCCGATCTTCTTTCATCTTACGCGTTACTGGTTCACGCCGTAAATGTCTGCAAGGGTCATCAGTCCCCCTCCAGTGCGCGCGACACACGTCCTGATCTTGCCCCGAAGCGGCTCTGCGCAATGGCCCGTGCCGCGAGCCCAATCACCTATGCTCGAACTTGGGTTTCCTCTTCTCCGTGAAGGCGGCCATGCCCTCCTTCTGGTCGTGGGTCGCGAACATGGCGTGGAACACGCGCCGCTCGTAGCGCACGCCCTCGGCCAGCGTGGTCTCGAAGGCGCGGTTGATGCAGTCCTTGGTCATCATCACCGCCGTGAGCGACATCGAGGCGATCGTCTCCGCCGTCTTCAGCGCGTCGGCCATGAGTTCGGCGGCGGGCACGACGCGGGCGACAAGGCCCGAGCGCTCGGCTTCGCCAGCGTCCATCATGCGCCCCGTGAGGCACATCTCCATGGCCTTCGACTTGCCGACCGCGCGTGTGAGCCGCTGGGTCCCGCCCGCGCCCGGCATGATGCCGAGCTTGATCTCGGGCTGGCCGAACTTGGCCGTGTCGGCGGCGATGATCATGTCGCAGCTCATGGCAAGCTCGCAGCCCCCGCCGAGCGCGAAGCCCGATACGGCGGCAATGACGGGCTTGCGGCAGCGCGTGATGCGCTCCCAGCTCGAGATGAACTCGGACTTGTAGGCATCGATGTAGCTCTTGGCCTGCATCTCCTTGATGTCGGCCCCGGCGGCGAACGCCTTCTCGGACCCGGTGACGACGATCGCGCCGATATCGTCGTCGGCCTCGAGCGCGTCGAGCGCATGGTTGAGCTCGCCGATGAGCTGGTCGTTCAAGGCGTTGAGCGCCTGCGGCCGGTTCAGCGTGACGAGGCCGACACGGCCCTTCTTCTCGACCAGGATCGTCTCGTAGGCCATCATTTTGCTCCGCCGTTGGGATGGGATGATGCGTGCCGGCGCGGGCGCGCCACATGGCAGGAATCGAAATGCTAGTTTCTTCTCCGGCTTGTGCTCAGCCTCGTCTCTCTTGTCTTTGTCGGTCTCTTTGCGCTTGCCTTCTACGATCGCTACTGGCGCTGGCGAGATTGCTTCAACGAGCTTGGACGCTGCTACGACGAGGTTTCCCAGCAGGTCTATCTCGAGCAGGCGGGGATTGCCTGGGGGAGCCTCACGCTCGTCTCTCTTGCCGCCGCTCTCCTCCTGCTTGTTAGACTACGCCGCGGCTGACCCCTCAGCGCTGGCATAGAGGGCAATAGAACGTCGAGCGGCCGCCGTCGATGCTGCGACGCACAATGCCGCGGCAGCCGGGCCGGACGCAAGGCTCTCCTTCGCGGCCGTAGACGGAGAAGAAGTTCTGAAAGCCGCCCGCGCTGCCGTCGGTGCGCCGGTAGTCGCGCAGGGTCGAGCCGCCGGCCCGGATCGCGTCCTCGAGCACCGCCGGGATCGCCGCCGCGAGCCGCTCCGCCAGAGGCGTCGGCCGGCCGGTCTTCGTCGCGAGCGACGCGGCGGGCCGCGACGGCTTGAGACGGGCCCGGAACAACGCCTCGCAGGCGTAGATGTTGCCGAGGCCGGCGACGATGCGCTGGTCCATGAGAAAGGCCTTGAGGCTGGTGCGCCGGCCCGCCGCCTTCCGCGCGAGATAAGCGCTATTCATCTCGTTCCCGAGCGGCTCGACGCCGAGCCCCTTGAACAAGGGGTGGCTGTCGAGGGCGTCCTCGGAAACGAGCAGCATGAAGCCGAAGCGGCGCGGATCGTTGTAGGTGACGAGGCCGCCGTCCGACATCTCGAACACGACGTGGTCGTGCTTCTTGCTGAGCGCGCCGCCACCTTCAGGCTCGCCGAGGGGAACGGGCTCGGTCTCTCCTTTCGGGCGCACCGTGAATGTCCCGGTCATGCCGAGGTGCATGACGAGCACGTCCCCGCCCGAGAGCTTTGCCAGAAGATATTTCGCGCGCCGCCGGAGGCTCTCGACGCGCCGCCCTTCGAGCGTGGAGACGAAGTTTTGCGGCAGGGGGAACCTCAAATCGGGCCGGAAGGTCCTGACGCGCCGGAAGCGCTTGCCGACGAGCACCGGCTCGAGGCCGCGGCGCACGATTTCAACCTCCGGCAGCTCGGGCATGTGGTCAAACCGCGTTGCGACCGCTCATGTCAGCTCGCGCCGCCCGGCATTGCGCTCGAGCATATAGCCGACCGCGCACACGAAGAGGGCGCCCAAAGCCGCAATGAGATAGGTCACGCTGGCGGGCGTCAGAGCCAAAGCGTCGGCCGCGCCTGCAACGGCATCGCCGAGCGCCGGCTCGGTGGCGATGAGCTCGCCTGCCACCCAGCCGAGCAGGGCCGCGCCCGCCCACACCAGGATCGGGTACTGGGTGAGGAGACTTGTGATCAGCGTCGCGCCCCCGACCACGAGCGGGATCGAGACGATGAGCCCGAAGATGATGAGGTAGGGATCGCCATGGGCGGCGGCGGCGATCGCCAGCACGTTGTCGAGGCTCATCACGATGTCGGCTACGGCGACGATGCGCACCGCCTCCCACAGGTTGGCGCCGCTGCGCCCCTCCTCGGCGCCGGCCTCCTCCGAGATCAAGAGCTTGACCGCGATCCAGAGCAGGATGAGCCCTCCGGCCAGCTTCAGGAGCGCGATGCCGAGCACCTGCTGGACGACGAGCGTGAACAGCACGCGCATGATGATCGCAGCCGCAGCGCCGAGCAGGATGCCCATCATCCGCTGGCCGACCGGCAGCGTGCGGCAGGCGAGCGCGATGACGACGGCGTTATCGCCCGCGAGCACGATGTCGATGCCGATGATCTTCAGAACCTGGACGGAGTAGGTGCCGATCGGCCCGAACGCCGTCTCGAACCACGCCATGAACTCTCTGGCGAAATCCCAGACCGCGACCGTCATGTCCCCGAGCGCTCCCGATTTGCCTGCGCGAGTTCCACCGCCCGCGTCTCCGGCTCTAAGTTCGATCGTGCTCTAGTAGGATGGCCGAGGCGCAGGGACAAGGCCATTGCGACGTCGCCGGCCGGATCAGCGTACGAGAAACAGCGGTCCCTCGAGCCATGCCGAGAGCGTCGCCACGTCCTGCTCCGTAGTCGCGAACCGCCCGCCGAACCGCGCGACGACGAAGCCGGCCCCGAGCCGGCGCAGCCGCTCGGCGAGCGTGCGCGCATCGTCGAGGGCCAGATCGGCGAGTTCGAGCCGCACCGTACCGTTGCGCCCGAGTGCGAGGCGCACCTGCCCCTCGAGCCATTGCAGGCGTCCGCTGTCGCTCTCGACGACGAGGAGACGCGCCTCGCTTGCCGACACTCGAGCCAGCCGCTCGGCGGTGCGCAGCATCGCCGGCACGCGCTCGACCTCCTCGACCACGGCGATGACCGGCCCCGTGGTGCGCGCCGCTCCGGGACCGGCGAGCACGATGCCGGTCGTATCGGGGACGCTGTCGAACAACTTGCCGATCATACCGCAGGACGCCGCCGTGAACGGCTCGCCGAGAGTGATGACGTTCCAGGGACCGCACTCCGCGCAGGCCAGCATCAGTGCACGGACCGGCTCGTCGCGAAGCACCCGCGTGCGCACCGGTATATCGCGGGCACGGGCCGCGGCGGCGACCCTGCGCTGGAGCGCGGAGGCGACGAAGCGCATCTCGCGCAGAATCTCCATGGCCACGAGCGGGCGAGAGCTGCGCCCCGAAAGCGATATCTCGCGCGCGCCGGGAAATCCGGCCATGTCGAGAAGCTGGCGGTCCTCGACGAAGAGGCTCTCGACCTCCGATTGGAAAGCCTCGGCGACGCGCACCGCGGCCTCGAGCGCGATGTCGCTCAGGCGCCCCGACGAGGCGAGCCTCAACACGACCCGGCCACGACCCTCGCCGGCCTCGGCGACATGTGCGATCATGAGAGCCCCCTCCCGGAGCTTGGCTCGCCCCCCCTGTCGCCGGAGAAGCGCCGGGCGCGGTCGGCGAACAGCCTGAGCTTGTCCTCGACGAGGCGGTTGATGGTGCCCGTGGGGAAAAGGCCGTCGGCGCCGCGCTCGCCGGCAGCGACGCCGGTCAGGATCTCGATGCCCTGGTCGATCGTCGATGCCGCATAGACGGCAAACCAGTTGTCCTTGGCGGCCGCGACGACATCCGGGCGCAGCATCAGGTGCTGGACGTTGGCGCGGGGAATGACGACCCCCTGCTTGCCCGAGAGCCCGCGCGCTTCGCAGAGGTCGAAGAAGCCTTCGATCTTCTCGTTGACGCCGCCGACGGCCTGCAATTCCCCCCATTGATTGACGGAGCCGGTGACGGCAAGCCCCTGCTGGATCGGCGTCTCCGCCAGAGCCGAGAGTAAGGCGTAGAGCTCGGCGGAGGAGGCGCTGTCGCCTTCGACCGCGGCGTAGGACTGCTCGAAGACGAGCGAGGCTGCGAGCGCGAGGGGCACGTCCTGGGCAAAGCGTCCGGCAAGATAGCCCCACAGGATCATCACGCCCTTGGAATGGAGCGGTCCGCCGAGCTTGGATTCGCGCTCGATGTCGGTCACCCGCCCCGGCCCCAGGCGGACGCGCGCCGTGATGCGGCTCGGCCGTCCGAAGGCCAGGTCGCCGGGGTCTATGACCGAGAGGCCGTTCACCTGGCCGACTTTGGCTCCCTCGGTGTCGACGAGCACGATGCCGCGCTCGATCGTCTCGCGCACGCGGTCGCGCAGGCGGCTTGCGCGGCGCGTCTGCTCCTCGACGGCGCGGGCCACGTCCTCGGCCCCTGTCACCTTGCGCCCCGCCTCGGTCGCCCAGTGGTCGGCCTCGCGCACGAGATCGGCGATGCGCCCGACCTCGAGCGAGAGGCGCTCCTTATCACCTGCAAGACGCGCCCCTTCGTCGATCAGGCGCGCTACTCCCTCGGCATCGATCGGCTTCAGGTTATGGGTCGCGACGACAGAGGCGACGAGCCCGGGATAGCCCGCGTCGTCCTCCTTTCCGCGGGCGATCGTGTCGTCAAGGTCGGCCTGAACCTTGAATAGGCGCAGGAATTCCGAATCGAGCTGGCTCAGGAGATAGTAGAGCTCGCGTTCGCCGAGCAGCACGATCTTGATCTCGAGCGGGATCGGCTCGGGATCGAGCGTCTGGGTCGAGATGAGACCGAGCGTCTCGGCCGGAGATTCGACCGTGATCCGACCGGCCTTGAGTGCGCGTTTCAACCCCTCCCAGGCGAAGGGCGAAATCAGGAGCTTGCGCGCGTCGACGAGCAGATACCCCCCGTTTGCTCGATGCAGAGCGCCGGGCTTGATGAGCAGGAAATCGGTGAGTAGCGCACCCATCTGGGCGATGTGCTCGATCCGGCCCAGGAGGTTGCCGTATGTCGGGTTGATCTCCTCGTACACCGGCGCACCGCCCTCGCCGTCCTCGCTCCCGACCATGACGTTGACCATGTAGCGGCGAAAGCGCGGGTCGCGCGTGGCATCGAGCGGCGCCCTCAACGCCGTGCCGTCCTCGCCGCCATCGGCGACGAACATCCCGGCATTGCTAATCAAATCGCGCTCGACCTCCACGAGGTGCGTGCCGATCGGCGGGAGGTCGGAGAAGGCCGCCTTGACCTCGTCGAGGGCATCGCGGACGGCGACGCGCGAGACCTCCTCGTTGAGCTCCGAGAATCGGGTGCGCCTCAGCTTGTCGGCCTTCGGAACCTGGGCCAACGTCTCCTCGAGCTCCTTCTGGAGGGCCTCGATACGCGCCTGCACCTCCCGGCGCATGCGCTCGGGCAGCGCGTTGAAGACATCGGGCTTCACCACCTTGCCCTCGTGCATTGGCGCCATGGCGAAGCCCATCGGCGTTCGCAGTATGGCGATGTTCTGGCCGGCGGCCTTCTGATTGAGCGCCTCCAAGGCCTGCTCCTGCGTCGAGCGAAACTCCTCCTCGACGGCGCGCCGGCGGGCCTGATAGTCCTCGGTCTCGAAGGCTGCGGGCAACGTTCCTCTGAGCTCATCCAAGGCTGCAATCATCGCCCTCGCGAGGCGGCGCGCTCGCCCGGCCGGAAGGCGCAGCGCCTTCGGCCGGTTTGCGTCCTCGAAATTGTTGACGTAGATCCAGTCGTCGGGGGCGCGGGCCGCGGAGGCGACTACGGCGAGTTGCGCCTTGACGGCGGTCGTCTTGCCCGACGCGCGCGGACCGAGGACAAAGACGTTGAAATCGGCCGCCTTTATGCTCGTGCCGAATTCGATGGCCTTGAGAGCACGTTCCTGGCCGATGAGCGCAGCCGCCGGCTTGATCCCCGCGGTCGTCTTGAAGGCGAGCTTCTTCGCATCGAAAGCACGGCGCAGCTCGCTCGGCGCGAGGGGCTTCTGCCGCCTCTCCTCGGAAATGGCGGCGGCGGGAGGGGACGTTGAAGTCGTCTTCTCCTTGCCGCCAGCGCGCTTGAAGAACATGGACCCTGATGCCTCGTTTTTTGCGGACTGAGCATTGAACGATGACGCCCGACGCTCACACTAGCGAAAGAAGCGCATCAACGGCTAGGTACGGTCGAGGAATCCGGCTTGCCGCACGGGCCCGAGAAGTCAACCCCCGGCACCCAGAGGTGTCATCGCCTGATGGCAGATAAATGACGCAGACCAGAGCTCCCCAGGACGCGGCAAATCTCGCCGAGCTCGCAGACGCTTCCCGCCCGGCCGCCACGCTCGAGGTTTGCCGCGGCACGATTCGCCTGCTCGCGGCGCACGGGCTTGCCTGCGTAACGGAGTTGCCGCTCGCCAACGGGCGGCGCGCCGACATCGTGGGACTCTCCGCGAGCGGGGAGATCTCGATCGTCGAGGTCAAGTCGTCGATCGAGGATTTCCGCTCGGACCTCAAGTGGCCCGACTACCGGGAGTTCTGCGACCGCTTGTTTTTCTCCGTACGGCCCGACTTCCCGATCGATGTCCTGCCCACCGACACCGGCCTCATTCTCGCCGACCGCTACGCCGGGGAGATCATCCGGCCGGCGCCCGAGACGCCTCTCGCCGGCGCGCGGCGCAAGGCAATGACATTGCGGTTTGCCCGCGCGGCGGCAGTACGGTTCTCGCTGTCCCTCGACCCCGCGCTCCTCCTCTGAACTTCGGGGAAGGGTCGAGTGAGGCTCGCAGCTATTTGGGCGCGCGCTTGGCCAGGATGCGCTGCAGGGTGCGCCGGTGCATATTCAAGCGGCGCGCCGTTTCCGACACGTTGCGGTTGCACAGCTCGTAGACGCGCTGAATGTGCTCCCAGCGGACACGGTCGGCCGACATCGGATTCTCGGGCGGCGGCGCCTTGGCATTGTGCGGCGCGAGAAGCGCGTCCGTCACATCGTCGGCGTCGGCTGGCTTGGCGAGATAGTCGACGGCCCCGAGCTTCACGGCCGAGACGGCGGTTGCAATGTTGCCGTAGCCCGTGAGCACGATCACCCGCGAATCAGGGCGCACGCGGGTGAGCTCGGCGATGACATCGAGGCCGTTGCCATCCTCGAGCCGCATGTCGACGACGGCAAACGCCGGGGCACGCTCGCGGATGAGGCCGACGCCCTCGGCGATCGAGTGAGCGCTCCGCACCTCGAATCCCCGCGTTTCCATGGCGCGCGCAAGCCGCTGCAGGAATGCCCGATCATCGTCGACGATAATCAGCGAGCGATCATCGGGCAGCTCATCCTGCCGGAATGACAAGTCCTCGGTCACGCTCATTACCTCCCGGTCCGCGTGAGTATAGTGTCAATAGGGAGGCCGCCAAGGGCGTCTTGGAAAAAACAATGAATATATTAGCTCATTGGTTTTCATGGGCAAGCTGAGCAGCGCGGATCTGCTGATCGTCGAGCCCCCTCTCGGCCGCGGGCCGGATGTCGAAGGCGCCTCGCGGCCAGACGATGCGCACCGCCGCGCCGTGCAGCGGTGGCGTCCGGTTTTCGAGTGAGATTTTGGCGCCCGACCGCTCGAGAAGCGTCTTGGCGATGAAAAAGCCGAGGCCGAGGCCGAGGTCCTTTCCCTGGCCGCGGTCCCTGCCGGGCGCCGGCCGCGTCGTCACGTAGGGCTCGCCCAAGGTGTCGATGATCTCCGGCAGGAAGCCGGGACCGTCGTCGAGGATGGTCACGCTGAGAGCGCCAGCGTCCCACTCGGCCGATATGTTGACCTCGCGCTCGGCAAAGTCGACGGCGTTCTCGATGATGTTGCCGAGACCGTAGATGACGCCCGGGCGGCGCGCGCCGATGGGCTCGCGCGCGGCGGGGCCCGCCGCGGAGGGGGCAGGCCGCGCCGCGATGGCGATCGCCGCCCTGCCGCCCGCATAGGGAGCGGCGGCCTCGTGCAACATTTCCATGACGGTGAGCGTCGCGTGGAGCGGGTCCTGCTCGGGAGGATGGCTGGTGAGCTTCTGCAGGATGTCGCGGCAGCGCTGCGCCTGGCTGCGGAGCAGCACGACGTCGTCCCAATAGGGACTGTCCTTCCTCAATTGCCGTTCGAGCTCCGTCGTGACGAGCGCGATGGTCGAGAGCGGCGTGCCGAGCTCGTGCGCCGCCGCCGCAGCGAGGCCGTCGAGGGCGTGCAGCTTCTGCTCGCGGGCCAGCACGAGCTCGGTCGCCGCGAGCGCGTTCGACATCTGCCGCCCCTCCTTCGTCAGACGCCAGGCATAGAGAGCAAGAAACGTCATCGACGCGCCGACGGCGGCGAGCATGCCGAACTTGTAGAGCAGGGGATGCTCGAGCGAGAGGCCGGGCTTCCAGGGCAGCGGCAATGAGTAGAAGCAGATGTAGCAGGTCGCCACCATGGCCAGGAGGCCGAGCGCAATCGTGTTCCTCAAGGGCAAGGTCGCCGCCGAGACCGTGACCGGGGCGATGATCAGCATCGTGAACGGATTGTCGATGCCCCCGGTGAGATAGAGGAGGGCGGCAAGCTGCAGGATGTCATAGGCGAGGAGCGCGGTCGCGAACGTGACGGACAGCCGGTAGCGCGCCGGATAGCGGACCGCGAGGAACACGTTGACCCATGCCGACATCGCGATGAAGGCGAGGCAGGGGCCGACCGGCATGTCGAAGCCCAATCCGAGCGAGACGACGCCCACGGCCACGATCTGCCCGAGCACGCCGAGCCAGCGCAGGCGAACGATCGTCTGCAGCTTGAGCCTGCTGTCCGCGTCGGCGATCAGCACCGGATCCTGGTTTAAGGATAGCATGTCGGCGAGCCGTGCTTCCTGTTCGAGCCTCCGACGCGCTCGGATCGCGCCCTCTTGCCCCGTTACACTATGGCACTCGCGCCCTCCTTGCCAGCGGACAGAGGGTGCGCCACATAAGGCCGCGACGGCCCGAGACGTGCCCAACCCGAGACGACTGGCGACGAGGCGCAATCCACGCCCATGCTTCAAGAGGTTGCCGAGACGCGGCGTTCCCCGCCCCCCGTGGTCGCGCGCGGGCTCGTCAAGACATTCGACGAGGTGACCGCCGTCGACGGCCTCAGCTTCTCGCTCGAGCCGGGCACGATCACCGCGCTCCTCGGCGGCAACGGCGCGGGCAAGACGACGACCATTTCCATTCTGATGGGCCTCGTCGTGCCGACGGCGGGAGAGGCGCGCGTGTTCGGGGCGGAAATGGCGCGCGAGCGCCACAAGGTCCTCCACCTCATGAACTTCGAGAGCCCCTACGCCGACCTGCCCAAGCGCCTCACGGTGCGCCAGAACCTCGAGATCTTCGCCCGCCTCTACGGCGTCGAGGGCTTGGCGGCGCGCATCGGCGATCTCGCGCGCGAGCTCAAGCTCGCGGACCTGCTCGACCGCCCCTATGGCACGCTCTCCGCCGGCCAGCGGACCCGAGTCGGTCTCGCCAAGGCGCTGCTCAACGCGCCCCGCCTCCTCTTGCTCGACGAGCCGACGGCTTCCCTCGATCCCGATACCGCCGACTGGGTCCGCTCGCGTCTCGAGGACTATCAGGCCGAGAGCGGCGCGACGATCCTGCTCGCCTCCCACAACATGGCCGAGGTCGAGCGGCTGGCAGGGCGCGTGATCATGCTCGATCGGGGCCGCATCGTCGCCGACGAGACGCCGGCCGCCCTCATCCGGCGCTTCGGGCGCGAGACGCTCGAGGAGGTATTCCTCGACATCGCCCGCAACAAGAAGCCCGAGCTCCTCGGCGCGCGCGGAGACGTCCATGGCGCCTGACGGAGCGGCCGCGGTAAGACTTTCCGCACAGACGGGCGTCGCCGCCTCCGCCCGGCGCGTCGGCGCCCTCGTGCTCCGCCACTGGTATCTCCTGAGATCGTCCGGGCCGCGTGCGCTCGAGATGGTGTTCTGGCCGCTGGTGCAGATGCTGACCTGGGGCTTCGTGCAGGTTCACCTCGCCAAGACGACGAGCCTTGCCGCCACCGCCGCCGGCCTCTTCGTCGGCGGCGTGCTCTTGTGGGACATTCTCGCCCGCAGCCAGCTCGGCTTCGCGATGGCCTTCCTCGAGGAGGTGTGGGCGCGCAACCTCGGCCACCTGATGATGAGCCCGCTGCGCCCCGCCGAGCTGATCGCCGGCCTCATCGTCGTCGCCTTCATCAAGCTTTCGGTGGCCATGGTCCCGGTGGTGACGATCGCCTACCTCATGTTCGACTACAACCTGTTCACGCTCGGTCCTGCGCTCGCGGCCTTTTTCGCCAATCTCGTGTTCACGAGCTGGGCTTTCGGCCTCGTCTCGACGGGGGCCGTGCTGCGCTACGGGCTCGGCGCCGAGAACATCGCCTGGCTCATGACGTTCCTGATGATGCCGCTCGCCTGCGTCTACTACCCGGTGACGACGCTGCCCGAATGGCTGCAACCGTTTGCGCTGGCGCTGCCGCCCACCCACGTCTTCGAAGGCCTGCGCGCGATCGTGCTCGAAGGCCGCTTCCGCGCCGACCTCATGTTGACGGCGCTCGCCCTCAACGCGCTCTATCTCGTGGCGGGACTTGCGCTCTTCCGCCATCTCATCGAGAGCGCGCGCAAGGCCGGAACCTTGGTTCAGATGGGCGAGTAGGATCATAGACGTGATGCAACGACCCTTGCTGACTGCGATCCTTCTGGGCCTCGCTGCCGGCGCGATCGGCGCGCTCTTCCTGCTCGCCGTCCCTCCCGGCAATGCCCCGCAAACGACCGGCACCGCGCTCATCGGCGGCCCCTTCAGCCTTGTCGACCAGACCGGCAAGAGAGTGACGGAGAAGGACTTCGCCGGCCACCCGATGCTCGTTTACTTCGGGTTTACGAATTGCCCCGACGTGTGCCCCTCCGGTCTCCAGGTCATCTCGGCCGCGCTCGACAAGCTCGGACCGAAGGCGGCCGGGATCACGCCGCTCTTCATCACGCTCGATCCCGAGCGCGATACGGTCGAGGTCATGCGGGACTACGTGAAGAGCTTCCACCCGCGCCTCGTCGGCCTCACCGGCTCGCCCGAGGAAATTGCCGCCGTCGCCAAGGCCTACCGCGTCTACTACAAGAAAGCGGCGGACGAGGGCGCGCCCGGGAACTACAGCGTCGACCACAGCACGTTCATGTACCTGATGGACGGGGAGGGACGCTTCGTCTCCCACTTCCCGCACACGGTCGCGGTCGACGCGCTCGCAACGGCTCTCGAAAAAGCTCTCTGACGAGAGGCGCAAGGCCGCGCCGGCTATGTGCCCTTGGCGCGAATCAGCGCATGCTCCGGGTGAGGGACTTAAGCAACAGGCGAAAACGCCAATTGTGACGCTTGGCCGCGGCGACGAGCTTGCAGTAGTTGCAACTCGGCGCGCTAGTCCGTGCGCGGCAAGAGTTGCCGGGAGCAGGGAGACGGGGGGCCGTGCTTTATCATTGGTATGAGCTGAGCCATGCCGCCATGCGGCCGGCCCGGGCGGCGGTGGATTCGATGCACCGCGTCTGCTCCAATCCGCTGAACCCGCTCTCGCACACGCCGGCCTTTCGCCACACCATGGCGGCCTGCGAGGTGTTCGAGCGCGCGACGCGCCGCTACGGAAAGCCCCAGTTCGCCATCAAGTCGACGCGCGTGCGCGGCGTCGAGGTAGCGGTCGAGGAGAGCGTCATCTGGCAGCGCCCGTTCTGCCGGCTCCTGCACTTCCGCCGCGATATTACGCCGGAGGAACGCGAGCGCGACCCGCGCGTGCTCGTCGTCGCCCCCGTCTCGGGCCACTTCGCGACGCTGCTCCGCGGCACCGTCGAGACCCTGCTGCCCGACCATGAGGTTTTCATTACCGACTGGCTGGATGCCCGCGACGTCCCGCTCTCCGCCGGTTCGTTCGATCTCGACGACTACATCGATTACGTGCGCGACATGCTGACCGAGCTCGGCGGCGACGCGCACGTGTTCGCCGTCTGTCAGCCGTCGATCCCGGTCCTTGCCGCCGTCGCGCTCATGGAGGAGGACGCCGACCTCTTCGTGCCGCGCAGCATCATTCTCGCCGGCGGCCCGATCGACACGCGCATCAGCCCGACCGCCGTCAACTCCGTCGCCCAACAGCGCGGCACCGACTGGTTCCGCCACCACGTCATCACCACCGTGCCGTGGCCGAACGCGGGCGCCGGCCGCGAGGTCTACCCCGGCTTCCTTCAGCTCTCCGGCTTCATGTCGATGAACATCGACCGCCATACGCGGGCGCAAAAGGAGCTGTTCATGAGCCTCGTGCGCGGCGACGGCGACACGGCCGAGAAGCACCGCGAGTTCTACGACGAGTATCTCGCGGTCATGGATCTCGCCGCCGAGTTCTACCTGCAAACCGTCGACACCGTCTTCGTGCGCCATGCGCTGCCCAAGGGCGAGATGACCCATCGCGGCCGGCGCATCGATCCGGGCAAGATCCGCCGCCCCGCGCTCTTCACCATCGAGGGCGAGAAGGACGACATCACGGGGGTCGGCCAGTGCCGCGCCGCCCTCGACCTCTGCACCGGCCTATCCGACGAGAAGAAATCGCACTACGAGTGTCGGGGCGTCGGCCACTACGGCATTTTCAATGGGTCGCGCTTCCGCACCGACATCGCCCCGCGCATCGCCCAGTTCATCCGCTCGTTCGATCCGCGCGCCGACCTCATTCCCGTGGAGCCCGCGATCCGGCGCGCGGCGGCGGCCTGCGCGGCCTCCCACGAGGCCGACCCCTCGTCGGCAGCCTTCACGTTCGCCCCGGCCAACGACACGTCTCCCGATCCCAACGTCGAGTGGCTCAAGGCCGACGGCCTCCCCTGCGCAAGCGGCCCCCTGCCGGATCGTTCCGCCGCGCACCGCGCCATTGCGGCTCTTTGCGCTCACGGCCAACGTCTTCCTCGGCGGGCTCTTGCGTCTTGCCGGCTCGCGCGCCGACCGGCCGCCGCTCGACCGCGCCGGCTAGCAACTTTCAATCTGACACCACTTGCGTCCCCGGCCGGAGCCACGCCTGTATCCAAAGATACTGGCGGGGCGGAGAGCCGGGGTCTTCCCGGCTAAAGATCCCGGATAGCCTCGCTGCGCTCGGCTTCCGGGAACGCAAGAGGGAAAGCAACGGTCACCGAGATCCAAGGATGAAGAGATGCGGACCAGTCGACCGCGCCGATCGGCGCGCTAGCGAAAACGGCAATCGATCTCAAGTCGGTATTTGGGAATGAGACCGTTGCGCCACAGTGTGGCCGCAGCCTGCGGCGACGCTGCATTTGCATGTGGAGCTGAGGCTTCGGAAGTTGCTAATCAGGAATCGAAGCGCGCTTGCCGATCGCGGCGCGCCCCCCTCAGAGCCCCCGTCCCGAGTTGCGCACTCCCGCGTCTCGTCCGCCTCTGATCCACGAGCTTCAGCATTTGCGTCCACCGAGGTCCCTCATGCGGCAGGCCAAAGCGATCCCGACCTCCGCGCCCAAGGCGTCGAGCCTCGGCGAGTTCGGCGCCCCGGTCGAGGTGAGGCGCCATCCGGGAGCGCGGCGCCTGACATTGCGCGTGAGCCGCACGCGCCGCGCCGTGATCGTGACGCTGCCCACGCAGTGCGACCTGGGCGAGGCGAGATCCTTCCTCCGCCGCAACATCGCCTGGGTGCGCGAGCGCCTCGACAGCCTGCCCGAGCCGGTCCCCTTCCGCGACGGCGTGTTCATTCCCGTGCGCGGCGAGCCGCACCGCATCGTGATGCCGGCGACGAGCCTGCGCGGCACGGTGCGCCGCGACGCGAAGGGCCACTTCCCCGAGCTCGTCGTCCCCGGCGCCGCCGAGCACGCGCCCCGGCACCTGCGCGACTGGCTCTGGCGCGAAGCCCACCTCGACCTCGAGGCCGCCGTCGCCCGCCACACCCAGCGCCTCGGCGTCAAGCCCAAGCGCATCACCGTGCGCGACCAGGCGAGCCGCTGGGGCTCGTGCTCGACGACGGGCGTGCTGTCGTTCTCCTGGCGGCTCATCCTCGCGCCGGCGGCGATCCTCGACTACGTCGCGGCGCACGAGGTCGCGCACATGAAGGAGATGAACCACGGGCCCCGCTTCTGGGCGCTCGTTGCAAAGCTCGTCCCCGAGATGGACGAGGCGCGCCGCTGGCTGCAGATCTACGGCATGGATCTGCACAGGTATGGGGCGGTGGAGTGTGCTAAGAGTTTCTAGATCGCTGCTCCGCGATCGCGCCGCGACATATCGGTTCGTTTGATTCAGATCAAGCCGCCTTGACCCCCGACTCGCTCTCTGTCAAGTGCGTGAAGGTGAGGGCTGCTCGCTTCCCTCTCGGAGCAGGTGTCATCTATCAGCTCCTCCCCCGGTAGCTGTTCGCGCAGGAGCCCCCGGCAGAGTTCCGGGGGCTCCTTTTGGCTGCGTGCATAGAAGATTGGAGCAAGCAATGAACGAGCAGTTGACCCGTCAGGCTCAAGAGATGTTCAGCGTCATGCAGGAGGGTCGCATTCCCGAGACCTTGCAGGCGTTCGCCGAGGAAACCGTCGTCAGAGCATCCCAGGGCTATACGAACATGAGCACGATCACCCGGGAATGCGCAAAGATTGCCGAAGAGGCCATGCTCGTAACTCACGCCAATGCCAGGGCGATCGGCGACAAGGTGTTCAAATATTCGGTCGCCAATGCGGAAACTGCATTCGACGCCGCGCAAGCGATCGCCCGCGCCAAGACGATCCCCGAGGTCGTCACGCTTCAGGCGAGCTACCTGCAGCGGCAGCTCGCCACCGGCACCGAGCAGATGAAGGACCTCTTCGAGCTGTCGACAAAGCTCGCAAGAGAGACCTTCGACAGCCTCAACGCGTCAGGAGCGAAGGGTTTCGAGCACTTCAAGAAGCTCTGCTGAGCTGCCAACGGTCGCCTTCAAGTCCAGAAAATACGGCTGCCGGTCGCCCGAGCGCGGTGGTGTTGCCAGCGAGCGAGGTTCCATGGTCAAGCCGCAAGGACACGCATTGGACAAAGCGGAGGCGCTAATGTTTGCGACCAATTTGCTCGCAAAGAGTGCGTCGGAACGCTGCGCTATGGCAGGAGCTAATCCGCTTCTCGTCAGGGAGTGGATGGAAGAGCTTCAACGCTGGCGTGCCCAGTCGCAGCTCGAGACCGAATTGCTCGACAAAGCGATCGAAGACCTCCGCGGCGCGCAGCATCTTATGATCTGTGACGGGGAGGCGTAAGGGGGCGATCAAACATTGGCTTGCCGTCACCGACGCTCACGAAAATACGTAGACGACCTCGGAGAAGTCAGGACAAGCTCCCCAGAGCAAGCACGCACGTCGCGGCAAGGAAGCGCGTCAGAAATCGAAAAACTCTCGGCGCAGCGCGTCCTCGTAGTCCTTCTTTGCGGCTTTTACCTTGCTGCGCAGCTCCTCTTCGGCGAAGTGGGCTGCCTCCCACTTGTCGACTTCGGCGACTGAATGCATCACCGAGGCGAGTGCCTCTTCCTGCCTTATCGCGGCGATCCACATTTCGACGGCCGCCTTGTACGCGCTCTGCTTCTCATCGAGTTCGGCTTCGTTTTCCATGGGTACCTCCGCTGCCCGCGCTATAAGACAGCAAGATGAAGGTGAGACGACAGCGCCCGCTCAAGAGAACACGTAGACGACCTCGGAGAAGCCGTTGACCGCGAACGCGTAGAGGAACTTGAGAGTAGCCGGCCCCGCATTCTTGATGCCGTGCTCCGCGTTGCCGGGGATGAAGATGCCGGTCCCGGCGGAGACGTCGTGGGGCACGCCGTCGATCGTCATCTGGCCCTCCCCCGAGAGAATGTAGTAGATCTCCGGCTGAGCATGCCGGTGGAGGGCGAGCCATTCGCCGGACTTGAGCGTCGCCGTGCCGAAGGTGAGCTCCCTCGTCGGCGTCTCGTCGCCGTCGATCAGGGTGCGAAACGACAGGCTCCCGCGGGCGTCGTTCCACGTCTCCTCGGCCGCTTCGTCCTCGTGGCGCAGGACCGGCTTCGTATCGTCCATCTCACTTCTCTCCCTAGTGTATTCGCCTTCAAACGGTCCTATCACGCACCGCCATTCCCCTCCCCTAGCGGGGAGGGGTTAGGTCTTGGCGTCACCCCAAGTCGTCAAAACCGCCCCGACAGGACGACAACGCCGGCAAAGACGCACACCATGCCGAGGCACTGCAGCATCGAGAGCCGCTCCCTCAGAAAGACGATAGCCAAGGTCACGGTGACGACGCCGAACGTCGAGGCGATGACGACGGCGTATTCCGCGCCGTCCAACTTGCCGGCCGCGTTGACCGCGAGCAGGCAGACGGCGTCGATGGCTCCCATAAGCATGAGCAGCGGCAGCCACGCGCGCGCGCCGGCGACCGTCAGCCCGGACCACAGGCTGATCGGCAGGACGAGCGCAAGAGCCCACAATCTAGCGAAAAAGGTAACGCTGAGCTCGGGCGCGCTTTGAGCCGCGAGCTGACCGGCCGCGAAGGAGGCCGCAAAAGCGACGGAGGCCAGGCCCGCATAGATGAAAGCCGTCGCGCGGGTCGGTGCGTCACCCTCTCGGCTCTGATCGGCCGGCTGATCGGCGGCAAAGCGTGCGACAAGAGCCACGCCAATGAGGACAGAGGCCACGCCGAGCCATTCGGCAAGCGACGGGCGCGCGCCGTTGGCGACGGCCCATAGGATCGTGAAAACAGGATAGGCCGCGACGATCGGGGCAACGAAACTTACAGGACCGATGGCGAACGCGCGGTAGCCGGTGACGAGACCCGCAGCGTAGGCCGCGCCCGACACCGCGACCGGCCAGAACTCGCCTCGCGGTATCGAGATCTCTTGGCCCGTGATCAGCGCCGCCGCGCCCAGCGTCGCCACTCCGAACACGAGCACGAGGAGGATGGCCTGAAGGCTGCCCGCCCCGCTGCGGCTCACGAAGCGGATGAGGAAATCGTAGAGGCCCCAGCCGAATGCAGCTACGGCGCCGAGCAGAAGCGCGTTCATGCCGCGGACCCGCGCTTGAGACGAATGCCCTCCCCCGCGCCGGCCGGAACAGGCAGGGCGGCATGCTCGGCCGCGAGTGCTTTCAGCCGCTCGGCGAACGGCTCCGGCCAGCGGGCTGCGCGCGGCGCGGGCCCCGACTGGTCGACGCAGAGCAAGAGCTGCTCGGTAGTCGCGAGCAGCGTGCCGCTCGAGGCATTGTGCATCTCCGCCCACGCCCGCAGGCGCTTGTCGTCGGCTTCGAGTATGCGCCCCGTCAGCACGAGGGGCGCGTTCTCGGCGGCCTCGTTGAGATAGCGGATCATGACCTGGACCGTGTAGACGGTGTGGCCGGTGCTCTCGCGACCGGCGGCATCGAGGCCCAGGTGATCGGTCATTGTCATGAGCGCGAGACTGAAGGCCTCCGCATAGGCCGCGTCATTCATGTGGCCATTGAAGTCGACCCAGTCGTGTTGGACCGAGACTTCCATGAGGGGAAATGGAGCGGTGGCGGACATGACCGGCCTCGAATGCCTTTTCGTCAGATGTGACCGGGCCGGCCCTCGGCCTCGGGCCAGTATTTCTTCACGAGCGCGAGCAGCTCGATCAGGAAGTCGTCGCGGCGCCGCTCGAGCTCCTTGATCGACCGGCCGGCGGCCTGATGCTCGCAGCCGTCGGCCACCTTGTCGATCAGCTCGTCGGTGAGCTCGGGCGCGACGAGGCGGGTCCAGGGCAACTTCAGGGCCGGGCCGAATTGATGCAGCATGTGGCGCATGCCGCCCTCGCCGCCGGCGAGGTGGAAGGTGAGGAAGGTACCCATCAGCGACCAGCGCAGGCCGCAGCCGTAGACGACCGCCGCATCGATCTCCTCCGTCGTCGCCACGTCATCGTTGACCAGCCACAGCGCCTCGCGCCACAGCGCCTCCATGAGGCGGTCGGCGACGAAGCCCTCGATCTCTCGCTTGATGTGGAGCGGGCGCATGCCGATCGCCTTGTAGAAGCTCTTTGTGCGCTCGATTGTGTCAACGGAGGTCTTCTCGCCGCCGATGACCTCGACCAGCGGCAGGAGATAGACCGGGTTGAAGGGATGGCCGATGACGAAGCGCTCGGGGCGCTTGCACTTCGCCGCTAGCCGCGTCGGCAGGAGGCCCGAGGTCGATGAAGCGATGATGGCGTCGGGGCCAGCGGCGGCGTCGATCTCGGCCAGCAGCTTTTGCTTCAGCTCCTCCCGCTCCGGGGCGTTCTCCTGGATGAAGTCGGCGCCGGCGACGCACTCCTCGATAGACTTGCAATAGGTGAGGCGGCCCGGCGAAGCGCCTGGTGCGAGACCGGCGCGCTCGAGGGCCGGCCAGGCATTGGCGACGGCGGCGCGAAGGCGCGCTTCCCCTTCGGGATGCGGATCGAAGGCGCGCACGTCGAGCCCCTTGGAAAGCGCACGCGACGCCCAGCCGGCGCCGATCACGCCGGTGCCGACGATCGCCATGGTCGAGACTGGTTTGGTGGTGCTTTGCTTCGCCATTGGCGCCCCTATCGCTGCTTTTTGAGGCCGAGCTTCGCCCGCGCCTCGGCCGGCGTCAGCACGCGCGCGCCCATGCGCTCGAGAATCTCGCGGGCGCGGGTGACGAGGTCGCCGTTCGAAGCGGGCACGCCCTTGTCGAGCCAGAGATTGTCCTCGAGCCCGACGCGCACGTTCCCGCCGAGGAGGGCTGCTTGCGCGACGAACGCCATCTGCAGGCGGCCGATGGCAAAGCCCGCCCAGTTGGCCCCGTCCGGCAGGTGATTGCGCATGCTGAGAAGCGCGTCCGTCGTCGCCTCCGCACCCCAGGGGATGCCGAGACAGAGCTGGAACAAGGGCGGCGCGTCGATGAGACCTTCCTTCATGAGCTGCTTTGCAAGCCAGATGTGGCCGAGCTCGAAGGCCTCGATCTCGGGCTTGACGCCCGCGGCCTGGATGCGACGCGCCATCTCGCGCAGGACGTCGGCGGTGGCGAGGAAGGCGCCGTCGCCGAAATTGAGCGAGCCGCAATCGAGCGTGCAGATCTCGGGGCGCAGCTCCTCGACGTGGACGACGCGCTCGGCGCCGTTCGCCATGTCGGACTTGGGGCCGGCGGTGCCGGATTTTCTGGATCGAAGAAGTAGTCGCCGCCCATGCCGGCGGTGAGGTTGATCACGACGTCGACGCCCTGCTCGCGGATATAGCCGACGGCCTCGCGATAGAGGGCGGGATCGCGCGCGGGTTTGCCGGTTTTCGGGTCGCGGACGTGGAGATGGGCGACGGCGGCGCCCGCCCTTGCGGCCTCGATTGCGGCATCGGCAATCTGGCGCGGGGTCACCGGGATTGCCGGGTGCTTGCCCACGGTGTCGCCCGCGCCCGTGACCGCGCAGGTGAGCACGACTTCCGTATTCATCATGTCCTCCCTCGGGCCGATGTTGGCGATGAGTGCGATGCGGACGGCCGCCTTCCTATGCCAGACCTATTTTGATTAGCCAATCAATTTTCTGCTGGAGCGGCCCGCCAGCTTCATGCTAGAGCGGCGTCCCGAAGGTGGAGCCGGCCCGTTTGTCTGAGAGGCAAGCCATGGAGTTCGCCCTTTCCGAGGAGCAGGCGCTGATCGTTAAGACGACGCATGATTTCGTCGTCAACGAGCTCTATCCCCACGAGGCCGAGATCGAGGAAACGGGCGTTCTTCGCCCGGAGCTGCGCGACGAGATCAAGGCCAGGGCCATCAATGCCGGGCTCTATGCCGCCAACATGCCGGCCGACGTGGGCGGGGCAGGCCTCGATACGCTGACCTGGGTGCTTTACGAGAAGGAGCTCGGCCGCACCAACTACGCGCTGCACTGGAACTGCGTAGCGAGGCCCTCGAACATCCTCTTGGCCTGTACCGGCGAGCAGCGCGAGAAGTATCTCTTCCCCTCGATCCGCGGCGAAAAGTCCGACTGCCTGGCGCTCACCGAGCCCGACGTCGGCTCGGACCTGCGCGGCATGAAGACCTTTGCGCGAGCCGACGGCGACGATTTCGTCATCAACGGCACCAAGCACTTCATCAGCCATGCGGACGAGGCGAGCTTCGTGATCCTCTTTGCCGCGACCGGCGAGGAGGAGACGGCGCGCGGCAAGAGGAAGCTCATCACGGCGTTCCTGATCGACATGGGCACGCCCGGCTACACGGTGCGCGCCGGCTACAAGAACGTCTCCCATCGCGGCTACAACAACTGCATTCTCGATTTCAGCGATTGCCGCGTGCCGAAGTCGCAGGTCCTCGGCGAGGTGCACAAGGGGTTCGACGTGGCCAACGAGTGGCTCGGCGCGACGCGACTGCAGGTCGCGGCGACCTGCCTCGGCCGGGCTGAGCGCGCGCTTGAGCTTGCCAAGCAGTGGGCGGTCGACCGGGTCCAGTTCGGCCAGCAGATCGGCAAGTTCCAGGGCGTGTCCTTCAAGCTCGCCGACATGGCGCGTCGAATTGAAGGCGGCCGAGCTGCTGACGCTCGAAGCCGCCTGGAAGGTCGACCAGAAGACGGTCACCGACATGGACATGGCCATGGCCAAGCTCAAGGCGACCGAGATGCTGGCCTTCGTCGCCGACGAGGCGATCCAGATCCACGGCGGCATGGGGCTGATGTCGGACCTGCCGCTCGAGCGCATCTGGCGCGATGCGCGCGTCGAGCGCATCTGGGAGGGCACCTCCGAGATCCAGCGCCACATCATCTCGCGCGCGATGCTGAGACCGCTCGGAGGCTGATACGTGCCCCGCGATCTCTCCCGTCTGCTCTATCCCAAGTCGATCGCCTTCGTCGGCGGGGCCGAATGCGACATCGCGATCAGGCGGACGATCGAGTTCGGCTTTCCCGGCCCCATCCATGCCGTGCATCCCAAGCGCGCCGAGCTCGGCGGCGTGCCGACGCTTTCTTCGGTCGACATGATCGACGGCCCGATCGACGCCGCTTTCGTTGCCGTGAAGAGGGAGCCGACGATCGAAGTCGTGCGCGCTCTTCGCGCCAAGGGGTGCGGCGGCGCCGTAATCTATGCCTCCGGCTTCGCGGAGACCGGGGATACGCACCTGCAGGACGCTCTCCTCGCCGCAGCCGACGGCATGCCCCT
Organism: uncultured Alphaproteobacteria bacterium; assembly: GCA_963699485.1. Classification (GTDB taxonomy): domain Bacteria; phylum Pseudomonadota; class Alphaproteobacteria; order Rhizobiales; family Hyphomicrobiaceae; genus Hyphomicrobium_C. Next base: position 151,924 of record CAVOUC010000017.1, on the reverse strand, counting down.
GATGGGTCCCAACTGTTACGGCTACGTCAACAGCATCGCCCGCGCCGCCCTTTGGCCCGACGAGCACGGGATCGGCTTGCGGGACCGCGGCGTCGCCATCGTCAGCCAGTCCGGCAACATCGCCTGCAACTTCGCCATGACGCGGCGCGCACTGCCGCTCGCCGCCGTCTTCACCGTCGGCAATCTCGCCGATGTCGATATGGCGGACATGCTCGAAGCGCTGGCTGCCGACGACCGCATCACGGCGATCGGCCTCCACATCGAAGGCATGAACGACGTTGCGGCCTTTGCCCGCGCCGCCGCCTTTGCCCGCGCGCGCAAGAAGCCCGTCGTTGCACTCAAGACCGGCCGCTCCGAGCAGGGGGCAAAGGTGACGCTGAGCCACACCTCGTCGCTCGCCGGCGCCGACACGCTCTATGACGCGCTCTTCCAGCGCTACGGCATCGCGCGCGTCGCCTCGGTGACGGCCTTTGTCGAGACCCTCAAGTTGCTGCACCATGGCGGGCCGCTCGCGGACAGCCGGCTCGTGTCCATGAGCTGCTCGGGCGGCGAGGCGGCGCTCGTTGCCGATATGGCCCTCGACATGGGCGTGAGCTTTCCTCCCTTCGATGCCGCGACCAAGCCGAAGGTTGCGGCGACCCTCAACGACTACGTTTCGATCGACAATCCGCTCGACTACCACACGTTCATCTGGCGCCAGGAGGACAAGCTCAAGGCCACATTCGCCGCGGCGCTCTCCGGCGGCTTCGACCTCGGCATGCTCATTCTCGATGTGCCGACGCAGCCGCACATGAACCCCGAGGCCTGGCTCACGACCGCACGCGCCTTTCACAAGGCTGCAACGGCGACCGAGGCGCGCGCCGCCGTCGTCGCCTCGTTGCCCGAATGCATGCCGCTCAACTTGGCCGAGGAGCTCGCGGCGTGCGGCGTCGCTCCCATGATGGGCCTCGACGACGCGCTCACGGCATTCGAGGCGGCGGCCGCCATCGGGCGCAATTGGGCGCAGAATCACGCGCTGCCGGAATTGGCGCCGGCCGTGCGGCGCGGGGGCACCGATCGTACGCTCACCGAGTTCGAGGCCAAGTCGCTCCTCAAGGGCTTCGGTCTCGACGTCCCGGCCGGGCAAATCTGCACGGCGGGCGATGCCCCCGCCGCGGCCGACCGGATCGGCTATCCCGTGACGCTCAAGGTCTCCTCGCCGGCCATTGCGCACAAGACGGAGGCCGGCGGCGTGATGCTCAATCTCCGCGACCGCAGCGAGGTTGCGCGGGCCGCCGACGCGCTCGGCAGACTGGCGCCCGACCTCCTCGTCGAGCGCATGGTCACGGGCGCGGTAGCCGAGCTCATCGTCGGCCTCAAGGCCGACCCGCAGTTCGGCCTGGCGCTCGTCGTCGGGGCGGGCGGCATCCTGACCGAGCTGCTGAAGGACTCCGCCACGCTCCTGCTTCCGACCGATCGCGGCGAGATCGAGGGGGCGCTGCGCGCGTTGAAGGTCTGGAAGCTCATCGAGGGCTATCGCGGAAAAAGCGGCGACGAGGCCGCCGTCATCGACGCGGTCGAGGCGATCGCGCGCTTTGCCAAGGCCCATGACGGGCTCATCGAGGAGCTCGACGTGAACCCCCTGCTCGTTCTTCCCGACGGCGCGGTCGCCGTCGATGCGCTCATCCGAATGAGGACGCCATGACCGGACCCATCCGCACGGAACGACGCGGGCGCGTTCTCGAGGTGACGATCGATCGGCCCAAGGCCAACGCGATCGATGCCGCGACCAGCCGCGTCATGGGCGATATCTTCGCGGGCTTCCGCGACGATCCCGAGCTTCGCGTCGCCATCCTGACCGCGGCCGGCGAGAAGTTCTTCTGCCCGGGCTGGGATCTCAAGGCTGCGGCCGCCGGCGAGCCGCCGGATGTCGACTACGGCGTCGGTGGCTTCGGCGGCCTGCAGGAGCTGCCCGGGCTCAACAAGCCGGTGATCTGCGCCGTCAACGGGCTCGCGTTCGGCGGCGGCTTCGAGATCATGCTGTCGTGCGACCTCATCGTCGCCGCCGAGCATGCGACCTTTGCCCTCCCCGAGATCAACTCCGGCACCGTCGCCGATGCCGCGAGCATCAAGCTGCCGCGCCGCATCCCCTATCACGTTGCCATGGACCTCCTCTTCACCGGCCGGCGCATCGACGCGGCGGAGGCCAGGCAGTGGGGGCTCGTCAACGAGGTCATGCCGGCTGACAGGTTGATGCCGCGGGCGCGCGAGATCGCCGATCAGCTGGCCGAAGGACCGCCGCTCGTGTTCGCCGCGATCAAGGAGATCGTGCGCGAGACGGGGCACTTGCCCGTGCAGCAGGCGTTCGATCTCGTCACCAAGCGCAAGCTCAAGACGGTCGACGTGCTCTATTCGAGCGAGGACCAGATCGAAGGCGCGAAGGCCTTCGCCGAGAAGCGCAAGCCGCAGTGGAAGGGCCGCTAGCCGGGTTGGGCTGGTTGTGCGCGGCTCGTCGTACTATGCTAGGCGCGAGGTCAAGATCTGCCGGGCGCTCCAAAGCGATCGTCGATGCGGTCGGTCACACGTCCTCGACACATTGCCTGCGCCTGCTGAGCGCAAGCGCAGCAAGACCGATTGATGCCAAGAGTTCTCATCACCGCGACTTCGAAGGGAATTGGGCAGGCGACCGCCGTCGAGCTCGCGAAACGTGGCTGGCGGGTCTTCGCCACCATGCGAGATCCCGACAAGAGAGGCCCCCTCGAAAGCGCGCTCACCGAGGCAGGCGTCCGCGACCAAGTCGAGATTTATCGCCTCGACGTCACTGACAGCGGCTCGATCCGCGACGCGACCGCGGCCGTTCTTTCACGAGACGGCGGCAAGCTCGATGCTGTCGTGCACAACGCCGGCATTGCGATTGGAGGCGCATTCGAGGACTTTCCCGAGGAAGCGATCCGCCGCGTCATGGAGACGAATTTCTTCGGCGTTCTCGATCTCACGCGCGCGCTTCTTCCGACATTCAGGGCCCAGCGGCGCGGGCGCATTGCGATCGTCTCGAGCGAAGCGGCTTTCTTTGGCCTGCCGGCCAACTCGGCCTATAGCGCATCGAAATGGGCGATCGAAGGATGGGCCGAGTTGGTCGCCTTCGAGCTTGGCTCCTTCGGTATCGAGCTCATCCTCATCGAGCCGGGTCCCTATCGCACCAGCATCTGGCAGGAAACGGTGCGATTCCGGCCGGCGGGAAGCGCCTACGGCTTCTGGGTGCAACAAGTATTTCGCGCCGCCGACCAGCACGCCTCGGCAATGGCCCGTGATCCGAAAGAGGTCGCGAGGGCAATATCCAACGCCTTGGAGGCGCGTCGACCACATTTCCGCAATCCCGTCGGCCCCTTCGCGCGCCTCAATCACTTCCTGCGCGGCAAGATGCCGAGCCGCCTTCAGCGAATGTGCGTCACCCGCTATTTGGGCCTGCACCGCCCGCCCCTCTAGGGCGCAGCGGCTCGTTCCAAGACCTGAACGCTTCGAAATTTCATGATTGCCGACGACCTCTGCTCAGTCAGTGCTAAGAAGCAGAACAGCCGAAGGTAAGCCATCTCGTGCCGCAACTGTCCAACCCGCTCGAGGAACATGACGGCCTCTACGTCTGCGACGGCTCCGTGGTGCCGACCTCGCTCGGCGTCAATCCGCTGCTGACGATCACGGCGCTCGCCGAGCGATCGATGACCCTACTCGGGTGTTAGAGAGGATGGGTGTTCCCAGTCGGACAAAGGAGAGACCATGGCTTTCGACATCTCCACTCTTCTCTTCGTCTTGTTTGCGTTCATGGCGCTTCAGCCTCTGCTCATGGGACGCTGGTACACGGTTCGGCGTGCCCAAGCCATTCGCGCGATAGAGAAGGCGCACGGCACCCGTGTCATCACCATGATTCATCGCCAGGAGAAGCGCAGCCTGTTCGGTTTCGCACAATCTCGCTACATCGATCTCGAGGATGCGCAGACGATCATTTCCGCAATCAAGGAGACCCCCAGGGATGTGCCCATCGATCTCGTCCTGCACACGCCTGGCGGTCTGGTCCTGGCGGCAATGCAGATCGCCCGCGCGGTAGAGGCGCACCCGGCGAAGGTGACCGTCTATGTGCCGATTTACGCCATGTCGGGCGGGACCCTCATTGCCTTGGCGGCAGACGAGATCGTGCTCGGCGAGTTCTCGGTGCTGGGACCCATCGATCCGCAGATACTGGGCCTTCCCGCAGCGAGCATCGTGAAGGCTCGCGACTCAAAGCCAATTGCTACCGTCTTCGACCTAACTCTCGTGTTGGCCGATGTGGGCGAGAAGGCCCTGAAGCAGGTCAAGCAGGGAGCGGTCGAGCTTCTGACGCCGGCCATGGACGAGCATACAGCTCAATCGATTGCCGAAAGGCTCGCGGGGGGCCATTGGACGCACGACTATGCGCTGACCGCCGCCGAAGCCGCGGCAATCGGGCTGCCGGTCAAAGTGGGCATGCCGCTCGAGATCATGGAGCTCATGAAGCTTTATCCGCAGCCCATCCAGCAGTCGGCAGTCGAATATTTGCCCATCGACGTGCCGCGGCCGCGGCGCCTGTAGTCGACCGCCGGCTCGAGCGATCCGACGTGGTGATCTGCGACTAGCGCCTGAGGCCCTTCTCGTCGAAGTATTGCGGGAAGAAGGCCATCGCGCAGCAATAGACCGTGCGCAAGCACTCGTTACGCGGATAGGGGTCGCCGGTCGTGATGAGATCGAGCCACAGGCCTTCCATCGTGACACGGATGACGCGGGCCACGCGCACGGGCTTCTAGCGCGCTGCCGCTCTCCGCGATCAGGCGGGCGCAGATCCCTTCCATGACGCGGATGTATTCCATATCGCTCGCGTTGCATTCCTGCTGGTAGGTGGGGCGGCTCTGGGCCTCGCCCCAGAACGTGCACCAGGCCATCAGGCGGTGAGGGGAATAGATCCTCTCGTTGAAGTCGGCCTGGATGAGCGCGTTGAGCTGCTTGGCCGGGCTGTCGCCGGCCTCTGCGAGCGCCTCCTGCCAGTTGGCCCGATACTCCGCTGCCATGTAGCGCAGCGTCTCGGCCAGGAGCTTTTCCTTGGTCTCGAAGTAGAAATTGCAGAGCCCATAGGAGAGACCCGCTGCCTCGGCCACGTCCTGGAGCTTGAGGCGCGCCTGCCCCTTCTCGGCAAGCGCTACGATGGTGGCCTCGATCAGTTGCTGGCGTCTGATCTGGCGGCTGGCCTTGCGCGGTAGCGGCACAACTGTCTTGGATTTCGCGAGGGTGTTCATGGCGGGGCGCCGAGCCTCTCAATTTGGACGCCTCTCTTGCAGAAGCCGGACCGCAAGAGAAGCCTAAAAATAACAATAACAGATCGCCATTTTGATTGACAGGACAATCAAAATACGGTGAGATTGTGTTGGGGCTCCTGAGAGCGGCGCGCGCGGCGTCGGTCGATGGTCACGGCTTTCTTTTCGGGGATACATCGAAGGATATGGCCCATGATGTTGCGCAACCGCCGCGACCTTACCAAGTCGAATGCTCATTTTCGTAAGGCCTTGAAGCGCCTGCCGCTCGGCGTCGCCTCGACGTTCCGCTATTGGGGCGAGGAGCGGACGATCTATGTCCATCACGGCAAGGGCGGGCGCACCTGGGACATCGACGGCAACTGCTACGTCGACTATCGCCTCGGCTATGGGCCGGCGATCCTCGGCTATGCCGACGATCGGGTGGACGCCGCCGCCCGCAAGGGCATGGAGATCGGCGGCGTCTTCGCTCTCTCGACCGAGCGCGAGCTGATTGTCGCCGACCGCCTGGCGAAGATGGTCCCCGCAATCGAGCTCGTCAGGTTTTCCAACAGCGGCACCGAGGCGGTGATGGCCGCCTTGCGCTTGGCGCGCGCCTACACCGGCAAGGACAGCTACATCCTGATCGAGGGCAGCTATCACGGGCTTTTCGATGCGGCCATGTGGATGGCCAACATGTCCGACTGGGACCCGGGCAGCGGGACCGAGCCGGCGACTGTCTCCTACTCGCTCGGCATTCCCCAGCGCCTGAAAGATCTCGTCTACCTCACGCCGATGAACGACGCCAATCGGCTGGAGAGCATCTTCAAGAAGCACAGCGACAAGATCGGCGCCATGCTGATCGAGCCGATGATGGGCAATTGCTGCGCGATCTCCGCGACGACGGAGTTCGTCAAGGCTGCGCGCGACCTCTGCGACAAGTACGGCGTGCTCTTGATCATCGACGAGGTGAAGACCGGGTTCCGCGTCGCGAAAAGCGGCGTCCAGTCGCTGCACGGCGTCAGGCCCGACATCTGCACGTTTGCCAAGGCGATGGCCAACGGCTATCCGATCGCGGCCGTCGGCGGGCGCGAGGACGTGATGCGCACGTTCCGCTATGGAGGCGCGGCCCACGGCGGAACCTATACCGCCCACTCCGTATCGCTCGCCGCCGCAGAAAAGTGCCTCGAGATTCTCGACGAGACGCCGGCTCTCGCCACGCTCGCCGCTTACGGCGAGAAGCTCAAGGCCGGGATCAAGGGCATTCTCGATCGGCGCGGCATCGTGCATTCCTTCTCCGGGCATTCGTCGATGTTCGGGCTCTTCTTCGCGCCGAGACCGCCGGACAATTATCGCGACTGGAAGCGGTCCGATTATACATTCTACGACAAGATGGCTTATCATCTGCACGATCTCGGTATTATCTGCGAGCCGGATTCGCGCGAGCCTTTGTTCATGTGCGAAGCCCATGACCAGAGCTGCCTCGAGGATACGCTGCACGCGTTCGAGGCGGCGATCGACCTCACGCTCGAGCAAGTCAAATGCGAAGCAACGGCGTGACGAGCTATGACGCCCTCGTCGTCGGGGGCGGCCACAACGGCCTGGTGACGGCCTGCTATCTGGCGAAGGCCGGCCTAAAGGTGCTCGTCGTCGAGAAGAACGACTGGGTCGGCGGCGCGGCGGTCTCGCGCTCGCTCCATCCGGGCTTCACCTACTCCAACTGCTCCTATGTCTCCTCTCTGCTGCGCCCCGAGATCATGCGCGATCTCGAGCTGCCGAAATACGGCCTGCAAATCCTTCCCTACGAAGGAGGGGCGGTGCTGACGCGGGATGGCGGCTATCTCGCGATGTATCGCGATCATGACGCCAACCGGCGCGAGTTCGCGCGCCACTCGAAGCGAGACGCGGAGGCCTACGACCGCTACGCACGCGACGTGCTGCGCTATTGCCGCTTCATCCGCCCGTTGCTGATGCGCACGCCGCCCGACCCGACCTCGGTGCGTCCGCGCGACCTCCAGGAGCTCGTCTATATCGGAAGAGCATTCCTCGACCGGTCCGAGACCGAGACGTACGAAATGGTCCGCTTCCTGACCATGAGCATCTCGGACTATCTCGACGAGCATTTCGAGAACCCGGTCATCAAGGCCTACCTCGCCGTCTCCGGCATCATCGGGACCGCGCTCGGGCCCATGTCGCCCGGCTCGGCGTACGTGCTGCTCCATCACTACATGGGCGACGTCGACGGCAACATCGGCGCCTGGGGCTACGCGCGGGGCGGAATGGGCGCGATCACGAAGGCGATGGCGCAATCGCTCGCCGCGGCCGGCGGGGAAATTCGCACGGGCAAAGGCGTCGAGCGCATTCTCGTGCGCGACGGGCGCGCGATCGGCGTCGTGCTCGAAGGCGGCGATGAGATCTATGCCAAGCGCGTCATCTCGAACATGGACGTGAAGCGCACCTTCCTCAAATGCGTCGACGAGCGCGAATTGCCGGCGTCCTTCGTTCGCCAGGTCAAGAACTTCAAAATCCGCGGCTCCTCGGGCAAGGTCAACATCGCGCTCGACGGCGTACCCAATTTCCCGGCGCTGCCGCGCGGCGCCTCCTCCATTCGCGGCGATCTGCATTTCACCGATTCCATCGAGCGGATGGAAAAGGCCTATGACGACTGGAAGGCCGGCCGCTGGTCGCGCGATCCGTTCCAGGACGCGATGATCCCGACCATGATCGACCCGACCATGGCCCCGCCCGGCAAGCACTTCATGAGCTGCTTCGTCCAGTACTGCCCGCCCAAGGTCGAGGGCAAGGACTGGACGGACGCGGACCGCGACGCCTTCGGCGCGGCTGTCATCGACCAGATCAACGACTACGCGCCGGGCTTCAAGGATCTCGTGCTCCATGCCGAGATCCGCACGCCGCGCGAGCTCGAAAAGGAAGTCGGGCTTGACGGAAGGCAACATCTTCCAGGGCGAGCTCACCTTCGACCAGCTCCTGTTCAACCGTCCCGTGCCGGGCGCGGCCCAATACCGCTCGCCGATCAAGGACCTGTGGATGTGCGGGTCCTCCACCCATCCGGGCGGCGGCGTGATGGGCGCTCCGGGCCGCAATGCGGCAGCCGAAATCCTGCGCGACATGTCGAAACGCTCTCCGATAAGCGACGCCTATGCCGTATTATGATGCCATAGTGATCGGGGGAGGCTCGAATGGCTTGGCGGCCGCGGGCCGTCTCGCCAAGGCCGGACGGAAGCTCTTGGTGCTCGAGGCCGCACAGCGGCCGGGCGGAGGGGCCCAGAGCCACGAGTTTGCGCCCGGTTTCAGGACGAGCTCCGTTGCCCACCTGTTGACGATGCTCGATCCGCGCGTCGAGCAGGCGCTCGAGCTCGCCCGTCACGGCCTCGACTACGCCGCGAGGACGCTGCCGACCACGGCCCTTTCGGCGACGGGCGATCATCTCGTGCTCGAGGGCTGCTACGGCGAGACCGTTCGCGGCTCGCTCTCGCAGCCCGATCGCGACGCCTGGGCTGCGCTCCGCCAGAAGCTCCTGCGCTTTGCCGCGGTGCTGAGGCCCTTGAAGGACATGGCGCCGCCGCGCCTGGCGGCCGACGGCAACGAGGTCATGAAGCTCGCCCGGATCGCCCTCAAGGCACGGCTGATGGGCCGCGGCGAGCTGCGCGAGCTCTTGCGCATGCTGTTGATCAATGTCGCCGACGTTTTGAACGACGAGCTCGACGACGATCGGCTCAAGGGCGTCGTCGCCTTCGATACCGTGCTCGGGGCGCATCTCGGTCCCCGCTCGCCCAACTCGCTTCTTCTGCTGCTCAACCGCCTCGCCGCCGAGGCTGCGGGCGAGACGGCGGCCCTCGCGGTCCCCAAAGGCGGCATGGGCGCGCTCGCCGCATCGATGAGCGAAGCGGTGCGCGGCCTCGGCGCCGAGATCCGCACCGGCGCCAAGGTCCAGTCGCTCACCGTCCAATCCGACCGCGCCGTGGGCGTGCGGCTCGAGAACGGAGAGGAGCTGCACGCAGACGCGATCATCGCCGCCATCAATCCCGGCACGACGTTCCTCGAGCTCCTCGGTCCCCGCCATCTCGACACCGAGACGGTGCGCCGCGTCCGCAACATCCGCATGCGCGGCAACGCCTGCAAGCTGCATCTCGCCCTCCGCGGCGCTCCCGACTTCAGGGGGGCCGACCTCGCGACGCGCCTCGTTATCGCGCCCTCGGTCCCGGCCGTGGAGGATGCCTTCAATTGCGCCAAGTACGGCGAATTCTCCGCAATCGCCCGTCATGGAGATCATGTTGCCGAGCGCGCTCGAGGACGGGCATGCGCCACCGGGACAGCACGTCCTTTCCGCAATCGTGCAGTATGCTCCCTATGCCTTGAGGCAGGGCTGGGACAGCGGCCGAGGGGAATTCCTGCGCCGTTGCGTCGAGACGCTCGAGGCCTACGCTCCCGGCATCGGCGGCCTCGTCTCCGGCTCCGAGCTCCTGACGCCCGTCGATCTCGAGCAGCGCTACGGGTTCAAGGGCGGCAACTGGCACCACGGCGAGCTCGTCGCCGAGCAGATGCTGTTCCTCCGGCCGATCATCGGCGCCGCGCAGTACGAGACGCCGATTCAAGGTCTCTACCTCGCCGGCGCCGGCTCCCATCCCGGCGGCGGCGTCTCGGGCGCCGCCGGCTGGAACGCGGCCGAGCGCGTACTTGCGAGGGAGGGCCTGCGATGAGCGATCCGCGCCTCCATTTCAAGACACCGCTGCTCCAGACGCCCTTCCACGCACGCACGTCCGCGCTGAACAAGCTCAACAGCTGGGGTCCGTGGGCCGGCTACACGACGGCGCTCGTCTTCGACGACGTGACGATGGAGCATTGCGCCATCCGCAATTCCGCGACCGTCTACGACCTGACCCCGATGACCAAGTACCGCATCGGCGGCAAGGACGCGGCCGACTACCTGAACCGGCTCATGATCCGCAACGCGGCCAAGCTCAAGGTCGGCCACGTCCATTACACGGCATGGTGCGACGAGCACGGCAAGCTGCTCGACGACGGCACGCTCTTCCGCCGCGGCGAAACCGACTATCTCCTGTGCTGCCAGGAGCGGCACCTGCCCTGGCTGCTCGACAGCGCTATCGGCTACGAGGTTGCAATTGGGGAGGTCACGGGCGAGATCGCCGCGCTGTCGCTTCAGGGGCCATGCTCCTGCGCGGTGCTGAAACGGGCCGGGTTTGCCGACGCCGCAAAGCTCAAGCCGTTCCAGATGGCGGAGGTTCCCTTCGGCCCCTCCGGAAAGCTCACGATCTCGCGCACGGGCTTCACGGGCGATCTCGGCTACGAGCTCTGGACGACACCCGATCGCGCGCTCGAGCTCTGGGATCTCCTGTTCGAGGCGGGCTCCCTCTACGGCATCCGCCCCATCGGCACCAACGCGCTCAACATGGCGCGGATCGAAGCCGGATTCATCATCACGAACCTCGATTTCATTGCCGCCGAGCAGGCCGTGCGCAACGATCGGGCTCGTTCTCCCTTCGAGATGGGCCTCGATTGGATGATCGACTTCGACAAGGGCCATTTCAACGGCCGCCGTGCGCTGCTGGAGGAGAAGGCGACCAAGAGCTCGAAATGGGCCCTCGTCGGCCTCGACGTCGACGGAAATGTCTCGGCCGAGCATTCGCTCGTCTATCACAACAAGAGGCGCGAGGTGGGCCACGTCGCCGCCGCCATCTGGTCGCCGACGGTCAAGCGCAACATCGCTCTCGCCATGCTGGAGCGCCCCTATCACGCCGATAAATCGGATAATCTCTGGATCGAGATCTATGCGATGCGCGAGCTGCAATACCACAAGCTGATGGTTCGCGCGCGCGTGACCGAACGGCCGTTCTTCAACCCGCCACGGCGGCGAGCAACCCCACCCGCCGACTTCTGAGCGAAGGGAGACGAGCATGTATCAGACCCAGTCGTTCCATCCCGCCTCCCCGCTGCTCGGCCGCTGCGAGCCATCGCTGCCAGCCGTCTCCTACTACGATCCGGCCTGGTTCGAGCGGGAGCAGAAGCTGATCTGGGCGCGGAACTGGATCTATGTCGGCCGCGGGAACGATCTGCCCCCCATGACGATGCGCCGCATCTCGGTCGCGGGACAAAATCTCATTCTGGTGAAGGACCAGGACGGCGCGATCACCTGCTTCCACAATACCTGCCGCCATCGCGGATCGGAGCTGTGCAGCGTCGCCGAGCGCCCGCTTGCGTCCCGGATGATCGTCTGCCCGTACCACCAGTGGAGCTACGCGCTCTCGGGGAAGCTTGTCTCTACGCCCTTCGTCTCGCTCACGGAGGACTTCCGCAAGGCGGATCACGGGCTTTTTGCGGTCCATGTGCGGGAGTGGAACGGCTTCGTCTTCGTCTGCCTGGCCGATGAGGCGCCCGACTTCGCCAAGGCGCCGGACCTTGGCCTCGCCGTCTACGACAACTGGCCGATGCGCGAGCTTGTCACGGGCCATACGGTGGTCAGCGAGCTCGCCTGCAACTGGAAGATCTTCTGGGAGAACTTCAATGAATGCCTGCACTGCCCGGGCATTCACCCGGAGCTTTGCGACATGGTGCCCGTCTACAATCAGGGCATCATGGGCCACGAGGAGGCGGCGGACTGGACGCCCGCCACGCCCATGCCCTCGCGCAACCTGAAGCCCGGCGCCAAGACCTGGACCAAGAGCGGGCAGCCCTGCGGCCCCGAGTTCCCGCGTCTCACCGACGCCGAGCGCAATGCCGGCTACCTTTTCGTGACCCTGTTGCCGACCATGTTCATCGTCGCCCATGTCGACTACGTGCGGGCGGTCTCGCTAAGGCCGTTGGGGCCCGAGACGACGGAATTGAAGGCCGAGTGGCTCTTCCCCGAGGAGACGCTCAAGGCTCCGGGCTTCGACATGTCCGATGTCGTCGACTTCGCGAGCACCGTCATCCGCCAGGACGGGGAAGCCTGCGAGCTGAACCAGCGGGGCCTTCGCAGCAGCAAGTTCACCCACGGGACTCTCGTCCCGCAGGAGTATGCGATCTTTCAGGTTCACGAATGGATACGCCGTCAGTTGGAGGAGGCCGGCACATGAACATCGCGCTCGGAGAAATGAAGACGGCCCCGCCGGAGAATTGGGACCGCCGCGGGCTGCCGGCCTGGACCTACAGCAGCCAAGCGATGCTCGAGCTCGAGAAGCGCGAGATCTTCCATACGCATTGGCAGATTGCCGGCCATATCAGCGACGTGCCCGCGCCCGGCGACTATCTGACCTTCGATATCGGCGAGGAGCGCGCCCTCGTCGTGCGCGGCGAGGACGGCGTGATCCGCGCCTTCAACAATCTGTGCCGCCATCGCGGAGCACGCGTCGCGGCAGAGCCCCAAGGCCATTGCAAGAACGCGCTGGTCTGTCCGTTCCACGGCTGGGTCTACAATCTCGACGGGACGCTGCGCGGTCCGGCGCGGCCGAAGAGCTTCGGCAACCTCGACAGGAGCCGCTTCGGCTTGAAGCCGATCGAGTGCGAAATCTGGCTGGGCTTCATCTTCGTCCGCTTCCGGGCGGGACCGCAGCCGTCGGTCGCCGAGCTTCTGTCATCGTACCGGCCCGAACTCGAGGACTACGGAATTGAGGGGCTCGTTCCGGCCACCGGGTTTCAGATTTCCCACTCTCCCGTCAATTGGAAGTCGGTGCGCGACGTCGACAACGAAGGCTATCATGTCGCCATGGCGCACCCCGGTCTTCAGGACCTTTATGGAGCCCATTACCGAGATTTCACCTACGGCAACGGACTCAGCGCTTCAAAAGCAGCTTATAACGCCCATGCCGGCCGGCGTTGGGCCGTTCGCAATTACGTAAAGATCGCCCCCGACGCCGTTTGGCTGCCAGAGAGCAAGCGAAGGATGTGGGCCTATTACGGCGTCTTCCCCAACAACGTGATCTCGGTCACGCCAGAGGTCGTGAATTTCTATCAGGAGTTCCCGATCAGCACGAATGAGACGCAGATCCGCGGCGCAACCTATCGCCGTCGCGATGAAGACCGCCGCATGCGCCTTGCCCGCTACCTCGCGCTCAGGATCGACCGCGAGACCTTCCGCGAGGACCAGCAGTTAACGATCTGGTCCAATGAGGCCATGAAATCGGCGGCCTTCGAGGGATTTCACCTTTCCGATCTCGAATACGGAGTGCGCAATCATCACGACCAGCTGAGACGGCTGCTGCCCGTGATGACCGTGGACAAAGCCCCGGCCGAGGCTAAGATTGCCGAGCTCAATGCCGAACTGCGCGCAAAGTTGACCGGAACGTCAGTAACCCGCAGCTAGGAAGGGACGACACATGACCAAGTTCACTAGACGCAAAGCTTTAGGACTCATGGGTGGCGCGGCCCTGTCCATGCCCTTCATCAAGCGGGCTCACGCCGAGGACAAGGTCGTCAACGTCTACAACTGGGCCGACTATATCGGCGAGACGACGCTCGAGGATTTCACCAAGGCAACAGGCATCAAGGTCGTCTACGACACCTACAGCTCGTCCGAGGAAATGGAAGCCAAGATGCTGGCCGGCAGCACCGGCTACGACGTGGTGGACATGGCCGCCAGCAGCATGACCCGCTTCATCAAGGCGGGCGTGTTCCAGAAGCTCGACCGCGGCAAGCTTCCGAGCTGGGGCAATCAGGACCCAGTAATTCTCAAGTTGCTCGAGAACTGGGACCCGGGCAACGGGTACGGAATTCCGTACATGTGGGGCACGACCGGCGTCACCTACAATGTCGACATGGTGAAGGAGCGCATTCCCGACGCCGACTTCACCTCGATGGACCTGATCTTCAAGCCGGAGAACGCCGCCAAGCTGGCCGACTGCGGCATCTCGATCCTCGATTCCCAGCAGGACGTCATCCGCATGGGCCTGCGCTATCTCGGCCTCGACCCTAACACGACCAACGTCGCCGACTACCAGAAGGTGGCCGACCTCTATAAGCCGATCCGCAAGTACATCCGCACCTTCGACAGCTCCAACTACCTGAACGCGCTCCCGAACAAAGAGCTCTGCGTCGTCAACAACTGGTCGGGCGACTACGCCACCGCCAAGACCCGCGCCGAGGAAGCCGGCGTCAAGGACTTGAACCTCGCCTACTACGTACCTAAGACCGGCGCGCCGCTGTGGTGCGATTGCATGGCCATTCCGGCCGACGCCAAGCGCGTCGAGAATGCTCACAAGTTCCTCGAGTTCCTGCTCCAGCCCGAGGTGATTGCCGGCTGCACCAACTTCATCAACTACGCCAACGGCAACCTGCCGGCGAGGAAGTTCGTCAATCCGGACATCCTCAACAATCCCGCGATCTATCCGGACGAGGCCACGATGAAGCTGTTGTTTACTCCGACGACCGTGAATGACGAGCAGGATAAGGCGATGACCAAGGCGTTCACCCAGATCAAGTCCGGCTGAGGTCGTTTTGAGGGAGGTGCCTTGGGTCTTTAGATGAGCGATGCGCAGGACGTCATGACCGCTATCGAGACCAATCGCCCCGCTTCATCGACCAAGGCACCGTTCATTCGGATCGACTCCGTTACCAAGCGCTTCGGCGATTTCGCCGCCGTCGACAACGTCTCGATCGACATCATGAAGGGCGAGCTGTTCGCCCTGCTCGGCGGGTCGGGGTGCGGAAAGACGACATTGCTGCGCATGCTCGCCGGCTTCGAGACGCCGACGAGCGGCCGGATCTTCATCGACGGTCAGGACATGGCGGCCGTGCCGCCGTACGACCGCCCCGTCAACATGATGTTCCAGTCCTACGCGCTCTTCCCGCACATGAGCGTGGAGAAGAATGTCGGCTACGGCCTCAAGCATGAGAACATGACCGAAGCCGAGCGCCGGGACCGGGTCCGGCAGATGCTCGATCTGGTCCAGCTGACGCCGCTCGCCGGGCGAAAGCCGCACCAGCTGTCGGGCGGGCAGCGCCAGCGCGTCGCTCTCGCGCGCGCACTGGCAAAGACGCCCAAGGTCCTCCTGCTCGACGAGCCGCTGGGCGCGCTCGACAAGAAGCTGCGCGAGCAGACCCAGTTCGAGATTTCCAACATCCAATACAAGACCGGGATCACCTTTGTCGTCGTCACCCATGACCAGGAGGAGGCGATGACGCTCGCTTCCCGCATTGCCGTCATGGACAAGGGCATCGTCCGCCAGATCGGCACGGCCACCGAGGTCTACGAGTATCCCAATTGCGCCATGGTCGCGGGCTTCATCGGCTCGGTCAACATGTTCGACGGCGAGGTCACCGGCTGCGCCGACGGAACAACGACGGTGTCAGTTCCCAAGCTCGGCGCATCGGTTGCCGCCAAGGCGGACCGCCGTCTGGCGCCGGGACAGAGGATCCGCGTCGCCATCCGCCCCGAGAAGATCGCCATCACCCGCGCACGAGCCGACCGGTGCCGGCAATGCGCTGAAGGGGCTCGTTCTCGATCTCGGCTACTTCGGTAAGGACTCCCTTTATCGCGTCACGCTGCCGACCGAGACCATTCTCTCGGTCAATAGCGTGAACGCGCGCCGCGCCGGCGAGAACGAGCGCGTGGCTCAGTGGGAAGACAAGGTATGGCTGTCGTTCGATCCTTCAGCGGTGATCCTCCTGACGGAGTGATCGCGACCACGCCCGCTTCAGCCGGCTCGGCGTTGAGCCTCTGGTTCAACCGCACAGGCTGGCGCAGCATCCTGATTGGTACCCCCTACGCTTGGCTGCTGGTCTTCTGCGTCCTTCCCTTCCTGATCGTCGTGGCGATGAGCCTCGCCATCTCGACCGGTGACTCCCCGCCCTTCGCCTTCCTCGACACCTGGCCCTACATCCGCTTCGACAACTTCCTCCGCCTGTTCGAGGACAACCTGTTTGTCCGTGCTTTCTTCGTCTCGCTCTATAACGCCGCCGTCGCCACCGTGCTCTGCCTGCTGATCGGCTATCCGATGGCGCTCTGCCTTACCCGCATCAGCCCAACCTGGCGCAGCGTGTGCCTGATGCTGGTGATCCTGCCGTTCTGGACCTCGTTCCTGTTGCGCGTCTATGCCTGGATCGGGCTGATGGGCACCAACAGCTGGTTCAACAGGGGCCTCACGGCCGCGATCAATCTCTTCCTCCCCGTCGAGTCGGAGATCCGCTCGGTGCAGATGATGAACACGAACTTCGCCGTCGTGCTGGTCATGGTCTACACCTACCTGCCGTTCATGATCCTGCCGCTCTACGCTAACCTCGAGAAGCTCGACTACTCCTTGAACGAGGCCGCGCTCGATCTCGGCTCGAGGCCCTGGCAGGTGTTCCGCGACATCACGCTGCCCTTGTCGATCCCGGGCATCATCGCGGGCGGGCTCCTCGTTTTCATTCCCGCCTCGGGCGAGCTGATCATTCCGAGCCTCGTCGGCAATGCCATGGACCCGATGATCGGCCGCGTCATCAACGATCAGTTTGCCAACGCGCACGATTGGCCGATGGCATCCGCGGTTGCGGTCGCACTGCTGTTCCTGCTGGTCGTGCCGATGATGGCCTACGTCCACTTCGAGGCGAAGGCCCAGGCAGCGCGGGATGACGCGCCATGAACCGCCGCCCGGTCTTCCTCCTCAGCTGTCTTTGCTTCGGGTTCGCGTTCTTCTACATCCCGATCCTGTCGATGATCGTCTTCTCGTTCAACAAATCCCGGCTCGCCACCGTCTGGGGTGGCTTTTCGACCGAATGGTATGGTCGCCTGTTCCAGAACGATCAGATCATCGATGCGGCGCTACTGTCGCTCAAGATCGCCCTCTTGAGTGCCACGATCGCGACCATCCTCGGCACGATGACCGGCATCGCAATGGCGCGCTTCAAGCGCTTCCGCGGCCGGACCATGCTCTCCGGCATGGTGGCGGCCCCCCTCATCATGCCGGAGGTGATCACCGGCATCTCCATGCTCATGCTGTTCATCATGATGGCACAATGGATCGGCTGGCCCGGCAGCCGCGGATTCACCACCATCACCCTCGCGCATATTACGTTCTCGATGACCTACGTCACGACCATCGTTCAGGCGCGGCTCACGTCGGCCGACATCTCGGTCGAGGAAGCTGCGCTCGATCTCGGCTCGAAGCCGTGGCAGGTCCTGCGCGACGTCACGCTGCCGATCATCTCGCCGGCCATCGTCTCGGGCTGGCTGCTGGCGTTCACGATCTCACTCGATGACGTCGTCATCACCAACTTCACCACCGGCCCCGGCTCGACGACGCTTCCTATTCTCATCTGGAGCAAGGTGAAGCTCGGGGTGACGCCGGATATCAACGCGCTCGCGACAATCATTATCCTGGTCGTCGGGACAGGCGTGGTTGCGGCTAGCATCATCATGCATAGGGTAGAAGCGCAGCGTGAGCGCGACATACAGGCGGCGATCAAAGCCAACGGGTGAGCCGATGGCGTCCGTCTCAACCATGCATGACGAGGATATGAGCCAGCTCGCCATGCTCGCCACCCCGTTCGAGGAGCCGATGTCCGGCCGTATCCGCTATGCCGCGGCGATGTACTTCTATCAGCGCGGCATGATCAGCGCCGAGTGCCTCGAGGTCTATCGAATTCTGCTCGCGCATCGATCACGAGGACCCCCACCCATTTCTCGCCCGCCTCGGCCTCGCCAAAGAGGTCGAAGCCCTCGCATCGACCATTCACAGGGAGGCAAGCGCACGCCCATGAAACCCGTAGATCCGCCCGACCGGCGCGTCGTCAACATCAAGTCGGGCGAGTTCAAGCCCTACGTTTATCCCGATGGCGCCGCCTACGGCGACAGCGTGCTGCAGCTCGACGACAAGCTGCCGCTCGGCGTGGGCTTCCACGTCTATCGCATGCCCGCCGGCATGACGACGCGGCCCCATCGCCACAATGGCCATGAGCAGTTCCTCATCCTCGAGGGCGAGCTGATCGAGAACGACGGCACGGTGCTCCGCGCCGGCGATCTCGTGTGGTTCCGCGACGGGACGGAGCATTGCTCATATACGCCCAACGGCTGCCTGCTCGCCGTCCACATCTCCGCGACGGAAACGACGGTGGATTAGGGCGCGTCTCAAAAGATGATGATGACAAGTGCCTTGAGCCAGTTCCACGATCCGTCATCGGGCAGATCGACGGCAATCGCGCCGATCTTTGCAAACACGTCCAAGACCGGAGGCACGACGCTGACGAGGGCCTGAAGCGAGAAATACCGTCGCTGCGTTCGCGCATCCATGGGCCAGCTCGACATCTGGCGGACGCTCCACGCGTAGGAGGCGTGGCGGTCAATCGTCTCGTTCACGGACTTCCTTTGATCCTCGGAGAGGTCGCCTTTCAAGACCTGCTGCTGCAGCCTCAGTATCTCGTCTTTGATGCGAGGCAATTCCACGGCTTGGATGTAGGTCTGCTCGGTCAACACACGGCGGCGCAGGTTGAGGATGGGCCGCACGAAGGCGAGGTATGTGAACGTTAGCGTGACTAGCCACTGCACGACAAACGGCTCTCTCCAGCCAGAATAGTCGGGGCCCACACAGCCGATGGGCTTGTAGACGGGAATGACGAGCCACCAGCCGGCAAACCACAGCAGGGGCAAGGCGGTCAGAAACGCTTGGTACAGGTAAAAGTCGCCGACCGGCTTCAGCCCCGAGGCGCCGTCGAAATGATCCGGCCGGATGCGAAGGCGGATGCTCTTGTCGGCGAGGACGGAGGCGAATTTGCCGTGCGCGGCTGCGGTGCCGAAGAAGGCGCCGGCGTAGAAGCCGCACACACCCATGATGAATATGATGAGGGCGACCAGCCCGACGGCTATGACGATGGGGGCAGTTCCGTACTGTTCGCGTGCCTGATCGATCTGGGTCCAATCGAGGTTCGCGCGAGCGATCGCCCAGATCCAGCCCCCGAAGACGACAAGAAAGATGAGGACGGCGGACCAGAGGCGCCACGGGCGCGCTTCGCGGGCCATTCTGGCCTTGATCTCGGCGAGCTCGTCCGAGGTCACAACGAGCGTGTTGTTATCGCGCAGGGCCTCGACGGTGTCGTCGAGCCGGCGGGGCAATCCGATCGCCAGCGCGATCGCGGCGGCAAACGTCGCGACGCCCGTATAGTACATCCAGTTCCAGCATTGGACGCTCGCGCCGGAGTTGGTTATGTCCACCCAGACGAAGAAAGCCGTAACGACGAAGAGAACGTAGAGGAGCCGCCGAAACCCCTTCCAGCTCATGACGCTCTCAACCAAGCGATATGGCTGAGCCATGGCCGCCCCCCGCCGCCTCCGCCACCCAATTACCCCAAAAGTAAGGCTGGGTGCGCTGATCCCACCGGAGCCTAGTGCCTGGCAGACCGCCTCGTAAAGGCGCTGCAGGAAAACGGCTGGACCGTTGACGCGTCGACTGGCGGTTCTCGAGTGCCGGCCCCGCGCAGCTTGGGCCATTTTTCGAGATGGTGTCCGGGCCCCCTAACAAAAAGAGCGCGGCCACGCCGCGGCCGTTCCCTGAGGGACAGCGGCTGAGCTCCCTCATCCATAAGGTGGTCCTCACGCTTAACCGGTTTGAGGATTGGACTTGCGCCATGCTCGACTCATTGGAAGTGTTTGAGGACGTGCTCGACATTACGCCCGCCCCGGTGCGCCGGCGTGAGAACGTCGCATTACCAGCCGTCGATATTCTCGCCATCGCGACCGCGACGCCCGAGTACAAGACCACTCAGGCCGAGGCCTTCCAGCGCGTCAAGCAGCGTCTCCGACAAGTACGCCCGGCTAGAGGGCATCTACACGGGCTCGGCCATCGAGACGCGCTACTCCTGCGTGTCCCCCGACTGGTGCGAGCGGCACTCACGGCTGGGAAGAGCGCGCGGTGGAATTCAAGCGCCACGCCGTGTCCCTCCTCGAGAAAGTTGCCTTGAAGGCGATCGCGGAGGCTGGCCTCACGCCGCAGGATATCGACGTGCTCGTCACCAATTCGACGACGGGCGTCGTCGTGCCGAGCCTTGACTGCCTTGCTGATCAACAAGCTCGATCTCAAGGAGACTGTCACCCGCCTGCCGATCTTCGGCTTCGGGTGCAGCGGCGGAGCTAGCGGGAATGGCGCGCGCAACCCAGCTCGCCCAGGCGATGCCGGGCGCCAATGTCCTGTTCCTGACCGTCGACCTCTGCAGCCTTGCCGTCCGCTCCAACGACCACAGCCTCACCAACTTCGTCGCCGCCGCTTTGTTCGGCGACGGCGCGGCGGGCCTCGTGCTCCGCAGCTCGGGCCGCGGCGATCACACGTCCCACTCGTCCGCCGGAGGCAAGCCGCGCATCCGCGTGACCGGCGAGCGCTTGCTCAAGAACACCGAGGGCTATCTCGGCCTCGACACCAAGGACGACGGGTTCGGCATGGTGCTGAGCCCGCAGCTTCCGGCGCTGGTGCGCGAGAACCTGGGCCCCGCCGTCGATAAGTTTCTCGGCCAGCACAATCTGAGCCTCATGGACTTCGACGGATTTCTCGTTCACGCCGGCGGCCGCAAGATCCTCGAAAACGCCGAGGACGTGCTCGGCACCAGCCGCGATCAGATGGCCCATGCCTGGAGCGTGATGCGCGACTACGGAAACATGTCGTCGGCGACCGTCTTGTTCGTGCTCGAGCGCGCGATGCAGGCGGGTGCCAAAGGACGCCACCTCATGGCCGCGTTCGGGTACGGCTTCTCGGTCTACTTCGCCGTCGTCGATCTCTAGAGTTCTGGCGACGATCGCCGTCTAGCGCCGCCGCGCCGTCAGCGACGCATGGCGGCGGGCGGCTGGACGACGATGCTCGGAGACTCCGCGATCTCGGGCTCGCGCTTCGGGGCCTCGAGATCGCCCCGCTCGAGGGTGCCCCGGTCGAGAGCGCGCGAGATGAAATCATTGCCGATCGGGGCCGCGGGGTAGGGGGATTTGCCGTCGCCCGAGCCGACGAGCCGCGCGATCGGGTCGTCGCGAGGGAGGCCGGCGGTTTCGGCCATCGTGGCCTCGGGCAAGGAGGCGGGCTCCTTGCCCTCGTGCGCCGCAATCATGATCTGGCGCCAGACGTCGGCGGGCAGGCTGCCGCCCTTCACCTTGTGCATCGGAGCGCCGTCGTCGTTGCCGATCCACACGCCGCCCGTCAGCACTCCCGTGTAGCCGACGAACCAGGCGTCGCGAAACTCCTGCGAGGTCCCGGTTTTTCCGGCGGTCGGGTGACCGGGGACGGCCGCGCGCCGCCCGGTCCCGGAGGCGACGGTGGCGCCGAGCATGTCGGCCATGGCCGCGACGTGCTGAGGCGCGACCCACGGGCGCGTCTCGACGGCCTTGCGTTCGAAGAGCGTTTCCCCCGCGCTCGTGCGCACGCGCCGGATGACGAACGGCTCCCGCGTGCTGCCGCCGTTGGCGAGCGTTCCGTAGGCGCCCGTGAGCTCGAGGAGGGAGACTTCGGACGTGCCGAGCGCGAGCGACGCATCCTTGCGCAGCGGAGATCTGATGCCGAGGCGGCGTGCGGTGGCCGCGACGCGCCCCGCTCCGACATCGAGCAGGAGCCGGACCGCGACCGAGTTGAGCGAGTGCGCAAGGGCGTCGCGCATGGTGACCGCGCCCTTGTACTGTCCGCCGTCGTTGCGCGGGGACCATTTGCCGACGGTGAGCGGAAGGTCGATGACGAGGGTGTCGGGCGTATATCCGGCCTCGAGGGCCGCGAGGTAGACGACCGGCTTGAAGGCCGAACCCGGCTGGCGGCGCGCGCGCACGGCGCGATTGAACTGCGTCTCGGCGTAGGACCGCCCGCCGACGAGGGCACGGATGCCGCCGTCGGGAGCCAGCACGACGGCCGCCCCTTCGCTGGCGGCCAGCCCCGTTCCCTGCGCCGCGATCTCGCGCGCCATGATGGCGCTGGCGCGCCGCTGCAGCGCCCCGTCGATCGTCGTCTCGACGGTCACGTCGGCACCGACCGCACGCGGGATCTGGGCCAGCTCCTCCATGACGTAGTCCGTCGCATATGCGACGCCGTTGCGTTCGGCGGCGCGAGTGACGCCGGCGAAGTGGACCTTCTCGACGTCGGTTGCCTGCTGCTCCTCCGCCGTGATGAAGCCCGCGTCGCGCATCTTCTCGAGCACGCTCTTGCCGCGCTGGATGGCCTGCTCGGGGCTGGCGCTCGGAGCGTACTTGGACGGCGCCTTGAGCAGGCCGGCAATGACGGCCGCTTCGGCCAGCGTGAGATCGCGAGCGGACTTGCCGAAGTAGCGGTGGGCGGCCGCCTCGATGCCGTAGGCGCCGCCGCCGAAATAGACGCGATTGAGGTAGAGCTCGAGAATGTCACGCTTGCCGAGCTTGAGCTCGAGCCAGAATGCCATGACGAGCTCCTCGAACTTGCGGGCCAGCGTGCGCTCGGAGCTGAGATAGAGGTTCTTCGCCAGCTGCTGGGTCAACGTCGATCCGCCTTCGGCGAAATGGCCGGCGCGGTAGTTGGTGTAGAGGGCGCGGACAAGCCCGATCGGGTCGAGCCCCATATGGCTGAAGAAGCGGCGGTCCTCGGTGGCGAGGATGGCATCCGTTACGCGCCGGGGGAGAAGGTCGAGCGGAATGTAGTCGCCGCCTGCTCCGCGCTCATCGATGAGCGCCCCGTCGCGCGCCAGGATGCGCGTCACGGGGCCGGAGGCCGTCGGGCCGCATCGACAGAGGATCGGGCAAGGTCAGCGAGAAGTAGAGAAACAGCACGCCGACCGCGATGGCGACAAGCCCGAGGGCGATCGCGGGAGCGATGAAGGCCAAACGCAAGAGAAAGGGGAGCTCGCGGAACTCGCGCCGGACGGGGCCGGAGGGCGGGTCCGCCGTCTGCGGCGGCAACGTGTAGGCCGGCTCCGCCGCCGCTCCACTGCTTCGGCTCACGTACCCCATGACCTTCGAGCCTCGACGGACGCCCGGCGAACGAAAACGGTGACGGGCCGCGACACGCGTCGCAGCCTCGGTCGAGACTACCCGGAGAATGGCTAAGGCGAGGTTAAGTCAATGGACGCCGGCGTACGATCACCAGCCGACGAGGGCGGCGAACAGCGCTCCGAGGATGCCGAGCACGATGCGCGCGGCGATCGTGAAGAACATGAAGAGGAGCTGGCGCTCCTCGAGCAAGAGCTCGACCCAGATGTTGTATTTGGGGTCGAGGCCCGAGCTCGTGATCACGGCCTTGAGCTCGCGCGCCCAGCCGAGCATCTGCGACAGCGTCTCCGGAGACTCGTAGCCGACGAAGGCGAGGGCGAAGGCGCCGAGGATCAGGGAGAGGAACAGCGTACTGGTGGAGAGTATGAGGCGCAGCAGCATGTGGTCCTCCTCGAGCGCCGGCGAACCGTAGCACCTCGCCTTCCGCCGTCAATTGCTCGCGACAGTGCAGCTGCGAGCATAACCGAGGCCCGAGACGCTTGACGCAGACCCGCTCGATCCCGACATACGTCGTTCGCCGGCATTGGCCGGGGCGGAGGATCGGATGACCATGGATCGACGTGTCGAGCGCTATAGGGACCCGGCCGTCGCGGCGTCCGTCGCGCGGATCGAGGCGCTGTCGCGGATCATGGACAGCATGTTCGAGATTCCGGGCACCAAGGTGCGCGTCGGCGTGGACGCCTTCATCGGCCTCGTGCCCGTCCTCGGCGACCTCGTCTCGCAGCTGATCTCGAGCTACATCATCTGGGAGGCGCGCCAGCTCGGCGTGTCGCGCTTCACGATCGCGCGCATGATCGGCAACACCCTGATCGATACCGCCGTCGGCATTATCCCCTTCGCGGGCGACGCCTTCGACGTGATGTTCCGCGCCAACATGAAGAACCTGGCGCTGCTCAAAGCTCACCTCGAGCGCCACGGCCATGTGCGCCGTGAAAAGGGCTCGGGGCCGATCATCGAGGGCACCGCGACGCGCATCGAGTGAGGCGCCTTCGCTCGAATTGCGTATCGTCAAATTCCTGGATCTTGTAATCTTCGACTTCAGACCCAACGTCGATTGGATCAGGCCTGCCTCACGGCAGCCGCAGTCCAGCTGCCGCCGCGAGGTGCCCCGAAGCACGAATTCGAGGAGGCGAGCTATGTGTGACTATTCCTTGGAGATGTACCGGAGCCGGCCAGCCGCAGCGGGAGAGCGCTACGAGACGCGCCGGTTCCCGAGCGGAAGCATCGGCTTTACGGCGCCGGGCGACGCGACTACCGCCGTGTGCATGGCGTGCGACACGCGCGTCGAGCTGATCGGCGTGCCGACCCCGCTTCAGCAAGAGCTTGATATTCCATCGAATGTTGCGGCGACCTTCGTCCGCATCGAAGTGGGGCCGTACCACGACGGCCTGCGCTTCTCTAGCGGCAAGGAAGTGACACTCCAGCGGCTGGGCCCCGGAGTGATCGCCGAGGTTGTCGATGACCTCTCCAAGCCGCTGCCGGCTATCCGCCGGGAACTCGAGCTTGTGAGCGCAAGATAAGTGCTGGAGTGACTATGCCTCTGGCGCCGAAGCGGGCGAGGCGTGGCATGACTAGGGCCTCACTTGCCCGCTCCCGCGCACGAGGTACTTGAACGTCGTCAGCTGCTCGACGCCGACGGGTCCGCGCGCGTGGAGCTTTCCCGTCGCGATGCCGATTTCGCCGCCGAAGCCGAACTCCCCGCCGTCGGCAAACTGCGTCGAGGCATTCCACAAGACGATCGCGCTGTCGACGCGGGCGAGGAAGCGCTCGGCGGTCGCCTTGTCGGCGGTAATGATGGAGTCGGTGTGCTGCGAGCCGTACTTCGCGATGTGCGCGATGGCGCCGTCGACCCCGTCGACGCTCTTCACCGCGATGATGGCGTCGAGAAACTCACGGCCATAGTCGTCGGGCGCCGCCGCCCTGACGCGCGGGTCGGCGGCCTCGGCCGCCCCGTCGCCGCGCACCTCGCAGCCCGCCTCGAGCAAGGCCTTGACGAGCGTCGGGAGAACGACGGCCGGCGCGGCCTTGTCGATCAGAAGGCACTCGGTCGCCCCGCAAACCCCGGTGCGGCGCATCTTGGCGTTGAGGAGCACGGTGCGCGCCATGTCGAGGTCGGCGGCGCGGTCGACGTAGGTATGGCAGATGCCCTCGAGGTGGGCGAAGACCGGCACGCGCGCCTCGTCCTGGACCCGTTTGACCAGGCTCTTGCCGCCGCGCGGCACGATGACGTCGATTGCACCGTCGAGGCCCTGGAGCATGAGGCCGACCGCGTCGCGGTCGGTCGTCGGCACGAGCGAGATCGCGGCATCGGGTAAGCCTGCCGCGACGAGCCCGGCGACGAGGCAGGCGTGAATGGCGGCGCTCGAATGCTGGCTCTCCGAGCCCCCGCGCAGGATCGCCGCATTGCCGGCCTTGAGGCACAGCGCGCCGGCGTCCGCCGTCACGTTCGGGCGGCTCTCGTAGATGATGCCGACGACGCCGATCGGCACGCGCACGCGCTGCAGCCTGAGACCGTTCGGCCGCGTCCACTCGGCGAGGATCGTGCCTACGGGATCGGGGAGAGCGGCAATTTCGTCGAGGCCCGCGGCAATAGCCGCGACGCGCTTCTCGTCGAGGGCAAGCCGATCGATGAAGGCCGCGGGCCGCTCGGCCGCCTTCGCCGCCGCGATGTCCTTGGCATTGGCGGCGAGAATCGCGGGCGTTTCCTTCCGCATCGCGTCGGCCGCCGCGGCGAGGGCGGCGTTCTTCGCCGCCGTGGACGCCATGGCGAGCGCGCGCTGAGCCTCCCGCGCGGCCCGGCCGATGCCGAGCATCACGTCTCGCGTCTCCGCCATGCGCTCCGGCCGGTTCACGGGGTTATTTCCTGTTCAACGCCATATCGTTGCGGTGGATGAGCTCGGGGCTGCCGTCGAAGCCGAGGATGGCAGCGATCTCGGTCGATTTCCTGCCCAGAATACGCTCCGCGTCGGCCCGTGCATAGGCGACGAGGCCGCGGCCGAGCTCGCGCCCGTCGGGCCCGCGGATGATGACGGCGTCGCCGCGGTCGAAGGCCCCGTCGACCCGATTCACGCCCGCCGGCAATAGGCTCTTGCCCGAGAGCAATGCCCGCTCCGCACCGGCATCGACGTGGACCGTGCCGCTCGGCTCGAGCGCGCCCGCGATCCAGCGCTTGCGGGCCGTCAAGGGATCGGAAGCGGCGATGAACCACGTGCACCGGCCCCCCTCGGCAATGGCGCGCAGCGGATGAGGGACCCTGCCCGAGGCGATGACCATGTTCGTCGAGGCGCCGAGCGCGATCTTGGCCGCCTCGATCTTGGTCACCATGCCGCCCTTGGAAAGCTCCGTCCCCACATCCCCGGCCATGGCCTCGATCTCGGGGGTGATCTCGTGCACGACGGGGATGTGGCTTGCGGATGCGTCCGTCCCCGGCGGGGCCGTGTAGAGGCCGTCGACGTCGGACAGGAGCACCAGGCAGTCGGCCGACACCATGCTCGCAACGCGGGCCGAGAGCCGGTCATTGTCGCCGTAGCGGATTTCTGCGGTGGCGACCGTGTCGTTCTCGTTGACGACCGGCACTGTCTTGAGTGCGAGCAGGGTCTCGATGGTGTGGCGGGCGTTGAGGTAGCGGCGCCGCTCCTCCGTATCGCCGAGCGTCAGAAGGATCTGTGCGGCAACGAGGCCCTGCGCCTTGGCGAGCTCCTGGTAGGCGTGGGCGAGCCCGATCTGGCCGACGGCGGCCGCGGCCTGGGATTGCTCGAGCTCGAGGGCGCCTTTGGGCAGCCCGAGCTGATGGCGGCCGAGGGCGATCGCGCCCGACGACACGATCACGACATCCTTTCCCGCGCGCACGAGGCCGGCCACGTCCTCCAAGAGGGAGGCGAGCCAGTCGCTCTTGAGACGCCCCGTCGCGCGATCGGCGAGCAGCGCCGAGCCGATTTTGACCACGAGCCGTCGGGCCCGCTCCCACTCGGGGCGGACGGCAGTGGACAGAGCGGCGGCGGCATCGGTCATCAATTTGGCCTTGGATCTAGGTCGCGCTCCGTGTGGGAGCCCACGTCAGACCGCAAAACGCGCTTCAAATCATGGCGTTAGCCGGATCATGGGCGCGAGACTGATAAGGTCTCGCAGTCGCGTGGTCTAGCAGAATTGTGGGACGCAGGGGAGCGTCAACCAGTCTCTACGGCGGGGCGCGCGGGATATGGCAAGGCCGTTTCAAGCCCGAGCGACCGTAGGCGGAAGCCGCGCACGCCCGCGCGCAGGCGGCCAATCCAGGCTTCGAACGTCAAGGTCGTCACGAGAGCCACTACTAGGCTCGCGGCGATGCTGGCCAGAAGCTGTCCCCATCCGTGAGCAGGCCACAACGCGGTGACGAGCAGGATCGTCGCGACGTGAGTGAGGTAGAGGGGGTAGGTGAGCTCGCCGATGAACCTGTCGGTGCGCGCGAGCGAGCGCGGCAGGCGGGGTGCATAGCTGGGCAAGAACACGAGAGCAAGCCAGATCCCGACGCCAACCGCGAACAGCGCAAGTTGAGCCTCGAGATTGCGGACAAAACCCCCGGCGTACCCGATCGCGGGACTGCCGAGGATGTGCCACGCGACAAGCCCGAGGGAGGTGAGCGCCGTCAACACCCCGGTCCAGCGCTCGGCGGCGCCTTCGGCCGTCACGGCGACATAGAGGGCGATCCCGAAGGTGAAGTAGGGGATGTATTCGAGGGCCTCTCCCCGAAAGCCCGACCCAAGCGCCAAGTAGAGTAGGACCAGGGTGGCGCCCGCAGCGACGAGCAGCCGCCGAAGGGGAATCCCCAGCACGCCGCCCGCGGCTATGAGCAGGAACAGCAAGAGATAGAACCGCATCTCGACGCGAAGCGCCCACGCGATTTCGAGCAGCGGCGACGTTCCCGCCCTCTCGAGAATGGCCGAGCCGCCCGGTAGTATCGCGAGCATGTTCGCGCCAAAGCTCCTCCACGAAAGGTCCGGCGCTCCGGGAAGGAGGAGCGGCTCGGCCTCCGACGACCCGTGGGCCAGGAGAAGGGCCCCGGCGGTGAGGAGGAGCGCCAGAAGATAGGTCGGGTAGAGACTGAGGAGCCTGTTCAACCCGAACGCCAGCGGCCGGTCGCGGTAGAACGCGCACGCGGCCTCCGACACGATGAACCCCGAAAGGGCGAAAAACAGCAGCACCGCGACGCCGCCGAGCTCCAAAGGCTCAAGCGCGTTGGCAATGGACGCCGGCGCGAGCGGCCTCAGACCGTGCTGCACGACGACAAACAGGGCGAGCACAAGGCGAAAGCCCCCAAGCAGGCGGTAGGATGTTGTCATTGCCTGCTCGAAGCCGTCCGGATCTTGCGGGAGCGCTGGCGGTGGCGCACCGCACAAGAGCACAGAAGCGTTGAGCCCCGCTTAAAACCCGGCGACGCGGTAAACCTTCACCTGTCGCTAACCACAACGAAGGCCCGAGGGTCCATCACACGTCGAGGTTCGCGACGGACAGGGCGTTCTCCTGGATGAACTCGCGCCGGGGCTCGACGACGTCGCCCATGAGCTTGGAGAAGATTTCGTCGACCTCCGAGCTGTCGTCGATCTTGACCTGAAGCAGGGTGCGCACCTCGCGGTCGAGCGTCGTCTCCCAGAGCTGCTCGGGGTTCATCTCGCCCAGCCCCTTGTAGCGCTGCAGCGACAGCCCCTTGCGGCCCGCCTCGTAGATGGCTTCGAGGAGCGTGCGCGGACCGAACACGTCGACCGTCTCGCCCTTGCGCCGGAGCTTGGCGGGTCGCCCGTAGGTCTCGGCGAGATGGGCACGCTTCTCGTTGAGGCGGCGCGCATCGAGGGAGGCAAGGAGCGCGCGGTCGAGTGCGTGGGCCTCGGTCACGCCGCGCACCTCGCGGGTCAAGAAGAAGCCGTCATTGCCGAAGCGGCCCTTCCAGCCGGTCTCCGTCTCCTCGGCAATCGAGTCCATCCGCCGCGCAATCTCGCCGGCAATGCCGTTCGCCTTCTCCGCCGAGGCGATCGATGAAGGATCAAACGCTCCGGCGATCGCCGCCTGCTCGACGAGAGGGCGGTTGTAGCGCGAGTGCAGCTGGTCGATGAGGCCGGCGATGACGCGCGCCTGGCTGACGACCTCGCGCAGGTCGCGCCCCGCGCGCTCTTCGCCCCCGCCCGTGACGAGCACGGCCTCCTCGAGGCCCTGGTCGATCAGGTACTCCTCGAGCGCGCGCTGGTCCTTGAGATAGGATTCCGACTTGCCGCGGCTGACCTTGTAGAGCGGCGGCTGGGCAATATAGACGTGACCCTTCTCCACCAGTTCGGGCATCTGCCGGTAGAAGAAGGTCAGGAGGAGCGTGCGGATGTGGGCGCCGTCGACGTCGGCGTCGGTCATGATGATGATCTTGTGATAGCGCAGCTTCGAGAGGTCGAAGTCGTCGCGGATGCCGGTGCCGAGCGCGCCGATGATGTTGGTGACCTGCTCGGAGGAGAGCATCTTGTCGATGCGCGCGCGCTCGACGTTGAGGATCTTGCCGCGGATGGGCAGCACGGCCTGATACTCGCGCTTGCGTCCCTGCTTGGCCGAGCCGCCGGCGCTGTCGCCCTCGACGATGAAGAGCTCGGTATTGGCGGCGTCGCGGTCCTGGCACTCGGCGAGCCCGCCGGGCAGCCGCAGCGAATCGAGCGCGCCCTTGCGCCGCGTGAGATCGCGGGCCTTGCGCGCGGCCTCGCGGGCGAGCGCCGCCTCGACGATCTTGCCGACGATGGATTTGGCTTCCTTGGGGTGCTCCTCGAACCATGCCGCGAGCTGGTCGCCGATGACGCTCTCGACGACCGGCTTCACCTCGGACGAAACGAGCTTGTCCTTGGTCTGGCTCGAGAACTTGGGGTCCGGCACCTTGACGGAAAGAACGCAGGTCAGACCCTCGCGCGCGTCCTCGCCGGAAAGATCGACCTTCTCCTTCTTGGCGAGGCCGCTGTCGCCCGCGTACTTGTTGACGACGCGCGTCAAGGCCGCGCGGAAGCCCGCGAGGTGCGTGCCGCCGTCGCGTTGGGGAATGTTGTTCGTAAAGCAGAGCACGTTCTCGTGGTAGCTGTCGTTCCACCACAACGCGACCTCGACCCCGACGCGGTCCTTCTCCGCGCGGATCATGATGGGCTCCGGGAGCAAGGGCTGCTTCGAACGGTCGAGATAGCGCACGAACGCCGCGGTGCCGCCATCGTATTGGAACTCGTCGCGCTTCTTGTCGGCGTGGCGCACATCCTCGAGCACGACCTTGGCACCCGAGTTGAGGAACGCGAGCTCGCGCAAGCGATGCTCGAGAGTGGCAAAATCGAACTCGAGTTTCGAGAACGTGTTCGGGCTCGGCAGGAACGTGACCTCCGTGCCGCGCTCGCCTTCGGCATCGCCGACCACCTTCAACGGCGCGACCGCGACGCCGTCGCGGAACTCGATGAAGTGCTCCTTGCCTTCGCGCCAGATGCGGCAGCGCAGCCAAGTCGAAAGCGCGTTCACCACCGAGACGCCGACGCCGTGCAGGCCGCCCGAGACCTTGTAGGCGTTCTGGTCGAACTTGCCGCCGGCATGCAGCTCCGTGAACACGATCTCGGCTGCCGAGCGCTTCGGCGTCTGGTCGTCGTCGGTCTTGATTCCCGTGGGGATGCCGCGGCCGTCGTCGCGCACGGTGCACGACCCGTCGGCATTGAGCGTTACGCGGCACTCCCTCGCATGGCCGGCAAGGACCTCGTCGATCGCATTGTCGACGACCTCGTAGATCATGTGGTGCAATCCCGACCCGTCGTCGGTGTCGCCGATGTACATGCCGGGCCGCTTGCGGACCGCGTCGAGGCCCTTCAGCATCTTGATGCTGTCGGCGCCGTAATCGTCGGGCGGCGCGGGCGTCTTTTTGGCGGGC
Organism: uncultured Alphaproteobacteria bacterium; assembly: GCA_963699485.1. Lineage (GTDB taxonomy): Bacteria > Pseudomonadota > Alphaproteobacteria > Rhizobiales > Hyphomicrobiaceae > Hyphomicrobium_C. Next base: position 120,852 of record CAVOUC010000017.1, on the reverse strand, counting down.
TGCGCGCTCATTCAAGGCCTGTCCAGAAGGGGGTATGAAAGGATCGATTTCTTATACCACGGAACGGTCGCGAGCGAGGCAGAAAACTTTGCCTGCGCCATGAAAATTAATGTTGCAAATCAATATCTTATTAGGCACCTGCAGCGGCGCTTCGCCGCTCTGCGGCAATTCTCGGCCGCCGGGCTTGACCGACCGGCTAAGCCGGGGCCAGGCGCCCCTCGTCGAGCCGCCAGAATTGGGCCCTTCCGGCAAGCGTCGCGAAGGGGGCGGCATCGGTTCCGGTCATGAACGCCTGCGAGGTGAGACGAAGGATTTCGGCGAACAGCGCAGCCCGGCGCGTCTCGTCGAGATGGGCCGTCACCTCGTCGAGAAGCAGAATGGGGGCGAGCCCCTCGCGGCGCGCTGCGACAAGCTCGGCATGGGCCAGCACGAGCCCCAGGAGCAGCGCCTTCTGCTCGCCCGTCGAGCAGAGCCTCGCAGCCATCGCCTTGGGCCCGTGCGAGACGGCAAGTTCGGAACGGTGCGGCCCATCGAGGGTTCGCCCTGCGGCGCGGTCGCGCTCGCGTGCTGCGACCAGCGTCTTGAGATAGGCGTCCTCGACGTCGACCGCGGCGCTGACCGCGAGCCCGCTCTCGAGCGGACCCTCCAGCGCCACCTCGCTCCACGGGAATGGAGAGGCGGGATCGCGCTCGCGGCGGCGCGCGATGACGGCAGAAAGCGCCGCGACCGCCTCCGCGCGCGCCGCCGCCACGGCAACGCCGGTTTCCGCCATGACGATCTCGAAGCCCTCGAGGCGCGCGTGATCGGCGACGCCGTCGCCGAGAAGCCGGTTGCGGGCTGCCATGGCGCGCTCGAACTGCCCGAGCCGCGTGCGGTGGCGTGGATCGAAGCACAGGATGAGGCGATCGAGAAAGCGGCGCCGCTCGGACGCGGGACCCGAGAAGAGGCCGTCAATCGCCGGCGTGACCCACACCATCTCGACATAGTCGGCGAGCGCACCGGACCCGGACTTGCTCTCGCCGTCAATGCGTACGATGCGGCCCGCGGGGCGCTCGACCCCCGAGCTGGCGGCCGCAAGGCCGGTGCCGATGTCGACGGCCCCGAGCGCCGTGTGGACGCGCGCGAACACCGACCAGCCGCCGTCGGCCCCGGCCCGCGTGAGATCGGTGTATGCGGCCTGGCGCAGGCCCTGTCCCGAAGTGAGCAGGGAGAGTGCTTCGAGGACGTTGGTCTTGCCCGAGCCGTTGGGGCCGGCGAGCACGACCGGCTCGGGACCGAGTTCGAGCGAAATGGCGCCATAGCTGCGGAAATTCGCGAGAGCGAGGCGCTCGACCCAATGGCGCGGCTCGGTCCGGGTAGCGGGGGTCACTTCGGCGCGAAGAGGGCTCACTAGACCCGCATCGGCATGAGGACGTAGAGGGCGGTCTTGTCGCCCGGGTCCTTGATCATGGTGGGCGAGCCCGCATCGGCGAGGAGAAAACGCGCCTCCTCGCCTTCGAGCTGGCCTGCGATGTCGAGAAGGTAGCGCGCGTTGAAGCCGATCTCGAGCGGCGTGGCCGAGTAGGAGACGGCGATCTCCTCCGTCGCGCTGCCGCCCTCGGGATTGTTGACCGAGAGCGTGAGCTTGTCCTTGGCGATCGTGAGCTTGACGGCGCGCCCGCGCTCGGAGGCGATCGTCGACACGCGGTCCACGGCACTCATGAACTCGGCGTTCTGAACCGTCATCTCCTTGTCGTTGCTCTGAGGGATCACGCGGCCGTAGTCGGGGAAGGTCCCGTCGATGAGCTTCGAGGTCAGCGTCACCGCGCCGATCTCGAAGCGCACTTTCGCCGGGCTGACGCCGACGGTGACGGTGTCCGTGCTGCCCTCGATCAGGCGGTGCAGCTCGTGCACTGTCTTTCTTGGAATGATGACGCCGGGCATCCCGTCGGCCCCCTTGGGGCGCCCGAGCTCAGCCTGGGCGAGGCGGTGGCCGTCGGTCGCCACCGCGCGTAGCATCGACGTCTTACCGCTTTCGGCTGGGTGGAAGAAGATGCCGTTCAGGTAGTAGCGCGTCTCCTCGGTCGAGATCGCAAAGCGGGTCTTGTCGATCAGGCGCTTCAAATCACCCGCTGCGATCTCGAAAGTCGTGCCGAGATCGCCGGGCGCGAGATCGGGAAAATCCTCGGGGCCCAGCGTTTGCAGCGCAAACCGGGCCTGGCCGGCCGCGAGCGTCAGCCGATCCTTCTCGGTATCGCGCCGGATGTCGACCTGGCTGCCCTCGGGGAGCTTCCTCACGATGTCGTGCAGCATGTGGGCGGGCACGGTCGCGGCCCCGGGGGCCGACACGTCAGCGCGCACCTCCTCGATCACCTCGCGCTCGAGGTCGGTGGCCTTGAGCTCGAGCTTCTTGCCGTTGGCGCGCAGGAGCACATTGGAAAGGATCGGTATGGTCGTGCGCCGCTCGACGACGCTCGCTACGTGGCCAAGCGCACTCAGGAGTTCACCGCGTTCAATAACAAGCCGCATAGTCGCCTCGGCGTTCAATATCCCGTAGCCGTCTCACGCCGCACGATCGTCCGGCCCTTCGAAGAGGCGCGCCGTCCTCCCCTCGACGCCAGGGGACACCTTGAGTTTCACAGGACTAGAGGATGGACGGAGAAGCCTGAGGCCTCAACTTGACCCCATACGCAATTGTTTTTCAAGGGGCCTATCGATTTCCCTGTCGTGGGGCCGTCATACGGCGAGCAAAGGCTAGGGAGCGGCGTCCGAAGATGCCGCCCCCTCCCCGCTAAAGCCCCCGCCTCGCGCCCGGAGGCGATACGGGGCTCGATCTCGCAAACTCTCAGTGATTCAAGAGTTTTTTCAGATCCTCGAGCTCGTCGCGAAGTCCCGGGTCACCGGCGATGACACCCTCGATCTTGCGGATGGCATGAAGCACGGTCGTGTGGTCCCGATTGCCGAAGCGCCGCCCGATCTCGGGGAGCGAGCGCTGCGTCAACTGCTTGGCGAGGTACATGCCGATCTGCCTCGGCCAGACGACGGAACGGTGCCGGCGCTGCGAAAGAAGATCACCCTTGGACACGCCGAAGTGACGCGAAATGACGCGCAGGATGTCCTCGATCTTGATGCGCCGTGGCTCGACGCCCTGGAACAGATCGCGGATCACCGTCTCGGCGATGTCGAGGGTCAGCGGCGCGTGCACATGCTGCCAAGTGAGGTAGAGCCTGTTGACGGCACCCTCGAGCTCGCGCCCGCTTTCCGTGAGGCGGCTCGCCAGCAAGTCGATCACGTCGCGCGACAGCTCGAACGACGGGTCCATGGCCCGCTTCTCGGAGAGGCGCTTCTCGAGCACGCGCGCGCGCAGCTCGTAGTCGAAGGAGCCGATCTCGGCGACAAGGCCGCGCTGCAGGCGCGAGCGCATGCGCTCGTTGAGCCTTTCGATCTGCGCCGGATGGCGCGCGGAGGCGACGACGAGCTGGCGGCCCCCGTCGAGCAGCGCGTTGATGATGTGGTCGAACTCCTGCTCCGTCCGCTCGCCCTGCATGAACTCGAGATCGTCGATCAAAAGCGCATTGATCGAGCGGAACTTCTCCTTGAAGGACTGCGGGTTCTGGTTGCGGAGCGCTTCGACGAACTGGTAGCGGAAGCGCTCGGCGGTGAGGTAGAGCACCTGGGCATTGGGAGCCCGGTGCTTCACCTCCCACGCGATCGCGTGCAAGAGGTGCGTCTTGCCGAGGCCCACCGACGAATAGAGATAGAGCGGATTGAAGCTCGGGACGTCCATGCACACCGTCTCGGCGACCTGGGTCGCCGCCGCATGCGCGATGCGGTTCGACGTGCCGACGACGAAGCTTTCGAACGTGTGGTGGGGATCGAGCGGCGAGCCCTCGAAGCCGCCGACCGACGTCCTGGCGACGATCGTCGGCAGCGGACGCACCGACGACGTGCGCGCCGCGGCCTCCATGTCGCCGGCAGCACGCTGCTCGCCCCTCACCTCGCGCTTCTCGGCCTGGGGCATACCCGGGCGCGGCAGCGCGGCCGCGGGCTGGCGCAGCGCCACCTCGACGCGCTCGGCGCTCTTGAACTCGGTGCGGCAGCAGGTGAGCAGATCGTCGAGGTAGTGCGACTGAATCCAGTTGCGGAGGAACTTCACGGGCACCGACACCCGCACCGTCTTGCCGTCGAAGCCGTCGAATTCGAGGGCCTTGAACCAGCTTGTGTAGATGTCATCGCCGAGGCGCGCTTTGAGAGTGGCGCGAACCCTCGCGACCTGCGGCTCGAGAGGCGCCGAGGCGCTTTGCTCCGAGCAGGTCTCGCTGGCGCCTTGTGCCCCGCGTCCTCGTCCGACGAGATCGATATTGGGAAGAGACAGCTCCGCTTTGGATAATGCTTGCATGGTCACCCCGCACAATTGACCCAGATTTCGGGTCGCTAAACCGATGACGCAGCCGTTCGCCCAAACGGTCGGCGTCATCTCCCGTGGTCTTAGCCTTGTATCCATGGAAGGCCGGACGCTTTCCAGCCACCCAATCGCCCTCTGTGGCGGTCGGCATCGAGAGGGCCCTCGAACCCGTCCGCCACATTCCTGCATCGCAGGTAGCCTGCTGCCGCCGCGGCTTCCGCCGCCATGCGACTGCGACCTCCGGAGCGGCAGATGAAGAACAGCTCGGCGTCCTTCGCCACCCCAGCGGCATCGAGACCTTGACTCAACTTCTCCACGAACATCGGATCGATCCGGTTATCGGGAAACGTCTGCCATTCGATGGTCACTACCCGCTTTCCGATCTCCGCAAGATCGGAAAGCCCGACGAAGGCCAACTCTGCTCGGCTCCGCACGTCGATCAGCTGAGCGCCTCGGTCGGTCTCGAGACGGGCCCACACTTCAGTCACGGGCACGTCGACGACCTCACCGCTACCCACCGCACTCACATCCCACGATACCCCCTCTCAATTGCCGGGAATTGATGAGCTGCCAGCCACTTAGCGCAAACCAAGCAGCGTGCCGCAAAGTATTCCCCGAAGTCAAAAACGGTAAAAGACAGGACGCGCCCGGAAATACCGGACGAGATACTCTACACACTGAAAGTCAGTTAGAAGGTTGGAACGAGATACAGGACCAAACCTGAGCGACGTCTTGAGATGCGTTGAGCGTTATCTTTGCGCGACCGCACCGCCGTCGTCGAGGACTCTTCCTTAACGCGGCGTTAATAACTCTGCAAGTCCCGGCGAGGGTCGAGTTGCGCAGGAAAGTCGAATGGGGAGAGGCGAAGCGGCTAGGTGGAAAACCTCATGTCCATCCACAGGACCTGTGCAGAAACGCGTTGAGGCGGAACGCGGAATCGCCGGCAGGTGAACGCACCGCAAAAAAATTTATGGCGCGTACGTGGCAGTGCAAACTATCGATATTTTTCCGTCACAAACGTGCGGCGCGCTAACCTACTAGGCGAAGGCACCCAGGAGGAGCGACCTTAAGCTTGTGAGAAGAATCCGGCGCTTAGGCGCGTTCAAAAAAAGCGACTCAGAGCCCGCTTCCGCTCTTCCATGTTGCGAACAAGGCACACAGGAAGAGGGGATCGAAATATCTGCCCAACCATCAGCCGGACATCGCCGTGATGCGCCGCACGAGGCGGGAGGTCTTGCGGCTCGCAGCCCGGCGATGGACCCCGCCTTTTTGGGCCGTGCGCGCCAAAAGCGGCTCGGCGACCTTGAGGGCCTCGAGCGCGGCGGCCTTGTTTCCCGCCGTGATCGCCTCCTCGACCTTGCGAACTTCCGTCTTGAGACGCGAGGTGCGCTGCTTGTTGATCTCGGTGCGCCGGATCATCTTGCGGGTGGCTTTCTTCGCCGACGTCGTATTGGCCATCTGAAGCTCGTCCTTCTTTCGCGTTTGCAGCGTCCCGAGCCTCCGGTCCCGTATGAGGACCTGTCTCGACCCCAATGGGGCCGGCGCGAAGGCTCAAACGCGCGAGCCGCCCGAATGTCGAAGCTCCGAGCGGCAAATCTCGCGGGTCTATACTGGCGTGAAATTGGCGGGTCAATGAAATTGGGCGAAATCAGCCCCTGCCGGCGGCGCGAAAAGGCCCGACGAAGCGCCTCAGCCCTCTTTCCACTTTATCGAGCACCCGATCGACGGACGCTGCTCGTTCGGGCCCTTCCCCGTTGCGGCAATGAGCTTCATGGCCTCGAACAGCTCGCGCCTTGCACCAGGCGGCGCCGGCTCGCGCCCGCTCGCGTCGAGCCGGCCACGATATTCCAGCCCGAGGGCCGCATTGAAGCCGAAGAACTCGGGCGTGCAGACCGCGCCGTAGGCCCGCGCCACGTCCTGCGCCTCGTCGTAGAGATAGGGAAAGGGAAAGGCGTGCGCGCGGGCGACGGCTTGCATGCGGGGAAACGAATCCTCGGGGTAGGTTACGGCGTCGTTCGAAGAGATGGCGACCGTTCCGATCCCGAGCCCGGCAAGCTCGCGCGCATCGCGAACGATGCGGTCGAGCACGGCCTGAACGTAGGGGCAGTGGTTGCAAATGAACATGACCAGCGTGCCCTTCGGCCCGCCTACATCGGCCAGCGCATAGGTCTTTCCGTCGGTCGCCGGGAGGCGGAAATCCGGCGCCTTCCAGCCGGCAGCGCATTGAGGAGATGTCTCGGCCATCGCCAACCGCCCTTTATGCCAATCAACCGCCCCGATCCTGGTCGATATAGCCTTTCCCGAGGAGCCTTTTGAGTATCGGCGGGGCCTACCCGGAGACAGGCAGCGGCCAGTGAACTAGCATCGGGGCGACCGGCGGGGAAGCAGCCGCCATCACAGCATCGGACCCTGACCCGTGCAAGACGCCGCTCTCGATGCCCCTGCACGCGCCCGCGCCGCGCCGACACCGGCGGCAACGCCCGCCATGGCCCCCACACCGCTTCGTCGGCTTCGCCAGCGCATTTACGAGATCATGGAGGCTGGTCCCGGAGCGACGAGCCGCCTCTTCGACACGTTTCTCGTTGCCCTCATCCTGCTCAATGTCGCAGCCTTCGTGGCCGAGACGGTGCCAGCCTACGCCGCCCGCTACGGCCCCTGGTTTCACGCCTTCGAGCTTGTCTCGGTCGGGATATTCACCATCGAATATCTGTTGAGACTGTGGACTGCCGTCGAGGTTCCGTTCCTCTCCCGCCTCCCCCCGTGGAAGGCGCGCGTGCGCTATGCGCAGAGCCCGGCGCTGATTATCGACCTCCTCGCCTTCCTCCCCTTCTACCTGGGAGCATTCCTCAATCTCGACCTCAGGGTGCTGCGCGCGCTGCGGCTCCTGCGGTTCCTCAAGCTCTCGCGCTACTCGCCGGCCATGTACTCGCTGTTCCGCGTGCTCTCGAACGAACGCCACGCGCTCATGGGCGCGGGTCTTCTGCTCATGGGCGCGGTCCTCTTCGCGGCAACCGGCATGTACTTCCTCGAGGGCCAGGTGCAACCCGACAAGTTCGGCAGCGTGCCCGACGCAGCCTGGTGGGCCATTGCCACGCTGACCACCGTCGGCTACGGCGACGTGGCGCCGATCACACCCGTCGGGAAGGCGTTCGGCGGCCTCGTCATGGTCGTTGGCCTGTGCATCCTCGCCTTGCCGGTCGCCATCATCGCCGCCGGCTTCGCACAGGAGTTGAGCCGCCGCAATTTCGTCGTCACCTGGTCGCTCATGTCGCGCATCCCGCTCTTGGCCGAGCTCGAGGCGCGCGAGGTAAGCGCGATCATGCCGCTCTTGCACGCCCACAACCTGCCGCCCAATGTCGAGATCCTGGGCCACGAAACCGGCGGCGACGCCATGTACTTCATCGCCTCGGGCAAGGTGCTGATGAAGTCGTCGACGGGCGAGGAGACGTTCTCGCAGGGTGACGTCTTCGGCGTCGTCGCCATGCTCGTTCGCGACCGGGAGCCGGGGGCTTTCGTCACCGCCTCCAAATGCCGCCTGCTCAAGCTGCATCGCGAGGACTTCCACCGCCTGGAGACCGCCAAGCCCGAGATCGCCGCCCACTTGCGCGCGCTGGCGGCAAACCGCGCCGCATCGCGCCCAACGCCTGACGGGCGCGGTTCGGCTACAGTCTCACGCTATTGAGGCGAAGGGCGTTGGCGATCACGCTGACGGAGGAGAGCGCCATCGCTGCCGCGGCAATGATCGGCGAGAGCAGGATGCCGAACACCGGATAAAGCACGCCGGCCGCAATCGGCACGCCGGCCGCGTTGTAGATGAAGGCGAAGAACAGGTTCTGGCGGATGTTGGCCATGGTCGCCTCCGACAGGCGCCGCGCGCGCACGATACCCGTGAGGTCACCCTTGAGAAGCGTTATGCCGGCGCTCTCCATGGCCACGTCCGTCCCGGTGCCCATCGCGATGCCGACGTCGGCCGCGGCGAGCGCCGGGGCGTCGTTGACGCCGTCTCCCGCCATGGCGACCACGCGGCCCTGCGCGTCGGAGCCGTTCGACGGTCTTGCCCTTGTCCTCCGGCAGGACGCCCGCTTCCACCTCGCCGATGCCGAGCTTCTCGGCGACGGCCCTTGCCGTCGTCGGGTTGTCGCCCGTCAGCATGACGACCCGGATGCCGGCCTCCTTGAGAGCCCGGATCGCGGCCGGGGTCGTCGACTTGATCGGGTCGGCGATGGCGACGATACCGGCCGGCCTCCCGTCGACCGCGACGAAGATGGCCGTTGCCCCCTCGCGGCGCAGCTCCTCGGCGTCGCGGTCGAGGGTACGGGTGTCGATCCCGGCCTCGCGCATGATCTCGCTGTTGCCGACGACGAGCCTGCGCCCGTCGACCGAGCCCGTCACGCCCTTGCCGACGGGCGAATAGAAGCCTTCGGGCTTGCCGAGCGCCAGGCCCCGTTCCGCGGCGGCGCGCACGATTGCGGCGGCGAGGGGATGCTCGCTTCCCCGCTCGAGGCTCGCCGTGAGGCGCAGAAGCTCGGCCTCGTCGATGCCCGGCGCGGGTTTGACGGCGACCACGCTCGGTTTGCCTTCCGTCAGCGTGCCCGTCTTGTCGACGACGAGCGTGTCGACCTTCTCCATCCGCTCCAGCGCCTCGGCGTTCTTGATGAGGACGCCGGAGCGCGCCCCGCGTCCGACCCCGACCATGATCGACATCGGGGTCGCGAGCCCGAGCGCGCAAGGGCAGGCGATGATGAGAACCGAGACTGCGGCGACGATACCGTAGGTCATGCTGGGCTCGGGCCCCCACACGGACCACGCCAGGAACGCGAGAAGGGCAACGAGAATGACGGCGGGCACGAACCACGCCGAGACCTGATCGGCGAGGCGCTGGATCGGAGCACGGCTGCGCTGCGCTTGGGCGACCATCTGCACGATCTGGGCGAGCACGGTGTCGCGTCCGACCTTGTCGGCCCGCATGACGAACCCGCCCGACTGGTTCATCGTCCCGCCGATGACCTTGTCGCCGACGCTTCGCGTCACGGGCATCGATTCCCCGGTCACCATCGACTCGTCGACGGCACTGCGTCCCTCGAGGATCTCTCCGTCGACGGGCACGCGCTCGCCGGGCCGCACGCGCAGCCGGTCGCCGGCCACGACCTGGTCGAGCGGCACGTCCTCATCGCTGCCGTCGGGCGCGATCCGGCGCGCCGACTTTGGCGACATGTCGAGAAGGGAGCGGATGGCGCCGCTCGTCTTTTCGCGCGCCCGGAGCTCGAGGACCTGTCCGAGCAGGACCAGCACGGTGATGACGGCCGCCGCCTCGAAGTAGACCGCGACCGAGCCGTCCGGGGCGCGCATCGCCGGCGGGAAGAGACCTGGCAGGAGCGTGCCGATCAGGCTGTAGGTCCAGGCCACGCCCGTCCCCATGGCAATCAGCGTGAACATGTTGAGGTTGCGAGACCTGAGCGAGGCCCAGGCCCGCTCGAAGAACGGCCAGCCGGCCCACAGCACGACGGGCGTTGCCAGCGCGAGCTGGATCCAATTCGAGGTCTGCTGCCCGAGCCAATGGTCGTGGCCCGCGAGATGCCCGCCCATCTCGAGCGCGAACACCGGCAAGGTCAGTGCGAGACCGATCCAAAGCCGCCGGGTCATGTCGGCGAGCTCGGGATTGGGCTCCGCCTCCGCCGTGGCGACCTCCGGCTCGAGCGCCATCCCGCAAATGGGGCAGAAGCCCGGCCCCGGCTGGCGGATCTCGGGGTGCATCGGGCAGGTGTAGATCGTCCCCGCCGGCATCGGCTTCGCGTCCGGCGTGGGCTGACCATGCGCCTCCCGCGCCACATAGCGCGCGGGATCGGCGGCGAACTTGGTGCAGCATCCCTCGCAGCAGAAGTGGTAGGTGACGCCGCCGTGCGCGTGCGACGGCTTGCCGGCGCTGGTATCGACGTTCATGCCGCAGACGGGGTCGACCGCGGTCTCGTGCGCGGCCGAGCGGTCGCTTGCCGTCATCGCATGCTCATGGCTCATTTCCGCCGCCGCTCGTCGCGCCAAATCGACAGCCGCGCGGGTATCCTCCTTTGCCGCGCGCGCCCCTGCATTGATCGAAGATAAGACCTCGGGCGCCGGCTTGCGAGGCCGTCACGGGCCGGCGGCCTCGAAGGCGAGCCCGTTGCGCCAGAATACGCGCGCTCGCGCACTCACCTTCGCCGGGTCCCCGGTGGTGAGGAGCAGGAGCCGTGCCCTCGCCGCCCCCTGACGCGTAGCGCGGATGGCGCGCCAGGTAGTCCTCGAGGCTGTCGGCGACGATCTCGGGCTGCGACAGGATGCGGGTCGCGGGCGGGAGGTGGGCGCGAAAGAGGTGCTCGACGAGGGGGAAGTGGGTGCAGCCGAGGATCGCCCGATGGGGCGCGGCGCCGCCCGCCTGGGCCATCGCGCCATCGATCCCGGCCTTGACGAGGCGATCGAGCTCGGCTTCGGGGGCCTCCTCCTCGATGGCCCCGGCGAGCTCCGAGCAGACCTGCTGGATCACCTCGACCTTGGGGCAGCGCTTGCGGATCTCCTCCTGGTACACGTTGGAGGCGATCGTGCGTGTGGTGCCGAATACGGCGATGCGATCGGTGAGATACTTTTGAGGATATTGCGGCGTCGTCACCGCCCACGGCGTCTGCGTTGCGGCCTCGACCGTCGGCGCGACGATGCCGAGGACATTGTGGCCCGCGCCCGCCCAGGCGGTCGCCGGCAGCCACTCGCGCTGGAGCCGCCGCGCGGCCACCGCCGTCGCCGTGTTGCAGCCGAGAAGGACGAGCGGACAGCCCCGCCGGAAGAGCGATTCGACGCCCTTCCGGGTGAGCTCGACGATTTCCGCCGAGCTGCGGTCGCCGTAGGGAACGTTGGCGTGATCGCCGAGATAGAGAAAGGAGGCGCGGGGAAAGCGCTCGACAAGCGCCTTGAGGACGGTAAGCCCGCCGAGCCCGGAATCGAAAACGCCGATCATGGGGCCCGTCTTTGCTCTGGAACGGCTCCGGCGGTCAACGGGGGTGCGCCCTCAACGCGCCGGCAGCCCGCACCAATTGGATCGCGTTAGCGATGCGTTAAGGTGTCAGTTTTCGTGGCAACGACAAGAGATAAGTAACTGTTGCGTGCGAGCATTTCTCCTCCCGATCGGTTAGATTGTTCAGAGGGCGATCGTGCTTGGACTAAGCAAGGCGCGATGGATGTCGCGCGGCTGGACATTACTGCCCGTTTCGCTTGCAGATTTTGTCGATCGGCAATCTGGGGGACGGCCCCGCCATGCCCTGTTCGAGGCTCTCTCGTCAGCGCGTCGCGATCTTGTTGGCCGGCTCGTCTCAGCCCTCGCCCGCGCGGGCCAAGCCGCCGGTCATGCCCTTCAGGTGCTAGCCGCCACGCGGGACCGCGCCAAAGTCATCGTGGGGCGCGCGCTAGCCGACATGACAGGACACGCCGACCTCGAGGCGCCGAGCCGCAAGATTCTGTCCAGCCGTCTCGAGCAGAACCTCCTGAAGCACGACGTGCAGGGCGAGCGGGCCATCGCCCTCGCGCAGGGCATCATCTGCTGCTTTGTTCTGGGACTCCACTGCCTGACGCGGTTCAACAGCGGCATCGGCTCCCTCAACCCCTGGGTCGTGCTCACGCTTTCCGCCCTGATCGCGAGCTCGTCCTTGAGGCTCTACCTCGTCCGCGCCAAGGCGCCGCCGACTGGGGTTCTCGATGTCATGAACGTGGTCGACATCGCGATCTTTCTGGTCCTCATCTGGAGCTACCAGTTCGCCTACAACCATCCTGCCGCGGGCGTGCTCAAGGCGCCGAGCTTTGCGCTCCTCTTGGCACTCGTCGCGCTGCGAGCCCTGAAATCGCATCCCCGTCCGATCCTGGTCGCGGGGGCTACCGCTGCCGCGGGCTGGGTCCTCCTCGTGTGCCTTGCGGTCGCCAGCGACGGCAGCCAGTCCATAACGCACGACTACGCAGTATATCTCACATCGCACCGGATCCTGATCGGAGCCGAATTCGAGCGCGTCGTCGGACTATTGGCGATGGTCTGCTTCCTTGCCGCCGCGACCCATCAGGCGCGAACTATCCTCGGTGAGGCCGCGCACGCTTCCGACTACGCCGAGGCGCTCGACGCAGCGGAAAGTCACTTGAGGGCTGCGACGCTCGCCAAGGAAAAGGCGGAGGCGACACTCGCCGAGCTCGACCGGCGCGACGCGCTTCTCACCGAGCAGAACCGGCGATTCAACGCTGCCCTCGACAACATGTCGCCTGGATTGTGCATGTTCGACGCCGAAGAGCGCCTCCTCGTGTGCAATTATCGCTACGCGGCGATGTACAAGCTTCCCCCGAACCTAGTGGTGCCCGGAACGCACTACCGCGCTATCCTCTGCCATCGCATCGACACGAACGCCTATCCAGGCGGCGAGCCTCAGGATTACATCGAGGAGCGCCTTTCCTCGGCCAGGGAGACTGAGCCCAGCATCAAGATCCACGAGCTCGTCGACGGGCGAGTGATCGCCATCAAACACCAGCCGATGGGGGACGGCGGCTGGGTCGCGACCCACGAGGACATCACGCAGCTGAGACGCGTCGAGGCACGCCTCTCGCACATGGCGCGCCACGACGCGCTGACCAACCTGCCCAACCGCCAGCATTTGCGCGAGGCCATGGAGGATGCTCTCTTCGGTGCGGGCGGGGAAGCGCGTCCGCTCGTCCTCCTCATCATCGAGCTCGAGCGCTTCAAGGAGATCAACGACAGCCTCGGTCATTCGACCGGCGACAGGCTCTTGCACGCCATCGCCGAGCGTCTGTCGGCCAATTTTGCCGACGCCGATGTGATTGCCCGCGTCGGGGGCGATGAGTTTGCGCTGATGCACAGGACCGATGATCCCGCCGACGCGGCCGTGGCACTCGCCAAGCGGGTGCTCGACGTCCTGTCGGATCCGTTCGACATAGACGGATATCCGATCGTCGTCGGCTCGAGCATCGGCATCGCGACCGGGCCGGCCGACGGCAACGATCCCGAGCAGCTGTTCAAGAGCGCCGATCTCGCCCTCGATCGCGCCAAGTCGAGCGGGCGGGGCACTTATTCGTTCTTCGAGCGCGAGATGGACGAGCGCATGCAGGTGCGCCGGGAGCTCGAGCAGGACCTTCGCTCCGCTATCGCCAACAACGAGTTCGAGCTCTACTACCAGCCGCAGTTGAACCTCGCCCGCAATCAGATTTCGGGGTGCGAGGCCCTTATCCGCTGGCATCATCCCGTGCGCGGCCGCGTTTCCCCGGTGGAGTTCATCCCGCTCGCAGAGGAGACAGGGCTCATCGTCCAGATCGGCGAATGGGCCCTCGAGAGAGCATGCCTCGACGCGGCGGGCTGGCGGTCGGACATCAAGGTCGCGGTCAACGTTTCCGCCGTTCAGCTGAGGACGGGGGACGTTCTCGGCAATGTCATCCACGCCCTCGCGGTGACGGGGCTCGCCCCGCAGCGGCTCGAGCTCGAGGTCACCGAGTTGGTCATGCTCGACGAAAGCGCGAACGTGCTCGCCACGCTGCAGCGGCTGCACGACATCGGCGTGCGCATTTCGCTCGACGATTTCGGGACCGGGTATTCGTCGCTCGGCTATCTCAAGCGCTTCCCGTTCGACAAGATCAAGATCGACAAGAGCTTCGTCACCGAGCTCACGGGCAAGGACGACAACTCCTGCGCCATCGTGCGCACGGTGGCGGCCCTCGGGGCGAGCCTCGGCATCGCCACGACCGCCGAGGGCGTCGAGACGGCCGAGCAGCTCCAGCGGGTACGCAAGGAGGGATATACGGAGATCCAGGGCTATTTTCTGAGCCGGCCCGTGCCCCTCCTCGAGCTGATGCGTCTGTTCGAGCGGGAAATGCCAAGGGCCATCGTCGTCGCGTGAGCCCCGGGCAAGAGGGCCGAGCGGCGGCAATAACCGCAATTAGCCGCGCAAACTTAATAATGTTTGAAGGGGTTTTCGGTTGTAATTGCCCAGAGTTTCTTTGCCGAGGCCGGCATGCGTCCGAAATCGATTGCGAGAGGTGCCACGGCCAAGGCGCGCCGCACGGTCCTCATCGCACTTGGCGCTGCCGCCGCCAGCCTGGCCGGCGTCGTGACCGGCGGCATCATCTATCAGAGCGAGCACCGTGCCGCCACCGAGCGGTTGATCGACGCCTATCGGCGGGCTGATGAGATCCTGCTCACCGACGAGCAGCTCGCGCATTCGGCCAACATGGCGGCCACGACCGGCACACAGGCCTGGATCGACAGCTACGAGGCCAACCTCCCGAAGATTGCCGCGGCCATCCAACGGGCGAGCGAGCTCGCGCCTCCGGCCATCCGCGACAGCTTCGACGCCGAGACCCGCGTATCGCACGACCGCCTGGTCGACATGCAGCGCCAAGCCATCGCCGCGCGCCGCTCCGGCGATGTGCAGGGAGCGCGCGCCATTCTCGAAGCGCCGCTCTATCAGTACCACGAGCAGATCCTGCGGGATGGGACGCTCGCATTTGCCGCGGGCATGATCGCCGCCGTCCGCAAGGACTACGCCGACGTTCAGATCAATGCGATCGTTGCAACTTTGGCGGCGGTGGCGCTGTTCGCCGTCGGCGGGCTCATTCTCTGGCGGCGAATGACGGCGAGCCTCGCCAAATCGGAGGGCGACTACTCGGCCGCCGAGGAGAAGATCAAGAATCTCGCCATGCTCGACGTCCTGACCGGGCTCTCGAACAGGCTTGCGCTGCGCGAGGCGCTGCATCAGGCGATCCAGCGCGCGGGGGAGGAGGGGACGAAGCTTGCGGTGCTGATGATCGACCTCGACCGCTTCAAGCCTATCAACGATCGCTACGGCCACCTGATCGGCGACCTCGTCTTGAAGGAGGTCGCGGCGCGCATGGCCAAGGTCGTGCGCAACGGCGAGATGCGCGGGCGCTACGGCGGCGACGAATTCATCGCCGTCGTCGAGTTCGAAGAGGACGACGAGACACCGCGCCGCGTCGGACGGCGCCTGATCGATGCGCTTTCGGCACCTATGACATTCGACGGCCTTACCGTCGATATCGGCGCGAGCATCGGCTATGCGATCTATCCCGCGGACGCCACGGCCGACGATGAGCTCATGCGCAAGGCCGATACCGCCCTCTATGCCGTGAAGGAGGCCGGCCGCGGCGAGGTCAAAGGCTATACGGCCGACATGGAGCGGGACGTCGAGGCGCGCGAAACGCTCGAGACCGAGCTGCGCAACACCGTGCGCAGCGGCAACGTCACGCCCTACTACCAGCCACTGGTCGAGCTCTCGACAGGGAAGCTCACCGGCTTCGAGGTGCTGAGCCGCTGGCACCACCCGAGCCGAGGGCTCATCATGCCGAGCGACTTCATCGAGATCGCCGAGGACGCGGGCCTGATCAACGATCTCACCATGTCGATCCTGCAAAAGGCCTGTTTAGACGTTCGCGCGCTACCCCCGGATCTCACGATCGCCATCAATATTGCGCCGCGCCAGATTGAGGACGACTGGCTCGTGCATAACATCCTGGCCGTGCTCGCCAAGACGAGATTTCCGCCCCAGAGGCTCGAGATCGAGCTTACCGAGAACGCGCTCGTCGACGACATCGCGTCGGCAAAGCACGTCATCTCGTCGTTGAAGAGCCTCGGCATCAAGGTCGCACTCGACGACTTCGGCACCGGCTATTCCAGCCTCTGCTATCTGTCGGAGCTCCCCTTCGACAAGATCAAGATCGACCGGTCGTTCATTCGCACGCTGCACGAGCGCCCGGAGAGCGCCAAGATCGTGAGTGCCATCATCGGGCTCGGCAAGAGCCTTGCCGTGCCGACCATCGCCGAAGGGGTGGAGACGGAGCGGGACGCGGAGGTCCTGCGCGCGATGGGGTGCACGATCGCTCAGGGATTTCTCTACGCGCGGCCGGCCCCGGCCGTGGACCTTCCTGCGATGATCAGGGGCCTCGCCTCGTCCGCCGGCGTGCGCGCGGCCTGAAGCCCTACTCGGCCGCCTCCGACGGCGAGCGCCCGGAGCCCTCGCGCTCCTGCTCGGCCGCCTTGAGCGCGTCGAGCGCCGGCATGGCGATCGTGCTGTAGCCGCAATCGACGAAATGCACCTCCCCCGTGACCGCGCCCGAAAGGTCCGAAAGCAGATAGAGCGCCGAGCCGCCGACCTCGCCCAAGGTCGGTGTGCGCCGCAGCGGCGCATTCTCCTTCTGATGATTGAAGATGACGCGGGCATCGGAGACTCCGGCGCCCGACAGCGTGCGCATCGGGCCGGCGGAAAGCGCATTGACGCGAATTCCCTGCGGACCGAGATCGGCGGCCAGGTAGCGCACCGAGGCCTCGAGCGCGGCCTTGGCCACGCCCATGACGTTATAGGAGGGGACGGAGCGCGTTGCGCCGCCGTAGGAGAGCGTGATGAGCGATCCGCCCTCGGGCATGAGCTCCATGGCGCGCTTGGCGACCTCGGTGAAGGAGAAGCAGGAGATCACCATCGTGTTGGTGAAGTTGTCCCGCGTGGTGTTGACGTAGCGTCCGGCAAGCTCGCGCGGATCGGAGTAGGCGAGCGCGTGCACGACGAAATCGAGCCGCCCCCACGCCTCCTTGAGGCGGGCGAAGACCTTGTCGACGCTCTCGAGGTCGAGAACGTTGCACGGCTCGATGACCTTGGAGCCGATCGACTGCGCAAGCGGCAGCGCGCGCCGTCCGAAAGCGCCGTCCTGGTAGGTGAACGCAAGCTCGGCGCCCTGGCCCGCCAGCACCTTGGCAATGCCCCAGGCGATCGAGCGCTCATTGGCAACGCCCATGATGAGGCCGCGCTTGCCGGCCATCAGCGGTCCGGGAACGGAAAAGTCATGTTCGGCCATGGGAACCCTCGCACTTGCACCAAATGCGCGGCCGGCGATCTCGAACCAGCCGCCGTTCTTGTACAGTCGCATGTCCGGCCGTCCCAGGAGACCAGGGGAGTTCCTTAGGGCCGCGACATGACAGTTTCTTAACCGTTCGGCCGGCGAAAGACGAGAGTTGCATTTGTTCCACCGAAACCGAAGCTGTTCGACATCACACAGTTAAGCTCGACATTGTCGAGCCGCGCCCGCGCAATCGGCATGTCGCCGAAGGCGGGATCGAGCTCGTCGATGTTGGCGCTCTCGCAGACGAAGCCGTTGTTCATCATGAGCACGGAGAAGATCGCCTCCTGGACGCCGATGGCGCCCAGCGAATGGCCGGTGAGCGACTTTGTCGCCGAGATATGGGGCACTTTCGTGCCGAACACCTCGCGGATCGCCTCGATCTCCCTCACGTCTCCGACCTGGGTCGCGGTCGCGTGCGGGTTGATATAGTCGACGGCGCCGACGCCTTTTCCGTCGAGCCCCTTCATGGCAATGCGCATGCAGCGCACCGCGCCTTCGCCGGAGGGCGCGACCATGTCGAAGCCGTCCGACGTCGCCCCGTAGCCGACGATCTCTCCGTAAATCTTGGCGCCGCGGGCTTTCGCGCGCCCGAGCTCCTCGAGCACCATGACGCCGGCGCCGCCCGCGATGACGAAACCGTCGCGATCCTTATCGTAGGCGCGGCTCGCCTTGGCCGGAGTGTCGTTGAAATGCGAGGACATGGCGCCCATCGCGTCGAACAGCACCGAAAGCGTCCAGTCGAGCTCCTCGCAGCCGCCGGCGAAGATCACGTCCTGCTTGCCCCATTGAATAAGCTCGGCGGCGTTGCCGATGCAGTGCGCCGAGGTCGAGCAGGCGGAGGAGATCGAGTAATTGACGCCCTTGATCTGGAAGCTCGTGGCCAGCGCCGCCGAAGGGCCGGAGCACATGGCTTTCGGAACCTCGAACGGGCCGACCTTCTTCGGGTCCTTTTCGCGCGTGATGTCGGCGGAGCGGACGATGGCGCGCGTCGACGGCCCGCCCGAGCCCATGATGATGCCGGTGCGCTCGTTGACGACGTCGTTCGCCTCGAGGCCGGCGTCGCGGATGGCCTGATCCATGGCGATGTAGTTCCAGCCGACGCCCGCCTCCATGAAGCGCTTGGGTTTTCTCGGAACCTGCGATTCCCAATCGATCTTCGGCTCGCCGTGAACCTGGCAGCGGAAGCCAAGCTCGGCATATTTCTCCGCCTTGACGATACCGGACTTGGCCTCTCTCAGCGAAGCAAGCACCTCCTGAGTACTGTTCCCGATCGACGACACGATGCCCATGCCGGTGACGACCACGCGCCTCATCGACGAACCCTTTCCTCATCGCCCGCTCGCGGTCGCCTGCTTCTCAACCCGCTCGACCCTTGCGGCTGACTTCCGTTCCCGGCCCCTGCCTCATGCGGCCGATGGCGCCGGCGCCTCGCCCGCCTCGAACAGCCCGACGCGCAGATCGGTCGCCGTATAGATGACCTGGCCATCAGCTTTGAGCGCCCCGTCGGCGATGGCAAGCTTGAGCTTGCGCAAAATGACGCGCTTGAGGTCGACCACGTACTCGACGTGCTTGGTGGCGGGGACCACCATGCCGCTGAACTTGACCTCTCCCACGCCGAGAGCCCGCCCGCGCCCGGGGGCGCCAAGCCAGCCGAGAAAGAAACCGGTCAGCTGCCAGAGCGCGTCGAGACCGAGACAGCCCGGCATCACGGGGTCGCCCTCGAAATGGCATTTGAAGAACCAGTCGAGCTGGGCATTGCCGGCCACCGCGAGGTTGGCGACCACCTGACCTTTACCATGGGGCCCGCCGGCCTCGGAAATATGCGAGATCCGGTCGAACATCAGCATCGGCGGAAGGGGCAGCTGGGCATTCCCGGCGCCGAAAAGATGCCCGTGCCCGCAGGCGAGCAGATCGTCGAAATCATAGCTCGATCGGCGCTCGGCCATGGCGGTATTCTTGAGTCCCGTCATCAACTTTACGCTAACTTTGCGGCGCGCAAGTCCTGTGGCCACACGGCCGCGCGTGTCCTAACACACTCGTCCAATGAGCAAAAGATGATCGCTGGGGTCCCGGCGCGCTGTGTGCGGAGCGCCGTTTTGCGCCTTTCCGAGGCTGTTGCAGGATCGAAAAGCCACCCATATACTTCATAGTGTTATCGACTTTGGTCGCGCCGGCGCGAGGAGCAAGAGCTGGTGCGGCCGATATTGGCCTGTGAACAACGGCATGATGGACGACCTCGAGGACCACGCGACCGAAGCCATTGAGCGCGACCTTGCCGGCGCGATCACGGAGCGCCTGCGCTCGTCCGGCCTTCGCCCGAACTCGCCAGCGGCTCGTGCTCGGCTCTCTCCTGTTCGGGGCCGGCAACCGCCACGTCTCGGCCGAGATCCTTCATGCCGAGGCGCTGGCCGCGGGCGAGCATGTGTCGCTCGCCACTGTCTACAACACGCTGCACCAATTCACCCAGGCCGGCCTCTTGCGCGAGCTCGGCATAGAGGGCGGCAAGGCATATTTCGACACGAACACGTCGAACCACAATCATTTCTTCGTCGAGGAGAACGGGGAATTGATGGACATCCCCGGCGACTCGATCCGCGTCGACGGCGTCCCCGAGCCGCCCGAGGGCATGGCGATCAGCCACATCGACGTCGTCGTGCGTCTCACTAAGGCACAACGGCGCTGCTCCTCACCTCACCGTCTCGCCCTCATAGACGCCCCAAAGCTTCTTCTGCTCGAGATAGCCGCGGTACCTGTCGATCGTCACGTCGCACCATCGGCCGTCGCAGCCGTTGACGTCGGCGATCACGCCCGCCTCGACGAGAACGACCACACGCGCTCCGTCGCTGTCGGAGGCGCGGAGCGGAACTTGCGGCGCCGCGTTGTCGGCCTTGACCTCCCAGGGCAGCACGAGCGCCGTGCGTCGCCCCGAGAGGAACGACTTCAAGACCCAGCCCGTCGTGCCCTCCGAGTCGCGTACCTGGCGCCAGGCCTCGAACTCTTTCACGATCTCGAGCGGGAGGCCGGCGCGGCGGAAGACCCAGCTCGTCGGATACTCTGTGCCCGGTCCCGCCCGCAGATTGACCCTGTCGGCCTTGAGGCTGACGAAGCGGGGAAGCGCGAGCCCGCTCGAGCCCGGCGCGGCAACTTCAGTCTCGGCCGACCGGAGAGGCGCCGTGGTGAAGGCCGCGAGCGCGGCCACGGCGGCGAGCGCCATCCCCCGCCCAAAGCTTCCGCGACCGAAGGAACCCAACGTCGCCTCCTTAGCCGGCCCTTGCGTTGCTTCGGCCCTGCGGGCCCGGTGCCGTCCCATGCTCCCCGCCGGCGAGGCCCGCGAAGCTATCATGGCGCGCCGTCCGCCGGTCGCGGTTTACGCATTCAATCCAGCACTTTGTCATTGCCGAGGCCTTCTGTTAGACACTGCCTGCCCGGATGTCGCGCCCGCCGCCGGCGCGGGATCGAGTGCGGGGGGCCCCGCCGGCCCAATGCGAAAACATGCAGAAAATGGACCCGGTCCGCGGGAGCAATATGCCTCAGAACGCGCCTAAGCCCGTCATCATCGTCACCAGGAAGCTCCCCGACGTCGTCGAGACCCGCATGCGCGAATTGTTCGACGCGAGGCTCAATGTCGACGACAATCCGATGACGCAAGCCGACCTCGTCGCCGCCGCCAAGATCGCCGACGTGCTGGTGCCGACCGTCACCGACCGCATCGATCGCGCCGTCATCTCCCAGGCCGGGCCGCAGCTGCGGCTCATCGCCAATTTCGGCACCGGGGTCGACAACATCGACCTCGACACCGCACGCAACCGCGCCATCACGGTCACCAACACGCCGGGGGTGCTGACAGAGGACACCGCCGACATGACGATGGCGCTGATCCTCGCCGTCCCGCGCCGGCTCGCCGAGGGCACCGCCTACCTCAAGGACCCGAAGACTCATTGGTCCGGCTGGTCGCCGACCTGGATGCTCGGGCACCGGATCTTCGGCAAGCGTCTCGGCATCGTCGGCATGGGCCGCATCGGCCAGGCCGTTGCACTGCGCGCCAAATCGTTCGGCCTGCAGATCCACTACCACAACAGGAAGCGCTTGCCCGCCGAGGTGGAGCGGGCGCTCGAGGCGACCTACTGGGAAAGCCTCGACCAGATGCTCATCCGCATGGACATCATATCGATCAATTGCCCGCACACGCCGGCGACCTACCATCTCCTCTCCGCGCGCCGCCTCAAGCTCCTGAAGCCCACGGCCTACATCGTCAACACGGCGCGCGGCGAGGTCATCGACGAGAACGAGCTGGCGCGCCTCATCGAGGCGGGCTCGATCGGCGGGGCGGGCCTCGACGTGTTCGAGCACGAGCCGGCGATCAATCCGAAGCTCCTCGCCTCCGACCGCGTCGTCGCGCTCCCGCACATGAGCTCGGCCACCATCGAGGGGCGCGTCGACATGGGCGAGAAGGTGATCATCAACATCAAGGCCTTCCTCGACGGCCACGCGCCGCCCGACAAGGTCCACCCGGCGATGTTCTGACGTGGACGGCCCCTCGCGAGACCCTGCTCCCGAGGAGAACAGCGGCCCCGGCTCGGAGGCGAGCGACACCTCGCCGTTGCGCCTGTTGCTGGTGATCGACGCGGTCTTGGAGCTCGTGCAGATAGGATGATCGAAGGCTCTTGTCATTGCGGCGCAGTCCGCTGGAGTTTTGACGGAACCCCCGAAGTCGGCCACCGCCTGCAACTGCACGGTCTGCCGACGCTACGGGGTGCTCTGGGCCTATGACTACGAGGACGAACGGATACGAGTATCGGGCCCAACTCGGGTCTACGCGCGGGGAAGCCGGAACCTTGGCTTTCATTTTTGTGCGGACTGCGGCTGCGTGGCCTATTGGCGCGCGCTCGCCCCTCGTGGGGACGGCCGCCGCCGCATCGCCGTCAATCTGCGGCTCGCGGAACCGGGCGCCGTGGGAGCCATCGTCGTGGATCACTTCGACGGACTTGTGAGCTTTGATGACCTTGGCCGCGACGGACGGTGCGTCGCGGATATGTGGTTCTAGAGAGCTTCTAATCGCCCTCGTAAGTGCCCCCACTCGGCTCCTGGTCGCGCGCATCGGTGATCAGGCGCTCGGCGCGCCCGCCCGCTCGAAACGGACGACCGGAAATCCCGAGACCTCAGGGCCGATGGGGAAGCTGTTGGTCCCCGACGCGCCGCAGCAGGAGAGCTATTTCTTGCTTTTATACTTCCTTGAAATAATGCCGGCATCGGCCAGCGCATCGATGCAACGGCGCGAGATGTTGCCGCCCGCGGACCGCATGCATTCCCTGAGTTGGGGGCTGTCCGGCTTATAGGAGGGGCAGAACTTGTAGAAATCGCTCTTGCACGCGGAGTTGACGCGGGCACTATAGGCGCTCACGTCGCCGGCCGCGACCAGCACGCCGAAACCGATTGTGAGCGCCACTATTCTCTTATCCATGCCTAGCCTCCGATCTCTGCCGGCTCTCTGCGACGCAACTTTGGCGCCTCGACAGGCTCCCTCTTCCCTCGTCAGCTCGCGGGGCCGATCGGGAAGCGCTGCTGCCAGGAGGCGCCGCTCGTGTCGCGCGCCGAGATCGTCATCTCGGCAGCCCCATTCGTCACGTAGTCGAACTCGATCGCAGGGTTCTGGGCAAGCGTGATCGATCCCGTCATCTCGAAGACGAGCTCGCCGCCCTGGCGCGCCTCGACGCGCTCGACCATAAGGAGCGGCACGTAGAGAAGCGTGATCTGGTCGAGCACCATGCCGGTGTGGTTGGGGTGGCTCAGGCCAAAGCGCGCGCGCTGAAGCGCATGAGAAGCGGTCGCCTTCTCGCCGACGGCGGCAAAGTCCATGCGGCCCATGCTGGCGGCGATCTCGGCCGGATCTCCCATGGGCGGGGCCGAGCATGAGGCCTGCCCGCCGGCGAACTTCACGAGCTGCTCGACCATGTAGAGCTCGCCGTCGGAGGCCTCGACGACGACGCGGACGTCCGATTGCTGGTTCAAGCGAATGTTGGTCGCGAGCGCAACGCGTTCGCGGGCGCCGCCGAGCTTGAAGACGGCGGCGACGGGCGAGGGGTTCTCGTCGACGATGAAGGAGACCGATTTGATCGTGCGGCCGTTCGCGAGCTTCGCCTCGACCGCAATCGGCACCGAGCGGACGTCCTCCGGACGGTAGGGCGCAGTGAGCTTGATGAGGCCGCGCCCGTCGTGGAGCGTGCGGGCGCCGAACACCTCGGCCCTGACGCCGGGCCAGCTCTCGCTCGCACGTGCCGGCAGCACGCTCGCCGCCAACCCGGCTGCCAGCGCAACCCCAACAACCGCCCGACGCCATCTGAAAGAAGCCCTGCCGGTCATTGAAGATCCCTCGGCCGTGAAATCGGAGCGCGACGCGCCTGGAACTCAGAATTTCTCCTCGAAGCCTGGTCAAGTCAACGAGGCGTCAGCGTCCTCGGCCGACTGCGCCGCACAAAGCTTCCGCCATTAATAGGCTGCCGCCGGGCGCCAGCCCGCAGCCTTGGCCTCGCCCTCCGAGCAGAACCAGCGCTCGCCCTTCGCGGGATCGATCCTGACCTTGCCGTACCAGGGGCTCCACGGCATGTGGTAGATATGCCCGTGCTCGGTCACGTTGCCCTTGATGGCGCAGCCGTTGGGCGCCGCCGTCTCCGCCGAAGCCCAGCGCTTCTCGCGGAACTCCCAGGCCGGCTCGGCTTCACCCTGCCAGACGCCGAGCTTCAGGGCTCGGGCGGCCTTTTCTTCCTCGACGTAGCTCGACGAGTACTTGACGAAGGCCCAGGCAAGCCCCTGGCGCACCATTTCCGCGTTGATATCGCGGCCGTCGACGGAGCAGACGCCGAGCACGCGCCCGTACTTGTCATGGCCCCGCGCCTCGCACTCGACGCGCCGGCCTGAGACGAGCTTCGCCAGAGCTTCGGCCGCGGCCCGCCCGCAGGCCCAGGTCCCGAGCCAAGCCCGCCCGCAGGTCTGCGCCGTCTCCGGCGCGTCGATGCCTTCGAGGCGCACGTGGGTGGCTCCGATCGAGAGCGTATCGCCATCGATCACGGCGGCCGTCCCGCTCAAGCCGTCGGCCTGGCGCGCCTCGGATGGAGAGAGCACGGCGATGTGGAGAAGTGCCCCGGCCAGCGCGAGCGCCACTGGCCGTCGGCGGAGCAACGAAAGGACAGATTCAGCCATAGGTTGAATCTGCCAGAGTCGCGTGTCGGAACCCTGGTCAAAAAGAGACCTAATTTTGTCTGTTAAGAATCAGGTTGTTGGTGGCGAGTCGCGGCGCTCGTCGCCAAGAAGGAGGACTCACCTTAGGTTGCATGTAAATGTCGAGGCCGGAGACCCCGCCGTTTGGAGCGCTTGCAAGTTGCGGTGCCGCCAAAATGCCCGGGCGCGACACAATTTCCGTCTATAAGTCCTCACGATGAGTGCAATGTGCCGCGAGTTGATCCGGTTATCGGCGTGCCGCGACACCGATCCTCAAGGGCATAATGACATCCAGGAAGCCTCCGCCCGTCCCGCCCGAGCCGGGTTCCCGTTTCGAGAGCTACCGGCCCGCGCACGAGCGACACGATCCACGGGGCCAAGCGCGGCACATCGAGGGCCAAGCCTATGGCGCGCCGCAGCGCAGCGCGGCCCGTCCGGTGCCGCGGCTCGCAAGGCCGAGCTCCGGCCCTCTAGGATCGCCTCCGGCGCGCTCTTTGCCGTTCTCGTGCTCGTCGCCCTCGCCGCCGGCGCGGTCGCCTTCGCCCTCTATGCGCTCCCGGCAAATTTCGTGCGCGACCGCATGATCGCCGAGGTCAAGGCGCGCACCGGGCGCGACCTCGTGGTCGCGGGGCCGGCCCGATTTACGATCTATCCCTCGATCGGCGTGTCGCTCGCCGACGTCACGCTTTCGCCGCCGCCGGGAATGGCGGGCCAACCGTTCGTGAAGATGGCCGGCCTCGACGCGAGCGTGCCGCTCCTTCCGCTTCTGAAGCGCGAGGTCAAGGTCGACCGGCTCGTCCTGCACGCGCCCGTGTTCAACCTCGCCGTCGACGGCCAGGGCCGCAAGTCGTGGGAATTCGCCGCGAATGTGGAGGAAGCCGCACCTGTTCGCCTCGCTCAGGCTCCATCGCCTGCCTCAGACGCCCCCGGCGGCCTTCCCTCCGACGCGAACCCGGCGGCTGCCCGGCCGGCTGCGGTGGCGCGGATCGACAAGCTCGCACTGGGCGACGTCCGGATCGAGGACGGCACGGTGCACTATTCCGATGCCCGGACGGGAGCGGCGCAGGAGATCAAGAGCCTCAACGTCGATGTCGATCTGCCGGCGATCTCGAGTCCGCTTACGGCCAAGGGCAGCCTCGCCTGGCGCGCAAGGAAAGTTGACTTCGACGGCAAGCTCAACTCTCTCAAGTCGGTGCTCGACGACGTCCCCGCCAAGGTCGCCGTTGCGATCTCCGCCGAGGCGGTGGCGGCCAATTTCGACGGCAGCGCGTCGTTCAAGGACGCGATCGACGCGGAAGGCGCCGTCGTTCTCCGCTCGCCGTCGTTGAGAAGCCTCGCCCAATGGCTCGGCAGCGCGCTTCCACCCTCGCGCGGCTTCGGCGCGCTCGACGCCAAGGGAGACATGCGCGCCACAGGCTCCACCGTGACGCTGTCGAATGCCCAGATCGCTCTCGACGGGGCAACCGCCACCGGGCAGATCGCTGTCGAGACGGGCGCCGAGCGCCCGCAGGTGAAATCGACGCTGAGGATCTCGGCGCTCGACCTCAACCTCTATGCGACCGATGCCTCGGCCGCCTCAGCTGCGCCGCCTTCGCCCAACACCCAGAAGGTGCCTGCCGCGACGACAGACAATACCAAGCCGCAGTCGATCGACGATCTGCTCGCCCGCGAGCCCGCCGCGCCCGGCCCCAAGGTCAAAGGCTTCACGCAGAGAGCGGGCTGGAGCGAGGAACCCATCGACCTCGCCATCCTCGGCCTCGTCGACGCCGACGCCAAGCTCTCGGTCGGCAAGATCCTCGTGCGCGACATCAAGGTCGGCCAGTCGGCGCTGACGGTTGCCCTGAAGAACCGCGTGCTCAAGACCACGCTCGACGACGTGCGCCTCTACGAGGGCCAGGCCCGCGGCTTCATCACCGTCGATGCGAGCGCCGGCAGAAGTGCGAGCATCGGCGGCAACGTGGCCCTCGAGGGCATTTCCGCTCTCCCCTTCCTCAAGGATGCCGCGGCGATCGACTGGCTCGCCGGCAAGGGCCGCGTGCAGCTCGCGCTCGCCGGACAAGGCGCGAACCAGCGCGAGATCATCGAGACGCTGAACGGCAAGGCGGACATCGCCTTCGCCGATGGGGCCATCGTCGGGCTCAACATTCCCCAGATGGTGCGCGGACTGGGCCAGGGACGCATCGGCGACTTGAAGAGCGCGCCGACCGAGAAGACCGACTTCAGCGAGCTCGCCGCGACGTGGACCGTGCAACGGGGCGTCGCGCAGAACCAAGACCTGCGCCTCGTCAGCCCGCTGCTTCGCATCACAGGCGCCGGCAACGTCATGCTGCCCGCGCGCGAGGTCGACTATACCGTGCGCCCGAAGCTCGTCGCCTCGCTCACCGGCCAGGGCGGAGCGCAGAACCTCTCCGGCCTCGAGATCCCGGTGCGCATCCACGGATCCTGGGCGAAGCCAAAGCTGACCCCAGATCTTGCGGGCGTGTTCAAGGATCCCAACAAGGCAGTCGAGACGATCAAGGAGATCGGCAAGCAGTTCAAAGGCAAGAACGCCAAGGAGATCGTGAACGAGCTTCTCGGCGACAACTCCACGCAAGGCAACTCGCAGCCGAGCGGCGAGAAGAGCTCGACCAAGGAAGCCGCCAAGAAGCTCCTCGACCAGCTCTTGAGCGGCTCGAAGAAGGACGGCGCGGACGCCAACAGCGCGGCGCAAGACAAAGCGCCCTGAGCATTCCCAGCGCCGCACGCGCCACGATGAGCGGCGTCGGCGCAGCGCCTCGGAGCATCACTCTGTTAAGCGAGCATGAAACGCGCGCAGATTTTTTTTGACGCGCGACAAAATTTTTTCTTGCGTGAGGGGGGCGTTGGCCTCATATGACCCTCCTCCGTTCGTCCACCTGCCCTTAAGGTCAAGGACTAGGATCCCCAAACCCCCAAGGTAAGGAGCGGACGGGTCACCTCTATCTGCTGGTTGGGGAGGGTCATATGGCCTTTAATGACACCCTCTTCCAATTGGGGATGGACTTGACTCGTTCAAGCCCCGCCCAAAAGGAAGATCTGAATGAAACTGCGCGTGTAGCGCACGACGATCGTAAAGACTTCTTCATCGAGCGTGACGGCGTTCGTTTTGCCGGTCAGCACCTGATCATCGACCTGTTCGGTGCCCGGCGATTGGATGACCTGAAGCACATCGAGCGCACGTTGAAACGGTGCGTGGAAGTTGCAGGCGCTACGTTGCTGCACATTCATCTTCACCACTTCACGCCCAACGGCGGCGTATCCGGAGTGGCGGTGCTGTCGGAGAGCCACATCTCCATCCACAGCTGGCCCGAGGCCGACTACGCGGCGCTCGACGTCTTCATGTGCGGCCACGCCAAGCCCGAGCTCGCGGTCCCCGTCCTCAAAGAGGCGTTCGAGGCCGACGAGGTCGTCGTCAAGACGCACTTCAGGGGCGAGGAGCTCGAAGAGCTCCAGTGGCGCAAGGCCTCGAGCAAGAAGGCTCCCGTGCGTTTGAAGCCCGTCAAGAGAGCGCGCGCGGCCGCCTGAGTTGGGCGCGCCCTCGTGCGCGCCTCAGAGGAATAGAGCGTATCCAGAGGCATCGGAAAGTGCAGGTCCGGCTTGATGCCGGGCCCGCACTCCATGCCGCCATGCGCGTTGTCATTGCCCTGTAATGGAAGGGCGTCACACGCGCCAAAATTGCTTGGGAGGCAAGAATGACCGAGCGGTGGATCGAAGAGACCTTTCATCCGCACTGGCGGGTGGCGCTAGAGGCCGACGAAGTGCTGCACGAGGTGAAGACAGCCCACCAGAACCTCGTGATCTTCAAGAACACGACCTGGGGCACGGTCCTCATGCTCGACGGAGTGTGCCAGCTCACGACCTCGGACGAGTTCGTCTATCACGAGATGATGGCCCACGTGCCGCTCTTCGCCCACGACAAGCCGAAGCGCGTGCTTATCGTCGGCGGCGGCGACGGGGGCGTGCTGCGCGAGTGCCTGAAGCACCCCTCGGTCGCCAAGGCGACGCTCGTCGAGATCGACCGCACGGTGATCGACACGGCGCAGAAATACTATCCCGAGATCGCCAGCGGGGCCTTCGACAACTCCCGCACCGAGGTCGTGATCGCCGACGGCCTCAAATACGTGGCCGAGACGACCGAGCGCTTCGACGCCATCATCGTCGACAGCTCGGAGCCGATCGGGCCCTCCGCCGTGCTGCACACCCGCGAGTTCTTCGCCGATTGCCGCCGCGCGCTCGACGACGACGGCATCCTCGTCACGCAGAACGGCCTGCCGTTCCTGTTCCCCGACCATCTGCGTGCGACGACGGCGATCTTCGCCTCCCTCTTCCGGCGCGTCGCTCCGTTCTTCTGCACGCAGCCCTGCTACTTCGGCGGGCCGTTCGCGCTCAACTTCGCGACCGACGACAAGGACTACCTGAAGCTCGACGCGAAGGATCTCACCAAGCGTCAGCGGAAGCGAAAGATCGGCGATCTCAGGTACTGGACGCCCGAGGTCCACGTCGCGGCTTTCGCGCTTCCCGCCTATGCCGAGACGGTGGTCGAGGCGGCCATTGCCGAGGGCGAGGCCGAAGGCGAGCGCGTCCGCGCGCTGGCCAAGGCCGCCCTCAAGGCGGCCAAGCAGCCGGCCTCCGAGGACCATGACTAGTGGTGCCGTTATGACAGCCGGGCAAGATACCGACATCGTTGACCGCCTCAACCGATCCTATGCCGGCGAACCGCAGGTGCCAGACCCGCTCCTGCAATCTCTGGCCGATGCCACGTTGCGGCGTACCGAATGGAAAGAGTGACGCGCGTCGAGATATTGGCGTAGTTCGACGATGGCTTGCGGCTCGCCCTCGCGCTGTGAGCGACCCCTCCTCTCAGCTCAATGCAGCGCCTCTCGGCGGGCGTCCCGGCTCAAGCCCTTCGCGGCGAGCTCGGCGAGGTACTCGGCCCAGCGCTTGTCCTTCTCGAGCGACAGCATGTGAAGGTAGGACCACGTGAAAAGCCCCGTGTCGTGCCCATCGTCGAAGACGAGGCGTGCGGCGTAGTTGCCGACGGGTCGCACCTCGCGGATCTTGACATGG
Organism: uncultured Alphaproteobacteria bacterium; assembly: GCA_963699485.1. Classification (GTDB taxonomy): domain Bacteria; phylum Pseudomonadota; class Alphaproteobacteria; order Rhizobiales; family Hyphomicrobiaceae; genus Hyphomicrobium_C. Next base: position 91,253 of record CAVOUC010000017.1, on the reverse strand, counting down.
CGCTTCCCCGCGACCGTCACGCGCTGCTCCTTCGAATGGCCCTGCACCTCGGCCGACGGGCTCATGACGCGGAGCAGCTCGGCGGAAAGCTCGTGCGAATCCCTGGTCGCAAACGTCACGCGAAGCGCCTCTCCGCCGTGGACCACCTCGAGCGCCGGCGGCTTCATGCCCCGGCCCGCCGCCGCCTCGAGCTCGGCCCAGGCCTTGACGGCGATCTCGCGGAAGATGCCGGCGGTGGCGCTCTCGGGCGCGGTCGCCGTGACGGGGCGTCCGCTGTCGGACGTCTCGCGCACCTCCGTCGTGAGTGGCACCTCGCCGAGAAACGGCACGCCGAGCTTCTCGGCTTCGGCGCGCGCCCCGCCGTGACCGAAGATGTGGGTCGCCTCGCCGCACTTGGGGCATACGAACGTGCTCATGTTCTCGACGATGCCGAGGACCGGGACCGAGACCTTGCGGAACATGGCGAGGCCCTTCCTCGCGTCGATCAAGGCGAGGTCCTGCGGCGTCGACACGACGACGGCGCCCGAAAGGGGCACCTGCTGGGCGATCGTGAGTTGGACGTCGCCGGTGCCCGGCGGCATGTCGATCACGAGCACGTCGAGATCGCCCCAGGCGACCTCGCGCAGCATCTGGTTCAGCGCCTGCACGACCATCGGCCCGCGCCAGACGACCGGGGTTGCCTCGTCGACCATGAACCCCATCGACATGGCCTTGAGCCCGTAGCCCTCCATCGGCTGGAGGCGCTTGCCGCCGGCGACCTCGGGCTTGCCCCTGATGCCCCAAGAGCCGCGGCTGGGACGGCCCGTAGATGTCGGCGTCGAGAATGCCGATCTTGAGGCCGACCGCCTGAAACCCGAGCGCGAGATTGACGGCGACAGTGGACTTGCCGACGCCGCCCTTGCCGGAGGCCACCGCAATCAGATGCTTTACCCCGGGGACACCCTGAGCCTGGCGCATCGCGGGGGCGGCGGCGGCCGGCGGCGCGCGCCCCGAGCCTTGGTCTCCCGCTCCCTGATTGCGACGCGCCTCGGTCACACGCGGATGCTCGCGGGCGTTTCCCGCCGCTTCGCTTTCGGCGGTCAGCACCGCCACCGCGCCCGAGATCCCGGGCAACTCCTTGACGACCTTCTCGGCTGCCTGGCGCATCGGCTCGAGATCGTCGGCGCGGGCGGCCGGCACGGTGATCGAGAAATAGACCCGCGCGTCCTTGATCATGATGTCCGAGACGAGGCCGAGATCGACGATGTTGCCGTCGAGATCGGGGCCTTTCACGCGGCGCAACCGATCGAGAACCTCGCTCTTCGAGACCGACATTGCACGCTCCATGGAGAGAAACCGCAGGGCCGGACACCGGGCTGCCGAAACGCCACAATTGTGTCAGACGACGCTCTGGAAGTCACGGCCTCCTCCAGGATATAGGAAGGCCTTGGCCGACAGCCACATGAGATGGCTGAGGCGCGCGCCGCAGCGGCCGACGAGGGGGGCGCCATGAAGACACTTCTCGCCTTGAGCCGCCTCATCGACGCGGCGACCGGCACGGTCGGCAGGGCCGTTTCCTGGCTCATCGTCGCGGCCGCCGTCATCAGCGCCGGCAATGCGGTGGTGCGCAAGACCTTCGACCTGAGCTCGAATGCCTGGCTCGATCTGCAGTGGTGGCTGTTCGCCGCGGTTTTCCTGCTCGCCGCGCCTTGGGCGCTCAAGGACAACGATCACGTCCGCATCGACATCGTTAACGCCCTGCTGCCGCGGCGCGCCCGCGACGTGATCGAGCTCGCGGGCCACGTCTTCTTCCTCATTCCGACCGCAGCCACGATCCTCGCCACCTCATGGCTCTATTTCCTCACCTCCTATGACGAGAACGAGCAGGCCTTCAACGCCGGCGGCCTGCCGCAATGGCCGATCAAGGCCCTGATCCCCGCCGCATTCGCCCTCCTCTTGCTGCAGGGCTTCTCCGAGCTCATCAAGCGCGTCGCCATCATGCGCGGTCTGATTCCCGAGACCAAGCACGGCGGGGGCTTTCACGGGGCTGCCGCGGGAGCCGCCATCCTGGCCCCGCCGGGGGACGATCGCACCGGAGGAGCCGATCGCCCATGACGGCGATCCTCGCCCAAAACCTCGCGCCGATCATGTTCGCGGCGCTCGTCGCCATCCTGCTGCTCGGCTACCCCGTGGCGTTCTCGCTCGGCGCCGCCGGGCTCATGTTCTTCGTCGTTGGCGTCGAGCTCGCGCCCTATTCGGATGGCGCGATCACCCTCTCCTGGTCGCTCCTCGGATCGCTACCGGGGCGCATCTTCGACGTCATGCGCAACGAGACGCTGCTCGCCATTCCCTTCTTCACGTTCATGGGGCTCATTCTCGAGCGCTCGGGCATGGCCGAGGACCTGCTCGACACCGTGGGGCAGCTCTTCGGTACTTTGCGCGGCGGGCTCGCCTATGCCGTCGTCTTCGTCGGCGCGCTCCTCGCGGCAACGACCGGCGTCGTCGCGGCGAGCGTCATCTCCATGGGCCTCATCTCGCTGCCGATCATGCTGCGCTACGGCTACGACCGCCGCCTCGCCTCAGGCGTCATCGCCGCGTCCGGCACGCTTGCCCAGATCATCCCGCCTTCCCTCGTGCTCATCGTGCTCGCCGACCAGCTCGGCCGCTCGGTCGACGACATGTACAAGGGGGCGCTGCTTCCCGGCCTGATGCTCGCCGGCCTCTATGCGCTCTTCGTCTTCCTTACGTCGCTGGTCAAGCCCGACGCGGCGCCTGGATTGCCGGAGAGCGAGCTTCAGCACCGCAATCCCGACGGCTCGCGCGGCCTCCTCTCGCTTGCGGTCCTTGCGGCCCTGTCGGCGCTGTTCGGCGCCTGGATGATGCGCGGGGCGGCCTATCCCGCCATGGACCTCGCCATCCTCGGCATGGCGTGGGCGATCGCATTTGCGCTTGCCGCGGCCCTCGTCAACGGCGCGATCGAGCGCGTCACGGGATTGGGGCTCCTGTCGCCGCTCGCGCTGCGCGCCACCTTCGTCATGGTGCCGCCGCTCCTCCTCATCTTCCTCGTCCTCGGCACGATCCTGGTCGGGGTCGCGACGCCCACCGAAGGCGGCGCCATGGGGGCGGTGGGCGCGATGGCGCTCGCCTTCGGGCGGCGCATCGCCAGCGGCGACGAGCGCCGGTTCAGCCTTGCGATCGTGCGGTCCGCCGCCGAGGCGACGGCCAAGCTCGCCGCCTTCGTCATGTTCATTCTCATCGGCGCGCGCATCTTCTCGCTGACGTTCTACGGCGTGAACGGGCACCTGTGGGTCGAGCACCTGCTCGTGTCGCTGCCGGGCGGCATGTACGGCTTTCTCATCGCCGTCACCGTGCTCGTGTTCCTCCTCGCCTTCTTCCTCGACTTCTTCGAGCTTGCCTTCATTCTCGTGCCGCTCCTGAAGCCGGCGGCCGAGACGATCTTCCGCAACGCCCCCGAGGCGGTCGCCATTGCCAAGGCGGCAGGTCTCGCGACGATCACCGTGACCGACAGCTCCGGGAGCGACGCGCGAGATCGTCGCCGACGTGACGCCGTTCGTCATCTGGTTCGGCGTTCTGCTCGCGGTCAACATGCAGACGAGCTTCATGCATCCCCCCTTCGGATTTGCGCTCTTCTATCTGCGCTCAGTTGCACCGCGCGATGCCTATCGGGACCGGGTCACAGGACGCACGATGGCACCGGTGACGACCGGCGAGATCTACTGGGGTGCGGTGCCGTTCGTCGTCATCCAGCTCGTGATGGTGGCGATCGTCCTCCTCGTCCCGTCGCTCGCCATGCCGGCGAAGACGAAGCCACCCCTGGCCCGCCCCGGCGTGGAGAAGACTTTGTCGCCGTCCCCGAGCGCCGTCCCCGGCGATCGCTTCGCGCTCCCGCCGACCCCGCCCGTCATCGAGGGCGCGCCCGCGCCGGCAATTGAACCACCCGGCGCGCCCACCCTCGACGTGAGCGAGCCGCCCAATTTCGATGCCCCGGAGCGCACCCTGCCGGACAAACCGCAACCCTGACGCCGGCAAGGCACAGGCGCAGGATGCTCCCACTCAGGACGCGCCTTCCTGCAAATCGTCCATGATTGCCCTCAACAGGCTCAGGCCTTTCTCGCGCGAAGCCAGCGTCGGGTCGCCCAAGCTTCCGCTCGGGGAATAGTTCGACGACGTGGGATCGTCGGGCGTCAGTGGTCCCGGCACCGGACGACCGGCGGAAATCGGAGAGGCGCTTGCCCGTGTCATGTCGACCCGCTCGGGCGCAATCGCCAGCATCAAGGACGTTTCGAGTTCGTCGGCATGACTGCCGAGAGGCTGCTCGCGAAGCGCTTCCGCCGCTTCAAGAAAGCGTTGGCCCGAAAAGACCTTGAGATGGCGGACCTGCGAGCCGTTTGCGCACTCGCTTATGGCCTTGCCGACAGGCCAGTTCGTGCTGAGCCCGGTATCGAGAATGAGCACCCGGGGCGCCCCGAAACCCAAGAGACTGTCGATGATCTCTCCCACCATGGCTTTGAACGTCTCCGCAGTAAGGCTCACGCTTCCCGCGTAGGCCGTGAAGGCCGGATAGAAGCCGTAGGTCAGGGTCGGCCAGATGAGAGCGTCGAAGCGGCTCGCCAAAGCATGGGCAAGATGCTCGGCGACGATCTGGTCGGTATTCATGGGCAGGTGCAGGCCGTGCTGCTTGGCGCCGGCCCCAACGGGAAGAATCGCCAGAGCCCCTCGGGCGAGCCGCACCTTGACCTGGTCCCACGTGAGGTCGGCGACGAGCGGGCCTGTCTTATTCCATGTCACGTCGCACTCTCTCGGGCAATCCTCGCCTGCCAAAGACAAAGCAGGGGCGTGACGATCAGTTCCATGATGAGCCCGCCCAGCATCGGCCGAGATGGCGCGCCGACGATGACGAGGCTCAAGAGCCTTGCACTCCCGCCCGCAACCACCAGGAACGTCAAGGGGCGAAAGACGGCGCCTGCACGCTCGATCCTCGGAACGAGGCTCCAGAACGCCAGCCCGATGCCGAGCAGCAGCCCCGACAAATATCGCAGATGGCTATCGAGCGAAGGATGGTCCTCGGCAGTGGCATGCAGCAAATCCGCCCCGAGCAGAACTGCGGCGAGCCCTGCGGAAACGGGAACGAGACCTGCGATCAGCACCGCGCACTGAAGCAGACGCCGCTCTCGTCCGAGCCGGACGCGTCCATCGCCCGCCATCATGGTCAAGGGTGTGGGCGCAGGCTCCGCGCCGCTCGCAGGGAACTTCGCCATTGCACGTCCGTGTCGTTCGCAATTGAAGCTCGGCGGCTGTTGGGAGGTGCCGCCGAGCCGCTAGGGTAGCCGTTCGTGGATTACTTCTTGGGCTCGGTCGAGCCGCCGAGCTGCTTGCAGGCTTCATCGCTGACCATGACGATGCCCTGGCCCTTGCAGGCATTGGCACCCTTGCACGCGCTGCCGGTCTTGCAGGCGCTCTGGCCCTTGCAGGCGTTGACGCCGTAGCACTTGACGTCGGCGGCAAAGGCAGCGGTCGGGGCAACGGTTGCGCCCGCGAGCACGAGGGTCGCAGCGGCGGCCGCGATCGCGGAGCCGGGATTGATGGCAAGCTTCATGGTAGTCCTCCTAACGCTTGTTGGAACATTCCCTGACGGAGGCGGATACCGGCGAGCGAGAGCGCGCCTCTCACCGCTTCCGTGTGCCGCTACGGGAGTTCGAGCGAGGAGGTTTCGCAAACCACGCGGCATATATTTCTGCCGGCGCGGTGATCCATAAGCCGCAAGCGACCGTCTGCGGCGCCAGCCGGCTCGAGGGGACCCGCGCTTAAATCGAAGCCGGGGGCCCCCGATAGCTTGTCACCACGATGATGGTGCTTAGTCGCCAGCCACGGACGTCAGCGGTCGAGGCTCCAACCGAAGCGCTTTGCTCAATCAGGGACTTACCGCTCTCGACCCGGAGCAGACATTGGAAGAGAGCGGCCCATCGCGGCTTGGATGCAGAGCTCATTGAGCTCGGCGATGTGCCCGGGACTGCCGTTCGCTGTGCGGCTTTTGAATTTCCTGGACTCGAGTTCTCAATCCCCTGATAACAATGTCCACAAATTTTCTATTGGTTTCAGAGTTTACCGGCTTCCCCTTGATCAAGCGCATCAAGTGAAATCCGGTCAGTACTTCTATCAAGAAGGCATTATCGCATTCCCAGGAAAGTTCGTTACGTGCTCGACCGCGATCCAAGATTTCGCCAATGAGCGCCTCGCGCCTCGGTTGGTATTCCGTGCGATATTGTTCAAGTAACTGAGGGTCGCTGAGGGATTCGCTCAGGAGGCCAATCGAGACCGAAGCGTTTCTTTGATCGGACCACATGTTCCAAAGGTTCTCAAAATAGAATGACAACTCTTTCGCCAGGTCACCGAGGTCGGGGGTCGTTTGCACGACCGGTTTCGATCTGAGGTAGGCGTCCGATATGAGCTTCGTCTTTGTTGCCCACCATCGATAAATGGTAGGCTTGCTCGCCCTTGCCTTGCGCGCCACCGCCTCGATGGTGAGGTCCTCATAACCCTTTGCGTTAAGAATTTCTGCGGCGGCCTTGAGTATCGCCGCCTCGCTCTCTGCGCTTCTCACGTTGCCGGCAGAGCGCCGGGACGGCTTACGTCGCGCCTTCATCTGCCCCCCTTAGCTGTGGTCATGCTATTGACGCATGGACTACCACGTCCGCTCGAACGCTGAAAGGCCCAGGGCGGTTTGACAGGGGCGCCGACTCACATACTTTATAATGATACGTTTCTATAGCGCGGTAATGGTACGTTTCTATGGTGTGCGGAGACGTGCGAGGACCACATAGGCGCGCGGGGGCGCCCCGTGCATGCGTATCGCCGCGTTCATATCCGTTACAAAGCAGGATCTGGGGGAGAGACGCGGAATGCACGCCAAGAGCACCATGAATGCGCGCCTCGCGCTCCATCAACTCATGGGCCTGAGCAGCTCTGCATCCTCGACGGGCACGGAATCGAACCAAATCCTGTCAGCCGCGCGGGATCTGGGCAGCAAGGCGGACGAGTTGCGGAAACTGGCGGAAGGCTTCAGCACCGCGCACCGCGCCGCGTAACTCGGGTCACCTGCAGTTTGGAAATCGACCGATGATTGCCAAGCTCCCGGCGACCTTCTTGAAGCACGAGGCGCGAACCCAACCGCGAGCGGAGACGAGACTTGTCAACGAAGAGCCCGCTCTTGCCGCTCGGAGGGATGCGGTCGCAACGTCGAAACTGCTGGTAGGCGCGCTCGAGATTCTTCAAGCCGAGGTAGATCGCATCAAACACCAGGTTGGGGTCTCTTGTCCGAGGAGTGAAGAACGAACCGCAGCCGAAAAGGAATTGCAGGATCTCCGTGACTTGCTCGAGGGCACTCGCGTTCGCTGCCTTGGGCTTTCCAGTCTGAAGCGGAAGGTGAGACGAAGGTCGTCGGCTTGAGTTCGGCCGATGCATGGTCTGCCGGAGCAGCGGCACGCGGCCATCGAAGCCGCCAACGAGGGTTGACCTTTGTCTTAGTTGCTTCGAAGGCGTGGAACTTGGGGGGATCGATGGATCGCTTAGCTCTAGGTTAGGGGAGTTCAAGTGATGGCGACCAATATCAAGGACGTGCTGGCCGAGCTCGAGCGCATGTCTCGCGATTCGGACCTTCCCCCAACTCGACGGCAGACCGCGAGGTTCATTCTCGAGACCTACAACTCGACGAACCAGGCGCTGAATGCGGCGACGGTTCAGCAAGCCGCATACAAGAAGGAACAGCACAGGGCCGCGCTCTTTGAGCAGGCCCTTCGCGACATTCTCGCCAACAAGACCGCCGACCCGGAAAGGCAGGCCTTTGAAATGCGGCGGATCGCTGACAAGGCAATCAAATCCTCCGCCTAATCTCATTGGAGCGCCTTCGGCAGTTCCCGGCCTGCACAGGAAGAAGGAGACCTCGGTGTTCGCACGCCAGAAACAGACCCGAAGCGGGCAAGAGCCAGGATCCCCTGCGCTTCACGTTGAGCCTACCTTGGATGAAGTGATGATTGTGGACGCGTTCGAAAGCCTGGTTCATTCGAAGTTGGCCGCGAACGTTGCCCTTGAGGGACGGATTGGTGAAGCCTGGAAGCGCATTTCTCGCTTGGTGAAGGAGGCAAATAACCGACACCTGGGTGCAATTGCCGACCTCGGCTATGAGACCGGGGAAACCGCGGTCAATGTGGGCTGGGTCTATCACGATTTCCGCGAAGTCGCCCAATCGACGGCGTCGATCTCGAGTGCTGTCGAACAAATGGTGGCGTCGATTGCCGACCTCTCAAACAGGTCGGCCGAAAGCGCAAGCCAGGCTGAAAATGCACGCGATACCATGAGGAGTTGCGCGAACGACAGCCGCGGCGCCACCGAAGCCATGATGGCGATCGAACACCAATCCAGCCAAATCGGTGAGCGTCTGTCGACACTTCAGGCGGCGGTCGACCAAATCCGTGACATGGCCGGCGTCATCGACACGATTGCGCGACAGACCAACCTCTTGGCCCTCAACGCGACCATCGAAGCCGCGCGCGCCGGGGAAGCCGGTCGCGGTTTTGCGGTTGTCGCAGCCGAGGTCAAATCGCTCTCGGTCGAAACGTCGAAGGCAACGCAGCAAATCCATGGGCGTGTCGACGCCCTGACCTGCGAGATGAAGGAAATCAGCTCGACCGTCAAAGACAATCTAAAGTCCGTCGATGTCGGCAACAACGTCGTGCGGCAGGTCGGCACAATCATCGAAGGCGTGACCGAAGAGGTATCCGAGGTCGCCGAGCGAATTCGCGGCCTCACGGATCTCCTGCAGCAACAGCGGGCCGCCACGTCGGAGGTTGCCCACAACGTCACCGTCATTGCCGATAAGGCGAACAAGACCAAGGACGAGGTCGAGGCGATTGATCGGCGCCTTCAAGGCTGCCAGGACATCGCCAAGCGAACCCTCGACGCTGGCGCAGAATGCGCGACCGACACATTGGGACTTGTCCGCTTTGGGGCCGACGCCACCGCTTGGAGGCGGTCGCTCGCTGAGATTCTTCTCGGCAAAGTGCCGGCGCCGGAAACCGGACCGGCGTTCTTGCCAACTGGGGCACTTGCCGAGGCCGAGGAGCGCGCCCGGAACTCTTCAACCGACGCGGGACTCGTCGACGACTTCCGTGCGGCGATCAAGACGGCGCAGGAGAACGCCTCCCTCATGGTTGCGGAAGTCAGAAAATCGAACTGGGGCGCGGCGACGGGGCCCTATATCGCGTGCGAGCAGGCTCTGCAAAGATCGGTCTTGGCGGCCAAGCGACTGGTAGGGCAGTCTGCGTCAGCTGTCTGACGGTCTTGGCTCCAACACGGTTTGCCAGACTGCCAATCCGGGAAGAGCGGAGAGCACACTTACTGCAATAGTCCGGATATTGTTGGACTGCCGACGTTGATTAGGGCAGCGCCTGCACCACCATTTGTGAATACACGCCCTAGAATTCGACGCCGATCTTGCCGAAGTGCTGGGCCTCTTCCTCGTAGCGGAATGCATCTGCGAGCCACCGTCTGCGGTGCCAGCCGGCTCGACGGTGACCCGCGCTTAAATCGAAGCCGGGGGCCCACGATAGCTTGTCACCACGATGATGGTGCTTAGTCGCCAGCCACGGACGTCAGCGGTCGAGGTTCCAACGGAAGCGCTTTGCTCAATCAGGGACTTACCGCAATTGACCCATAGCGGCCTTGGATACCCCGGTCTGACTACGGGGTAGCCTGAATTCTAGCATGCCGCGCCGCGCAGTTGTTTGAGCGCTAGACGCTTGACGCATCACGCCAGGCCCGCGGCGAGACTGCGGGCCTAGCTTGCGTTCACTAGTTGCCTTGCGGCTTGGGCAGCTGCGGCGTCTGAAGAATGAGGGTACACGGTATGCCGCTCTTGGGTGCACTGTAACATGGCTTGTACTTTACCAGCGCAGCCGCGGGACCGGTGACGCCGGTGATCGCGAAGGCGCCGAAGGCGAGAGCGGTTATCAGCGATTTGACCATTGTTATTACTCCCAGTCTGGCATGTTGATGATCGGTGGCGTGGGAGCACCGCGCCCATGACCACCCGAGGCTGAAGGGTGACAGGTCGGGTCGGTTGGTCCTAGTATGTAACCGTATGAAACTGCACTCCGATGCTGGTGCAGCTGTCGCCGGTGCGGCGCGTTCGGAGTTGGGCTGTGACGGAAAGCGCGCTTCATTGTTGGAGCGAATCCGACCAGAAGGCCATTCGCGAGCAACTGGTCCGCATCATTAATAGCGCCCCGTTCCATCAGTCGCAGCGCCGACAGCGGTTCCTGGAATACCTTGTCAATGAAACGCTGGCCGGGCGTGGGGAGCGGCTCAAGGGCTACAACGTCGGCCTAGAAGTCTTCGACCGACCCGAGACATTCGACCCCGTCGTCGATCCGCTCGTGCGCATCGAGGCCGCGCGACTGCGTGACAAGCTTCGCGAGTACTACGAGGCAGACGGCCGAAACGATCCCATCCGCATCGAGCTGCCCAAGGGAAGCCTACACGCCTCACATCGAGTTTCGGCAGGCGCAAAGTCCGGCTTCTCGGCCAGATCGAGCGAACCCCATAAAGCGGCTTGGGGTGTTGGCCGCCGCCGTGCTGGCGATCCTCGCGGCAAGTCTCTGGGGCTTGCACAGCTGGAACTCAGGTCCGTCGCTGCCCGACAAGTCGTCTGTGGCTGTCTTGCCGTTCAACAATATCGGGGCCGATCCCAAATGGGAGCGCCTCGCCGACGGGATCACCGAAGACATCATCACCGATCTCTCCCACTCCAAGGACCTTATCGTCATCGCTCGCAATTCCACCGAGGTCTACAAGGGCAAGCCGATCGACATCCGCCAGATAGGTCGCGACCTCAACGTGAAATATGTTCTCGAGGGCAGCATCCAGTCGATGGGCGAGCGGATCCGAGTGTCCGCCCAGCTCATCGACGCCGCCTCCGGCGGCCACGTCTGGTCTGAGCGTTACGACCGGCCTGTCGATGACCTGTTTGCGGTGCAGAACGATGTCACGGGAAAGAATCGCCGCCACGCTAACTGGCTACGAGGGAGCGGTCGCGGAGGCCGAGCGCAGTCTTATCAGGCGTAAGCCCCCCGCGAACCTATCCGCCTTCGACACCTACTTGCTGGGCATTGAGGCGAAACACAAGGTGACGAAGGAAAGCCTGATCGAAGCAGAAGGCCTATTCCGCAAAGCTCTCGAACTCGATCCGCAACTGGCACGAGCTTACGTCGGGCTTGCCGACGTCCAAATCTATTTGATCGACCTCGGCTTGGCACCCTCTGTCGAGGAGGCGCTGTCAAAGCTGATGGAGGCGGGCGAAAAGGCGGTGAACCTCGATCCCGACGATGGCAAAACGCACCATGGCTCTCGGGATAGCTTACGCATATCACGGGAAACCGGAGCAAGCTCTTGCCGAGTTTGACAGGGCCGAAACTCTTGCGCCCTCCGATGCAGACCTGCTCCTCACAATCGCGTGGGTCTCTCCCCGGGTTTGGTGAATCGGGACGGGCCGTGAGCCTCGCGGAACGGGCGCTGAATCTGAACCCTCATTATCCCGACTGGTACAATCAAGGGCTCAGTCTCGTGTTCTTTTTTGGTGAGCAATACGACAAGGTCGGTGAAATACAGATTGCTCGTGAAAGAACCCCTTGCCCTCGATTACGCCTTCCTGGCCATGGCTTACGCCTATTTGGGCCGCACAGGCGATGCAGCGACAGCCGCCGCCAACGTCACAAAGCTGGATCCGACACTGGATCGCAGAACGATATCTCAGCGAGGGGGGCGGCTATGCGGAAAAGGAGGCCGAGTTATTTGTCGATGGCGCGCGCAAGGCCGGACTATCGGACTGCGTGCCTGCCGACAAGCTAAAGGACATGCCCAACCTGATCCGCGTCAAGTCCTGCGACGAGCAGCGCGCCAAGATATCTCAGTGACCTACGTAATCCGCGCGACTCAGCGATGAGGACATCGCCAAGCGGATCGGCGACGTCAGTAATTGGCCCTTCTCGGCGGAGAGCGCACTTACTGCAATAGTCCGGATATAGTTGGATTGCCGACGTCGAGCTAGGGCAGCGCCTGCACCACCATTGTGAATACACGCCCTAGAATTCGACGCCGATCTTGCCGAAGTGCTGGGCCTCTTCCTCGTAGCGGAATGCATCTGCGAGCCGATCGAGCGCAAACGTGCGGTCGATGACCGGGCGCAGCCCCGTCGCATCGATGGCGCGGACGAAGTCCTGCTGCTGGCGCCGGCTGCCGACAACGATCCCCTGGAGGCGCACCTGCTTCGCCATCATGGCGAGCGTCGGCACTTCCCCGCTCGCGCCCGTCAAAATGCCGATCAGCGAAATGTGTCCGCCGATGCGCGCGGCAGCGATCGACTGCGGCAGCGTTCCCGGCCCGCCGATCTCGAGCACGTGGTCGACGCCGCGCTTGCCGGTCCAGCGGCGCACGGCCTCGCCCCACTTCGGCTCGCTTTTGTAGTTGATCGTGTGATCGGCGCCGAGCCCCCGCGCGCGCTCGAGCTTCGCGTCCGATGAGGACGTGATGATCGCGGTCGCGCCCATCGCCTTCGCGATCTGGAGCGCGAAGATGGCAACGCCGCCGGTGCCGAGGATCAGCACCGAGTCGCCAGCCTTGAGGCCGCCCTCGACGACGAGGGCCCGCCACGCGGTGAGCCCTGCGCACGTGAGAGTTGCCGCCTCGAGCGGGCTATAGCCCTTGGGCGCGCGGGTAAATGAGGTCGCGGGCGCGACCACGATCTCGCGCGCATAGCCGTCGAGGCCGTCGCCGGGCACGAAGGCGAAGTTGCCGTGCGGCGGGGGGCCGTCCTGCCACAGCGGAAAGAAGCAGGAGACGACGAGGTCGCCCGCGGCAAAATCGGTGACGCCTGTCCCGACCGCCTCGACGACGCCCGCCCCGTCCGACATCGGGATGCGGCCGTCCGGCGTCGGAATGCTGCCTCTCGCCACCGCATAGTCATGGTAATTGAGCGAGCTCGCCTTGAGGCGCACCCGGATCTCGCCCGCCCCCGGCGCTCCCGGCTCCTCGATGTCGACGACCTCGAGACGATCGAAGCCTCCGGGCGCGCGTACTTTCACGGCTTTCATGTCATGGTCCCTTCGGTCTCTCGCATACTCTCCAGACTAGTATGCGGGGACGAAAGAGGACACAACTGCCGTGAGGTACTGGTTTGCGTGTTAGGCGGCTCGAGCCTCAGATGCCGGCATACCATTCGTAGCCGCGATCCTCCCAGAAGCCGCCCTTGCCGCCGCGCATCAGGGCGAAGGTCGAGACGATCTCGATGCCCATGACGTACTTCGCCATCTTGTAGCCGAGCTGCCGCTCGACGCGGAGCCGCAAGGGCGCGCCGTGCGGGATGGTGAGCGGCGCGCCGTTCATATCGTAGGCGAGAATGGTCTGCGGATGGAACGCGTCGATCAGGTCGACGCTCTCGTAGTATTTCTCGCCGGCGAGCGTATCGGCGCAATGGAACACGGCATAGCGCGCGTCGGGCTTCAAGCCGGCGCTCTTGAGCAGCGTGCCGAGCTCGACGCCGGTCCACTTGCCGATTGCGCTCCAACCCTCGACGCAGTCGTGGCGGGTAATCTGTGTTCGCGACGGGAGCCGGCGCAGCTCGGCGAGCGAAAGGCGCGTCGGGCGCTCGACGAGCCCCTTGATCTCGAGGCTCCAGTCCTGAAAATTGGACCCAGCCAGCGCAACGTACTCCGGGTCTTGCGGGTCCGTCGATCCATTGGCCTTGAAGGTGCGGGAAATGTCGGCCTCCGCATACTCGCGCGCGAGCGACTGGGAGCCAAGCAGGAGCCGCTGCACGGACATGCTTGCGGCCTCGGCCTGATCCAGGAAGCTGCGAAAGGTCGGCGAGCTCGAGAGCCGGTCACAGCCGCCGAGCGCGAGCGCGCCGCCGGCTGCCGCGAGCCTCAGCATGAAGCCCCTGCGATCGATCGTGCGCTTGGTCATGGGGAAGGCTCCGCCGGCTCGATGACATAACGGCCCGTCACCATCGAGCGAAGGTTGTTCCAGACGCCCGACACCAGCACCATGAACACATGCACCAGCACGAACAGCACGATCAGGGTCGCGCCGATGAAGTGGATCGTGCGCGCCGACTGGCGGCCGCCGAAGAGATCGAGAAGGAAGGGGTATGCCGCATCGAGCGCCGGCGACATCGTGAGGCCGGCGAGCACGGTGACCGGCAGAACGAAGAAGATGATCGAGAGGTAGGCGAGCTTCTGGAGCACGTTGTAGCGCTTCGCCTCTTCCCCCTTCGGGAACCGGAAGCGCGCGTGCTCCGCGATCGAATGGCCGATGGATTTCAGCTCGGCGCCCGAGGGCGTGAGATCGCGTTGCACGTGGCGCGTGAGAAAGCTGTGCGCGAGGTAGACGAGGCCGTTCAGGACGAACACCCAGGCAAAGAAGAAGTGCCAGCGCCGCCCCGTCGCGAGGTCGCGGTAGCTGGGCAGCGTCAGCCAGGTCGGAAACGCGCGCCGCTCGGGCTCGCCGTTGACGCCGGGGGAGAGTCCGAGCCATCCCGTCGTGTCGAAGGAGGCGCCGCCGATCTCCGTCACCCCGGCGAGCTCGCCGCTCTCTTCTGCCTCGACGCCGATCGTGAGGACCGCGCGCTCGGGGTCGGAGACGCTGCCGAAATAGAGTGCCGAGTGCGCGTTGAAGATCTGTAGCCCGCTCAGCAGGAGTACGAGCAGACAAAGGACGTTCACCCAGTGCGTGAGGCGCACCGCCAGAGAGTGCCGTCGGATTTCCTGATGGCCGACATCGGGCCGTGAGCTCATGTGTGTCATACTCATTGCGAAGGTCCGACCATAGAGTGTCGTGGCTCGGACGGTATCCAAGTCGAAGCCCCGACCGAAATAGCGATCGCCGTCGAATTCGATAGCCAATCGCTATTGGCCTTCTACGGCCGGAATCCGTAAGCGGTTCTATCGGTCAGGCGCCTGAAACCGCGCGGTCGCCTGCCGCGTACGTTCTGAAGCCGGAGGTAGACCCATGAACAAACTCGTTGATGCCCTGATCGATTGGCCGGAGCGAACGTCGGCCTGGTTCGCGTGGCTGCCCCCGCTGTTCGCCCGCATCGTCGTGGGCTGGGTCTTTCATGTGGACCGGGTGGGGGAAGCTCAGCAATCTCCCGCAAATCACCGAGAATTTCATCAGCTGGGGAATTCCGTTCCCGTACGTCATGACCCCGGTCGTGTCGGGGATCGAATTCCTCGGCGGGCTGCTCCTGCTGCTCGGGTTGTTCACGCGGCTCGCGGCGCCACCCCTCGTGATCACCATGGTCGTGGCGATCATCGCCGCCAAGTGGGACCAGATCGACTCGCTCGAGACGCTGCTCGGGTTCGAGGAGGTGGCCTACATGGCGCTCTTCGGCTGGCTCGCCGTCGCCGGGCCTGGACCAATATCCCTCGATGCGCTCCTACAGCGCTGGCGCAGTCAGCAAAGGGATGGGCAAACGGCTAGGGCTTAGTCTTGGGCGGGGGCAGCCAGAGGTCCCAAGGCTCGCCGCCCTTGGGCGGAGACACGGCGAGATCATCGACCTTCGCGGTCTTGCCCGAGGGGTCCGTCTTCTGAGACTTGGCGGCATTGGCGGTCTTGCCTGCCTTGGGAGCTTTTCCCGGCGCCGCCGTCTTGTCGACGCTCGCCACCTTCGCGGATTTGGTCCCGTTGCCCACCTTGGCTCCGTTGGCGGCCTTGACGGCCTTCGTGGTCTTGCCGGCGCCGGTGGCTTTGGCGGTCTTGCCCGCTTTGGCACCCTTGTCGTCTTTGGAGACCTTGGCTGACGTTGCGGACTTGTCGAGGCTCGCGACTTTCTTGTCGGAGCCGGTGGCCTTGGCAGGCTTGCCCGTGGTCGCGGCCTTGTCGTCTTTGGAGACCTTGGCTGACGTTGCGGACTTGTCGAGGCTCGCGACTTTCTTGTCGGAGCCGGCGACCTTGGCAGGCTTGCCCACGGTCGCGGCCTTGTCGTCTTTGACCGCCTTGCTCGGGGTAGAAGTCTTGTCGAGGCTTGCCACCTTCGCCGTCTTGCTCGCGCTCGCGGCCTTCGCTTCCTTGGTCGCCTTGCCCGAAGCCGCGGTCTGGCTGGCATTCGCGACCTTCGCCGCCTTGTTTCCGTTCCCGCTCTTCGCTTCCTTGGCCACATTGCCGGAGGCGGTCTGGCTGACATTCGCCACCTTCGTCTTGGCGCTGCCGGTCTTCTCACCCTTGGAGGCGCTCTTCGCTTCCTTGGGAGGGCTCTTGGCAGACTTGCCCGCGCTGGCGGTCTTTTCCGCAGGCGCTGCCTTGCTGGCGTTGCTTGCTTTGGCGGTCGTCGTTACCGGCTGAGGCTTGTCGGCGGCCGCGCCGTTGGCGGAGGAGCCATTGCTCAACGAAGCTTGCTTCGCCTGGTGCTGCTCGATGTCGGCCTTGGTGATCTCGCCCTCCTGCACGAGAGCCCTGAGGCACTCGACCGACAGGTTCTCGCCGACCTTGCGCATACATTGGCGCAGCTCCTGGCTGCCGACGGCGTGCGCACTGCAGTGGCTGAAATAGTCGTTGCGGCAGGCGCTTCTCACCTGCTGGCTCTGGGCCTCGGCATAGGTGGGAAGGAGGGCCATCGCGCACGCCAGTGCTGTTGCGGCGAAGGCGCGGTGATAACCAACGCTCTACTCGAACACAGCATAATCACAAGCACCACAAGTAGTTAATGAATTGCGCACATGACTGAGGCGAACCTCGCACCTGAGGTCGGCCTTGGCAAGCGTTCAGGAGCGCCGATGCCGGTTAACGCTAGTCTCGTATGAAGGAGGCCATTCACGGCTGAACGCCGTGCGCCGGCTCTCGTTCCAAAGACCGCTCGGTATCAGCCGCCGGCGATCGCGCCGACGACGAGGAAGGGCTCGGCCCCGCTCGCGATCGCCTCGGGGAGGGCCGCATCGGGCGGCTCGTGCGAGACGTCCTGCCGGCAGGCGAAGAAGCGGACGAAGGGCCGGCGCTTCAGCGTCGCATGGTCGCGGATCGTCCCGCGCAGGACGGGATAGCTCTCCTCGAGCGCATCGAGGATCGACCGCTGCGTCACCGGACCTATGATCTCGAGGCGTACCTCCCCACCGACTTGTGCATGTCTTTTCAAATGCGTCGGCAGAACTACGCGGATCATGACAGCGTCTGCACCTCGACGGAGAGAACGGCGGGGAGATCGCGCACGATCGGCGCCCAGCTGTCGCCGGCGTCGCGCGAGGCATAGACCTGCCCGCCGGTCGTGCCGAAGTAGATGCCGCACTTGTCGAGTGTGTCGACCGCCATCGCGTCGCGCAGCACGTTCACGTAGCAGTTCTCCTGCGGCAGTCCGTTGGTCAGCGCCTCCCACTCGTTGCCGCCCGTGCGGCTGCGGTAGACGCGGAGCTTCCCCTCGAGCGGAAAATGCTCGGCGTCGCTCTTGATCGGCACGACGTAGACCGTCTCGGGCTCGTGCGCGTGCACGTCGATGACGAAGCCGAAGTCGGTGGGCAGGTTGCCGCTCACCTCCTGCCAGCTGTCGCCCGCGTCATCGCTGCGCATCACGTCCCAGTGCTTCTGCATGAACAGCACCGAGGGGCGCGAGGGGTGCATGGCGATGCGATGGACGCAGTGGCCGACCTCGGCCGTCGGATCGGGAATGTATTGGGAGTGGAGCCCGCGGTTGATCGGCCGCCACGTCTTGCCGCCGTCGTCGGTGCGGAAGGCGCCCGCGGCCGAGATGGCGATGTAGATGCGCGCCGGGTCCGCGGGATCGAGCAGGATCGTGTGCAGGCACATGCCGCCGGCGCCCGGCTGCCACTTTGGCCCCGAGCCGTGGCCGCGCAGGCCCGAGAGCTCGGTCCACGTCTTGCCCGCGTCGGTCGTCTGAAACAGCGCCGCGTCCTCGACGCCGGCGTAGACGGCATCGGGGTCGGTGAGCGACGGCTCGAGATGCCAGACGCGCTTGAACTCCCAGGGGTGGGGCGTGCCGTCGTACCACTGGTGCGTGCCGGGCGTTCCGTCGTAGGCGAAGGCGTTGCCGACGGGCTCCCACGTGACGCCGCCGTCGCTCGAGCGCTGGATCTGCTGGCCGAACCAGCTGCTCGACTGCGACGCGTAGATGCGGTTGGGATCGGCCGGCGAGCCCTTCACATGGTACAGCTCCCAGCCCGCGAAATGGGGACCCGCGACGTCCCACGTCTCGCGCTTGCCGTCGGAATTGAGGATGAAAGCGCCCTTGCGCGTGCCGACCAGAACTCGCACTCCCGTCATCGCGTCGTCCTCCCGTGTTTGTTGGCATTCAGGTGCGCACCTTGCCCGCTGACTTAGGCAAGAAAGCCGCAAGGTTCAAATTGGAAAGCGGGCACCCTGACGACCTTGCCCGCTTCGGGTTCTTCAGTCTGTGCGTGGTGACCAATGTTCCGAGCAATTCAGCTACCGTTACTTCGCTCGAGACACACTTGCACAATAGCTCTGCTCCCCTCCCCCTCTGCGGGGAGGGGAATTGCTTTGCGCTGCTTCAGACGACGCGGAATTCGGCTGTCGGGACCGTCACTCTTTGACGACGGTGAGCGTGTAGTCGCCGCCCGATTGCGCGTAATAGTCGCTGACGCGGACGTAGAGCCCGCCCTTCGGCACCTTGGCGGTGAGGGTCAGATCGCCGCCCGGCCGTCGTGTTGCGGTTGCTCGCGATCTCCGTCTTGCTGTCGTCATAGACGACCACGTTCGGATGCAGCGTCGTCGAGGCGTTGGCGATTTTGACCGTGACCGAACGCTCCGCGTCGCCCGCCCCCTCCACGTGGAAGATGTCGACATCATCCTTGTCCATGATCTTGGCTTTGACCGCTGCGCCCTCTTTGATCGCCGCGGCGCTCAAGATGTCGTCGTTCGGCTCATGGGCATCGTAGGCCTTGGCGGCCGCGACGCGGATCAGGTAGACGCCCGTGCTCTTCCCGTAATAGTTGGCCGCCCGCACCGTGAACTTGGCCTTGGGCGGGGCGACGAACTCGTAGGCCACGTCGCCGCCGGCGGTCGTGTTGCGCACCGTCCCGAGGCTCCCCTTCGCCGCGTCGAACAGCTCGAGGGCCGGCTCGAGCGTCGTCGACTGGTTCTGGACCTCGATGCGAATCCAGTCGCGGAATTTCTCGGGCGTCGTGAAGGTGTAGAAGTCGAAATCGGCCGGAGCGCCGATCGCCGCCGTCACGAGCTTTCCCGGCTCGATGATGTTGGCATTGAGCACGTCGTCGTTGGGCTCGCGCTCGGCCGCGTCGATCTCGACGTGGATGGCGGGGGCCGCCTCCAGGGCCGCGAGCGCCTGCTGCGCGCGAACCTCGACGACCGTCTTGTTGAAGTCGCGCGAGACGTCGCGCGCCTCCGCGACGGCTTTGATGATCTTCGGGTCGCCGCTCCCATGCGGCGCCGCGACTGCCGCGCCTGGCGCGGAGGCCGGCGTCGACGCCGTCGTAATCGATTTGTTCTCGAGCGCCTTCTCCACGAGATCGGCGATCTCCTCGAGGTGGGAGTCGTAGGCGCGCGCCTTGGCCTTGCACTGGAGGAACTGCTCGGGGTCGATGCGCCCGGCGTCGAGCACCGTGCAGCAGGTCTTGAGATTGAGCGCCGTCATCTGCGCGCGCTCGTCGAGCTCGGTCACCGCCTCCCGTCCGATCTCGATCGCGCCTTCGGTCTGCAGGAAGCCGATGCGCGTCGAGAGTCCGATCGACGTTTCCTGGAAGATCGACTCGCAGGGCGAGACCTTTCCCTTCACCACGTCGTAGCCGAGGTAGACTCGCGGCCAAGAGCGCGAGGGCGGCCAGGATCCCGCCCGTGGGCGCGAGCAGGCTCCGCCAGGCTCTCAGGGCATATCGCCAGACGGTCCGGAGTTTCGACCCCTGTTCCATCGCCCCCCCTTTCGCCCCGCCGCCGCGGCAGGCGCACGTCGCGCAAGCCGTTTAGCGCATTTCCGGGCGTCCTTCGAGGCTTGCGGGCCATCTCAATTGTGCACATCTATCGAAGCGGGGATATGTCAGCGCTTGGGGCCAGGAGGTGAAATGCAGTGTCCGGTGTGCGGGGCCGAAGCCAGGGATCTCTCGTCGGGCGACTTTGACGGCCTTATGCTCGAGTGCAAGCATTGCGGCAGCTATGAGATCGACGACAGCGCGCTCAACGGGCTCGTCCGGCTCGACTTCGACGCGCGCGTCGCGGCGCTTCAAAAGGCGAAGACATTCGCATCCCCCGGTACGAGACCGACCATCAGCACGAGCTGCTTGTGACGGCGCCGGCGAATGCCCGGCAGGAAACGCAAGCGGAGGCGCATGGCGGCGCGCCTCTCGCCTTCCCGTAACCCGACGCTGCCTCCCCACTTGCCATCCCGGAAGCCGAGCGCAGGGACACCAGTGGAGGGTATGGCGTCCCTCTCCACTCGCCTTCCCGGAAGCCGAGCGCGGCGAGGCTATCCGGGATCTTCCCCGTTGAAGTGCGGCTCCTTAACCCTGAGATCGAGCCGCCCCATACATTAGCAATCCCCCTCCTCTCCCGCGGCCTTACACTCGCTCAGCCCGTCCCACCAGGGGTCGCCTCCGGAGGCGTACCGAAGGCCGAGGGACGGTACGAGTTCGAAGGGAAAGTGCCGCACGCTGCAGCCATTCCTTCGCGCGTTTGCCAATCGCCGGTGGCAACACCGGTACCGCGGAGGCTTGCGGCTAAGCGAGGCGCGGGACGTTGGGACGTGCTTCACCCAACGCAAAGCTCGGCATGTCGGAGACATGCCTCCGGCATGGGCGGGGCGCCGGTGCGCCTTGTTACAACAACGGAAGACCGTGGCGATCCCGCGCCCCGCTCCCCTACCCATCCCCTCGGGCTCATGCGCCGCGAGGACATCGGCGCGTTTCCCCCTCTCCCCGCTTGCGGGGAGAGGGGATGGGGAGCAGTGGCAGGTAGCACTGCGCAGCGCAAGCGGCTGCCCCTCACCCTTACCCTCTCCCCACGGCAAGGCCGCCATGGGGAGAGGGGATAGAGTGGCGAGCTCTCGATGCACATCCCGGCCGAGTGCCGGAGGCACGAGAGCCGGGACCCAGGGGCCGCAAGCGCCGACGTATCGACATGGGCCCTGGGTCCCGGATCGGCGCTTGCGCGCCGTCCGGGATGACAGTGGGGTGGGGGCGGCCGACCGCGAGGAGAGCCACTGCGAACAGGCAGACCGAGGAATGCTTGCCTCAGAGCGACTTCTTGCGCTGCTGGATCATCATGTAGGTGTCGCTCGTGTACTCGGCGAGCTGGAACCAGAGATACTCCTCGGCGCGCACGGCCGTCATCGCCTCGTACACCTTCTTGAAGTCGGCGTTCTTGGCCGAGAGCTCGGCGTAGACCGCGTTCGCCGCGTCGAAGCAGGCGTCGAGCACCGGCCGCGAGAAGGGCTTCAAGATCGCCCCGTTCTGCACGAGGCGGCGCAGCGCCGGGGGATTGCGCATGTCGTAGCGCGCCATCATGATGGTGTTGGCGGTCTGCGCGGCCGATCTCACGATCGCCTGGTAGTTCTTCGGCAGCGCGTTCCACTTCTCGAGATTGAAGAAGAAGTGCAGCATCGCCTGCCCCTCCCACCAACCGGGGTAGTAGTAGTAAGGGGCGACGCGGTAGAAGCCGAGCTTCTCGTCGTCGTAGGGGCCGACCCATTCGGCGGCGTCGATGGTGCCCTTCTCGAGGGCCTGGTAGATCTCGCCGCCGGCGATCTGTTGCGGCACGGCGCCGAGCTTCATCATGACCGCGCCGCCGAAGCCGCCGATGCGGATCTTCAAGCCGCGCCAGTCCTCGGGCGCGTTGATCTCCTTCCTGTACCAGCCGCCCATCTGCGCGCCCGAGTTGCCGCCGGGAAGGCCGTAGATGTTGTACTTCCTGTAGAACTCGTTCATGAGCTCGACGCCGCCGCCCTCGTACATCCACGCGTTCTGCATGCGCGTGTTGAGCGCGAACGGGACCGTGGTGGCGAGCGCGAACGTCGGGTCCTTGCCCCAGTAGTAGTAGGAGGCGGTGTGGCAGGCCTCGATGGTGCCGCGCGTCACCTCGTCGGCGGCCTGGAGCCCGCCCACGATCTCGCCCGCGGCAAACGTCTGGATGAGGAACCTGTTGTCGGTCATGTCGGCAACGGCCTTGGCGAAGACGTCGGCCGCGCCGTGGATGGTGTCGAGCGACTTCGGGAAGCTCGATGTGAGCCGCCAGCGGATCTCGGGCATCGATTGCGCGATTGCCGGGGCGGGGAAGGTGGCGGCCGCACCGAGTCCCACGGTGCCCGCCGTGCCGAGAAATTTGCGCCGGTCGAGCTTTGCCATCGTGCGTTTCCTCGCGCTCGCTGCTCGTCTTTGCGCGAACTATACCCGGCGGCAGCGCGCCGTTGCCTACTTTCCATTCCGTCATTCCGGACGGGCGACGGCAGCGCCGGAGCTAGCGGGGGCGCGAGAGATCGGCCGCGACGGCGGCGAGGAAGCCCGTGAGGTCGTCCGCCATGTGGTGGACGTGCGCGGGGGGCTCCGTCCAGCGCTCGATCTCGAGCTGGACGGGATGGTCGATATAGCTCGAGCGCACGAGCACCGTCGTCATGCCGAGCGCGTGCGGCGCCTCGAGGTTCATCGGCATGTCGTCGAACATCGCCGCTTCCGCCGGCTGCACGCCGTGCAGGCGCGCCATGCGGTTGAACGCCTCGGCGTCGGGCTTGGCGACGTAGTCGGTCGCGGCAATATCGCAGATGTCCTCGAAGAGATCGCCGAGACCGAGCTTCTCGGCGACTCGCTCGGCGTGGCGGCGCGAGCCGTTGGTGAAGATGAGCTTGCGGCCCGGCAGGCGCTCGATCTCTTGACGCAGCGCAGGCGCGGCGGACACGGCCGAAAGGTCGATGTCGTGCACATAGTCGAGAAAATCCGCGGGCTCGAGCTTGTGCACCTGCATCAGGCCCGCGAGCGTCGTGCCGAACTGATGGTAGTAGCTCTTCTGCAGGTGCCGGGCGTAGACGTGCGGTACGCCGAGCTTCGCCACGATGAACTCGGCCATGCGCCGGTCGACCTCGGCGAAGAGGTTGCATTCGGCGGGATAGAGCGTGTTGTCGAGGTCGAAGATCCACACCCGCGTCGCCGCGAACCCGCGCCGCTCTGCTTCCCCCTCTCCGCACATCGGTGGGGAGAGGGTCGGGGTAAGGGGCAGCTGACATTCCGCGTGCCATTACGCCGACTTCTTCAACTTGGGTTTGCGCCGGCCGAGCAGCGTGCCCGCGCCGTGGTCGGTCAGGAGCTCGAGGATCACGCTGTGGGGGACGCGACCGTTGATGATGACCACGGCCTCGACGCCGGCCTCGACCACCTCGATGCACCCTTCGACCTTGGGGATCATGCCGCCCGTGATGGTGCCGTTGCGAATGAGATCGCGCGCGTCGTCGATGGTGAGCTCCTCGATCAGGGTGCCCGACTTGTCGAGCACGCCCTCGACGTCGGTCAAGAGCAGGAGGCGCTTCGCTCTCAAGCGCGCGGCAAGCGCGGAGGCAAACGTGTCGGCGTTGATGTTGAGCGTTTCCCCGTCGCGCGAGACGCCGACAGGGGCGATGACCGGGATCAGGTCCGACTGCGAGATCACCTCGACGATGTGCGGGTTGATCTCGACGGGGTCGCCGACGAAGCCGATGTCGACCGCGCGCATGATGTTGCTCTCGGGGTCCGCCATGTGCGTGATCTTCTTGGCGATCATCAGGTTGGCGTCCTTGCCGGAGATGCCGACCGCCTTGCCGCCCTGGCGGTTGATCGACGAGACGATCTCCTTGTTGATGGCGCCGGCGAGCACCATCTCGACCACCTGGACTGTGGGCTTGTCGGTGACGCGGAGCCCGTTCACGAACTCGGACTTGAGCGCGAGCTTCGAGAGCATGTCGGCGATCTGCGGGCCGCCGCCGTGGACGACGACGGGATTGATCCCCGATTGCTTGAGGTAGACGACGTCCTGGGCGAAGGCGGTTGCGAGCGACTCATCGCCCATGGCGTGGCCGCCAAACTTGATCACGACGGTTTCGCCGTCATAGCGCAGCATGTTGGGGAGCGCCTCGGCCAGGATTTTCGCCTTGAGGTGTGCGGAGACCTCAGCTTTGCCAGACAAGTCTGCCGTCTTTTCCGCCAATTCGTACGCCTTGGCCATATTGCCTCTGTGGACGCGCTCGCTCTCCGAATCGCCCCACAGCTCATAGAGGGGAGGGGGCGCCTCCGGACCGGGAGCACATATAGCGCGGGCCCGGCCCCGCTCAACGGAATTCGCTCACATTCGCCCCTTAAGGAAGGGGCCGGTCGCGCCGGCCGGTGGCGCGGCGGCGGGGGCGGTCTTGCGGCTCCCCGCCGGATGACATCATATCGGCGAAGATTCGAGGTTTGCCGGCCCTTGCGGTCCCGGCCACCTCTAAGCGCGTGCGGCACGACCGACCGCGGTCGGAGCGCCATTGAGGGGAAATGGCAATGACCACCACGATCGCCGAGGAGCTCGGCCGGATACCCATGTCGCCCTTTCTGTCGGCGACGCTGGCCCGGGCCGCCGACTATGCGGCGTCGCAGGCCCACAGAGAGGTGAGCCTCGAGCATCTCCTCCTCGCCCTTGCCGAGGACCCGGAGGCAAGCATTGTCCTGAAGTCGAGCAACATCGACATCACCCGCCTCCTCAACGACACGGCGGCCCTCATCGCCCGTGTCTCCCCGCGCGGGGAAGCGGGCCAGAGCGTCGTGCTCTCCCAGGACCTGAAGCGGATCCTCGAGGCCGCGGCGGCGGCGGCGCAGCAGGGGCGCCGGCGCGAGATCAACGGCGCGATCGTGCTCGCCGCCATCGTCGGCGACGGGAAGAGTGCCGCCGCCCATCTCCTGCGCGACCAGGGCCTCACCTTCGAGGAGGCGATCCGCGCCTTGCAACGGGCGCAGGCCGCCCAACGGCCGCAGGGGGCCGAGGCTGCCGACGGCCGCCAGGCGCCGAGCGCGCCGCCGACGCGGCCCGCAACCACCGACGAGATCATGGCGGCCGCCCGCGAACGCGTGCAGAACCGCTCGGCCGCGGCCGCCGCTCCACCTCCCGAGCCGCAGCCGCCGGCTCCCGCCCCTCATCCCGAGCACTATCAGGCCGAACACTATCAGGAACCTGCCCCTCCCCGGGGCGTCGGCAGCGGGGGTCCCGCCCCCTCCGCTCCGCAGCCTGCATCTCCTGCAGCCCGTCGACGATCGGCTCACGCGGTATCCGGAGCGCTTCGAGCAGCCACTGTCGCCGGTCGCGCCGCGCCCTGCGGCCCCTGCGCCGGCGCAATGGGCCCCGCCGCCGCAAGCGGCGCCCCCGCCCCGGCCCCTCGCGGGATACGGAGGCCGGCCCTCGGCGCCGCCGCCGATCCCCCCGCCCCCGGCGCGCCTGCCGCCGCAGCCCCCGCAACGGTCAGGCGGCAAAGGCCCAGGCTCCGGCTCCTTCGTCGGCAACTGGCCGCTGATCGAGGCAGGCCAGATCGTCGAGAACATTCCGCGCCGCATGCGCGTCGGGCGCGCGGTCGTGGTCGAGGCGCGGGTGGCGCGCGCGGACGTGAAGGCCATCGCCGAGGGTCTCGAGGGCGGGGGCGCGGCCTACCGCCACGAGGTCATGGTGACGAAGGCCATGTCGGTGCGGCTCCGCGCCCCCGACGGCGGCTTCTGGATCGAATCGCGCTCGCCCGAGACGCAGTGGATCGAGAACGTGCTGGGGCTCGTCGCCGACGACTATGCGAGCTGGCGCTGGACGGTGACGCCGCGCGAGCGGGGGCGAAAGCAGCTGCAGCTCGTCGTCTCGGCGAGGACGGTCGGCGGCGACGGTCTCGCCGCCGAGACCGCGCTCCCCGACCAGGTGATCGACGTCAAGGTCGGCGTCAACTACGGGCGCACGCTTCTGCGCTGGACGGGATGGCTCGCCGCCGCAGCCATCGGCGGCGCGATCGCCCGCTTCGGCGAGACCGCCTACGACCTCGGTCGCATCATCCTCGCCCGCTTCCTGGCGGGGTGACGCTTGTAGCTCTGAGAGCAGATGCTAGTACACCCGCGCCTTGGGCTCGATGTACTTGACCTCGTTGGTCAGCGTGTGGGTGTGCACCGGGCGATAGTCGAGCCGCACCGAGTGGGTCGCATAGTCGGCGAATGCCAGCGTGTGCTTCATCCAGTTCACGTCGTCGCGGTTGGGGAAGTCCTCGCGCGCGTGCGCGCCCCGGCTCTCCTTGCGGTTCTCGGCGCCGGCGACGGTGACCGCCGCCTGGGCGATGAGATTGTCGTATTCGAGCGTCTCGATCAGATCCGAGTTCCAGATCAGCGAACGGTCCGTGACGCGGATGTCCGCCGTCTCGCGCCAGATCTCGGCGATCTTCTCGACGCCTTCCTTGAGCACGGGGCCATCGCGAAACACGGCGCAGTTCGTCTGCATCACCTTCTGCATCTTGAGCCGCAGCGCCGCCGTCGGCGTCTTGCCGTTGGCGTAGCGGAAGCGGTCGAAATGCGACAGCGCCCGCTCCGTCGACGTCTTCGCAAAGTCGGGCTGGCGCGCGCCTTTTTCCGTCGTCTCCGCGCAGCGCAGGGCCGCCGCGCGCCCGAACACGACGAGATCGATGAGCGAGTTCGAGCCGAGCCGGTTCGCCCCGTGCACGGAAACGCAGGCCGCCTCCCCGATCGCCATCAGCCCGGGCACGACATAATTGGGGTCGCCGTCCTTCAAGGTCACGACCTCGCCGTGGAAGTTGGTCGGGATGCCGCCCATGTTGTAGTGGACGGTCGGCAGCACGGGGATCGGCTGGCGCGTGAGATCGACGCCCGCGAACACCTTCGCGTTCTCGGTGATGCCGGGAAGCCGCTCGGCCAGGATCTTGGGATCGAGATGGTCGAGGTGCAGGTAGATGTGGTCCTTGTCGGGACCGACGCCGCGCCCTTCGCGGATCTCGATCGTCATCGAGCGCGAGACCACGTCGCGCGAGGCGAGGTCCTTGGCGTGCGGCGCATAGCGCTCCATGAAGCGCTCGCCGGCCCCGTTCGTGAGATAGCCGCCCTCGCCCCGCGCACCCTCCGTGATGAGGACGCCCGCGCCGTAGACGCCCGTCGGGTGGAACTGCACGAACTCCATGTCCTGCAGCGGCAGCCCGGCGCGCAGCACCATGGCATTGCCGTCGCCGGTGCAGGTGTGGGCCGAGGTGCAGGAGAAATAGGCGCGGCCGTAGCCGCCGGTGGCGAGGATCGTGCGCTTGGCCCTGAAGCGATGCAGCGTACCGTCGTCCATCGACAGCGCGATGACGCCGCGGCAGACGCCGTCCTCGTCCATCGAGAGATCGAGGGCGAAGAACTCGACGAAGAACTCGGCCGCGTAGCGCAGCGACTGGCCGTAGAGCGTGTGCAGCATGGCATGCCCGGTGCGATCGGCGGCCGCGCACGTGCGCTGCGCGGGCGGGCCCTGGCCGTAGTCCGTCGTCATGCCGCCGAACGGGCGCTGGTAGATGCGCCCGTCCTCGGTGCGCGAGAACGGCAAGCCGTAGTGCTCGAGCTCGTAGACCGCGTCGGGCGCGTGCCGGCACATGTACTCGATCGCGTCCTGGTCGCCGAGCCAGTCGGAGCCTTTGACGGTGTCGTACATGTGCCAGCGCCAGTCGTCGGGCCCCATGTTGCCGAGCGCGGCCGCGACGCCGCCCTGGGCCGCGACGGTGTGCGAGCGGGTCGGAAACACTTTGGTTACGCAGGCCGTCTTGAGGCCGGCTTGCGCGCACCCGAGAGTCGCGCGCAATCCGGCGCCGCCTGCCCCGACGACGACGACATCGTAGGTGTGATCGATCAGCGGATAGGCCTTGCCGTTGACGGCGGGGGCGTTCCCCGGCCCGCCGTTGGTCTTCTCGCCGCCACTCGCCTTCGCCGCCATCGCGACTAGCCTCCCAACGTGAGCTTCATGACGGCGAAAACCGACGCCACGGCGACGGCCGTCGCGAAAAACGTGTTGAGCATCAGAAGCACCACCTTCGTGCCCTCGCCGTGCACGTAGTCCTCGATGATCGCCTGCATGCCGAGGCGCATGTGCACGGTGCCGGAGAGGACGAGCGCGAGGAGGGCGAGCGAGACGAGCGGGCGGGCAAGCGCCGCCTTGACGGTCGCGTGGTCGGCGCCCGCAAGGCTTGCGATCAGCCAGACGAGAAAGATCGCGAGCGCGACATTGGCGGCGCCCGTCATGCGCTGCAGCCAGAAGTGGCCGACTCCGTCCTTGGCCGAGCCGAGCCCGCGGGCCTGCTTCAAGGGCGTGCGCATGGTGGTCATGGCGCGAACACTCCGGAACAGCCGAGCGCATAGGCCCAGACAGCGAGCGTAAGCAGGCCCGAAGCGATAGCGCTCGCCCAGCAGAGGAGATCGATCGTGGTGCGGTCGTAGCCGCGGCCGGTGTCCCAAATGAAGTGGCGAATGCCGCCCATCATGTGATGGAGCAAGGCCCAGGTGTAGCCGAAGAGCACGATAAGGCCCGGCCAAGTCCCGAACAGCGCGCTGACGTAGGAGAAATAGTCGGGGCCCGACGCCGCCGCGACGAGCCACCAGGCGAGCAGGAGCGAGCCGGCATAGAGCGCCGCCCCGGTGAGCCGGTGGAGAATGGACATCACCATGTTGATGTGCGGCGTGTGGATCGCGAGGTGCGGCGAAAGCGGACGTTCGATCACGCGGCTCCGCTCGGATTTGGCCTCGGCCATCGGGAGTCCCCTCTAAGTGCTCGCCGGCAGGTTTAGCGCGGTCGCGGGAGAGCGGCAATTCGACAATCGGCCCTCGAGGCGCGGCATGGCGCCCAGGAAGGCCCTCAGCGCGGAAGGACGAGCCACACGTCGAGGTCGAGGATGACCCCTTCGGCATACTCGCCGTTTCCCGATTTCAGCGGAAACGTCGAGCAGTCCTGGTTCTTCGCGGCAACGAGGCGCGTGCGCAGCGCGCCGACGTCGGTGCGCCCCGGCAGCTCCGCCTTTTCGAGGATTTCCGACCACGCGTAGACGGTGTCTCCGGCAAAGAGCGGCGCCACGTGGCGGCCGCCGTTGATCGCCGCGATGTGGAAGGCGTTGTTCAGGCCGTTGAAGGAGAGCGCGCGGGCAAGCGAGATGGTGACGCCGCCGTAGACGATGCGCTTGCCGAAGCGCCCCTTGGCCTCGGTGTGCTGGTTGAAGTGGACCTTGGCCGTGTTCTGGTAGAGGCGCGTCGCCATCTGGTGCTCGGCCTCCTCGAGCGTCATGCCGTCCACGTGGTCGATGCGCTCGCCCGCCTCGTAGTCGCCCCACAGGTGCGGCGAGCCCGAGAGCGCGGTGTCGTAGGCCGCGACATCGAGCTTCGGCACGGCTGCGCCGATGTCCTTGGGATCGACGCGGTCCCTAAGCTTGGGCACGACCGCCTCGGGGGCGGGCGCCGCCTTGTCGCGCTTTCGCACCATCACCCAGCGCGCGTACTCGAGGACGACCTCGCCGCGCTGGTTGGTGCCTGTCGAGCGCACATAGACCGTGCCCGTCTCGCGATTGGAGTTCTCCTTCAAGCCGATGACCTCGGAAACGGTCGAGAGCGTGTCGCCGGGGTAGGCGGGGCGGAGGAAGCGGCCCTCCGCGTAGCCGAGATTTGCAATCGCGTTCAACGAGATGTCCGGCACCGTCTTGCCGAAGACGACGTGGAACATGAGGAGGTCGTCGACGGGTGCCTGCGGATAGCCGATGGCGCGCGCGAAGGCGTCGGAGGACTGCACGGCGAAGCGCGGGCCGTAGAGGCTCGTGTAGAGGGCCTGGTCGCCCTCGGTGATGGTGCGCGGGGTAGCGTGGCGGATGATCTGGCCGTAGCGGAAGTCCTCGAAGAAGTTGCCGGGGTTGGTCTTGGTCGTGGTCATGCCGAGCGCGTGCCTTTGCCAGCTGTGATTGAGCAGGGCCGGTATGCCATTTCCAACCGCCGAGGGCGAGAGGCGGGAGACCTTCTCATTCGTCGCAGGCGGTTGCTGTCTCAAGGGCGCCGTTGGATTTTGTGCGGGTTGTCCTACTTTTCTCAATGGTAGGTCAACTTGACGGACTCAAGGGCCACTAAAACCACTCCTCGATTTCCTTGACGGCGCCGGCGATGGCAACCGTTCGCCGGGCCTGCACGAGATGCAGGCGCTCGACCATCTTGCCCTCGACCGTGATCACGCCCTTCCGCGCGTTCTCGGGCAGGTCGAAGGCGGCGATGATCTTCCTCGACCAGACGACCTCCTCGTCGGAGGGCGAAAAGATCTCGTTGCAGGGCCCGACCTGCGAGGGGTGGATCAGCGTCTTGCCGTCCATGCCGAGCGTGCGACCGTGCTCGCACTCGGCGCGGAATCCCTCCTCGTCCTTGAAGTCGTTGTAGACGCCGTCGAGCATGTCGAGCCCGTAGGCGCGGGCGGCGACGATCGTCATGGCGAGCCAGGGGACGACCGCGAAGCGGTTGTGAAGGGCGCGCGCCCGCGATTCCTTCAGGAGATCGTTGGTGCCCATGACAAGGCAGACGAGCCGGTTCTCGGGATCGGCGCCGACGGCGGCGATCTCGCGTGCGTTGAGCATCGCCATCGGCGTCTCCATCATCGCCCACAGCTTGGTCTTTTCGGGCGCGTGCACCGATTTCAGGATCTTCGCCGCGCTGATGATGTCGCCGGGATGGGCGACCTTCGGCACGAGGATGGCGTCGGGCGCAGCCTCGGCGGCGGCGAGGATGTCTGCGGCGCCCCAGGCGGTCTCGAGCGCATTGGGGCGGATGACGATCTCGCGCCGGCCGTAGCCGCCCTCCTTGACGAGGGTGCAAACCTTAGCCCGCGCCTCGGGCTTGGCGTCGGGCGCCACCGAATCCTCGAGGTCGAGGATCAGGGCATCGGCGGGCAGCGCCTTCGCCTTCTCGAGCGCGCGCAAGTTGGCGCCCGGCATGTAGAGGACGCTGCGGCGCGGTCTCACCTGGTGCATGGCCGGCCTCCCGTTGTCGCTGCACTGCAACATTAGGCGAAAGTTGGCGCGACACCAACGCGACCATAGTCGTGCAGTCAAGCCGAGAAAAACGGTGGATGACGCGTTCAGACCGCCTTGGCGGCACGGCGCGCCGCCCGGACGCCCGCCGCGCTGCGCTGGTGGTATTTCTTGGACAGCCCTTCCCACTCGATCTCGAGCGAGCCGCCGGTCGCCCGGTGCTGGCGATCCCAGTTGGTCAGAAGATCGATGCAGGCATGATCGATGTAGTCGAGGTCGTCGATGTGCACATGGACGTGGGTATTCGGCTTCAAGGTCTCGAGCTCGGCCGCGAGCAAGGGCAGGCGGATCAGCGTCGCCGCGCCCTTCAAATGGAGATCGGTCCGGTTCTCGGCCCCGTTCTCGACCTTGCGGATCTCGAGGTGCGAGAAGGCGTAGAGGAGCTTCAGGAGCGACAGGGCAAGGCCCGTCAGCACGCCCGCGAGCAGGTTCGTCGCGACGATCGTCACGATCGTGACGAAATAGATCATGACCTCGCTCTTGCCGAACTTCAGGAGGCCCGGCACCGCCTTCGGGTAGGCGAGCTTATAGCCGGTGAAGACGAGCACGGCCGCGAGCGCCGAGACGGGGATGTAGTGCAGCGTGAACGGCAGCACGCTCGCGAATAGGAGAAGCCAGACGCCGTGCAGAATCGCGGAAGCGCGCGTCACGGCGCCTGCCTCGACGTTGGCGCTCGAGCGCACGATGACGCCCGTCATCGGCAGCACGCCCAAGACGCCGCAGATCGTATTGCCGACGCCCTGGGCGGTGAGCTCCTTGTCGTACTTGGTGCGCGGGCCGCGATGCATCTGGTCCACGGCGGTAGCGCAGAGCAGCGTCTCGGCGCTGGCGATGAAGGCGATCGACACCGCGCCGATCAGGATCTGCGGGTCGATGATACGGGCGAGCTTGTCCCAGGTCGGGAAGATCGTCACCGACCAGATGTTGCTCGGAACGTCGACGTACTTGATCGAGTCGAGCCGGAAGATCGCCGCGGCGGCGATGGCGACGAGAACGCCGACGAGAGGCGCCGGCACGACGCGCCAGCTCTTGGGCGCAAACGAGCCCCACAGGGCGATCGTGCCGATGGTCAGGAGGCCGATCTCGCCCGCGGTCAACCGAGAATCGCCGGTCGAGATTGCACTGAAGAGAGCGCCCGGCATGCCGAGCAGGTTCTGGATGCCGGTGCCGATCGGCTTCATGTCCAGCATGACGTGGAACTGCGACACGAGGATCAGCACGCCGATGCCGGCCAGCATGCCGTGAATGACGGCAGGCGACACGGCGCGAAACCACTGCCCCAGCTTGAAGACTCCCGCCGCTGCCTGAAGGAGGCCGGCGAACAGGACGATGATGCCGATCATCTCCAATCCGTGCTTTTGCACGAGCTCGAGGACGAGCACGGAAAGACCGGCGGCGGGGCCGCTCACCTGCAGCGGCGAGCCGGCGAGAAACCCGACGACGATTCCGCCGACGATACCGGTGATGATGCCGGCCGTCGGCGGCATGCCGGACGCGATCGAGATGCCCATGCAGAGCGGCAGCGCGACGAGAAAGACGACGACGGAGGCGAGCAGGTCGCGCCCCCAGGTCGAGGTCGTCGCGGCGGTCGTCGTGTCGGCAGATGTCATGGTGTCCTGCGCCGCAGCCCGTGGGGCCGGCCTGCGCGCCCCGTTCGATGCCCAGTGATGTTGGGGTTTCCCAACCGGGCCGGGACGATAACGGCTCCCGGCGAACCCCGCAACCGAACCTCTTTGCCGTTCGCGCGCGATCCGTCGCACCCGGGGGCGTAAGTCCCGTGACCGCCATTCATTAACGCGCGCCCAAGTGCCCGCTTGCCGCGGCCCGCCTACTCAAACACACTCGCTCCGACGTGGAGACCATAATGAGCAGCTTTCCCGAAAACCTCAGCGACCGCTACCGCCGCTTCCGGCACCGCCACTTCGTCCCCCACGCCGACGACTATGAGGAGCTTGCCACCTACGGCCAGAACCCGGAGGTCATGGTGATCTCGTGCTGCGACAGCCGCGTCGACCCGGAGACCATTTTCAGCGCGCTGCCGGGCGAGCTGTTCGTCGCGCGCAATGTCGCCAACCTGGTCCCGCCCTACGAGACCGGCGGCAAATTTCACGGCGTCAGCACGGCGATCGAGTTCGCGGCCTTGAACCTGCGCGTCAAGCACCTGGTCATCATGGGGCATTCGGGATGCGGCGGCGTGAAGGCCGCGCTCGACCAGAGCGCCGCGATCCAGACGGAAGCCCAATTCATCTCGCGCTGGATGTCGATGCTGGATGACGCCCGCCTGCGCGTCGTCTCGGCCCATCAGATGGCGCCGCAGGCGGTGAAGCAGGCGCTCCTCGAGAAGGAAGGCATCAAGACGTCGATCAAGAATCTGAGGACGTTCCCCTTCATCCGCGACCTCGAGGACAAGGGGCGGCTCTCGCTCCACGGGGCCTATTTCGACATCGCGACCGGCACGCTGTCGGTGCTCAACCATTCGCGCGGCGAGTTCTTCCCGCTTTGACGAGATTCAGTTTGCTGCAGCAGGTGGCGCCGCGGCGCGGGCCTTCTCGATCGCGGGCAGGAGCTTCCTCTCGAGGCTGTCCATCGAGATCGGGCCGACAAATTTGAAAGCGACATGGCCCCTGCCGTCGACGACGAAGGTCTCGGGCATGCCGTAGACGCCCCACTCGATCGCACTTCGCCCTGTGGCATCGACGCCGACCGCCGCATAGGGATTGCCGTAGCGGCCGAGGTAACGGCGCGCGTCCTCCGTCTGGTCCTTGTAGTTGACGCCGTAGATGTCGACGCCACCGCGCTCCTTGAGCACGGCGAGGAGCGGATGCTCGTCGATGCATTCCGTGCACCATGACGCCCAGAAGTTGACGATCGACACCTTCCCCCGGCCGAGATCGGCGCTTGTAAAGCCGGGGACCTGCCGCCCGTTCGCGACGAGCCCGTCGAGGGCCGTGAATTCGGTCACGGGCACCGGCTTGCCGATGAGCGCCGAGGGGAGCTTCGAGGGATCGCCGGTTTTGAGCGCGAATACGAACAGCGCCGCCATCGCCAGGAAGATTAGAACGGGCGCCACAACCCATGACAACCCCTTGCGTCGCACTTCAATGGCTTCGCTCATCTCATCTCCGCCCAAATCCTACCTGGCCGCCGACGAGCGGCGCTTCACGCCGCGCGCTTCGAGCGCGGCGAGCGCTTTCGCCTGGCGCTGGCCGTCGAAGACGAGCCAGGCGATGAGCCCGGCGAGCGCCGTGACGGTCGCGCCGTAGGCGGCGAGGATGAACCAGACGTAGGGACCGAGATCCATGCCCTCACTCCGCCAGCGCGACGCGAAGCCGCTCGCTGCTCTCGACCTCGGCCGCCGTCAGCGCCTTGACGCGCCGGCGCAGGACCTCGTTGCGCATCGCCTTCAAGTGAAGCGCGACGAACATCACCGTGAAGCCTGCGGCCGAGATGAGGAGAGGCGTGCGCATCGAGGGATGCACCGTCGAGGTGAAGCCGGTCGACGCCTGGTGCAGCGTCTGCCACCATTCGACCGAGAACTTGATAACGGGCAGGATCGCCACGCCGACGAGCGCGAGCACAGCGGTGAGCTTGCCCGCAAGCGCCTCGTCCTCGAGCGAGGAGCGCAGCGCGATGAGGCCGAGATAGAGGAAGAAGAGGATGAGGACGGAGGTGAGCCTGGCATCCCACACCCAATAGGTGCCCCACATGGGCTTGCCCCAGAGCGACCCGGTGACGAGGGCAATGAGGGTGAACACGGCTCCGATGGGCGCGGCCGCCTTGGCCGAGACGTCGGCCAGCGGATGGCGGAAGACGAGGAGCCCGAAGCTCGAGACGGCGACGATCGTGTAGCCCATCATGGCAAGCCACGCGGCGGGCACGTGGATGTACATGATTTTGACCGTCTCGCCCTGCTGGTAGTCGGGCGGTGCGACGAAGAAGACGAGATACATTGCAACGCCGATCAGGAGTGCCGCGGCGCCTGCGACCCAGGGCAGGAGCTGGCCGGAAAGCTCCATGAACCGGGTCGGATTGGCGAGGCGTTGCGTGAGCGTCTGCATGGGGTCTGATCTAGGGCTTTGCGTGGAGAAGTGCAATTTGCAGCCTTTCCTGAACTGCAATTAACCTGCGCTACTGCATCTGGAACCGCAAGGCCGCGGCGGCAGCGAGAGGGCCTATCACGAGGGAAGCGAGCGAGATGGCGCAAAGGATCAGGAACGGCGCTGCAAAGCCGCCGGCTACCCCCGCGCCGCTGATCGCCGAGATGCCGAAGATGAGGGTCGGCACGAAGAGCGGCAGCACGAGGAGCGCGATGAGGAGCCCCCCGCGCCGCGCCCGCAAGGTGAGCGCCGCCCCGATCGCGCCGAGAAAGCTCACGGCCGGCGTCCCGGCGAGCATTGTGGCGAGAAGAGCCGGATAGAGGGCAAGGTCCAGATTGAGCAGAAGGCCGAGCACGGGGGCCAGCAGCGCGAGCGGAATTCCCGTCGAGATCCAATGGGCGAGCGCCTTGGCCGCCGCGGCGAGCTCGAGCGGCAGCGAGCCCGTCGCCATCACCTCGAGCGAGCCGTCCTCGAGATCGGCCTCGAACAGGCGCGGCAGCGACAGAAGCGCGGCGAGGAGGAGGGCGATCCACAGCACGCCCGGCGCAATGCGCGAGAGCAGCTTGAGGTCGGGACCGAGCCCGAGCGGCATCAGCGTGACGACGATAAGGTAGAAGCCGAGCGCGGTGCCGAGCGCCGAGCCTTCGGCGAGCGCAAGCGCGAGGTCGCGCCGGAGCAGCGCGGCGAACTCCCTCATTGGGCCTCCGTCTCGCCGAGGCGCAAGGATCTCGCGCCCTCGACGCCGAGCGGCAGATGCGTCGCGGCAATGACGAGGCCGCCCTCGGCCGCGCGGCGGGACAAGTGCGCCCCGAGCTGCGCGGCCGAGGCCGCGTCGAGCGACGCGGTCGGCTCGTCGAGGAGCCACAGGGGCCGGCGCGCCACGAAAAGCCGCGCGAGGCCGAGCCGCCGCTTCTGCCCAGCCGACAGGAACCCGGCCGGAACGCCGGCGAGGGGCGCG
Source organism: uncultured Alphaproteobacteria bacterium (assembly GCA_963699485.1). Lineage (GTDB taxonomy): Bacteria > Pseudomonadota > Alphaproteobacteria > Rhizobiales > Hyphomicrobiaceae > Hyphomicrobium_C. The sequence goes on along the minus strand of CAVOUC010000017.1, from coordinate 55,138 downwards.
AGATCGAACGCCTCGAGCGCCCCGGCGACGCGCTCCGCCTGGCTCTCCCCGTTCGTCGCATCGAGATAGTCGGCCCAGAAGGCGAGATTGGCTGCAACGGTGAGCGCGGACTTGATGGCGTTCGCGTGGCCGACGTAGTGGCAATGATCGCCCACGTCGCGTTCGGGATCTCCGCCACTGAGTCTGATCGAGCCCGCGGCCGGGGGGAGGAAGCCTGCGAGGGCGCGGATGAGCGTCGTCTTGCCGGAGCCGTTCGGGCCCGTGAGCATGAGCACCTCGCCCGGCCCGACCTCGAACGACAGCGAGCGAACGACTATGCGCTCGCCGCGCGCGACAGTGAGATTCTCGACGACGAGGCGCACGGAATTCCCTTCGGGAAAACGGGAAGCTGGGTCCCTCGAAGAGACGTGGATTGCCGAATGCAACCCGGCGGCTGGCTCTCTCGGGCGGCGGCCTATATAAGTAGCTTGCTTCTTTGTTCGCTAGCGCAAAAAATCAGCGATCGTCCGGGCGTGCCTGCGTGCGGAGCCCGGCTGCGCTCGGGCGGCGCATGATGCCGCGACCGGACCTGTATTGAGGAGATGAGACCTTGAGCGCGACCTCGCCTTCGAGCCATTCACCGGCTTCCCTCGACAGCTTCGCCTGCAAGAAGACACTGGAGGCGGCAGGCAAGAGCTACGTCTACTACTCGCTTCCCGAGGCCGAGAAGAACGGGCTCGCCGGCATCTCGAAGCTGCCCTACTCGCTGAAAGTTCTGCTCGAGAACCTCTTGCGCCACGAGGACGGCCGCACCGTCACCAAGGGCGACATCGAGGGCGTGGCCCTTTGGCTCGACAATCGCGGCAAGGCGGAGAAGGAGATCGGCTTCCGGCCCGCGCGCGTGCTCATGCAGGATTTCACCGGCGTGCCCGCCGTCGTCGATCTCGCCGCCATGCGCGACGGGATGCTGACGCTCGGCGGCGATCCCAAGAAGATCAACCCGCTGGTGCCGGTCGATCTCGTCATCGACCATTCGGTGATCGTCGATTCCTTCGGCTCGCCGCAGGCGCTCGAGAGGAACGTCGAGCTCGAGTACGACCGCAACGGCGAGCGCTACAACTTCCTCAAGTGGGGCCAGGGCGCGTTCGCCAACTTCCGCGTCGTGCCGCCGGGGACGGGCATCTGCCACCAGGTCAACCTCGAGTACCTGGCGCAGACGGTGTGGATCGCCGAGCAGGCGGACGGGACGACGCTCGCCTATCCCGACACGCTCGTCGGCACCGACAGCCACACGACCATGGTCAACGGGCTCGCCGTGCTCGGCTGGGGCGTCGGGGGCATCGAGGCGGAGGCGGCCATGCTCGGCCAGCCGCAATCGATGCTGCTGCCCGAGGTCGTGGGCTTCAAGCTCACGGGCCAATTGAAGGAAGGCGTGACCGCGACCGACCTCGTGCTGACCGTCACGCAGATGCTGCGGCGCCACGGCGTCGTCAACAAATTCGTCGAATTCTTCGGGCCTGGTCTCGACCACCTGACGCTCGCCGACCGGGCGACGATCGCCAACATGGCGCCCGAGTACGGCGCGACCTGCGGGTTCTTCCCCGCCGACGCCGAGACGCTCAAGTACTTGACGCTCTCGGGCCGAGACCCGGCGCGCGTGGCTCTCGTCGAGGCCTATACGAAGGCCCAAGGGCTCTTCCGGTCCGCGAGCTCGCCCGACCCGCTCTTCACGGAGACGCTCGAGCTCGAGCTCGGCGCCGTCGTCCCGTCGATGGCGGGACCGAAGCGCCCGGAGGGGCGGATCGCCCTCAAGGACGTCAAGTCGGGTTTCGCCAAGTCGCTCGAGAGCGAGTACAAAAAGCCCGGCGAGGGCAATCGGCGCGTGCCCGTCGAGGGCCGCGACTTCACGCTCGGGCACGGCGACGTCGTCATCGCCGCCATCACGAGCTGCACCAACACCTCCAATCCGAGCGTGCTGGTCGCGGCGGGGCTGCTCGCCCGCAACGCGCTGGCGAAGGGGCTGTCCTCGAAGCCCTGGGTCAAGACCTCGCTCGCGCCCGGGAGCCAAGTGGTTGCGGCCTACCTCGCCAAATCCGGACTGCAGGCGTCCCTCGACAAGATCGGGTTCAACCTGGTCGGCTTCGGCTGCACGACCTGCATCGGCAATTCGGGACCGCTCGCGCCTGAAATCTCCAAAGCGATCAACGACAACGGCCTCATCGCCGCGGCCGTGCTCTCCGGCAACCGCAACTTCGAGGGCCGCGTCAGCCCCGACGTGCAGGCCAACTACCTCGCCTCCCCCCCGCTCGTCGTCGCCTACGCCATTGCCGGCACCGTGACCCGCGACCTTTCGACGGAGCCGATCGGCACCGGCAGCGACGGCGCCCCCGTCTACCTCAAGGACATCTGGCCCTCGAGCCGCGAGATCGACGACTTCATCGCCGCCAACATCACCAAGGAGCTCTTCAAGTCGAAGTACGCCGAGGTCTTCCGCGGGGATGAGCGCTGGCGCGCAATTCAGTCGGGCTCGGGCCTCACGTACGGCTGGAGCGCAAAATCGACCTACGTGCAGAACCCACCCTACTTCCAGGGCATCCCGAGAACTCCGCGGCCGATCACCAACATCGAGAGCGCGCGCATCCTGGCCCTCTTCGGCGACAAGATCACCACCGACCACATTTCGCCGGCAGGCTCGATCAAGACCGCCTCGCCCGCCGGCAAGTATCTCATCGCCGAAGGGGTCGAGCCCAAGGACTTCAACCAGTACGGCACGCGCCGCGGCAACCACGAGGTGATGATGCGCGGCACCTTCGCCAACATCCGCATCAAGAACCACATGGTGAAGGACGAGGGCGGCAACGTCGTCGAGGGCGGCTTCACCATCCATCACCCCTCGGGCGAGCGCATGCCGATCTACGACGCGGCCCAGCGCTACGCGGCCGAGGGCGTGCCCCTCGTCGTCTTCGCCGGCGCCGAGTACGGCAACGGGTCCTCGCGCGACTGGGCGGCCAAGGGCACGAACCTGCTCGGCGTCAAGGCCGTCATCGCCCAGTCGTTCGAGCGCATCCACCGCTCGAACCTCGTCGGCATGGGCGTTCTGCCGTTCACCTTCGAGCCGGGCACCACGTGGCAGTCGCTGAACCTCACGGGCGAGGAGACGGTGACCATCCGCGGCCTCAGCGCGCTCAAGCCCCGGCAGATTGTCGACGCCGCCATCAAGCGCGCCGACGGGACGACGGCCGTGATCCCCCTTCTGTGCCGGGTCGATACGCTCGACGAGATCGAATACTTCAAGAACGGCGGGATCCTGCACTACGTCCTGCGAAACCTGGCGGCCTGACGAACGTAGCTCAAGGGATCGGCCGAAGCCGGCCGCCTGGGGCCGCCTCGCTTTTCCGGCGCGGCTTCCTATGTAACGTTATCGCCCTTCAGGATCGCGTCCCATGCATCGCATTCTGACCGCCGCTTTCCTCATTGCACTCTTCCCCGTAGGCGCCGCGCCCCGGGCGGAGCTGACCGGCGCCCCGCCGAACGGCGATCGCCCGGTGCGCGCCGTCGTCGAGCTGTTCACCAGTCAGGGCTGCTCGTCGTGCCCCCCGGCCGACGCCCTTCTCAAGACGTACGTCGATTCCCACGACGTCATGGCCTTGTCGTTCCCGGTCGACTACTGGGACTACATCGGCTGGAAGGACACCCTCGCCTCCCCGCGCAACACCGAGCGCCAACGGGCCTACGCCCGCCACTTCGGCATCGGCCCCGTCTACACGCCGCAGGCCGTGATCAACGGGACGGCGCAAGCAACGGGCTCGAACCAGGGCGAGATCGACGCGGCCATCGACGAGACGGCGGCGGCTTTCGCGGCGCGCCGCGTCCCGGTTCAATTCTGGAACCGCGACGGGCGCATCATCATCGAGACCGGGGGCGCGCCCGATGGCGCCGAGACCAAGGAGGCGACCATCTGGCTCGCCCTCCTCCAGAAGTCGGCGAGCGTTGCCGTGAAGCGCGGAGAGAACGGCGGACGGTCGCTCACCTACTACAACGTCGTTCGCGACATGACCCCTGTCGGCGTCTGGAACGGCAAGCCGACGACGATCCGCCTCGCCCAGGCCTCGATCATGCGTCCCGAGTTCGAGGACAGCATCGTTCTCATCCAGGAAGCCAACAACGGCCCGATCCTGGGGGCCGCCTGGCTCGGCCATTAGCCTCCCCGCATGCAAAACGCCGCAGCCGATGGACACCGGCGGCGCGATTGCGGTTGCCCGCCGATTAGTCGTGCGTTTGTCAAGCAAATCACCGATTCATGCAGGGTGAGAGGAACCGGTCCGCGCCTCGGGCGGTTTCGTCGGGCAGGCTCTCGTTCAGCTTGATTCATTTTGTAGCAGACGTTCGTATGTCCTTAACTTATAAGGGGTAATTGAAAGCCTGAGGGGCCCGCCTCCCGCGCCAGCCGCCCATCCGAATGGAGTGCGCCGTTTGAATCGAACCGTATCCCAAGCGGTGCAGCCTCTCGTTATTGGCACCGAGAACGTTGCGGGCAGCGAGCCTGGCTCTCGCGTGACCGTCCGCTGGTTCTCTTCCGGAGAGGGAGATCGCCGCGATGCGCTGGCGCTGCGCTATCGGGCGTACCACGCCTCGGGCTACATCGAGACCTCCCGGTGGGGTATCTACACCGATCCCTATGACGACGTGCCGAGCACGGTGATCGCCGGCCTCTTCCGCCACGGCGCCTGCATCGCCACTCTGCGGCTTTGTTTTTATCACCCCGGCGCCGCCGGCCCCGCCTTGCCCTGCGAGACCATCTATCCGGAGGTCGAGGCCATCAAGGCCGGCGCCACGGGGACCGTCGTCGAGCTGTCGCGCCTCGCCATGGATCCCTCGATCACGAACACCCGCTATCGCGCCCGCCTCTATGCCGCGGCGGTGCGCACCGCCGTCATCGCCTGCGCGGCCTTCGACGCGCAGCAGCTGCTCGTCGCGTCGCTGCTCAAGTCGCGCCGATTCTACGAGCACGTGCTCGGCTTCGAGGTCGCAGCGCCGCCGCGGCACTATCCCCCGGGCGAGCTGCAGATCATTCTTCTGTCGCGCCACCTCAACGCCGATGCGCGCCAGCGTCTGATGAACAACATCTTCTTCAAGTTCGACGAGCAGGAAATCGCCGACGTGCGCGCCATCATCGCTCCCAAGCTGAACGGCAAGGAGCAGGTTTAGCGCGCGGCGAGCGACCCTTCGTCAGTCGCCCCAGGCCCTGATGTCGACGAAGTGGCCCTCGAGGGCGGCGGCCGCCGCCATCGCCGGCGAGACCAAGTGCGTGCGCCCCTTGTAGCCCTGGCGGCCCTCGAAATTGCGGTTCGACGTCGAGGCACACCGCTGCTCGGGCTTCAGCTGGTCCGGGTTCATGCCGAGGCACATGGAGCAGCCGGGCTCGCGCCACTCGAAGCCCGCGTCCTTGAACACCTTGTCCAGGCCTTCGGCCTCGGCCTGCTCTTTGACGAGGCCGGAGCCGGGCACGATCATCGCATAGGCGAGCCGGCCCGAGATCTTCTTGCCTTGCGACGATCCTCGCGACCTCGCGCAGGTCCTCCATGCGCCCGTTGGTGCACGAGCCGATCCACACCACGTCGAGTGGAATGTCCGTCATCTTGGTGCCGGGCTCGAGCCCCATGTAGGCGAGCGCGCGCTGCATCGAGGCGCGCTTCGTCTCGCTCTCGACCTTGGCGGGATCGGGAACGACGCCGGTCACGGACGCGACGTCCTCGGGGCTCGTGCCCCAGGTCACGATCGGCGGCAGCTTCGCCGCGTCGAGCCGCACCACGCGATCGAAGTGGGCGCCCTCGTCGGAGCGCAGCGTCTCCCAGTACTTCATCGCCATCTCCCAGGCCGCGCCCTTGGGCGCCTTGGGACGGCCCTTGATGAAGGCAAAGGTCTTTTCGTCGGGGGCGATCATGCCGGCACGCGCGCCGCCCTCGATCGACATGTTGCAGACGGTCATCCGGCCCTCCATCGAGAGCGAGCGGATCGCCTCGCCCGCGTACTCGATGACCGAGCCGGTGCCGCCCGCCGTGCCGATCTCGCCGATGATCGAGAGGATGATGTCCTTGGCGGTCACGCCGCGGGGCAGCTGCCCGTCGACGGCGACCAGCATGTTCTTGGCCTTTTTCTGGATCAGCGTCTGCGTGGCCAGCACGTGCTCGACCTCGCTCGTGCCGATGCCGTGGGCGAGCGCACCGAACGCCCCGTGAGTCGACGTGTGGCTGTCGCCGCAGACGATCGTCGTGCCGGGCAGCGTGAAGCCCTGCTCGGGGCCGACGACGTGGACGATGCCCTGGCGCTTGTCGAGCTCGTGGAAGTACTCGATGCCGAAGTCGCGCGCGTTCTTGGCCAGCGTCTCGACCTGAACGCGGCTATCCGGGTCGTCGATGCCGTGCGAGCGGTCGGTCGTCTGGACGTTGTGGTCGACCACGGCCAGCGTCTTCTCCGGGGCGCGGACTTTCCGCCCGGCGATCCTAAGTCCTTCGAACGCCTGCGGGCTCGTCACCTCGTGCACGAGATGGCGATCGATATAGAGAAGGCAGGTCCCGTCCGGCTGGCGGTCCACCACGTGGTCGTCGAAGATCTTGTCGTAGAGCGTCTTGGCCATTTTTCTCGTGCCGTAGCTTTGGTTCACTCGTTGACCCATGCTCACGTCATCCCCGCGAAGGTGGGGATCCGTCCAAGCCGGCCGCAGGGTGCTCCGATTGATGCTTGGACAGATGCCCGCCTGCGCGGGCATGACGGAATATATGGCAAGCGATTAGTGCAAGCCGCCGATTTCAGATAGCGTCTCGATGGCCGGCATGCAAATCAGCGCCCGTGGGAATGTCGATAAGCACACCTAAGGCTTGCCGGCCGCGCCAAAAAGGAGCCGGGCACGGGGCCCGGCTCAAGTTGATCTCCAGCGCCCGAGCCCCCTGGTGGTGGCAGTTGACCCCGGGGCAAAGCGCCGGATAGCCTCAATACGGGCCGCCGGTCCGCCAGATTTGCACCTGTCCTACCTTTAATCCTTCCATTGGCGCGCCTTGGAGACGAGGAAGTCGCGCAGGACCTGCACTTTTTTCGAGGCTTTGACCTCCTCAGGGTAGACGAACAGGATAGGCAGCGTCGGCAGGTCGATCTCGACCTTGGTGAGCACGCTGACGAGGTCCGTCTCGTCCTCGGTCATGTAGTCGGGGATCATGCCGATGCCGACGCCAGCCAGGATGGCGTGCTTGATGGCCACCACGCTGTTGACGCGCAGCGACGGGATGCGCGGGGCCTCTCCGTTGCGGCCGACCGTCTCGAGCCAGCTGATCGAGGGCAGGAGCTGGGACGGCGGCTGGCCGCTGTAGGAGATGAAGCGATGCCCCTTGTCGAGGTCGGCGAGCGTCTCGGGCGCGCCGAAGCGGCGCACGTACTGCGTCGAGGCCAGCGCCCGCACCTTGGCCGTGAACAGGGGCCGGCGGATCAGCTCCGTCTGCTCGGGCTCGCGCGTCCAGATGGCGACGTCGGCGGCGCGCATGGCGATGTCGATCTGATCGTCGTTGAGCAACAGGTCGACCCTGATCTCTGGGTAGAGGTCCATGAACTCGCGCAGCCGCTGGGTGACCCACACCGTCCCGAGGCCGACCGGCGAGGCGATGCGAATCTCGCCCTTGGGCTTGGTGGTGGTGTCCGCGATGAGCGTCTCGGCCACCTGCAGCTTGCCCATCACGTCGGCGACGGTGTGGAACAGGAGCTCGCCCTGCTCGGTCAGCACCAGGCCGCGCGCATGGCGATGGAAAAGTGTGACCTTCATGTCGCGCTCGAGCGCGGACACCTGCCGGCTCACCGCCGACTGGCTCATGTGGAGCGCGTCGCCCGCGTGCGTGAAGCTGCCCGCAGCGGCGGCGGCGTGAAAGATCCTGAGCTTGTCCCAATCCATCGTGGACACTCCGGGCGACACCAAACGAGCCGCCGCACCGCGCGACAGCTAAGACATCAAGGCTCTCCCAAGCCAGCAAAACGTTGATTGTTGGCGGCGCGATGATGATGGCCGCGCCGGAGCATAGCGGGTCGCGGCACGCGAGCAAAGGCACCTTGATTCCCCCGCCCGGCACCCCTAATCGTCGTCGATGCCGCCGGCGGGGGCGGGATCCACAGGGAGAACGCGAAATGACGTCTAAGGTATTCGTGGCGGCGGCGTTGGCCGCGTCGTTGGCGCTTCCCGTCAAGGCGGTGAAGCTTTGGGAGGTCGGGGGGCTCGACGGGCCCGAGTCGGCGCTCCCCGACGAGAGCGCAGGCGTCATCTATGTGAGCAATCTCGGCGGCGGCCCGACCGAGAAGGATGGCAACGGATTTATTTCCAAGATCTCTCTCGACGGAAAAATCGTCGCACTGAAGTGGGCGACCGGGCTCGATTCGCCCAAGGGCCTCGCGCGCGTTGGCGACCGGCTCTATGCGGCCGACATCGACCGCCTCGTCGAGATCGCGCTGGCCGACGGTAAGGTTACCGCCAGCCACCCGGCCAAGGGCGCCGTTTTCCTGAATGACGTGGCCGCCGACGCCGAAGGCCGCGTGTACGTCTCGGATATGGGAACGAACATCATCTGGCGGCTCGCCGACGGCCGCTTCGAGCCATGGCTCGAGAGCACGAAGCTCAACTTCCCGAACGGCCTTCTCGTGCAGGGCGACAAGCTCATCGTCGCGAGCTGGGGCGTCATGGCCGATGAGAAGGCCGGCACGCCCGGAGCGCCGGGGAGCCTCGTCGAGGTGTCGCTCGCCGACAAATCCGTGCGCCCGCTCGGCAGCGGCAAGCCGGTCGGGAATCTCGACGGCATCGCGCCGTTCGGCCCGTCGAGCTACCTCGTCACCGACTGGGTTGCTGGCGCGCTCTACCGGATCGAAGCCTCGGGCGAGGCCGAGCTCATCCTCGACTTCAACCAGGGCAGCGCCGATCTCGCCTACCTGCCGGCGTCGAAAACGGCCCTCATTCCCCTGATGAAGGACAACAAGCTCGCCGCCTACCGCATCGAATAGGCCGCGAGGCGCGGGCCCGCCGCTATTCGGCCGCGACGGGCTGCGCCTGGTGTTCGGCGAGGAAGCGCTCGGCCTCGAGCGCCGCCATGCAGCCCATGCCCGCCGCCGTGACCGCCTGGCGGAAGACCTCGTCCTTGACGTCGCCGGCCGCGAAGACGCCCGGGACCGACGTTTCCGTCGAATCGGGCTCGGTCAGGATGTAGCCGGTCGGCTTCATGTCGAGCTGGCCGCGGAAGATTTCCGTCGCGGGTGCATGGCCGATGGCAATGAAGACGCCGTCGGCCGCACGCTCGACGACCTTGCCGGTCTTGACGTTCCTGAGGCGCACGCCGGTGACGGACCTCGGGTCGGCCGTGCCCACGACCTCGTCGAGAACCGTGTCCCAGATGACCTCGATCTTCGGGTTCTTGAACAGGCGCTCCTGCATGATCTTCTCGGCGCGGAAATGGTCGCGCCGGTGCACGATCGTGACGCGCTTTGCGAAGTTCGTGAGGAAGATCGCCTCCTCGACCGCGGTATTGCCGCCGCCGACGACGATGACCTCCTTGCCCTTGTAGAAGAAGCCGTCGCACGTCGCGCACGCCGAGACGCCATAGCCCTTGAACGCTTCCTCGGTCGGCATGCCGAGCCAGCGCGCCTGGGCGCCCGTGCAGATGATGAGCGCGTCCGCGGTGTAGACATCGCCCGAATCGCCCTCGAGCCGGAACGGGCGCTTCTTGAGGTCGACTTTTGAGATGTGGTCCATGACGATCTCGGTGCCGACGTGCTCCGCCTGTGCCTGCATCTGCTCCATGAGCCAGGGGCCCTGGATGACATCGGCGAAGCCGGGGTAATTCTCGACGTCGGTCGTGATCGTGAGCTGGCCGCCCGGCTGGCTACCCTGAATGAGCAGCGGCTTCAGCATGGCGCGGGCGGCGTAGATCGCCGCCGTGTAGCCGGCGGGCCCCGAACCCAAGATGATCACCTTGGCATGCTTTGGCGTGCTCATGTCTCTCGTCCCCTGCGCTCGCGCAACGGCTACGTCATATAGCGATTGGGAGCGCATTTCGCGAGCCCGCGCGGCTCGCCGCCTGTGGAAGCCGAGACTTGCAAAATAATGTCTATAAATCAATTAGTTGACGTGTCAAACCAGATCAGCCGCGCTTCAGGTATGCGACGGCGGCGCGGATCACAGGGGGAGCAAAGAGGATATTGCGATGACCGAGCCCGTCGACGGCCATGAGCTCGGCCGACGCGTAGCTCTCCGCGATCTCCTCAGCATTCGCGAATCCGACCTCATGATCGTCGCGGGCATGGATGACGAGCGCCGGCCGTCCGACGGCGCTCAAGAGATTGACGGCCGTGAAGTCGGCGATCCTGCGGTGCGCGATGCGCTCGAGGTGGCGCTCATAGGCCCGCTGCGCGTACGGCGTGAGGCCGAGCCCTTCGCCGTACTCGGCCGTTATTCCGGCGAACGCATTGGGGCCGGAGACGAGCACATAGCGCTCGAAGGGGTATGCGGCCGCGAGCGGCGGGGCACCTTCGCCCGCCAAGAGCGCGGCAAGGCAGCCCATCGAGTGAGCGACGGCAAAGCGCATGGGACCGAGCGCCTCGGCGACCGCGAGCAGCGCGCGCGCGCAGTCGATGAGGCTTGCCCGGCGCCGCGCGTTCTTGCCGTGCGCCGGCTGGTCGAACAGCACCGTGCGAAAGCCCGCGCGCCGCAGCTGCTCGGCAAACACCGCCATGAAAGACGACTCGCTCGTCCAGCCGTGGGCGATGAGGACCGATGGCGCAGCGGGTGCTGCCGGCTCGGGCGCGAAGATGTAGGCCTGAACGTCGCCTTCGCTCGTCGGCACACGGACCCACTCGGCATTGCGCAGGTGAAAACGTGCGCGCTCGACGAGGATGGCATGATCGGACGTGCGCCGCTCGGAGAGCACCGGCGTGCAGAAGCGCCTGTAGGCGAGATCGCCCGCGCGCGCCGGCGCGGCTCTGCTCAACACACGATAGTCAAGTCTGGTCAGCTCGTTATGCGAGGTCACCATCGCACCGCTTCACACGACGGACAGGGCCAATATCAGCATGTGCGGGCCCCGCCTTGAAACCGGATACGATAGCTGACAATCTCGGTTGACGCAGATCGGTTGTTTCAAATGCGTTACTAGGGGGTGGAACGATGCGGCACTCATCAATCCTCTTCTCCTCGATTTTCGTCCTTCTACTCGCCGGAGCCGCAGAGATCGTGGGCTCGGCCCCGACTTAAGCGGGTCTCACGGAGAAGCACGAGGAGTTGGAGGCTTGCAAGGCGCGCGCTCCTGACGCCCCCATACGGCGCATCGCACTTGTCGTCGGCAACAACACCGTGATGCAAGTCAAGACGCCAGCGGCGAGCAAGGACAATAAACCGGCCGCAGCGGGGGCCAAGACGCTTGTCGCCAAGACCCTCGCCAATGCCGTGCGCGATTCGACGCTCATGGCGGACACGCTCTCGGATGCCGGCTTCGAGGTCGACACCGTATCGGAGCTGACAAAGGCCGAGCTGCTCGAGCACCTCGACCAGTTTGCCGCCAGAATTTCCGATCTCTGCAAGGACGATATCGCTCTCTTCTACTTTGCCGGCAACGGCTATGAGATTTCCCGCGTCAGCTATATCGGGACGACGGACGCGCAAATCCCGGCCGACGTCGAGACCGAGGAAGTCGTCATGCGAGGATGGGTCAACTCGCTCGATATTCTCGACCGGCTCAAGGTCCATCGCGGTCCGAAGTTCGTTATTCTCGATACGTGCCGAACCGATCCGCTGGAAAACCTGCGCAAGGAAATTTCCAAGCATCTGATGCCGGACGTGCAAATCCCCACCAACACCTTGATCGCCTATGCCTCGGAGCCGGGCCGCGATGCCCTTGATGGCGAGCCCGGGGGCAACGGACCCTATGCGGCCGCTCTTGCACAGGCTCTGCCGACCACTCTCGGTCCCGCCGAAGAGGTGTTCCGCAAGGTGCGCGAGATCGTTGCCCTATCGACCAAAGACGTACAGCACCCGTTCATAGAATTGACCCTCACGCGCGAGGTCTTCCTCAAACCGCAATCGATGCCGCCGGTGGCCGGCACGCGCAGCATTGGTGGAGACGACACGAACGCGCCGTCACCCGCTCCGGACAGCGGCGGCAGCATGGGAAGTCGCGTCGCCCTCGTGATCGGCAACTCGAATTATGTCTCTCCGATCGCGCCCGACCTCAAGAACCCGAAAAACGACTCGCATGCGGTCGCCGAGGTGCTCCGCAGGCTCGGGTTCCAATCGGTGATCGAAAAGCACGATCTCGACAAGACCGGCATGCTCAATGCGCTACGAGACTTCGGCGACGTCGCGGACAATGCGGACTGGGCGGTGGTCTATTTCGCCGGACACGGCATCGAGATGAAGGGGCAGGGCTACGTCCTCCCCGTGGACGTGCGGCTCGAGCGCGACAGCGACGTCGAGCTCGAAGGCGTCTCCATCCTCCAGGTCCTGAGCCGGTTCGAGGGCACGCGCTCGCTCGGGCTCTTCATCGTCGATGCCTGCCGCAACAATCCGTGGATTCCCCACATGGAGACCAGACTGCAAGACGCGCGAGACTTCAAGATCAGCGAGGGTCTTCCGCGCATCGAGCCGGACCAGGACAACGTGCTCGTCGCCTATTCGACAAAACACGGCACCAAGGCCCTCGACGGGCTGGGTCAATCGAACAGTCCCTACATCGAGGCGCTTCTCGAGCGCATCGAGCAGCCGGGGCTCGAGATCGATATGATGTTTCGCCTCGTCCGCGACGCGGTGAGAAAGAAGACGAAGACGCAGCAGCCCTTCGTCTACGGGTCATTGCCGGCCGAGCCGCTCTACTTCAAGCCGCCAGCCCCCGTGGCGGCCGCGCCGAGCGCCATCCAATCGACCTCGTCGCCTTGATCTCCCTTCGCCGCCGCCGCCGACGGGGACGGTGGGGACGGGGACGGTGACTTAGTCTCCGCTCAGCGTCCGGAACTTGCCTTTGGCTGCTTGAGCGTCGGGATCTTGGAAACGTCGACCTCCTTTTGCGCATGCCACAGGTCGTGCGCCGTCTGCATGTTGAGCCAGATCGCCGGACCGTTGCCGACGAGCTTGCCGATACGCACCGCCATCTGCGGTGTCACCGGCTGCTTTTCCCTGATCAGGTCGTAAAGCGTCTGGCGCGACACGCCGAGATGATCGGCGATGGCGGTCTTCGAAAGACCGAGTGTCGGAATGACAACCTCACGCAATCAGCTCGCCCGGGTGTGTCGGGCAGCGCTTAGGATCGCGGACTGGGAACTCTTTCGCCAAGCAGTTGCCTCTGCCTCATCTAGTTGTGCCATTCGAGGTCGACCTCGACGGCATGGCCGCCGGACCATCCAAAGGAGACGGTCCAATGGTCGGTGATCGCAACGCCATAGCGCCGCTCTCCATTCTCATCCCACTCGAAGAACCTGCCTAAGAATGCAACCTCTCGGGGCGCGTTCGCCGCGTTGAGTGCATCCAAGACCCAGTAGGTTTCCCGCGCTGGCAGTTTCTTATGCGCAAAGTCCTTTCCCAATTCCCACGCCTTCTTGAGGTCGCGGTTTCGAAATGATCGTATCATCTTCGTACGCCAATACCTGACATTCGTCAACCATCGCCTTACAAAATAGAGACCGCGCGCCCGGCTACTAGAGCAGCCGCAGCGCCTTGAAGCTCGCGTGCCCGCTCTTGCCGACGATGATGTGATCGTGGACCGTGACACCCAACGGGCGCGCGGCCTCGACAATCGATCGCGTCATATCGATATCGGCCCGCGACGGGGCGGGGTCGCCCGAGGGATGGTTGTGGACGAGGATCACGGCGGTCGCGGCAAGCTCGAGCGCCCGCTTCACCACCTCGCGCACGTAGACCGGCGTATGATCGACGGTGCCCTGGCCCTGCACCTCGTCGGCGATGAGCCGGTTCCTCTTGTCGAGGAAAAGGATGCGGAACTGCTCGCGCTGCTCGAAGCCCTGGGCGGCCTTGAGGTAGTCGAGCACCTGGCTCCACGACGAGAGGAGCGGGCGGGCGGCGATCTCGGACTTCATGAGGCGGAGCGCGGCGGCGCGCACGAGGCGCAGCTCCGTGATCACGGCCTCGCCCGCGCCCGCGACCTCCTTGAGCTGCTGGTCCGGCGCGCTCACCACCTCGGCGAACGAGCCGAAGCGGGCAATGAGGCGCTTGGCCAGCGGCTTGGTATCCTGGCGCGGGATCGCCCGATAGAGCACGAGCTCCAATAGCTCGTAGTCGGGCAAGGCGTCCGCCCCGCCCTTGCGGAAGCGCTCTCTCAGGCGCTGCCGATGCCCGCTGTGCGGGGCCGGGCGCTTCGAAGAACGAGCCCTGGCCGCCGCTTTCATCCTCAGGGGCGCGCTCGGGCGCCGCCTCGCCTCCGCCAGCCGGCGCTCCTCGCTTCGGCATGGCGAGAAATCCTCTAAGTCTAGTCCCGGCGCGGAAGCGGCCAGTCGAGCCCGGCCGGCGAGTAGGTGAAGACCTCGACCCCGGTTTCGGTGACGCCGACGGTGTGCTCGAATTGCGCCGAGAGCTCGCGGTCGCGCGTCACCGCCGTCCAGCCGTCGGCCAAGACTTTGACGTGGGATTTCCCGAGGTTGATCATCGGCTCGATGGTAAACAGCATGCCGGGCTCCATCACCACGCCCTCGCCCCTCTCGCCGTAATGCAGGATGTTGGGGCGGTCGTGGAACACCTGTCCCAGCCCATGGCCGCAGAAATCGCGCACGACGCTGCAGCGCTGGCTCTCGGCATAGGATTGGATCGCCGCGCCGATGGCCCCCGTCGAAGCGCCGGGCTTCACCGCCTCGATGCCGCGCTTCAATGCCTCGTAAGTGACCTCGATCAAGCGCTCGGCGCGCCGCGAGATCGCGCCGACGGCGTACATCCGGCTCGTGTCGCCGTGCCAGCCGTCGACGATCAGCGTCACGTCGATGTTGACGATGTCGCCCTCGCGCATCGGCTTCGGCCCGGGAATGCCGTGGCACACCACATGGTTGATGGAGGTGCAGATCGCCCGGGGAAAGCCGCGGTAATTGAGCGGCGCGGGCACGGCGCCGTGATCGAGCGCATACTCGAGAATGCGGTCGTCGAGCTCGGCGGTCGTGACGCCCGGCTGGACGAAAGGCGTGATCATGTCGAGGGCCCCGGCCGCGAGCCGCCCCGCCTTGCGCATGGCGGCGAAGGCATCGGGTCCGTGCAACTTGATCGCGGTCGTCTCGCGCGACTTGAGGCGGGTAACTTCGACGTTTGACATGCGCTCAATCTGGGAATTGGCGGGGACGTCCCGCCGGGGCTAGGTCGACACCAATGTAATGCATCTTGGGCTCGCGCGCACCTTGCCCGAGACGCACAAACGGCGGCTCATGGCCGCCGTGAGCGTATTGCGAGGCCGTGTTGCACCCGAGCGCTCAGCTCTTGGCCTCCTCGGCCGGTACCTCCTCCGCCGCGAGCTCCGCGACCAGCGCCTGGGCCTTGCTGACCCAATCCTCCTTCTCGATGCGCCCCTCGAGGGAGAGCGCGTCGTCGAGGTTGGCGATGTCGTCGTCGGACAGGTTGGCGATCTGGTCGAACTTATAGCAGTTGAGCTGCTTCAGGCGCGCCGCGAGGTCGGCGTCGATGCCCTTGATGCGGGTCAGATCGTCCGGTTCGCCCTTGGGCTTCTTGAAGCCCTTCCACTGCGCGTTGAGGCGCCGCGCGCGGGCGTCCGTGCGCTCGAAGATGCGCGCCGCCTTGCCGCGCCGGCCGCGCAGGTAATAGAGCTTGGCGCGCCGCACCCGGCCGCGGCGGAGCACCTCGATCTCGGCAATATAGGGCGAGTAGACCGGAAAGACGCGCTCGACGCCCTCGCCGTAGGAGATCTTGCGCACCGTGAAGCTCTCGTTGATGCCGGCGCCCGAGCGCGCGATGACCACGCCTTCATAGGCCTGGAGACGGACAGTCTGCTTGTCGCCCTCGCCCTCGATCACCTTGACCATGACCTTGACGGTGTCGCCGGCGGAGAACTCCGGCACGGCACGCTTCAGCGTGACGGCCGCCATCTGCTCGCGCTCGATCTCTTGGATGATATTCATGGCTTGTTGTTCCTTCATCGGATCGAAAGCAGAGGAGCGGCACCGCCCGTCCAGTGACGAAGGCGCGTACGGCTCGTGCGGCCCTTTGGGCAACCCTCAGGCGTATGATTTGGCCGGTGTGATAGCCGAATTGGGCGCCCCTGTCGATATAGTCCGTTCGGACGCCGCCCGCGTGCTGTTTTTGGCGGCTCGCGAGGCGCCTCAGGGCTTTGGCGGCCTCTGCTTGAGAAGGTCGGGACGGCGTGCCCGCGTAGCCCGCTCCGCCTCTGCGCGCCGCCACTCGGCGATCTTCTTGTGGTCGCCCGAAAGCAGGACCTCGGGGATCGACCTGCCCTCCCAGTCGCGGGGCTTCGTATAGTGAGGATATTCGAGGAGCCCCTCCTCGAAGCTCTCTTGCTCGAGCGATTGGGCCTGGCCGACCACACCCGGGATGAGCCGCACGCAGGCGTCGATCACGACCATGGCCGCGAGCTCGCCGCCCGACAGCACGTAGTCGCCGATCGAGACCTCGCGCAGCTTGCGAGCCTCGATGACGCGCTCGTCGATGCCCTCGAAGCGCCCCGCGAGGAGGACCAGGGCGGGCCCGGCGGCCAGGTCGCGCACGAGGGCCTGCGTCAAGAGCTCGCCGCGCGGAGAGAGATAGATGATGGGAGCGAGAGGCTCCTTCGATCGGGCGTGGTCGATGGCGGCGGCGAGCACGTCGGCGCGCAGCACCATGCCCGCGCCACCGCCCGCCGGCGTATCGTCGACCGCCCGATGGCGGCCGAGGCCGAAGTCTCGAATGTCGATCGTCGAGAGCGACCAAAGGCCGGCCGCGAGCGCCTGTCCCGCAAGAGAGATGCCGAGCGGCCCGGGGAACATCTCAGGGAATAGAGTGAGCACCGTTGCGCGCCAGGGCGCGCGTCCGTCGCTCTTGGGAACATGGGGCATGGGCTCGGTGTCCGGCAGCAAGAGGATGTCTTAACCCCTCTCTCTGCCCCACGCGCAAGCGAAAACACGTCCCTTGCCGACGGCTCACACCGCTTGGACGCCCCGTCACCGCGGACGGGAGTGGGCCTGCGAAAATCCCTGACGAGGCTGCCAGTTGGTTCCGTCGTCCACGGCGTCGCCCAAGGCCGCAAATATGCGGCTCAAGAGGTTGGTCGCGCGTCGCGACACCTCCGTGCGGCGCGTTTCCGCCAGAGCGTCGAATTGGTCCTCGAGCCAATAGAATACCGACCGCATGGCACACTCCCTGCACGCGCAAGCATGCCACGCCGGGCTTTCTTAACCGTTAACGGGCGCCTTGGATTGGTACGAAGCCCCGCTTGCCTACACACCTTCGACGACCGTGATGTCGATCGTCCCCGCGCCCTGGCGCAAGGCCTTGGCTTCGGCGTACTCCGCTGAGCGGGCGTAGCCGAGGGCATGCTCGTAGCTCGGAAACTCGAGCACGACGTTGCGCTGGCTCCCGCGCCCCTCCATGATCTCGCACCTTCCCCCGCGCACGATCGGCCGTCCCTCGTACTTGTCGAGGGCGATCTTCGACTTGGCGACGTACTCCCCCCACTTCGCCGGGTCGGTCACGGTGGCGTGGGCGATCACATATCCTTTGGGCATCGTCGTCCCCTCTTGCTTGTCGGAACCGCATTCATCCCTCCCGCTCCCCGCCGGCAATTCTGGCGTGCGCCTCGCGGATGTGATTGAGAAAAATCTCGGCGGCGAGCTTCGGGTCGTCGGCCTGAGTGATCGGCCGGCCAACGACGATATGGTCGGCGCCGGCGGTGATGGCGTGGAAGGGCGTCATGACGCGCTCCTGGTCGTCGGTCGTCCCGCCCGCAAGCCGAATGCCCGGCGTGACGATGAGGAAGTCGGGGCCGACGGCAGCGCGGATGCGCGCGGCTTCCTGGCCGGAGGCGATCACGCCATCGAAGCCGGACTCGCGGGCGAGGCGCGCGCGGTGGAGGACGAGGTCGGCCGGGCTCATGATCGAGCCCTGCTGCACGAGATCGTCGGCCGTGAGATTGGTGAGCACGGTAACGGCAAGGAGCTTGAGCGGGCTCGACCCACGGCCCATGACGGCGGCCCGGAGCGTCTTCAGGTCGTGGCCGTGGACGGTGAGAAAATTGACGCCGAGCTCGGTCGCATTCGCCACCGCCCGCTCGACGGTGTTGCCGATGTCGAGGAGCTTCATGTCGAGGAACACGCGCTTCTTGTCGCGCCTCAACTCTCGGGCGAGGTCGAGCCCGCCGGCGAACAGGAGCTCGAGGCCTACCTTGTAGAACGACACCGCGTCGCCGAGCGTGACGACGAGCCGGTGCGCGTCCTCGAGGACCGGCGTGTCGAGGGCGACGATCAAACGGTCCTTGGCGGCCGTGTGCGTCATGAAATCCGAGGCTGGCTCGTCCGATGTACCCTATCCATGCAGGACATGGGCGGCGCGGGCAAGCTTCTGGATCAGCGCCTTGAACGCCTGCTGCAACTCCTTGTTCTTCAGGTGGCCGTCCTCGCCGAAGGCCTCCGCAGCGCGCGGCACGGCAAACTGATCGGGGAGGACGAGAGCGCCGACGCCGTGTTCGAGCATCGTGCGCACGGTGTTGAGCCCGCGCAGGCCACCTAATCCTCCCGGCGAGGCCGACCCGAGCGCGAACACGCGGGTCTTGAACACGGCGAGCGGCTCCTCGCCCTCGTTCTTGATTCGGCTCACCCAGTCGATGGAGTTCTTGAGCAGCGGAGTGATCGAAGCGTTGTACTCGGGACAGGCGATGAAGATGCCGGTATGGACCTTCATCAGTGCCTCGAGCTTGACCGCGTTTTCGGGAATGCCGTCGATGGCCTGGAGATCGGCATCGTAGACGGGCATGGGATAGTCGCCGAGATCGGCAAACGCGCAGCCGATGCCGTTCGCGTCGGCGATCGCCGCGCCGAGCTTGGCAAGCTTCTTATTGTAGGAGCCCTCGCGGGCGGAACCGGCGAAGAACAGGAGCTTGGTTGAGGTCAGCATCGGGAGCTCTCGACAAGGGCGACGGATGGAGAATGGCGCAGGCCGAGGCTAACCGCTTTTGCCTTCGAAGAAATCCTTAACGCGGGCGAAGAAGCCGTGGCTCTCGGGGCTCGTCTCCTTGCGGCTCTCGCGCTCGAACTCCTCGAGCAACTCGCGCTGGCGCCGCGTCAGGCTCTTCGGCGTCTCGACGTCGACCTGGATGTACATGTCGCCGACCACCGTCGAGCGCATGACCGGCATGCCCTTGCCCTTGAGCCGGAACTGCTTGCCCCCTTCCGTGCCTTCGGGGACCTTGACGCGTGTCGTCGCGCCCTCGAGGGTCGGCACCTCGATCTGCCCGCCGAGCGCCGCCGTCGTCATCGAGATGGGAACCTTGCAGAAGATGTCGGCGCCGTCGCGCTGGAAGAAGGCGTGCGGCTTGAGCGAGAGGAAGATGTAGAGGTCGCCGGGCGGCCCGCCGCGCAGTCCCGCCTCGCCCTCGCCGGCGAGGCGGATCTTCGTTCCGTCCTCGACGCCGGCCGGGATATTGACCGAGAGCGTGCGCTCCTTGGTCACGCGGCCCGCGCCCGAGCAGGTCGCGCAAGGGTCCTCGATCACCTCCCCGCGTCCCTGGCAGGCAGGGCACGTGCGCTCGATCGTGAAGAAGCCCTGGCTCGCGCGCACCTTGCCCATGCCGGCGCAGGTCGGGCACGGCGACGGCTTGGTGCCGGTCTTGGCGCCGGTGCCGCCGCATGTTTCACACGAAACGCTGGTCGGCACCCTGATCTGCGCCGTCTTCCCCGCGTAAGCCTCGTTGAGCGTGATCTCCATGTTGTAGCGCAGGTCCGCGCCCCGCTCGCGCCAGGAGCGCGAGCGCCCGCCGCGCCGTCCGCCCATGAACTCGCCGAAGAGGTCGTCGAAGATGTCCGACATCGAGGACGCGAAGTCGGGGCCGAAGCCGC
Source organism: uncultured Alphaproteobacteria bacterium (assembly GCA_963699485.1). Taxonomy (GTDB): domain Bacteria; phylum Pseudomonadota; class Alphaproteobacteria; order Rhizobiales; family Hyphomicrobiaceae; genus Hyphomicrobium_C. The sequence continues at coordinate 35,098 of CAVOUC010000017.1, read as the reverse complement.
CGCCCGGACCTCTCCCGCCCATGGCCGGATCGAACGCCGCGTGTCCGAACCTGTCGTAGGCGGCACGCTTCTGGGGATCCTTCAGGGCCTCGTAGGCCTCGTTGAGCTCCTTGAATTTCTGCTCGGAGGTCTTGTCGCCGGGGTTGTAGTCGGGGTGGTGATCCTTGGCGAGCTTGCGGAATGCGTTCTTGAGCTCCTGATCGCTCGCGCCTCGCTTGACGCCAAGGATTTCATAGTAGTCGCGTTTTGCCATCGGGCGGCGGGTCCGTTCGCAGGGACGCCTCAGACTGATCGGCCTGGTCGGCGCTCAGGTGGTCGCGGCGTCGCGGATTTTGAAGAGCCTAGGACAAGGCCCGCGACTCACATGGGGTTCATTGATAAAGAAAGCTAGCAGGATTGGTAAAGTCCGGGCGAAGGGCGCGCATTTTTGCCGCCGCCCTGTGTCAGCCGAGCAAGTCGCGCAGCCACGGGATGAGCGGCGCGTCGGCCGGGGGCATCGGGAAATCGGCGAGCCGGCTCGCCCGCACCCACTTGATCTCCTGGCCCTCCTTCGGCGCGATCTCGCCTTCCCAGGTGCGGCAGAGAAAGAGCGGCATGACGAGGTGAAAGCCGGGATAGGCGTGGCTCGCGAAGGTGAACGGGGCCAGGCACGTCTCGCACGCCTCGATGCCGAGCTCCTCCTTGAGCTCGCGGCAGAGCGCCGCTTCCGGCGTCTCGCCCGCGCCCACCTTGCCGCCGGGAAACTCCCAGAGGCCCGCCATGGGCTTTCCCACGGGACGCCGCGCGATGAGGACACGATTGTCGGGATCGACGAGGGCGGCGGCGGCAACCAGCAGGATCGGCTTGGTCATGTTTGGCGTGTCATCCTCGGATTTGGTGTAAAGCAGCGACTGCGGCGGCGGACTTCGGAAAGGGCCAATGGGATCGACACTTCTCGCGCTTGGACACTATGCGCCCGAGCGGCGCGTGCCAAACAGCGAGATCGAGGCGCGCTTGGGCCTCGAGCCGGGCTGGATCGAGGGCCGGACCGGCATCCGCGAGCGCCGCTTCGCCGCGCCGGACGAGGCGCTGTCCGACCTCGCCGTGCGAGCCGGAGAGATGGCGCTCGAGCGCGCCGGGTTCGACAGAGGCCGCATCGCGCTCCTCCTGCTCGCGACCTCGACTCCGGACCACCTGCTGCCGCCCTCGGCGCCCCTCGTCGCCCACCGGCTCGGCCTCGCCGGGGCCGGCGCCATCGACATGGCGGGGGCCTGCGCAGGCTTTCTCTATGCGCTCGCCTTCGCCGACAACTTCGTGCGCACGCAAGGAAGCCCTGCGCTCGTCATCGCCGCCAACATCCTCTCGCGCCGGACCAACCCGGCAGACCGCTCGACCGCCATTCTCTTTGCCGACGCCGCAGGAGCCGCTCTCCTCGCGCCGTGCGACCGGCCGGGGACGGGCGTCCTTGGTCTGCATCTCTCGTCGGAGGGTGCAGGATACGATCTCATAAAGATCCAGTCCGGCGGCAGCCGGCGGCCGTTCGCGCCTGGTCTCAGCGAGGCCGAGCTGCTCATGCGGATGGTGGATGGGCGCGCGGTGTTCGCCAAGGCCGTCGACCTGATGGCGGAGGCGTCGCTGAATGCTCTCGCGCGGGCGGGTCTCGCGGCAGCCGACATCGACCACTTCGTGCCCCACCAGGCCAACGTCCGCATGATGGCCGCGATCCAAAAGAAGCTCGCGATCGGCGGCGACAAGCTCATCTCGACGGTCGCGCTCTATGCCAACAGCTCGGCGGCGACGATCCCGTTCTCCCTGTCCCTCGCGGCCGACACGCGCGACTTCAAGGCTGGCGACCGTCTCCTCATGTGCGCGGCAGGCGCCGGCCTTACGGCCGGCGCCCTCGTCTTCGGGCTCTAGACCCGGTCAGGCTGCCTCTACCGCTACCGTGCGCCTCAGCTTGGCGAGCGAGGCAAAATGCAAGACGATCGAGAGAGGCACCAGGAAGACAGGCACCATCGCCAGCGGAAGGGCGTCGACGAGCTGGTTCGGCGCGTCGACGGCAAAGAGTTGGAAGGCCGACGGCGAGGTGAGAAACCCGGTCGTCACCGCCACGACGAGGTCGGCGATGCCGGCGATATTCCACGCGGCAACGGCGCCGCTGCCGGCCTCTGGGTTGCGCGCGTAAAGAAGTGCGACCACGGGGCCCATTGGTATCCCAATTCCATATTGAATGGTCGGGGGCTCGCCCGAGGCGCCGCGATAGACGTCGAGCCACGCAAGGCCGGTCGCCGAGAGCGCCCAGCCGATGAGCACAACGCTCGCAAGCCGCACGACCCGCCCGCGCTCCTGTTCGCTCCAGTTCGCACGCGCGAGCGCCCGGCTGAGGCCAACGAGAATGGTGGCGATGACCGCAATCGCGCCGACGATTGATAAGGAAGAGCCTCGTGCCTAGTTTGCTAATCATGTCAAACGGCTACGGTCAGGATTGTCCGATCGCGCGCGCTCTCGACGTGATCGGCGAGAAGTGGGCGCTGCTCATTCTGCGCGACCTGTTCCGGCGCGGAGCACTGAAATTTCAGGACATGCAGGCGAGCCTCGCGGGCGTCGCCCCGAACACGCTGTCGGCGCGGCTCAAGTCCCTCGAGAGCGCCGGCGTGGTGACGACACGGCTTTATGAGCAGCATCCGCCGCGCTTCGAGTACCTGCTGACCGAGAAGGGCCGCGCGCTCGGCCCGGTTCTCAAAGCGCTCCACGGCTGGGGCGAGCGCTACGGCTGAGAGGCGATCAATTCGGGCTGAAGGGCTGCGGTATCGCGGCAGCGGAGTTCTCGGCGACCGGGCGCGGCGCCGGTTTCGGCGGCAGCAGCGACGGCATTGGATTAGCCTTGGCATGGGCAGCGAGATCGCGGAGAAGCACCTCGACCAGGGGCGCGCCCGCGTCCGCGGCATGTAGCTTCGTCCCCCACGGCTCGCTGGGAGTGCCGGTGCCGACGAGCACCACATAGGAGTAGGCCGCGCCGTTCGCGAACTGGAGCCCGCCGGTGATCCAGACGTCGACCGTGGCGTTGGGATCGGCGCCCACCTGCGTCCCGGTCTTGGCGAAGTGGAACCGCACGTCGCCGCGCCGCTTGGCGCACCAGGAGGCGAGGCTCTTGAGCGTGCCCGCCGGCGCCCCGCCCGCTCTGTAGCAGAGCGGCGCCTCCAGCAGCGCCTTGAGCAGCGGCGCGGCGCCGCGGCGGATGACCGTATTGGGCACGATCGTGCTCGCCGCCGTGTTCGTCGCAAGTTGCTCGGCGGGATCGGTGTAGTCGTAGGCGCCCACGAGGGTCGGCATTTTCACGGGCCTCGCCCCGCGCCCCATGAGCGCGCCGAGCACGACGGCCGCCATGTGATGGACACGGCGCGGCGCGCCCGAGATCTGGCCGAGGACGGCGGCGGTCGAGGGCGGCGTGCCGCCCCCGTCGGCGGCCGCCGGCGGCATGGTGAAGCCGAAGGCATCGATGATCCGCTTCACGCGCGCCTGGCCCGCGAGTGCAGCCCGGTTGAGGAGGGGCGAATTGAGCGAGCAGGCGAACACTACGAGCGCGCGCCGCCCGCGCCGCTCTCCGCCCCTCGCGCAGGTTTCGAGACCGCGCGCCGGTGCTTCAGTATCGAGGTAGAGCGAATTGGGGCCGTCGCGCCCGCCGTTGGCGATGGCGATGGCGGCGACGACCTTGCCGGTCGAGGCGATCATGCGCCCTTCCCGCTCCGGCACGTAGAAGCCGGTCGAAGGATCGCGGGCCTCCGCCGAGCCGAAGTAGGGCGCCGTCTCACCGGCCTCGTAGTAGCGGACGATGTCGCCGCGGGCGTTGGCGGCGACGACGACCACGTTCGGCATCTTCCTGTCGAAGTCCGCCTGCGCGGGATCGAGCGTAAAGCCGGCCCCGATCTTGCCGCGCACGGCCGCATCGATGCGGGCAAGCTCCGCCTTGACCTTCTCGCCGAAGGCCAGGTTGTCGGCGGCCTCGAGCGTCGACGTGACGCCGCGGACGTGATCGCGCCAGCCGAAGCCGTAGATCTGCTTCATCTCCTCTCTCAAGCCGAATCGGGCCGACGGCAGCAGCGCATTGGCGCGAATGGCCGGATTGGCCTCGGCGCGCTTGGCGAGATCGGGCGCATACGTCTCGAGCGCCGCCTCGAGCTTGGGCTTCACCTTCGGGTCCGGCGGACCGCCGGCAAGACCGATGAGCTCGAACAGGACCTTCTTCTTCTCTTCCTCGTCGGTGATGAGCCTCTCGGCACAGGTGCGCGCCCTCACCTCGGTGATGTAGCGCCAGCGGTCGAGGCGCACCTCGTTCAGCCGGGCGCTACCCTCGAGGAGGATGATCGGCCTGTTGACGGCGGAGGCGAGCACGTACTGCTCGGCGACCGAAAGGTCCTTCGCCTCCTTGCCGAAGATGACCCGGCTCGTCACCTCGACGCCGTGCAGCGGCTGGCCGCCCGTGCGCTGTGCGAGCCAGAAATGGTTGGCGGCCCATTGCTTCAAAGGCGTCGCGTCGCCGCTTTTCGTCAGCTCCCAATAGATCACCGGCGCGAGCCACCATTCCGAGAGCTTGCGCTTGAGCTTCGTAAGGCTCCCCTCGCGGATGTCGGGCGGCGTCTTGTAGATGACGCGCACGAGCTGCATGGGAAGCGTCGAGCCGCCGACCCCGAGGCTGGGCCGTCCCAGCGCGATCGAGCGCCGCAGCGTCGAATAGGGGATTTTGAGGACGCCTGCGAGATCGATGCCGAAGGGATTGAGGGGGCCGCCGAGGTTGCGGTCCTCCTGGAACAGCAGGCACTCCCAGTAGGCCGAGGGCACGTCGCGCACGGGGATCGATTTGTGGTCGGGATTGGCCGTGTAATCGTCGAGCTCGATGGCGGAGCCCGTGTAGTTCACGTCGCGCCGGCTATCGAGGCGGGCATCGAACGTGCCGACGAAGTTGCCCTTGGCGTCATAGATTGCGGTGGCCAGCCAGCGCTCGGCGTCGTAACGGAGCTTTTCCGAGAGATAGAGACCGCCGATATAGCCGCGTAGCGGGGCGACAATATAAACGAGCGCGATTGCGAAAACGAAATAGAGGGCAGCGGCACCGGCCACGTATCTCAGCGGCCCGAGGCGCGGGTTGATCGATGCGATCACGACCGCGAAACGGGCAAGGTGCAGCGGCACGCTGACGAGAAGCTCGAAAAGGCGAGCGAGACTGCGCAAGAGGGCGAGCATCACGAGGAGCCGGCACGGGGCCGCGGCCGAAAAGCGCCGCTCACGGCGTCTAGCTCGCTTTTGTGGCGGAAGGTCGAAGGGAATTGGGCGCGGATGTGCGCCTCACCCGGGACGATGGCAAAACGGGGGGTAACAGAGCGTCCTGCCGCCCGACCCCTTTCAGGCAGGAAGCATCCCCGCTACCTGATCAAGCTGCTCACAATTAGAAGTTGTTGAGCAGGATGAAGAGGCCCACGCCGAGTGCCGGCCCCAAGAGGGTCGCCACCACCATCATCACAAAAGACTTGCCAACCATGGCATTACTACCCCGCACTGCACAGACTCGAACTCAGTCCCCCTAACAACAGACTTCCCTTCCCCGCGACGGCCGAGACCCCCTAAACGAACCCGGCCCTCAATTGAAATAGTACACTAGAAAATTGGTTCCCACAGTGGTTATTCCCATTTCCGCCACATTGTCGTCTCGCGGTTGCGAATAGGCGATTGCAAAGCAGCACACGCAGCAAACCAACGACGATGAGCGAAAATTTGTTTCAAAGTTCAAGGCATTAAATTCGCCTCGCAGAGAACAGCCCTGAGCGCCAGGGCCGTCGAACCTCCCCGCTCCCATATCGCCGGCGCAGCAAATTGCTGTTGAAAACTTTGCCGACGCCCCGCGTCGGCGCCCGAGCTTATGATCGGATGTCGAACAACCGCAGCTGGCGCTCGTCCTGCCCCTTGGTCTCGCGCGCAAGCTGCTCGATACGGTCGAACGGCACCTGCTCGGCCTGGATCAGCGAGCGCTGCGCCTTCATCGCGCGGACAAGCCCCTCCTGCACGAGGTGGAACTCGCCGACGGTCTGCCCGGGCAGCACGGCTGCCGGATCGAGCCCGCTCTCGCTCTGGAAGGCGGCCCGGAGCTTCTTCAAGGCGGTGTCCTCGCGCACGCGGCCGATGAACCAGCTCGTGATCTGGTCGCGCGACCTGTAGTCGAGGTCGCCCGGCGATTGCGTCGCGAGAAGGAGGCCGAGACCCGCCGAGCGCGCCCGCTTGAGCAGGCTTTGCAGCGGCTCCGCCGTCGCCGGCTTGGCGCTCGCCGGGATGTAGAGATCGGCCTCGTCGAACATGACGACGGCTTGGAGCTCGTCGTTGGGGTTTCTCTGGCAGAAGCGCAGTGCCTCCGACAGGAATTGCGACACCCAGAACAGGATGTTCTCGTTGTCGCCGAGGAAGCCCGTGTAGATGATCGAGAGCCGCGTGCGCCCGTCGCGCGCATAGGGGCCGAGACCGAGCAGGCTCTCCATCCTGAGCGACTCGCCGCCGCCCTCGAACAGCGCCGAATTCCTGTGGCGCAAGCTGTCGAGCTGGGCGACGAGATCGCGGCGGATGCGCCCCGAGGGGTCCATGCGCTGCGTGAGATCGGTGAGCTCGGGGTCCTCGTCCTCGAGCAGGTGAATGAGGTCGCCGAGCGTCACCTCGCGGCTGTGGCGGGCGCCGAGAATCCTCAGCGCCACCGACAGCGTGCCCGACTGCTTCTGGTGCGTCGCCGAGTTCTTCAAATGCAGCATGTCGCCGAGCGCTGCCGCGGAGAGGTTGGCGAGCAGCTGCTGCTCGTGATCGGGAAGCTCGTTGATGCCGTTGGGCAAAAGCGTGATCGAGATCGGCCGGCCCGAAGCGCGCCCGGGCGTGTAGACGGCGACATCGATGGCGTCCGCGAGCCGCTCGCGGTCGCCGCGCCGCTCCGTGAACTCGCTGTCGTTCGCCCGCCAGACGTCCGGGTTGGCATAGCTGCAGAGATCGCCCTTGCGGTCGATCAGCACCGCCGGGATTCCCCGTAGCAGGAGCTGCTCGATGATGCAGAGGGCAAGCGTCGTCTTGCCCGAGCCTGAGCCGCCGAGCACGGCGCCGTGCCGCTTCAGGACGTTCATGTTGAGCGAGATCGGCTTCGCCCGCCCGCCGATCTCGCGGCCGGCGACGATGCTTGTGGCGATGCCGCCGTTCTCGTCGAGGATGACCGAAAGGGGCAGCTCGTCGTCGTTGGCGGGAAGCGGCTCGATGGCTCCCACCCCGAACGTCGCCCACGAGGGCCCTTGCGTCACGTGTTGGAACGAGCCGGTCTCGCCCGTGCCTTCGGGCGCCTCGGCGTCGGACGCCAATTCTCTGAGCGGTCTCGGCAAGGTCTTGCCGAGGAGGTCGAGGCGCAGGAGCTGGACGACGGTGATCAGGTTCGACAGGAGCTTCGCGCTCTCGAACCACGCGGCAAATCCGCGATCGTTTCTGTGGTGGGCGTAGAACTCGCGCACCGTCATCATGCGCTCCCACTCGGGGATCGGAACCAGCATCTGCCGGCCGCCGCCCTCGCGGAACTTGCGGAACGCCTGCGCCGTCTGGTTCTTCTTGTTGGGCGGGAAGTCGCTCGCCCGCAGCATCACGCAGCTCTTGCCGGCCGTTGCCGGGAGCACCTTGTCGAGCTGGCGCTTCAAGCCTCCGCCCTGGGTCGGACGGTTGCAGAGAAACACCCGCACCTCGCTCGCATGGCCCGACTTGTGCGTGACCCTGAGATCGACGGCGGGCACCTCGTCGGCGACCTCGAGGCGGGCCGCCGTCACCCTCACGGCGCCGTCCCATTCCTCCCGGGCGAGGGTGAGCGCGGCGACGAGAATGTCCATGAGCTCGTTGTCGTCGGACGGAATTTCGGCCTCGGATGCGTTCTGAAAGCGCTCCCAGGCGTCGCGGTAATCGACGGAGGCCGGCGCGGAGCGCGCCGGCGCCGGTCCGCTCTCGCCCCCGAAGATGCCGCCGAGGACGGAGGCGAGCGTCGACGTCCACGACTGGCTCGCATCCTGCTCCTCGGGCTCGGGCCGGACCTTCTCGCGCAGCCGGCTCTGGGCGTGCTCGAGAAGCCGGCGCGTCGAGAGGCCGGCGAACTCCTCGAAGAAATCGGCGCCGAAGAATTGCGCCGGGTCGGGGAAGCTCAAGCCGCCGGCGTGCTGCTCAGCCTCGACCTCGAGACGCTTGGCAATGATGAGGCGCGCTTCCTCCGGCGTGCGGCTCTCGAGCAGCGCGACGGGGCCCGCCTTCTCGATGCGGTCGATGTAGGATTGGGCGAGTACGCCGCGCACCTGGCTGTAGAAGTCCTCGAGGCACGAGATGATGACGATGGCGTGGGGCAGGCGGTTGGCGATCTGAATGAGGTCGCGGACGGCTTTCTGGAAGCGTTCCTCGGCGTCGTCGAAGAAGCGCAGGTCCTCGACCTGGTCGATGGAGAATACGAGGGCCGCGCGGTCGACCGTCCACATGAGGGTGCCGAGCGCGGTGATGATCTCGAACGCGCGGTCCTCGCCGGTATTGGGATCGAGGGCGCCCACCGCGCGGTGGGCAAGCGGCGTCAGATGGCGTCCGAACAGGTATTGGCGCACGCGGCTGTCGATGCGCGGGTCGCGCCGCTCGAGATAGAGAAGGGCGCGCACGATGTTGATGTCGAGCTCGAGCTCGCGGAACTTCCGGGAGGCCACGATCTCGTCGGAAAGAGAGAGCACGAGACGCGCAAGCTCGTCCTCGTCGAGCGCGCCCTCTCTCAGCTCGGCAAGCTTCTCCTTGGCGATCACCTCGCCGTCGGCCGCGAGGCGGCGCGTGAGCCTGGCTAGCCCGCTCTCGCCTTCGCGATCCGGATCGTAGGGCTTCTCGAGCGAGTGGACGAGGCGGCGCAGGTAGTAGTCGGCGTAGTTGGCGATATCCGGCGTCATCTGCGCGTAGCCGAAATACCCCTTGCCCTGGCGATGCGCGGCCGTCCTCAAGGCACGCAGGAGATGCGTCTTGCCGGCGCCGGACTGGCCGTGGAACAGGAGAATTCGGGCTTCCCGCGCCGGCCCGCGCTTGGCGGTGACGGCGGAGAGAAGCTCCTCGAACTTGCGGCGCGCCTTCGCGTGCACGAGAGCGACATCGACGGGATCGGCCCGCCACATGTCGTCTTCCCAGGTGATGGAATGCTCGAAGGCCTGTGCCAGCTTCTCGCGCGGCTCTGCCTCTAGGGCTTCACTCTCTATCAAGCGACGATCTCCAACGAACCCGCGACTGCACGCGTCAGTCTTCCACGCGCACGAAGTGCCAAACCGCATTCTTGTAGGGAACGGCGGAGCTCTCGATCTCGGCGAGATTCTTCTTGTCCTTGAGATCGGCGCCGGCGAGGGAAACTCGGCCCACGCGATGAGCCTCCGCGAGCATGCACTTGAACTCGATCTCCGAGAGGCCCCAGGCGGGCGCGCTCGATCGAATGATCTCCCAGACCCGCGAGATGTAGGCCTTGCGGCTTCCCGGCCAGCCCTCGGCGCGCGCGAGGGCGGCCTGCTTCACGGCATGGGCGAATTGCGCGAGATCCGGACGCTCGCGCTCGCGGCGGAGCGTGGGCGGCGGGGGTCGTGTCGTTCGCGGGCGGCGGCAGCGGCCGGGCTGCGCTCGGAGCGCGCGCCTCGGGCGCGCGACGTGCCGCTTCGAGCACCTTCGCGCCGAGCGAGCGCAGGATCGCCGCGCGCAGGGCTTCGGGTGTGGCGTCCGACGCTCCGACCTGCTCGGCAGCGAGCTCGGCGATGAGCTTGGTGTCCGAGCCATAGTCCTTCGGAGCTTTCGAGAGCTGGGCCGCAAGCAGCCGGCCGGCCTTGGCGGAAAGCGCCGAGCCCTTGCCGAGCCCCGCCTTGATCTTGTTGCCGAAAGCCCGCTCGAGGGCGACGACGGCCAGTTGCGCGCGCAATTTGGCCGGGGGCTGGTTCTTCCTTTGCGCAAGGCCGTACGCGCGCTGCACGATGAGCGCACGCAGCTCGTCGGGCCGGGCGAGAGCTTTGAGCCGCGCCGCGCCGAGATGGTTGACGCCGAGGCTCTTGGCGATCAGGAGAACGTCGCGCAGCTCGGCCCAGGGGCGCGCCGGCGCTGCCTTCTGACCGAGATAGGCGGCGGCCAATTTGGCGCCCTGCTCGGTTGCGGCAAGACGCGAGCGGTTCTCGGTGGCGAGGCCCGCCGCGATCAGCTGGCCGATCTCGCGCTCGGCCGTGCGCCGCCACTCGGCCTGCGAGAGCGCTTGAACGAAGAGGGGCGCAAGGTCCGACGCCGCCTCGGCGCGGGTCGCGCCCTCGGCCGCCGCAAGGCGCACGAGAAGCAACGTCCCTATCGCCGTGGCCTCGTCCCCTCTCGTCCGCGCGAGAGGAACTCCCCCGCCGACCGCCGACATGAGCGCCGTCCTTTTCCTCGACGGGGCGCGCCGGCTCTTGGGCGTTCCCCTTCCCGCTTCATCCGGACGCGCGAATCACCGGCTCTTGCCGGCCATCTTGGGAGAGAGCCCGTCCCCTTCCAAGGGGCAGGCGGGTCACGGCGTGCGCTTTTTCCGAGTTCTATGCGCAAGCCCGTCGGAGCGCATTTTCATCCTCCTCGCTTGGTTCGCTGGGTTCGGTGTGCGACGAGCCGAGCTTTCGCCCTCCGGCCGTCAAATTGGCGACACCTTCGTGGGACGAAATGGGGGCACGCCACGAGGAGATAGGCCCCGACACATCGACGGGCCTGAGCCGATGACCTGCGACGCATTTCCCGGAGGCGTTGGTTGGGGGTTTCTTACCATTAACGGCGAGTTAACGGGTCTATGCTTTGCTCGCTCATGAGTTCCGCGCGTTTGGCGGGAGTTAGTGGAATGTATCGCGTCGCTGTCTCGGCCGCGCTTGCGGTCTCGCTATCGGCATGCAGCCTCAACACCGGCATGCTGTCCTCGGGATTCGCCGAAGGCTCGAGCGCCCCGACCGCCTCGATCGATTCCGGCTCGTCCTCCGTGCTCGCCAGCACCTACGGCGGCACGACATCCGCGCCGGCCAAGTCTCAAACCGCCGACCAGAAGGTCGCCAAGCTCGACGACAAGGCCCCGACCGGGACCTTCGAGAAGGCGCCACCGGGCGCGCTCGCCGACCGCGACTACACCAATACGGCTCTCGACCCCGAGAAGGCTCGCGACCTCATCAACCAATACCGCCGCGACAACGGGTTGAAGCCGCTCAAGATCAACGCCGAGCTCGCCGAAGCGGCCAAGGCCCACTCGCGCGATCTCGCCAAGTGGGACCGCATCTCCCACTACGGCTCCGACGGCTCGAACCCCTGGGACCGCGTGAAGCGGACCGGCTACAAGGCCCGCCTTGCGGCGGAGAACGTCGGCACCGGTCAGGTGAGTTTCGACGAGGTGCTGAGAGGGTGGAAGGAGAGCCCGGGCCACAACAAGAACTTGTTGCTGGCGGATGCCCGCGAGATGGGGCTGGCCCTCGTCCAGGACCCGAAGACCGAGTTCAAGTCGTTCTGGACGCTCGTCATCGGGGCGTCGATGTGAAAAGGCTGATTATCCGTTAATTCCCCGCGCCGTGAGCCGCGGCTCACTGCAGAAGCGAGCTTCGGTGCAGTCAACCGCCGAGCAGGCGCTCCTGCTCGCGCTTGCGCACGATCTTGGCGACGCCGGCCCAGGCCCAGGACCTGCCGGCATCCCCCTTCTGGCTATGCACGCTGGAGAAGAACTCGGCGACATCGGCGGCAAAACTGCCGTGCCGGCCCTCGAGAACCACGGCCATGAGCTCGACCTCGCGGGGGCTCGGAGTAGCATCCTCGCCGTGGCTCTCTTGGTCCCTGGACATAATGTGACCCTCGCGCAATTGACCTAGGTCAAAAAGCAAGATCGAAGCCAGCTGCTGGAAATTCGTCCCGGCGCGTCGCGAAGACGTTAATTTTTCACCGGTGCGGCCGCGGGCGCCGTATCGGCGCTGGTCTTCAGCCGCAGCTTGGGCTTCGGCGGGAGCTCGGGGACGGCTGTGGACGCAGCCTGGACGGCCACGGCGCCGGCGGCCTTGGTCTTCGATGCGGCGCCCGTCGTCGGCACGGCGGAGGCGCCGGGCGTCCCATTTTCGGCCGTTGCCGAACCCGGCCCCGTATCGGCGCTTGCTGCGGCCCCGGCGTCCGATCCGCGGCTCTTCTTCTTGGCCTTGGCCGATTTGCTCTTGGCCTTGCGTCCCGCGACCGCGCGCTTGCGCCCTGTCCCGCACTCCCAGGAGACGACCGACTGGCGCATGCTGGTGATGCCCTTGGCGTCGGGGGCGATGGGAGCGTTGTCGATGCTCGCCGTGTTGAACAGCTCCTTCCAACCGTAGTTCTGGAAACCGTGCTCGAGAATGCTCGCGGCGCGGATCGTGCGCTCGGCCCCCGTCGACTCGCCGAGCACGACCGCCACCAGCTTGTGCCCGTCGCGGGTGGCGCTGGCGACGACGTTGAACCCCGAGTCGCAGATGAACCCGGTCTTGATCCCGTCGGCCCCGTTGAACGAGTTGAGCAGGCCGTTGTGGGTGGCGAGGCGGCGCTTGCCGATGCGCATGTCCGGCATGGACCAGTAGTTCGCGTACTCGGGGAAGTCGTGGAGCACGGCGCGGGAGAGCTTGGCGAGGTCGCGGGCCGTCGTCACCTGCTCGTAGGCGGGGAGCCCGTTGGGATTGACGAATGTCGTGCGCGTCATGCCCAGGCGCTGTGCGGTGACGTTCATCTGGGCAACGAAGGCGACGTCGCTGCCGGCAACCGCCTCGGCGAGCATGACGGCGACGTCGTTCGCCGATTTGATGATGAGGGCCTTGAGCGCGGTGTCGACGGTGATCTCGGCGCCGACGGGGAGGCCGAGGTTGCCGGGCGCCTGGTTGGCGGCGGTCTGGCTGCAGGGGATCTTCTGCTCGAGGGTGAGCTTGCCGGCCTTCAAGGCCTCGAACGTGAGGTAGGCCGTCATGATCTTGGTGAGCGAGGCAGGGTGCCACTGGTTGTCGAGGTCCTCGGCGTAGAGGACCTTGCCGTCGGAAGGGTCGAACAGGAGGGCCGGCCCCGCGACGGCGCGCGGTCCGAGGAGGGTGGCGGCAAGTAGAAATGCGGTGAACGCAGCCCTCGCGCGCATCGATCTCCTCGAAAGCCGGATAGCGAGCGTCCGACCTATCATGTTCGCGCGATTTGGGGCAACCGGGGATGGGCTCAATCCGGCGCCGGTGTGGGGCCAAGGCATCAGCGGGAAAGAGCGCTTAGGCGTTTGATTTTTTCGCTTCTCATTGACACAGGCCGCCCTCTGACTTTATATTAGAACGAAACAGGAACATAATCGTTCGACGTGTGCCATGACCGTGCCGGAAAGAGCCCTCCGCGCGCTAAGGCGGAGCATTGCCGTCCTCGAAACCGCGGGAGCGCGAGCCGTCCGCGAGCCCGAGACCGCTCCCTTTGCCGGCCTCGATCATGCCGGACTCGACCATGCGCTCGGCGGCGGGATCGCACGGGGCGCGGTGCATGAGGTGTTCGCCGCCACCGCTCCCGACGGCGCCGCCGCACGCGGCTTCGCGGCGCTCCTCGCCTTGCGCGCGGCTTCCCCCGGCCGCCCCCTCCTGTGGCTTTCCGAGGACGCGCTCCTGCGCGAGATCGGCGAGCCCAATGCCGAGGGTCTCGCCGACCTCGGCCTTGCCCCGGACGTAGCTCTCCTCGTGCGCGCCCGCGACGGCCTCGCTTCGCTCCGAGGCGCCGTCGAGGCGGCTCGCTGCGCGGGCCTCGGCGCCGTTCTCGTCGAGAGCTGGGGAGCCGCGAAAGGCTCGACGCTGACCGCGAGCCGCCGCCTCGCCCTCGCAGCGAAAGAGAGCGGCGTCACCATCGTGCTCGCGCGCACGGGAGCGGCTCTCCGCTCCCAGCGCCGCCGAGACGCGCTGGCTTGTCGCCGCCGCCCGATCGCGGGCTTTTGCCGCCCATGCGCCCGGGCTCGCGACCTTCGCCCTCACCCTCTTGCGTCACCGCCACGGCGCCCCCGGCGGCCCGTGGCTCATAGAGTGGAGCCGTGATGAGTGCCTGTTCCGAAGCGCGCCGCTTCCTCGCGATCTTTCTTCCCAGGCTCGCGACCGACCGGCTGCGCCGCGAGCCGAGCAGCGCGTTCTCCGCCTTGCCGGCTGAGGCGCCTCTCGTCGTCGTAGATAAGGTCCAGAACGCCCTGCGCCTCGTCGCCCTCGACGCCCGCGCGCGAGCCCTCGGGCTCGAGACCGGCCTCGCGCTCGCCGACGCGCGTGCGCGCATTCCCGACCTTGCCGTCGCCGAGACGGCGTCTGCGAGAGACGCCGTCCTCCTCGCGCAGATCGGCGACTGGTGCGACCGCTTCACGCCGATCGTCGCCGTCGATCTCCCCGACGGCCTCGTGCTCGACATCACGGGCTGCGCGCATCTCGCGGGCGGCGAGGGGGCGCTCATCGCGAAAATCATCGGCGATCTCGAGAGATCCGGGATCTGCGCAGTGGGCGCCATTGCGGGGGCTCCCGACGCAGCGCGCGCTCTCGCGCGGTTCGGGGCGGGGGGCATCGTGCCCCCCGGCGAGGATGCAATGCGCGTAGCTCCGCTCCCCGTCGCCGCCCTCGCCCTCCCGACGGATGTCGCCGTCGCTCTCGTGCGCATGGGGCTCAAGCGCATCGGCGATCTCATGGACCGCCCGCGCGCGCCGCTCGCCGCCCGTTTCGGCGCCTCTCTTCTCGTTGCCCTCGACCGCACGACGGGCGCTCTCGACGCTCCGATCTCGCCGCGCCGGATCGTGCCCGTCTGCCGCACCGAGCAGCGCTTTGCCGAGCCGATCACAGAGAGCGCCGACATCCTGGCGGTGCTCGCCGAGCTCGCTGCCTCTCTTTGCGCAACGCTCGAGGAGCGGGGCCTGGGCGGGCGGCGCTTCGAGGCGAGCTTCTTTCGCGTCGACGGCGCGGTGCGGCGCCTCACGATCGCAACCGCGCGCGCGACCCGCGAGGCGAAACCCCTTGCGCGCCTCTTCGCCGACAAGCTCGACACGCTCGCCGAGCCGCTCGAATCGGGCTTCGGCTTCGATATCATCCGTCTCGGCGCTCTCGTCACGGAGCCGCTCTCTCCGGCGCAGGGGCGTCTCGACGGCGCCCGCGATGCGCAAGAGGACGTGGCCAGTCTCATCGATCGCCTGTCGGTCCGCTTCGGCCCCGAACGCGTTCTGCGCTTCGAAGCGCGCGACACGCACATCCCCGAGCGGACCCAGCGCCTCGTCCCGGCCCTCTCCACGCCTCGCAAGCAAACGACGGCATGGGAGGGAGAGCGCGACGCGGGCGAGCCGCCGCGCCGGCCGATGAGCCTCTTCAATCCGCCGCAGCCGATCGAGGCCGTGGCGGAGGTGCCGGACGGGCCGCCGCTGCGCTTTCGCTGGCGGCGCGTGCTCCATCGCGTCGTCACCGCCGAGGGGCCGGAGCGCATCGCGCCCGAATGGTGGCGCTCGGAGGGGGCGCAGCCGACGCGCGACTACTACCGCATCGAGGACGCGGACGGGCGCCGCTTCTGGGTGTTCCGCGCCGGGCTCTACGGGCGCGAGACGGGGGCTCCGCGCTGGTTCCTGCACGGGCTCTTCCCATGACGCGCTTCGCCGAGCTCGCCACGACGACGAACTTCTCGTTCCTCGAGGGAGCGTCCCATCCCGAGGAGATGGTTCGCCAGGCCTTCGAGCTCGGCCACGCCGGCATCGGCATCGCCGACCGCAACACGGTCGCGGGCGTCGTGCGCGCGCACGTGGCGTGGAAGGAAACGGGCGCGCGCGAGGCGGGCTTCCGGCTCGCGGTCGGCGCCCGCCTCGTCTTCGCGGACGGCACTCCGCACATCATCGCCTATCCCGAGACGCGCGCCGGCTGGGGCCGGCTCTGCCGCCTGCTCACGGCCGGCAACCGCCGCGCCGAGAAGGGCGCTTGTCTCCTGCACGCCGAGGACCTTCTCGCCGACACCCGCGACCTTCTCCTTCTCGTGCTCCCGGGAGCGCAGGAGCGTGGCACTCTAAGAAGAACGCTCCGCGATTTGGCGGCGGCTGCGCCGGGCGCGGTCTGGCTCGCCGCCGCGATGACCTACCGGGGCGACGATCGCCGCCGCCTCTCTCACCTCGCCGGTCTCGCGAACGAAACGAGCGTCCCGCTCATCGCCGTCAACGGCGCGCTCTACCACGCGCCCGAGCGGCGCCCCTTGCAGGACATCCTCACCTCGATCCGCGAGCACACGACGATCGAGGCCGCGGGACGCCGCCTCGCCGCCAACGCCGAGCGTCATCTGAAGCCGGCCGCGGAAATGGCGCGCCTGTTTCACGACGCGCCCGAGGCGATCGCCGAGACCTGCCGCCTTCTCGCCCGCGCCCGCTTCTCGCTCGACGAGATCCGCTACGACTATCCCGATGAACCAGTGCCGCCCGGGGCAACCCCGCAGTCTCATCTCGAGGCGCTGACCTGGGCCGGCGCGGAGGAACGCTATCCTCAAGGCATCCCGGACAACGTGCGGGCAACCCTCGCCAAGGAGCTGGCCCTCATCGAGCGCCTCGCCTACGCCCCCTATTTCCTCACCGTCCACGACATCGTCCGCTTCGCGCGCGAGCGGAGCATCCTCTGCCAGGGGCGCGGCTCGGCCGCCAACTCGGCCGTCTGCTACGTGCTCGGCGTCACCGCCGTCGACCCGACCGAGGTCGATCTCCTGTTCGAGCGCTTCGTGTCGGAAGAGCGCAAAGAGCCGCCCGACATCGACGTCGACTTCGAGCACGAGCGGCGCGAGGAGGTGATCCAGTACATCTACGAGCGCTACGGCCGCGAGCGCGCCGGCATCGCCGCGACCGTCATCAGCTACCGGCCGCGGAGCGCCATCCGCGAGGTCGGCAAGGCGCTCGGCCTCACCGAGGACGTGACCGCGGCGCTTGCCCGCACGTCGTGGGACAGCTCGACCGAGCTGTCGCGGGCCGAGATCCAAGGCTCGGGGCTCGATCCCGACAATCCCGTGATCCGCCGCGCCGCGGCCCTGACCGCGGAGCTCATCGGCTTCCCCCGCCACCTCTCCCAGCACGTGGGCGGCTTCGTGCTCACCCGCGGGCGCCTCGACGAGACGGTGCCGATCGGCAACGCCGCCATGGAGAACCGCACCTTCATCGAGTGGGACAAGGACGATCTCGACGCCCTCGGCCTCTTGAAGATCGACGTGCTGGCGCTCGGCATGCTGACCTGCATCAGGAAGGCCTTCGCGCTCATCGCCGGCCACGACGGTCTTGCGCTCGATCTCGCCAACGTGCCGCGCGAGGACAAGGCGGTCTACGCCATGCTGCAGACGGGCGACAGCATCGGCGTGTTCCAGGTCGAAAGCCGCGCGCAGATGAACATGCTGCCGCGCTTGAGGCCCGCCTCCTTCTACGACCTCGTGATCGAGGTGGCGATCGTGCGCCCCGGCCCCATCCAGGGCGACATGGTGCACCCCTACCTCCGCCGCCGTCAGGGTAAGGAGGCCGTTCATTTCCCCTCGCCCGCGCCCGAGCATGGGCCCGCGGACGAGCTCCGCCGCGTGCTCGGCAAGACGCTCGGCGTGCCGCTGTTCCAGGAGCAGGCCATGCGCATTGCCATCGAGGCGGCGAAGTTCACGCCGTCCGAGGCAAACCAGCTGCGCCGCTCCATGGCCACCTTCCGCCGCATGGGCACCATTCACACCTTCCACGAGAAGATGGTCGAGGGCATGGTCGCGCGCGGCTACGAGCGCGATTTCGCCGAGCGCTGCTTCCACCAGATCGAGGGCTTCGGCACCTATGGCTTTCCCGAGAGCCACGCGGCGAGCTTCGCCCGCCTCGTCTACGTCTCGTCCTGGCTCAAGTGCCATCACCCGGCGGCATTCGCGGCGGCGCTTTTGAACTCCCAGCCGATGGGCTTCTACGCGCCCGCACAGATCGTGCGCGACGCGCGCGAGCACGGCGTCGAGGTGCGCGCCGTCGACGTGACGCACAGTCATTGGGATTCGACGCTCGAGCGCGCCGAGGACGGCCGCCTCGCGCTGCGGCTCGGCTTGCGCGAGATCGACGGCTTCCGCGAGGAGTGGGCTGCGGCTCTCGTCGGCGGCGCGAGGGGAAGGCTGCGACAGCGTCGAGCGCCTGGCGCGGCGCACGCGCCTTTCGCGCTCCGCGCTCGAGCGCCTCGCGGAAGCCGACAGCTTCCGCTCGCTCGGCCTCGACCGGCGCGAGGCGCTGTGGGCCGTGCGCCGCCTGCCCGACGATCACCCGCTGCCCCTTTTCGCCGCGGCGGACGCCGCCGAGCTCGCCCGCGAGCCGGAAGCGCGTCTCCCCGCCATGCCCCTCTCCGAGCACGTCGTCGCCGACTATCAGACGCTGCGCCTTTCGCTCAAGGCGCACCCCATGTCGTTCCTGCGCGACCTCTTCCGCGGCGAGGGCGCCTCGACCTGCGCCGAGACCGGGCGGCTCGCCGACGGCGCGCGCTGCCGCACGGCCGGCGTCATCCTGGTGCGCCAGCGCCCCGGCAGCGCCAAGGGCGTCGTGTTCATGACGCTCGAGGACGAGACCGGCATCGCCAATGCCGTCGTCTGGCCGAAGATTCTCGGCCGCTACCGGCGCGCGGTGATGGGGGCGAGGCTCATCGTCATCGACGGGCGCATTCAGAGAAGCCCGGAGGGCATCGTGCACCTCGTCGCGAGCCGCCTCACCGACCGCAGCCATGAATTGAAGCGCCTTCTCGAGGCCGACGACTTCGTGCCCGCGCTCGCGCACGCCGACGAGATCGCCCGACCGCCGCACCCGCGCGTCTCGAACCACCCGCGCAACGAGCGAATCATTCCAAAATCGCGCGATTTCCGCTGACGGCGGCCCCGACGCGGCCTGCCGCCCGGCATGTTGCCTTGATGCGGACCCTGCCGCTACCACACCTTGCGCGGCTCATCCCGGATCGAGCTGTCGGACTCGGCGCTCTTCGTTCGCCGGCCGAAGAGACCATGGCAAAGCAAATTTACGAATGAGGATATTGTCTCTCGATCGACCGGCCTCTCCATCGCCAGCCGGAACAAGCAAAAGCTCGAGAGCACATCGACGACAAGCCCGACATCGGTCGCGGGAGGAAGCTCGCCGCGCGCGATGGCCCTCTCGACGATGTCCGTGAACGGCTGATTGCGCTCTACCAGGTACCCGTCTCGGTAGAAGGCCAAGGCCTCGGAGTCGAGCATCGACTCCGAGAACAGCCTGCGGGAGGCCATCGACCAGTTCGGATCGGACCACACCCTCCACAGGAGCTCGAGCTGTGCCGTGAGATCTTGCTCAAAAGTGCGAACATCGGTGCGCGTGTGACGAACGGGGACATGCTTCAGATACACCTCGCCGATGAGGCGCATCTTCGACTTCCACCACTTGTAGATCGTGGGCTTGCCCGCGCGCGCACGCTTGGCGACGGCTTCGATCGTAAACCCATCGTACCCATCGGCGCGCAAGACCTGCGCCGCGGAGCCGAGGATCGCCGCTTCCGTAGCCGGATTACGAACAGCGCCGATTGAGCGTCGCGAGGGCCTCTTCTTCAGCTTCCGTGTCCGTGTTGCAAGCGCCATCTAGAGCCGTCTGCTAATCGATCCTTAAGAACCAAAGCATACTCTATAGAAACGTTTCGATACCGGAAGATGAGCCTGGTCGCCAGCTTTCGTGCTGGGGGCGGCACACTCCGTGAAGGCTAACGGCCGTTCCAGTGTACATCAACAGAGACATCGAACTCACCCACATAGATCGCTGCCCATGCCTGGACATCGCCTCAGCCTCTTTGTCGAGCTCGCCCTCGTCCTAGGGTTGTGCTTCGTAGGCGTCTGCGCTTTCGTTGCCCTATCGAAGAGCGGCCGGCCCGAGCTGGACCTCACCTCGCTTACGGTCCTCAAGGCGGTGAAAACCGATCCCCAGGGCCTTATCCTGACCACGACCTACAATCCCCTGGCCATTGCGCTTCCGCTCTTGCTGACTGTCGCCGGCTTGGCCGGCATGGGAGCCTCCCTGGCAAGGTCGCCAGCAGCGAGCGAGGGCGCGCCGACCAAGAGGGCCGCCCAAGCCACCTCGCAGCTCAGTGCCGAGCTGACGAAGGTCCTTGGGTTTCTCCGATCCCATCTCGGGACTAGCGAGACCTACACCCAATCGCTTGCAAATGCGCAGAGCAGGTTGATGGCTCTGGACGTGGCGGCACAGGTTCGCGTCATCGTCAACCTGCTGGTCGCAGAGAACGAACGCATGCGGCTCGACGTGAACGCACTCAACGGCAAACTCGAGGCGTCCCAGTCGCGAGTCGAAGGCCTTCAGGAAAGCCTCAAGATCGCCGAGGAGCTGGTGCTGCAGGATCCGCTGACCTCGCTCGGCAACCGCCGCCACTTCGACGACATCCTGGCGAAGAGGGTTGCGGAAGCAAGGACCAGCCACGCCGCTCTCAGCCTGATCATGTGCGACTTGGATAGATTTAAGGCCATCAACGATTCCCATGGGCACGCCGTCGGCGACGATGTGCTGAGGATGTTCGCGCGACTGCTCT
Organism: uncultured Alphaproteobacteria bacterium; assembly: GCA_963699485.1. Lineage (GTDB taxonomy): Bacteria > Pseudomonadota > Alphaproteobacteria > Rhizobiales > Hyphomicrobiaceae > Hyphomicrobium_C. The sequence continues at coordinate 14,537 of CAVOUC010000017.1, read as the reverse complement.
CGGAGAACGTGAGGGACACCGATACGGTCGCGCGCGTGGGCGGAGAGGAGTTCGGGCTGATCCTGCCCGAGACCGCGCAGACAAGCGCGGCGAGCCTGGCCGAGCGCCTAAGGCGCAAATGCGAAACGAAGCAATTGCTGCTGAGGAACACCAACAAGAGCATCGGAAGGATCACCGCGTCGTTTGGCGTCGTGGAGTTGTGCGAACAGGAGCACACTCAAATGCTGCTGCAGCGTGCCGACCAGAAGCTTTACGAAGCCAAGCGCGCCGGCCGGAACCGGGTCGCCACTTAGCGGCTCCGCCCTTTCTATAGGAAACGCTGAAAGCGGCCCCGACGCGGCCGGCTCGGGCCTTGGCGCGCCATCGGGCGATCCTATCTCTCCTCTTGCGGCCCTCTCTCTCCGACCGACAGGAGCATTCCATGCAACAACTCTCGCCCATTCGCCGAAGTCTCACATTTATCAGGGCCGCGGTGACATCGCTGGCGTGTACGCTCGCGTCCATTTCCGCCGTGGCTGCGCCCGAGGAGCCCACGATCTCGATCGAGAGCCTCATGAAAGGCGGCTGGCAGATCTCCGGCTATGCGAGCGGCTACGACAACCGGACCTCCCTCATCCTCTTCCGCCACCCGACCGAGACGTACCTCGTCCAATGCTCGACGATCTACGACGTGACCCGCACGCCGCGAACGCTCTGCAACTGCTACGAGCTGCACTGACGCCATGAGCGAGATTGAGGGAGCGCGCGAGACCGTCTTCGTCACGGGGGCGACCGGCTTCATCGGCCCTGCTCTCGTGCGGGCGGCGCTCGCAAGCGGGCGGCGCGTGCGGGCCCTGACGCGATCGCGGGACGGGGCCGAAACGCTGCGGCGTGCCGGCGCCGACGCAATCCTCGGCGATCTCGGCGATCCCGGCGGCGACTGGGTCGGCGCGGCGCGCGAGGCGGACACGGTCGTGCATCTCGCGCAGCCCCAGACGTTCGGTGGTCGGCTGACGGGCAAAAGAGCGCGCCGCTATGCCGCCGAGCGTCTCGCGCTCGATTCCGTGCTGCTCAATGCGCTCACAGCGAGCGCCGTCCGGCGCGTCATCTACGTTGCCGGCACCAGCTACTACGGCGACCTCGGCAGCGCCTTGCGCGACGAGAGCGCCGAGCCGAACCCGCGCGGCTGGGGCCCTTACCTTGCCCCGGCGATCGAAGCGGTCGAGCGCGATCTTGGCCGCGGCCCGCCCGTCGTCATGGCCTTTCCCGGATGGGTCTACGGACCCGGCTCCTGGTTCGCCGAATACGTGCTCGAGCCGCTCGCGGCCGGCAAACCCGTCATCGGCGTGAGCGGCCCGGCGCGGGTCACGTCAGCCGTCCATGTCGACGATTGCGCCCGCGCCCTTCTCCACCTCTCCGCAGCGGGCGAGACCGGCCGGCGCTATTTCATCGTCGACGATGCGCCCGTTCCGAGCGAGCGGCTGGCCGAGCTCGCGGCCGAGGCGCTCGGCGTCCCTTTGCGCGGACGAAGAGTGCCGCCCTTCCTCTGCCGGATGCTTCTCGGCCGCGTAGTGACCGAAAGCCTCACCTACGAGAACGCGCTCTCCAATGCGCGCCTGCGCGCTACGGGGTTCGTGCCCCGCTTCCCCACGTGCGCCGAGGGCGTGCCCGACGCGGTCCGATCCTGGCTCGCCTCCCGCGGCGCCGAGGCCGCGAGCCGCGACGGCGCGCGGACCCTCTCACTCTAGAGGGGATTCGCTTTGCGAGCCCGGCTCGAAACGCGAATAACGCTCCACATCAAAAGCTTAGAGTAGGGGCCGGCGCGGACCGAATCCCTACCCCTCCCAATTTCCTGCGAGCTCCAAACCTCGAATACGCAACGAATTCTTGGGCGCACATTCCCCTGCAATAAACTGCCGGTAAACAACCGCGTTTGTGTGCTAAAAGGCGCTTTCTCCCGATCTGCGGATAATGAAGATCGCCGAGGTGAGCATGGGCGAGGAGATCAAGGTCGAAAGCGTCTGGCTCGATTACGCCAAGGCCGCCGCCGATCCCAAGCTTACGGCCAATCTCTCCGGAGTCGCGGCTCGCGGGCGAGCATCTGTGGACCGTCTCGGACGAGGGCCGGTCGATCGAATGCCTTGCGCCCAATCGCGACGGCTACAGGCTCAGCCGGCAGGTGCTGCTCGACGACGTGTTCGAGGACCTGCCGGGCCGCGAGACGAAAGACGAAGCCGATATCGAGTCGGTCGATGTCTTCGGCGGCCGGCTTTGGATCTGCGGCTCGCATTGCCGCGTCAGACGTCAGGCCAGCAAGACGCAAAGCCCCTATCTCGATTCGCGCTTTCGCGCGCGCCCGAGCCGCCGTCTCCTCGGCACGGTCGAGCTGACGGCGGACGGCGGCGACATCGTCGCGCCCGGACAATCGCTGCCGTACAGAGGCAAGGGCAGCCTCAGGCGCGTGCTCGCCGCAGATCCCTTCATCGCGCCGTTCGCGGGCCTGCCGAGCAAGGAGAACGGCCTCGACATCGAAGGCATGACGGCCTTGAAAGGCAAGCTGCTGCTCGGACTGCGCGGCCCCGTCGTCGACAGCATCGCGCTCGTTGCCGCCGTGCACATCGAGGATGGCCTTCACATCGACGGGGGAGGCGCGGCGATGCATTTCATCGATCTCGGCGGGCTCGGCGTGCGCGACCTCACGCGATGGGGCAAGGAGGTGCTCGTGCTTGCGGGGCCGGTCAGCGCCGCCGACGGGCCGTTCCGGCTTTTCAGTTGGACGCCGCGGGCGACCGAGAAAATACAGCGGCCGCACCCGGTCTACGAATGGCCGAAAGGCCCCGATCGCCCGGAAGGGGTGTGCGAGCTCGAGCGCGGCGGCCGGCGCGGAGCTCTGATCCTCTACGATACGGCCGACAAGGGACGGATCCGCGGACGGCGCTATCGTGCGGACTGGCTGGCGCTGCCGACCCTTCACACGCGTTCCGCCGCGGCGCGCTGATCTTCCGCCGACCGCAGCAGACCTGATTGCGCCGCTCAGTCCTTATTGAAGCTCTCGGAGTCTGCGTAGGGGAACCACCAGAAATCCTGGGCGCTCGCCTTGGGATCGATCATCGCGAGCTTCGTGTGGCGGAACTGATCGAGCCCTTCCGAGCCGAGCTGCCGTCCCGTCCCGCTCATCTTCCGGCCCCCGAACGGACCCGCGGCGTTGTCGAGCAGCGGCGCATTCACCCAGACCATGCCCGTCTCGATCTCGTTGACGGCTCGCATGGCCTCCTCGAGAGAGCCCGTGTAGATATTGGCGCCGAGACCGTAGCGGGAGCGATTGGCCAGCTCGATCGCCTCGTCGAGAGAGCCGATCCGGCACAACGGCGCGGCAGGGCCAAAACTCTCGTCATTCATTATGTCCATGTCGGCCGTCACGTCGGTCAATACCGTCGGCTCGACGAACCAGCCTCGATTGAAGCCGGCCGGACGGCCCCCACCCGTGCGGACCTTGGCTCCTTGATCCCTCGCGCGCGCGAGGATGCGCTCGAAACGGGCACGCTCTCGCTCGCTCACCATCGGACCGAGATCGACCTTGTCGAGCCCGTTGCCGATGCGCAGCTTCCCGGCTTCAGTGGCGAGAGCCTCAGCGAAGTCATCGTAAATCTCGTCATGGACATAGACACGCTCGGCCGACGTACAGACCTGGCCGCAATTCAAATAGGCCGCGAATGCCGCCCCGCGCGCCGCAGTAAGCAGCGGCGCCGACGGCATGACGATGAACGGATCATTGCCGGAGGCCTCGATCAGGCAACGCTTGAAGGTTTCGGCGCACGCTTTCGCGACGATCTTGCCGGTTTCTATTCCGCCGGTGAAGGCAACGCCGTGAACATCCGGGCTTTCGACCAACAACGCCCCGATCCCGCCACCGCCCGTAATACATTGCATGACGCCTCTTGGGAGCGCCCTGAACGCCTCCATGAATTTCAATGTCGTGAGCGACGTCAGCTCGGACGGCTTGACAATGACCGCATTGCCGGCGGCGAGCGCCGCCGCCGCTTCCCACGCCAGAAGCACCAAGGGATAGTTGAACGGCATGATCGCCGCGACCACGCCGAGAGGCTCCTTGATCGTGAAATGCAACTGCCCGTCGACGGTCGGTCCGATGACTTTTCCGTTCTCGTGGCGCGCCACCTCGGCATAGTAGTCGATGGCCGATATGCACCAGCTCACCTCGTCGAAAAACTCCTTGTAGGGCTTCCCCATCTCGCGCGTCAGCATCTCCGCGAGCACCGGGCGCAGCCGGCGCATCTCCGCGGCGGCCTCGTGCAGCACTTCTGCACGCGACAGCATGTTCGTCGCACGCCACTTGCGCTGCGCTACGTTGGCGAGAGCGATGGCGGCATGCACCTCCCTCGGTGAAGCGTCGGCGACCTCGCCGAGACGATCCTCGGTCGCCGGATCGATCACCGATCTTCGGGTCGGGGATTCGCTCGGGCGCGCCTCGCCGTCGACATAGAGGCACCCCGTCAGACGCTTGAATTCGGCGCCGGCCAGCATCGATCACTCCTACACGGGAAGCTCGCTTTCGGTAGCTTGGTGCCTCTGGCCCGACTCGAACGGGCACGTCATTGCTGACAACAGATTTTGAGTCTGCCGCGTCTACCGATTCCGCCACAGAGGCCAGCGTCTTAGGGACGAGGTGGGCACTATAGCCGCGGCGACTTCCCCGTCAACGGACGGAGAATGGCGGGCGGGCCACGCGAGCCGACCTTGCGGCTATCTCCAGGAGAACGTGACGCGCCCCGAGCCGTGCACGTGCTCGGCAACCTCGACGTGGTCGCCGACGTGGGGGTCGGTTGTCTTCAGCGCCATCACATGCACAACCCGCCCGTCGCCGAGCTTCACGTCGACTGCGAGTCCTTCCTCGATGCTTTTCGTGCTGGTTCCGCTGAGCGGCCCGACGTAGGAGACCACACCCGGCACGTGGTGCGTCTCGACGTTGGCGTCGAGACCGGTGAGCCAGAAGCCGCCCGCGACGAAAAGGAGGACGGCTACGGCGCCCCCGATCCATTTCGCGCGTTGGAGGAGGAGTGCTCGCTCGAGCCGCCGGCGGGTATCCTCGCGCATGCGCGCATCCCTCAGATGACGAAGAAGTCGGAACCGTTTACCGGCAGTTTCGTGCCGAGCGTCGCGAACATGATCTGCGCCGCTCCGCCGATCCCGTCGGGATCGTAGTAGAGAACTCCCTGCGAGCCGGCGTAGATGATGCGGTCGTTCGCGTCGTGCGCGCTCGCACCGACGTGGAACGCGCCCGGCGCGAGCGCGCCCGGCGTCGCCTGAAGCTTGGTGAAGACCGCGTTGTCGAGCCGGATCGTGTCGTACGTATGGTTGAAGTCGATGATGTGGTCCACGTTCGAGGCCTGCGAAAGGGCCGCGTTGAACACGAAGATGTCGAGCCCGGCCCCGCCCCCCAGAGTGTCCTTGCCGGGCCCGCCGTTCAAGATGTCGTTGCCGGCATTGCCTTTCAAAGTGTCGTTGCCGCCCTGGCCGGCGAGCGTGTTCGCCTGCGGGTTGCCGTTCAACGTATCGCTTCCCGCGCCGCCGACCGCGCTTTCGATGAAGGTATTGGGACCGATGCAGACGGTATTGCGGCTCGAGTGACCGCCACCGAAATCGATCGACCGGCCAAGAGAGGAGAAGTTGCCGATCGTGAGATTTATGACGCAGCCGGCGGTTCCGTTGTAGACGATCTTGTCGATGCCGCCGGCGTCGTCGATCGTCTGAAAGTACGTGTTGGCGCCGTTGAAGGTGTAGGTGGTGTTGCCCGCATTGTGAGAGGGGTTGCGGCCGTAAAGAGCCTGGATTGCGACCAGGTCGTAGTACATCGGCGTCGTGGGAAAGAACGTGGCATAATTGCTGTCCGTCCACGGCGAGGCCGTGTAGCTCATGAGCGTGAAGAAGTAGTTGTCCTGCGCGGCGGGAATGGCGTTCGGGCTCTCGAAGGAATGCTTGAGGCCAAGCGCGTGGCCGATCTCGTGCAGGATCGTCTGGAAGTCGTCGCTGCCGACGGCAATGTTCGCGAGGCCGCTCGGGTTGAAGTTGTCCCAGCTGAACCAAACGTCGCCGGCCTCAGGATCAAGCTCGGTAGGTAGGCGTGCGCAGCCGCCTCAGGACTGATCACCTTCGTATAGGCGAAGCGCAATTCACCGACCGTCGAGTTGTTGTCGGAAACCTCGGTGAAGCCCAGGTTGGCGACGCTGCTCCAAGCGGCCAGTGCTTTTCTTACTGCCGCACGCTCGCCATCCGATATGGCCAACCAGTTGCCCCATTCTCCCTCGCCATAGCCCGTCGAGTGCCAACCGCTGTTCGGGTCTCGCGGGAAGCTGTAGGTCAGCGTGACGCCGCTTCCCAAGCCCCCGCCCCACTTCTCGCCGTCGGCGACATAGCGGCCGATGCCGGTTGCCGCCGGATCGATGTAAGTGACAGGAACAGAATTGGAGGTTGGGGTAGCCATCCGCACTCTCCCTCAGCGCAAGAGCCCTCTGCGCGATACGCTGCCGAACGGTCTCACTCGTCGCCGGCGAAAATGAGGTTCGCAGTAGCGGCCGTCAATTGTATTGAACATGATGACAGTACGAAGATGTTGACGCTCCGCAATTCCGATGCTGGCCGGTCACAGGCTCTCGTGTTGCTCCCGCAACTCCGCGACACACTTATGTTGGGCGCGGCTCCGCCACTCTTATGCTGCGCGCGGCTCCGCCACTCTTATGCTGCGCGCGGCTCCGCCGCGACTAGTCGCACGATGTCGGCCATGATGTCGGTGAGCTGGAAGTCCTTGGGCGTATAGACGGCGGCGACGCCGAGCGCCTTCAAGGTCGTCGCGTCCTCGGGCGGGATGATGCCGCCGACGACGAGGGGAACGTCGGCGAGGCCTTCCTTCCGCATGCGCTCCACGACCTCGGAGACGAGGGGAACGTGCGAGCCCGAGAGGATCGAGAGGCCGACGACGTGGGCGCTCTCGTCGACGGCCGCGCGCACGATCTGGGCCGGCGTCAGCCGGATGCCCTCGTAGACGACATCCATGCCGCAGTCGCGGGCGCGCACCGCAATCTGCTCGGCCCCGTTCGAGTGGCCGTCGAGTCCCGGCTTCCCGACCAGGAACTTGAGGCGCCGGCCGAGCCGGGCCGAGATGTCCTCGACCGCCTGGCGCACCTCGTCGAGACCTTGCCCCGAACGGTCGGCAGCGGCCTGCGAAACGCCCGTCGGCGCGCGATACTCGCCGAACACGCGGCGCAGCGTCGTGCCCCATTCGCCGGTCGTGACGCCTGCCTTGGCGCAGGCGATCGACGCCTCCATGATGTTGCCGCCCTCCTTGGCGGCGGCCTCGAGATCGGCGAGTGCCTTGGCCGCCGCTTTCGCATCGCGCCGCTCGCGCCACGCCTCGAGGCTCTCCACCTGGTGAGCTTCGACTGCCGGGTCGATGACGAGGATCGCGCCCTCTCCCGCTGACAGCGGCGATGGCTCTGTCTCCGTCCACCGGTTGACGCCGACGACGATCTGCTCCCCGCTCTCGATCCTGGCGAGCCGCGCCGAGTTGCTCTCGACGAGCCGGCGCTTCATGTAGTCGATGGCGGCGACCGCCCCGCCCATGGCCTCGATCGTCTTGAGCTCCGCCTTCGCCTGCTCCTTGAGTTCGCCGACCTTCTTCGCGATCTCGGTCGAGCCGTCGAAGATGTCGCCGTAGTCGAGAAGATCGGTCTCGTAGGCGAGGATCTGCTGCATCCGGAGCGACCACTGCTGATCCCAGGGACGCGGCAGCCCCAGGGCCTCGTTCCACGCCGGCAGCTGGACGGCGCGTGCGCGTGCCTTCCTCGACAGCGTGACGGCGAGCATCTCGAGCAGGATGCGGTAGACGTTGTTCTCGGGCTGCGGCTCGGTGAGGCCGAGGCTGTTCACCTGGACGCCGTAGCGGAACAGCCGGTTCTTGGCGTCGGCGACGCCATAGCGCTCGAGCGTGATCTCGTCCCACAGCTCGACGAAGGCGCGCATCTTGCAGATCTCGGTGAGGAACCGAAGTCCGGCATTGACGAAGAACGACACGCGGCCGACCACGTTGCCGAACTCTGCCTCCGGCACCTCCCCCGACGCCTTGACCGTGTCGAGCACGGCGATCGCGGTCGCGAGCGCATAGGCGAGCTCCTGCGCCGGCGTCGCGCCCGCCTCCTGGAGGTGGTAGGAGCAAACGTTGGTCGGGTTCCACTTCGGCAGCTCGCGGCACGAGAACACGATCGTGTCCTTGATGAGCCGGAGCGATGGCGCAGGCGGGAAGACGTACGTGCCGCGCGAGAGATATTCCTTGATGATGTCGTTCTGGATGGTGCCCGTGAGCTTGGCGCGCGAGGCGCCCTGCTCGTCGGCGAGGGCGACGTAGAGCGAGAGCAGCCAGGCCGCCGTGGCGTTGATCGTCATCGACGTGTTCATCTGCTCGAGCGGGATGCCATCGAGCAGCGTGCGCATGTCGCCCAGGTGCGAGATCGGCACGCCAACTTTCCCGACCTCGCCCTTGGCGAGCTCGTGGTCGCTGTCGTAGCCGGTCTGGGTGGGCAGGTCGAAAGCGATCGAAAGCCCGGTCTGGCCCTTGGCCAGGTTCTTCCGGTAAAGCTCGTTCGACTTCGCCGCCGTCGAATGACCGGCGTAGGTGCGAAAGAGCCACGGCTTGTCGCGCTGCGGGGCCGCCCCCGCCGTCCGGTCCTGCCCCGCGCTCTCCTTGCGGTCAGACATGCTCGCTCCTCGGCGCAGCCGGCGCCTCATTTCCCTTACTCTACCGGGGGTCGCGCGCAAGGCAAAAGCCGTTGTTGCCGCGCCTTCTGGTGAAAAATGGAGCAAGACTCAAGCCGGCAGCCGAGGTTCCGGGCGCCATCTGGACCGGGAGGTCCTTTTGTGTAGGATGCGCCCCAAATTACCCCAGCGAGAAGGAACGACTGGCTCATGAACGAGCAGGCCGCGGGCAACCCAACGGCAGCCGGCACACTCATGGCGGGCAAGCGCGGCCTCATCATGGGGGTCGCCAACAACCGCTCGATCGCCTGGGGTATCGCCAAGGCCGTTGCCGCCCAGGGCGCCGAGGTCGCCTTCAACTATCAGGGCGACGCGTCTGAAGAAGCGGGTCGAGCCGCTGGCGGCCGAGCTCGGCTCGAGGCTCGTTCTCCCCTGCGACGTTACCGACAAGGCTTCCGTCGATGCGCTGTTCGCCGAGATCGGCCGCGCCTGGGGCCGGCTCGACTTCCTGGTCCATGCCATCGCCTTCTCCGACAAGAACGAGCTCGACGGCCGCTACGTCGATACGAGCGAGACGAACTTCACCCAGACGATGCTCATCTCCTGCTACTCGCTGACCGCGCTCGCCCAGCGCGCCGAGAAGCTCATGACCAACGGCGGCTCGATCGTGACGCTCACCTACTACGGCGCCGAGAAGGTCATGCCGCACTACAACGTCATGGGCGTCGCCAAGGCCGCCCTTGAGGCGAGCGTGCGCTACCTTGCGGCCGACCTCGGTAAGAACGCCATCCGCGTCAACGCCATCTCGGCCGGGCCCATCAAGACGCTGGCCGCCTCGGGCATCGCGGACTTCCGCTATATCCTGCGCTGGAACGAATACAATTCCCCGCTCCGGCGCACGGTGTCCCTCGACGACGTGGGCGGCGCCGGCGTCTACCTCCTCTCCGACCTGTCGCGCGGGGTCACCGGGGAAGTGCACCACGTGGACGCCGGCTACCACATCCAGGGCATGAAGAACGAGGACGCGCCCGACATCTCGGTCGTCAAGAACGACGGCGTTTAGCCCCATCCCGGACAGCATCCAGATGATTGCGCTCCCCCTCTCCCCACCCGCGGTGGGGAGAGGGTTAGGGTGAGGGGCAGATGCCTCGGCTGCGGCGAGTTGTGTCCCCTCACCCCGACCCTCTCCCCGTTAAAAAGGGGGAGAATGGGGAGAATGCATGTCCATGCGGGACGCAATCACGATCTACTTCGTGCGCCACGGCGAGACGGACTGGAACGCCGAGCGGCGCTACCAAGGCCAGCGCGACCTCGCGATGAACGAGCGCGGCCGCGCGCAGGCGCTCCGCAACGGAGGGGCACTTCGCGTCTTTCTGCCCGACATCGCCCGCGCCGAATTCGTCGCGAGCCCGCTCGGGCGCGCGCGCGAGACGATGGAGATCGTCCGCGGTTGCCTCGGCCTTCCCGCCGAGGGCTATCGCGTCGACGAGAGGCTCCGCGAGCTCAACTACGGCCATTGGGAAGGCGTGCTTCAGGCCGACCTGCCGGCGATCGATCCCGCGGGCCTCGCCGAGCGCGAGAAGGACCCGTTCCGCTGGCGCCCGAGTGGCGGGGAAAGCTATGCCGATCTCCTCGCACGCACCGTCGACTGGCTGAGAGACGTCACACGCGACACCGTCGTTGCCGGCCACGGCGGGGTGGGCCGCGTGCTCCGCGCGCACATCCTGGGATTGGCGCCCGTGTCGATCCCAGATCTCGAGAGCCCGCAGGACCGCGTGCTCGTGCTCGCCGCTTCGGGCATGAGGTGGATCTGAATAAAGAAGAGCCGGAGCAGCGGCAGCTCCGGCCCTTCCGACAAGCACTGCCGGGCCGCTCGAGCGCGGTTGCTCAGACCGCCGGGAGCCGCCCGTTTCAACACTGCGACACGAACCAGAACCGGCAACACGCCGCCTCGAGGCGGCGAGCGCACTTGCGCCAAGTGCCTCCCTTCGTCCGGCGCATCGCACTTAAGCCTCATTATCTGCGTCGCCAGAATCTTCCAATCAAATAAGGGGCAACGGGCTATTGTCGGCGAGCTCACCTCCTCTTACAGAGAGGGCTCGGCGCAGGGGCCCGCCTCCCGCGGGCTCGAGTTGCTCATGCTATCGTCTTGAATTTGCGGGTGCCTGCGACGGCTCGCGCAATCGCTGCATCCATGTCACACAACACGTTCGGACATCTCTTCCGCGTCACGACCTGGGGTGAAAGCCACGGCCCCGCCATCGGCTGCGTTGTCGACGGCTGCCCGCCGGGCCTGCCGCTCGCCGCCGCCGACATCCAGGAGTACCTCGACAAGCGGCGCCCCGGCCAGTCGCGGTTCACGACCCAGCGCAAGGAGCCCGACGCGGTCGAGATCCTTTCCGGCGTGTTCGAGGACGAGGCCGTCCGCGACGTCACCACTGGCGCGCCCATTTCGCTTCTGATCCGCAACGTCGATACCCGAAGCAAGGACTACTCCGACATCAAGGACAAGTTTCGCCCCGGGCATGCGGACTATACCTACTGGGCAAAGTACGGCATCCGCGACTACCGCGGCGGAGGGCGCTCCTCGGCGCGGGAGACGGCGGCGCGCGTCGCGGCCGGCGCCATCGCGCGCAAGGTCCTCGCCGGCGTCACCATCCGCGGCGCGCTGGTGCAGATCGGCGAGAAGCCGGTCGACCGCTCGCGATGGGACTGGGACACGGTCGACGCCAACCCGTTCTTCTGCCCCGACACCGGCATGGTTCCCGAGTGGGAGCATTATCTCGATGCCATTCGCAAGGGCGGGTCTTCGATTGGCGCCATCATCGAGATTGTGGCCGAAGGCGTGCCCGCCGGGCTCGGCGCCCCCGTCTACGGCAAGCTCGATCAGGACTTGGCCTCGGCCATGATGAGCATCAACGCGGTGAAGGGGGTCGAGATCGGCGCCGGCATGGCGTCGGCCGAGCTCACGGGCGAAGCCAACGCCGACGAAATTCGCATGGGCTCCGACGGCAAGCCGCGCTTCCTCTCCAATCACGCGGGGGGGATTCTCGGCGGCATCTCCACCGGCCAGCCGGTCGTGTGCCGGTTCGCGGTGAAGCCCACCTCCTCGATCCTGACCCCGCGCCAGACCATCGACACGCATGGGGAGGAGACCGAGATCGTGACCAAGGGCCGCCACGACCCGTGCGTCGGCATTCGCGCCGTCCCCGTCGGCGAGGCGATGATGGCGATCGTGCTCGCCGACCACCTCTTGCGCCACCGCGCGCAGTGCGGTGGCGCGACGCCTTAGCCTCCTCAGGCGGCGCGAATGCCGGCGAGGAACCGCTCGACCTCGGACCGCAGAGCGGCGGCCTGGTCGGAGACATGGCGCGCGGCGATGAAAACCTGGCTCGCTCCCGCCGTCGAGCTCTCGGTCGAATGAGCGACGCCGCTGATATTGCGGGCAACCTCCGAAGTGCCGATCGACGCCTGCTTGACGCTCTCGGCAATCGACTGCGTCACCGCCCCCTGCTGCTCGACGGCGCTCGCAATCGCACCCGAGATGGCGTTCATCTCGTTGATCGTCGCGGCAATCCCGGTGACGAAGGCCGACGCCTGCTCCGTCGACGATTGGATCGCCGTGATCTGGTCGTTGATCTCCTCGGTCGCCTTGGCGGTCTGCTCCGACAGCATCTTCACTTCCTGGGCGACCACCGCGAATCCGCGCCCGGCTTCCCCGGCCCGCGCCGCCTCGATCGTGGCGTTGAGCGCGAGAAGGTTGGTCTGCGAAGCTACCCCCCTGATCAGCTCGACGATCGTTCCCACGTGCGAGGCCGCTTCGGTCAGGTTCCGCATGAGCGCCGTCGTTTGAGTGGCCTGCATGGAGGCTTCGTTCGCGACCCGGCTCGCCTGGTGGACCTGGGTCGAGATCTCGCGGATGGCAGCCGAGAGCTGATTGGCGGAGTCGGCCACGGTGTGCACGCTGGCCGAGGCCTCCTCGGAGGCTGTCGCCACCGCGGTCGACTGTGCGCTCACCCCCTTGGCCGACCCGGTCAATGCTTCCGCCGTCGAGCTGAGCTCGCTCGACGCCTTCGTCACCGTTCCGATGATCGTGCCGACCGCTCGCTCGAAGGACTGTGCCAGGTCGAAAAGCCGCTGTGCGCGTGCCGTCTTGGCCCGGGAATCGGCAGCGGCTGCCTCGTCTGCGCGCCGCTGGCTGATGAGGGCGTCCTTGAAGACGCGCAGCGTCTTCGCCATGTCGCCGATCTCGTCCGTGCGCTCGCCGAAGGGTATCGATGTGGAAAGGTCGCCCCTAGCCAAGCTGTCCATGGCGGCGGTGATGCGACCAATGGGTGCGACCAGGCGCTTCTCGAGGCCGACGACCGCGGCAATGAGCAATGCGAGCATGAGCGCGGACACGGTCATAACCGCGACCGTAATGATCGTGTCCCGGGTAGCTGCATCGGATTCGGTTTCCCCTATGAAGCGGTTGGCGCCTTGCACGGTCTCGTCGATCCGCGCGCGGTGGTCCTCGTAGGCTTGAGCGAGCTGAGCGTAGGCGGCGCGAGCGCCATCCAAATCGCCCTTCGCAAGCGCCGGAAGAAATGCATTCTCGGTGATCTCCCAGAAGCGCATCGCCGGCTCGTGCGCGCTCTCCGTTAGCGAGGCCCTGACGGCCGGGTCGAAATTCTGATCGAGCCAGTATTGGTGGCGCGTATCGTAGTCTTTGCGCAGGACCTCGAGCCGCTCGCGGCGCGCCTCGACCGATTTGGGATCGGCGAGCGCGAGCGTCACCTCGAGATAAGATTCGAGGATGTACTCGGGCGGCGGCAGGATGTCCGCGACTAGGTCTTTGCCGAGAACGATCTGCCGATAGATATCGCCGCCGACCTTGAGCGAGTGGAGCGCGTATTGGGTCGTGGCCAGCATCACGAGGCAGCCCGCGACGAGCACCCCGCCGGCGATCTTGGACAAGGTTCTGAATTTCATGGGTATCCCGCCGAAAAGCCGAATCACTTGAGAAGCGTAGACGCGAGCCTTTGAGCCTTTATTAATTTGGTTTGAAACTTTGGCTTGCCCTCACCTCCACGCCTTCTCGATATCTATCCGCGCCGCAATGAGATTCCGGCTTGCTCGCCGGATTCCCAAGGCGCTTCCTCTCGTTAACCCACGTCGCTTCGAGCATGCATCAAGCATCGATCAAGGCCCTAGCGGGCGGCCTGATCCTCGCCGTCGCGATGGGGCAGGTCGCCCTCGCGGCCGACGAGGTTATCGTCGATCCGCGCGATTATCCGATCCGAGCAGGGGCCTTCTCTAGGCTCGCCGAGTTCCAGGACCTGCTGCGTCAGCGCCTCGCCGGCTGCAAAGAGAGGAAGCTTCCGGTCGCGGACCGGGATCGGCGCGGCATGCTTGGTCCGGGCACGGCCGCAGAGATTTCCGCGCTGGCCGCCTGCGACAAGTTGAGTGTGCCCGCCGGCTCGCCCGCCAGGAACGGAGTCCTCACGGCGGCGCTTTGGGACGCCGTCATGGGAGGTCAGCCGCCACCCACGGCCGCGGAGCGTGCCGACGCGTTGACCCTCACTTTCGAGGCGACCGACTTCACCGACAAGCCCGAGTGGAACTTCTGCCAGGACAACGGCGGAGCGCCGGAGGGACGCGCCGAGCGCGCGGCGGCGAGCGGCCTATGCCGCAATAAATCCGATCCCTGCTCGCTCCTCACCTGGGGGCCGCGCGGCGCGACCGCCGGCCAGGGCCGCGAGCTGCAGTGGATCCTCTGGGGCACGGCCGAAGCCGAGCCGGCTGCGATCGATCGA
>CAVOUC010000016.1:0-145981 GCA_963699485.1 uncultured Alphaproteobacteria bacterium | reverse complement strand
CATCGCGCTCGGAAAGACTGCGACGGTCCATCTCGCATCCCCGGGCGCCGGCGAGCGCGCCGAGCTTCCGTTGGCCTCTGTCTTCAAGGACCAGGGCCAGCCGTCGGTGTGGCTCATCGACGAAGCCCACGGCCGCCTGATCAAGCAGGGCGTCGAAGTGAGCTCTTGGACCGAGACGTCCGCCGTCATCTCTGGTGGGAGCTGCTGCAGGCGACGATCAGGCGCTCGGCGTTCTACAAGCTTGATCGTCAAACGCCGGTTCGCATCATCGAGGTCGTGCAATGACACCTTCAGAATCGAATATTCCCATCTCGCGCCACCTCTCGCTGGCGGTTGCATACCCAGCGCTCGTCCTGTTCATTATCATCGTGTTCTCGGTGGCGGGGTCGATGAAGCGACCCTCAAACTCGGCCGCGCCGAAGACCCCTCGTTCGCGATCAAGACGATGGTCATCACCGACCGCCTGGCCCGGTGCCACCGCCCAGGAGATGCAGGACCAGGTCGCGGAGCACGCTCGAGAAGCGCCTGCAGGAGCTCGCGCTCGTACGACCGCGTCGAGACCGATGACGCGCCCCGGCGCTCGCCGTCATGCACGGTGTCAGCTCAAGGACTGTACGCCGCGCGGTCAGGAGGTCGCGGACGCCGTGCTACCAAGCGCGCAAGAAGCTCAGCGACACGAAGCCCGCAACTTGCCGCACGGGCGCGCACGGCCCCTTCTGTCGACGACGAGTACGCGCGACGTGCTGCTCGCGCCATCTGCATGCTGTCGGGCGCCCGGGATCGTTTCGCTCGCGCGAGCTCGTACGACCAAGCGGAGATCGATCCGCCAGCGCCTGCTGCGCACGTCGCGGGCGTCGCCAAGGTCGAACATCCTCGGCGAGCGTCCAGCAGCGGATCTTCGTCGAGTTCTACGCATCGCCCGCCTGGCGACGCTCGGCGTCGGTCGCCGCGAGGCCATCTTCAGCAGCCCTGGCGACGCCAGAATGCCGTGACCGCCGGCCGGCACCGGTCGAGACCAGCGCCGACCCCATCGGCGTACGCATCCGCCTGGCAGCGGGCATACGGCGATGTGCGGCCGATCGCGGACAGCCCCGATCGATGGCCGGCGGCACGCACGCTGCCGGCTCGCCGACATCGCCGATCGTGCAGCCGCGGCTACGAGGACCCAGCCGAGCAGCATTCGTGCGCCATCACCACGGCGAGTGACGGCTCGTCGGACGTCGGCGCGGCCATGACCAGGAGGGACGCCAACGGGCTCGACCTCGGCAAGCGCGCTCGAAGCGGACGACCGATGACGGCACGCCCAGACGCAGGTTCCGACCTGGCGTCGACGCTCGACCAAGATCACCGATCAGCCGCGCGAACGTCGCGCGCCGTCCGTCGGACGAGTTCCTGACAAAGCTCGTTCGTGGCGGCCCTCGCCGTCGTGCTGCATCGTCAGCATCGTCGCGCTCAGGATGGCGCGTCCGAGTCTCGTCGTCGCGGCATCGCGGTGCCGCTCGCGCTCGCGGTCGTCCTCGTCGTCATGCTCGGTGGCTGGGCTCGCGTGCTCGACCGCATCACGCTCGGCGCGCATCATTCTCGCGCTCGGACTGCTCGTCGACGACGCCATCATCGCCGTCGAGACGATGGTCGTGAAGATGGAAGCAAGGCGTGGAGCCGCATTCGCGCCGCCGCCTTCGCCCGGAGCTTCACCGCCTTTCCCATGCTGACCGGAGACGCTGGTGACGGCAGTCGGCTTCTTGCCTGTCGGCATCGCGCGCTCGACGGCAGGCGAGTACGCCGGAAACATCTTCTGGATCGTCGGGCTCGCGCTCGTCGTGTCGTGGGTCGTGGCCGTGTTCTTCACGCCCTACATCGGCGTCAAGCTGTTGCCGGACTTCTCCAAGCACGCGCTCGCCGCGCACGACCTCTACGATACGCGCCTCTATCGCGCTCTTCGCCGTGCCATCGGCTGGTCCGTGCGCTTCCGCTGGGTCGTCATCGCGCTCACGCTAGGCGCCTTCGGCGCGGCTATTGCCGCGTTCACGCAGGTCCAGCAGCAGTTCTTCCCGACGTCGTCCCGGGCGGAGCTGTTCATCGAGATCCGCATGCCGGAAGGCACATCCATTGGAGTCACGGAGGCCGCCGCCAAGAAGGCGGAAGCTCTCATCGAGGGCGACCCGGATCTCGAGTACTACACGACCTACGTCGGCGAGGGCTCGCCGCGCTTCTTCCTGGCCTTGAACCCCGTGCTGCCAAACGAGAGCTTCGCGCTCATTGTGATGATGACCAAGGGTGCGGAAGCGCGCGAGCGGCTGAAGGCGCGCCTCGAAGGGCTCGTGGCCGACAACGTCATCCCGGAGGCGCGGCTGCGCATCGACCGGCTGAATTTCGGCCCGCCCGTCGGCTTCCCGGTGCAGTTCCGCGTGCTCGGCCCGGATGGCGACAGCGTGCGGACGGTTGCGGACAAGGTGCGCATGGCGATGCGCGCCAACCCGAATACGCGCGACGTGCAGTTCGACTGGAACGAGCAGAAAAAGTCCATCCGGCTCGAGGTCGATCAGGATCGCGCGCGGTCGCTGGGGCTCACGCCCCAAGACATTGCGCAGACGCTCGAGACGCTGCTCTCTGGCTATACGGTAACCGAATACAGGGAAGGCATCGAGCTCGTGCCCGTCGTGGCGCGTGCCGTCTCCGAAGAGCGTCTTGGGCTCGCCTCGTTCGAGGATCTCACCATTCCGACGCGCACCGGCGCCGCCGTTCCGATCTCGCAGGTGGCACGGGTTCACTACGAGTTCGAGGAGCCCATCCTGTGGCGACGCAATCGCGATGTGGTGCTGACCGTGCGCTCGGATATCGCTCCGAGCATGCAGGCTCCGGACGTTACGGCGCAGATCCAGCCCGCAATCGACGAAATCGCCGCCGCGCTGCCGCCCGGCATGCGCATCGAGGCCGGCGGCGCGGTCGAGGAAAGCGCGAAAGCAAACGCGGCGCTGTTCAAGATCTTCCCGCTCATGTTCCTGGCCATGCTCGCCATCCTGATGGTGCAGCTGCACAGCTTCTCGACGTTGTTCCTGGTGTTCTCAACGGCGCCTTTGGGCCTCATCGGTGCGAGCTTCTCGCTGCTCGCGTTCGATGCCCCGTTCGGCTTCAACGCGCTGCTCGGGCTCATCGCATTGGCCGGCATGATCATGCGCAACACGGTCATCCTGGTCGACCAGATCGATGCCGATGTGGCGTCCGGCCTTTCGCGTTGGGATGCGATCATCGAATCCACCGTGCGGCGCTCGCGGCCGCTGGTGCTCACGGCGATGGCTGCGATCCTGGCGATGATTCCGCTGACGCGCTCCGTATTCTGGGGACCGATGGCGATCACGATGATGGGCGGTCTCTTGGTGGCGACGATCCTGACGCTGTTGTTTCTACCGGCTCTCTATGCGGCATGGTTCCGCGTGCGCCGGCCCAAGGCGGACCCGGTCGGCTCGTTGCCGACGCTCCAGGCTTCTCCGGGATCGCCTGCGATGATCATGTCTCGGGCCTGAGCGAGGTGCGCCGTCGCTGCTTAACTAAGCAGCCAACGCGTGACAACGTCGCCGGCCGGCGCCTCGACGGGCTGCGGGACTAGGCCGCTACTTCGGCGTCAAGGTCGCCTGCTCGGCGCCGGTCGGCGCCAAGCCTCTGTCAGATCCGTAATGCAACGCCAAAGCAAGTACTGCGACAATGGCAATGACCAACAGGGCAATCTCACGCCTGTCGCGGCGTTGATCGTCTGGGTTCACGGGCGTTTCCTCTTCTTTTCTTGTGCATGGCAAGATTGAAGCCTGCTCATCGGCTTGTCAATTTGGGGATCGCGTGTCCCGGTGACCACAACATGGCCTCACCGACCTGTTATGCTCCTCGCAATTTCAAAATGATATGGCACAAGGGAGCATGCCATGGCCGACGCAATTCGGCTCGTGACCCTTCTCATTATGGGGCTGACCGTAGCGACCGCCGGTGTGATCGTGGTCCTCTACGGCTGAAGAGCTGTAACCGAGCACAGCAAGGGATCTGGCAGCACTGGCATGCTGCCAGCGTTGATCTCTTACGCTGCCCGGGTACATGGGCCCTCAGCACTGACAGGACCGGGATCCCCGGAAAGCCAGAAGCTGACTGGCAACTGCCATTCCGCCGCGCTTACACGTCATACCCCTAAGATGTAGATCAGACATTGACAGGCTGAGCTGACGTTGTTGACCCAGGCCATTGATCGCTGAACGGCATGGTCTTCTAACGCGATCGCGGAGGTTGACCGCCAACGTCGGCATCAGATGCTGCAGCAAGCACGGATGCCGGCAGATCGCGCCCCCGCATGATACCGATTACCTCCGCAGGTTCGGCAACGCCTCGAACCGATATTGTTGTCGTGAACGCGTTTGACGGCGACCAACTCGCCTGTTTCGCCACATTGCGCGTGACCATGATTTGAAAGCCTTTTTCCTTGGCGAGGCCTTCAAGACGGCTCGCCATGTTTACGGACGGCCCGATCACAGTGAAATCGACTGTTTCCCCAAACCCTATTCGTCCGACGACAAGGGGGCCGGCGTCGATGCCAATACCGACGCATAGCGATCGGCCCAATTCGTCCTCGAGCTTCGCGTTTACGTGATCGAGGGCAAGATCAATGGCTCGCGCGGTGCGGAGCGCTTGGCGACAACCAGTCTCTACGCCATCTCCTTCGCCGAACACGGCAAGGAGACCATCCCCAAGGAACTTGTCGATTTGACCGCCGTTCTCGACGATGGCCGTGCCGACAACAGCAAAGAACTCATTCAGTATGAACACAATATCGAACGGCATTCGCTTTTCGGAGATGGTGGTGAATTCGCGCATATCAACGAACATCACCGCGAGCAACTTTTCCGAGCCGCCGGCGCTCTCTTCGGAAGTGGATGCGGCTTCAGGTCCTGTGCTTCCGGGCCGCAAGAGCCGCGTCACGACAACGCGTCCGGTAGGCCTGATTTGACAGGCAAGTCGCACGTTCTTTGGAGCCCCAATGCTTCCCAGGGTCACGATCTCCGGAAATTGCGGTTGGGGCAACGGAGGGGACTCGCGCTCGATGCGAACGCGACAGGTGGAGCAGCGCGACCGCCCGCCACAAACCGATGCATGCGGCACTTTATAGTGGCGGCTGATCTCAAGAAGAGTGAGCCCCTCGGGTGCCCTAATTGTGGGGCCCCCGACATAGCTGACCGTAACCTTTGGGCCGCCGAGACGTGAAGCGTGTTGCAAGAGGAAATAGCCGCATGCAAACCCAAGTAGAATTGCGAATTCCCAGCGTGCAAGCGTCCTCAGGTTTGCCAGCGCCTCGAAGTCGCCGTCCGTCGGCCAGTGCGTCATCACCTTGATGTCGGAGAATAATGCCGGGTCCTGGATGACCTGCGCCATGCCGCGCGCCGCCACCATGAACCCACCGAGGGACGCGAGTGGCACGAAGATCGCCAGCGTCAAGAATGCGAGCGCGAATTTGCGATAAATCGGCCAGAGCCGGAGCCAGAAATGGAGACCGATGCAGGCGTGGATCCACACAATCAGCAGAAGTAGGCTTTGCGTTAGAGCGCTGTCCGGCCACAGGCGTATGAGCTCGTACAGGTAGACATCGTTGACGCCGAAGTAGGTGTGGGCAATTCGCGTGTTGACGATATGCGGCAGCAACAAGAACGGGATCGAAAGTCCGAGGGCGACTTGGATGAACTCCCAAACGGGCATTCTAAGAGTTGCGCGGCTCGCCAACTTGTAGAGCGCTAAGCCCACGTGTGTCGCAAGAGCGGCCGTCAAAACGGCCGTGCCGACGATGGAGCGCGTGATCTCCCATCGCCATTGCTGCACGGTCTGCATGAGGTCGACGCTGATCAGGCCCAAAGCGTGATTTAGGAAGTGCGTCAGAACGAAGAGGAATAGAATGAGCCCCGAGACGAGCCGTAGTCTCTGCAGGATGTCGCCGCGCCATAAGACGTGCATAGGTGGCGTCTCGCCTGGCCATTCCATTTCCGTTGTGGTCACGGGACCGAGACCCGTTGGCCTAACTTACCAGAAAGCGACGACGATCGAGCAGCAGATGCTCAAGCGAGTGCATTGATCCGACGGCTCTTCGGGAGCGGGTGTTCCCTAGGGAACAGCGCGAGCAAAGTCATGTCGCTCAGGTCTTCTCTGCGGTTTGGGAGGTCCGCGCACATGGGGCTGAGTATCAAACTAGGCATCCTAGTCTCAATAGTAGTTCTGAGCGCATGGTTCGGAGTGTGGGCCTATCGATTTGCAAGAATGTGCTCGGGCTACGGCGCCAAGATGGTCTGTTCTGGTTGGTTCGTCTCAGGCAGACCCTGCAATACCGTGATGCGCGAGGACATAAAGGCTGGGCGTGGCTTGGCCGCGCGGCTCATCCGCATCAAGCTCGATTGTGCGCATTCATCGGTGACGGCTAGTTTTCTTGGCCTTGCTCGCCGCACTGCGATCTATCGACCTCAGCTGGGATGCTCGCTATCAGCTTTCGACGACCTCACGTGCCGCTCGCCTCCCTCAGATGGTGTCAGCAAGTGTAACACTTGGTCGGGATTGGGACGCCTTCAGTACTGCGTTGTCCCGGCGAGCTTCAGCCGTCCAGGAACTCGAGCGGGTGCTATCAAATGCATTCGAAGAGAACAACGCTCGAGCAACGAAGCGGACCAGAGCCGTGGTCGTCGTACACAACGGCGAGATTGTTGCCGAACGCTATGCGGCCGGCTTCGATCAGCAAACCCCACAGCTCGGCTGGTCACTCGCCAAGGGAATCACGAATGCCCTTGTCGGTATTGCCATTGGGCAGGGGAAGCTCAGCCTCGTTGAAAACGCTCTGCTGCCGGAGTGGCGCGAGCCAGACAACGCGCGCGCGACGATTACGGTCGGCAATCTCCTGCAAATGATGAGCGGTCTGGATTTCAAGGAGGACTACGACTCGCCGCTGAGCGACGTGCGGCGCATGCTGTTCCTGGAGTGTGACGCAGCAGCATTTGCAGCGTCGCGCGACCTGATACATAGGCCTGGCACCGTATGGCGATACTCTGGGGCAACTCGGTCATACTGAACCGCGTGCTTCGCCTTCGCTACAGTGCGGGCGACATTGACTATCTGGACATGCCCAACAGGGAGTTGTTCCAACCGCTTGGCATGACGACGGCGTTGCTTGAGCTGGATCCGAGCGGAACATTCATGGGGTCATCGTTCGCTTATGCCTCCGCGAGAGATTGGGCTCGGCTGGGGATGCTCTATCTGCAAGACGGCATATGGAACGGACGACAAGTGCTGCCGCCAGGATGGGTCCGCTACTCGACGACCCCGACGGTCGCCAGCGGCGGGGTGTATGGCGCGCACCTATGGCGGAAGATTCCCAGCGTAAACTCGTGCTCGTCGAGCACGTTGCCCGAGGACGCATTCTTCATGCTGGGTTTCGATGGCCAGATGATTGCCGTGGTGCCGTCATATAGGTTGGTAGCCGTCCGTCTGGGCCTTACGCGACCACAAGCGGCGTTCTGTCCCGTGGCGTTCGTGCGGGATGTCTTAAATGCCATTTCCCCCTAAAGATCGGTTTCGCCACCAGCCGACTGCCCGAAGCATTGCGCCGTCACTTTCCAACGAGCGGATTGCTAAGCCTGGACCAATAGCCCTAGTGGCGGTGAGTGCATATTCGCCGGTGACGTTCCCCTTATCGTAGGGGGCTCAGCCGTTCGAATGAGTTCGACCATCACACCTTGAAATCAGTCGCGAGGAGTATTGGGCGATGCCGACCTTCACCACCAATGATGGCACGGAGATCTACTACAACGATTGGGGAAGCGGGCAGCCGGTCGTGTTCAGCCACGGATGGCCGCTGTCGGCCGACGCGTTCGAGGACCAGATGTTCTTTCTGGCGTCGCGAGGCTACCGCTGCATCTCCCACGACCGGCGCGGGCACGGCCGCTCCGACCAGCCGTGGACCGGCAACGACATGGACACCTATGCGGACGACCTCGCCGAGCTCGTCGCCAAGCTCAACCTCAAGGACGCCATCCACGTCGGGCATTCGACCGGCGGTGGCGAGGTCGCGCGCTACATCGCTCGCCACGGCACGAAGAGGGTCGCCAAGGCGGTGCTCATCTCCGCGGTGCCCCCGCTGATGCTGAAGACGCCGGCCAATCCCGCCGGCACGCCGGTCGAGGTCTTCGATCAGCTGCGCGCCGGCGTGCAGGCCGACCGCTCGCAGTTCTTCAAGGACTTGAGCCTGCCGTTCTTCGGCTACAACCGCCCGGGAGCAAAGGTCTCCGAAGGCGTCCGGAACTCGTTCTGGCTGCAAAGCATGATGGCGGGCTTCCCTGCGGCCTACTTCTGCATCAAGGCCTTCTCGGAGACCGATCAGACAGAGGACCTCAAGAAGATGGCCGTCCCGACGTTGATCATCCAGGGCGACGACGACCAGATCGTGCCCGCCGCCGCCGCTAGCGCGCTGCAGTCTAAGCTGATCAAGGGCGCCGAGCTGAAGATCTACAAGGGCGCCCCGCACGGCCTGTGCACGACGCGCAAGGATGAGGTCAACGCCGACCTGCTAGCGTTCATTCAGGCCAAGGGCGCCAAAGTTGGCAGCCGAGCGGCCTAGAAGAGAATCAAGCGCGCGTCGGCCCGGCGCCGGCGCGCGCCGATTCAGCCTTGCCCCTTCATCCGTTCACGCTCGTCGAGTGCGCGTTGTCGTGCCAGGCCCCGATCGCGGTCGGATACGTGGATAAGCCCCGCGATCTGGCGCAGCAATGCGTCCTCATGGGGATCGAGAACGCCGTCGGCATAGGCGACCTTCCACAGCATCTCGACGATCTCGGCGCGCTCCTCTTGGCTCAGCCGAATGTTGATTTCCCGGGTAAACGGATAGTACTGGGCCGAGTGCGCAATCTTCCGCTCCGCGGACTCTACGAGGGATTTCACGGCCTCGGGAGAGATCTGGAACCGATGCGTCAGCAGCCGCTCGATGGTCGCCCGCTCGGCACTATCGAGGCCGCTGTCCATGCGGCCCGCCTCGATCAACAGTGCGGCAACCGCCAACTGCAAGTCGTCACCGCTCTCCTTCAGATCGGGTGTCTCGCTACCAGAAAGAAATGCAAGCAGGCGGTCAATCATGTTGGGCCTTTTGGAGGAGAGCGTCTGAACGATCCCCTAACTTAGTCGGCCGAAGCCGCCAATACGAGTGGCGCACTACGGGGTTTGTTTTGGGGCACTGCATGACGCCCGTTGCACCATCGAAGAAACCGGAAGATCATTTCTCTGGAACTGCAGCTGCGATGCGGCGAAGTTTGCTTCGTCGGGACGGTCAGGAGTGCCGATGCCGAAAAACGTCACCCGCCGCGACTTCCTGGATGGCTTGGCGCTCGCGGTCGCGGGCGCAATGACACTATCGCCGAGGCAGCTTCTCGCACAGGCGGGCCGGACCTACCCCCCGGCGCTCATGGGACTGCGCGGCTCCACCGACGCTGCCTTCCAAGTGATGCATGGGCTCGCCCGCGACGGCGTCGTCTATTCGATCGACGGCATGAAGGACGAGGAGACCTACGACCTCGTGGTCATCGGCGCCGGGCTCGCGGGACTTTCCGCCGCTTGGTTCCAGCGGGCACGGCGCCCTGACACGAAAATCCTCATCCTTGACAATCACGACGACTTTGGCGGTCACGCGCGGCGCAATGAATTCACCGCCAGCGGCCGTCTCCTACTAAGCTATGGCGGCTCCGAAAGCATGGTGTCGCCGCGCACCGAGTACGGCAAGCCGGCCAAGCAGATGTTCCGCGCGCTAGGGCTCGATCCCGAGCGCTTCTATGACGAAAACGTCTTCCACCGGAAGCTCTATCCGGGCCTCGGCCTTTCGCGCGGCGTCTTCTTCGCGCAAGAGAGCTTCGGTCGCGACGCCCTCGTCGTCGGCGACCCGTTGGTACTCAGCTACAACGAGTTCGGGTCAGCCGCCCCGAACAGCCGCCCGATCGAAGCTTTCATCGGCGATTGCCCCCTTTCGAACGACAGCAAGAAAGGCATCGTCGCTCTGCACAAAGGTGGGCGGGATTTCATGGCCGCAAAGAGCGCGGACGAAAAAGTCGCGATCCTCAAGAAAACCAGCTACCGCGACTTCATCGAGAAAATCTGCGGCCTGCCGAAGGACGCGGGTGACTATTTCCAAGGCCGGCTCAACGACAATTTCGGATTGGGCGTGGACGCGATCGCGGCCTACGACGCGATGGAGGGCGGATTACCAGGCGCCAAGGGCCTCACCATCGCGGACACGTTCGAAAGCCGCCGCGAGGAGCCTTACATCCATCATTTCCCGGACGGCAACGCCTCGATTGCTCGCCTGATCGTCCGTGCGCTCATTCCGAAAGCCGCGCAGGGGCGCGACATGACTGACGTCGTCTCGGCGCTGTTCGATTACACCAAGCTCGACGAGCTAGGTTCGGCCGTTCGCATCCGCTTGAATTCGACAGTGGTCGTCGTCCGCAACGAGGGCAAGGGCGTCGCTGTCGGCTATGTCACGGACGGCGTACTCCACCGCGTCAGCGCGCGCCGCGCCATTGTCGCGGCCTACGGCATGGTCATGCCCCATATCGTTTCCGACATGCCGGCCGCCGCGCGGGCGACGATGGCCAAAAACGTCAAGGCGCCGCTTCTCTACTGTAAGGCGCTCGTGCGCAATTGGCAAAGCTTCGTGAAGCTCGGCGTGCACGACATCGCCGCGCCGATGAGCTTCCTCACGACGGTCAAGCTCGACTATCCGGTTTCGCTCGGGACCTATAAGGCTCCGCGCGATCCGAACGAGCCCATGGTCGTCCACATGGTTCATGTTCCATTGAAGCCGAACGAAGGGCTCACGGCGCGCGACCAGTACCGTATCGGCCGCCAGTGGCTCTTGGATACGCCTTTCGCGGAGCTGGAACGCCTGATCCGCTCGGATTTGCAGCGCATGCTGGGTCCTGGCGGTTTCGATCACGAGCGCGATATCCTGGCCGTCACCGTCAACCGCTGGTCGCACGGCTATTCTTATTATTGGAACAGCCTCTACGACGATGTCGCGGAGGGCGAGACGGCGAGCGAGACAGCGAAGAAGCGTCTCGGCGCCATCGGGTTCGCGAACTCCGACACGGCCTGGAACGCCTTTGCCCACGCTGCCATCGGCGAAGCGGCGCGCGCGGTCGCGGAACTGGCTTGAGACGGCTCTCGGAGACGGTTGCCGAGCCGGAGCGCAAGCTTGCAGGCCGCGGCTAGCCAACAGCTGGGCGGCTCGCGCATTTTCGTGCAATTCTGGCTTCCAGCGGGCGACCCTTCGCCTCACTGCGAGATACTCGGGTCGTTCCGCGAGGTGGATCATTATGACACTTCTGTTCCCATTGCCTTGCGGAGAGTGGGGGCTACACGGCTGCCAACCCATGTGAGAATGTAACTGTGCGCCCTCTCGTCGAGACATGTGAGATGCAAACGCGGACCCCGGTTGCGGCCGCGGCAAAAGACCAACTTTGCGCTCTCGTGAAGGGCATCGAAAGTGTAGGCTGACAGATCCATCCCAGGATCCCGACAATTCGGCGATCACTCCGGATCTCCACCACGGGATGGTGCCGATATCATCGCGGGCTCAGACCCGTAGCGTGCCCAGCAAGCCGCCGCGACGGCCGATCACTGACTTTCAACACGTATTCTGACAGATCGACGCTCCGCCCGCGAGTTGAAACCGCGCCGGCGTCGATCGGCCCCGGTCAGGTTGCTTAATGCTGCCGCCCGCACGTCACGGCGATCAAGTGAAGGCGGCACGGACTGTTCCCCGGCGGCTCCGGCCGAGAACTTATCCTTGCCGACGCTATAAGTCGCGGCTGATCTTCTCAGGCGATCGTCATTTTTTTGCCCCGAGTCTTTTGATGCATATGCAGTAGCGGGAAACGACATCGATAGACGAGGATCGTCATGGCTGCCCGCGCTTCTCATTCACACGCCAGCCCCGACACCTATTGGGATTTTCAATCCTACGATGATCGCGAACGGCAAGAGTTCTTGGCGGGAGAGCCGATTTGCGCGCCGCGCGCGCGTCGCGGGAGCACGATGCTTCCGGCGGCGATCGCAATCGTAATGCTGTTCAGCGGCGGCTTTGCGGTTCTGGAAACCAAGGCTGTCTGGGAGCAGTGGCTGCCAACCGACTTCGCGGCCATCTCGTCCTTGATAGTGTCGAGTGCACAGGGACCGGCAAATCACAAAGCGACTGTCGACGCCTCGCCTCCGCTACAACAGCCACTCGTGTCGCGCGAGATCACCGAGGCTCCAGGCACCGAGGCCGGTACGCCGATGCCGCCAACGGCAGCGGCAAACATTCCGCCTGCGACGACGCCGAACGAGACGGCGCCGGATGCAACAGCCTCGGACGAAACGGCTTCAGACGAAACGCCAAGTGCGCCCTTGCCGCCGCCCACCGTCGATACCTCGGACCCTTATCAGACGCGCGCGTTGGCCGCTGGCCTGCATCCGGACCTGTCGCGAGTTTTGCTGACGCGGATGTCGGCCGCCGACTATCGCAATGCGGGCGTCGCGATCAAAACTGCCTTGGCCGAGACACGCGACGGCGACGTCTTCGTCTGGCCGCGTGGGCGCGGGCCGAAAGATGCACTCTTCGAAGTGCGATTCGTGAAGAGCGCCGCACGCGACTGCCGGCGCTACGTCGTGACCATCACCAAGGATCGCTGGTCGACGACCGCACAGCCGATGGAGAAGTGCGGCTTGAACGCGCCGGGGCGACGGAGTTCTTAAGAGCGGAGCAGACGTCTCCAAGTCTTAGATTCCCGACAAAGTTGCCGTTCATCGCGTCGCTTCTCGGCCGTCCGTGACATCTGGCGGAGCACTCCGCGTACGAGCCACGTAGATGGAGTGCCCGGGATTGCCTGCGACCTCGGAAGCATCCTGGTGCAGAAAAATTTGCGTCAGAAAAAAACAGGCCCGCGGCGAAGCCGCGGACCTGTCTTGCGTTGAGCTCTGGTTATTTTACGGCTTGGGCGTCGGCTGATCCGGCTGGTGTACGAGCACTGAGCAACCACCCTTCATGATGGGCATTGGACAGGACCAACCGTTCGCTTGCGCCGCCCCGCCGAAGGCGGTGACGGTCAACGAAATCAACGCCAAGGCCGCAACTAATGATTTCAGCATTTTCGTATCTCCTTAGATTTGCATGTCTTGATCTGCCCGCGCCACGAGGTGCGCGGTGCCATTGCGAGCGTCGCTGCTCGCTAATTCACGCGTTAAGGATCAAATGCGGTGGGCATTTCGCCCTGAGCGCGTTGGGTGGATCATGAAGGAACGTGCGCGCGGGCGCTGTGGTATTTGCCACTCCGAGGCCAGGAGCCAGCGCCGATTTGGCTTTCGGCACCAATCAACCCACAGCCGGCCTTCGTGAGCCTCGATGATCGAGCGGCAGATGGCGAGCCCCATTCCCATTGTCGTATTCGCTCAAGAATGCAGTTCACGTCGCGCCTGCCATCCCGCAAAGTCATGGTTTCGCGTCGCCGACAATCTTCACCCAATCCAAACGGGCTGCTCCAATCAACTGGCGTTATCCGCGCGCCGGAATTGCAACAATTTCTGGCGGCGCGATTGACGGGGCCAATAGGAGCCAACCAAAATGCCAGGATCGCAATAATTAGAGTCGGTAGTCACAGCTTGGGGCTTCCACTACGTTAGCATTGGCCGGAAGGAGATTGAAATGGACGACATGACCAACGACGTGACCGTAGCGCAACCCATCAACGGCACACGAGGCGCCACCGTTGCGGGCCCGCGAAATATTCCGCTGGAGGTCCAGGTACCTGACATTTTCGCGGCCCCGCTGACTGACAAGGGCTCGATTCCGAACCTGCATTTTCCCTTCGCGTTTGCTCACAACCGTCTCGAGGACGGCGGCTGGTCGCGCGAGGTGACCATTCGCGAAATGCCCGCCATGAAGTCGCTGGCGATCGTGAACATGCGGCTAGGTCCGGGCGTCGTGCGCGAGCTGCATTGGCACAAGGAGGCCGAGTGGGCCTACATCACTGCCGGCAAGGCACGGCTGACGGTCGTCGATGCCGACCGCCACGTAGCCGTTGACGATCTCGAGCCGGGTGACGTCTGGCTGGTACCCTCGGGCGTTCCGCACTCGATACAGGGCCTCGAGGAGGGCACGGAGTTTGTCCTGGTCTTCGACGACGGAAATTTCTCGGAGAACCAGACCCTGCTGATCACCGAGCTGATGGCGCACCTGCCGCCGAGCGTCGTCGCCAAGAACTTCGGCGTGCCGGAAGCGGTATTCAAAGGCCTCCCGAAGGAGGAGAAGTACATCTTTCGGCTGCCCGTTCCGGCCGCGCTCGACACTGTACGCAAGCAGTTGCCGAACAATCCGCCGCCGCAGTCCTACGTATTTCACGCATCGAAGGTCGCCCCGAACAAGTTCGATGGCGGCACGACCCAGGTGATCGACACCCGGCAGTTTCCCGAGACGACGCTCTCCGCCCTGATCATCCACCTGGAGCCTGGCGCGATGCGTGAGGTGCACTGGCATCCCGATGCCGATGAGCTGCAGTACTACATAAAGGGCGAAGCCCGCATGACGGTCTTCGACGCGACCAACAATGCCCGCACCTTCAACTATCGGGCCGGCGACGTTGGCTATGTTCCGAAGACGCTCGCCCACTACATCGAGAATACCGGCACGGAGCCGGTCCACGTCATCAACGTGTTCAACGCGCGCCGCTATTCCGATGTTTCCCTGAACCAGTGGATGGCGTTGACACCGCCCGACATGGTCCGGGGAACGCTGAACCTCGACGACACCGTGATGAAGGCCTTGCGGCGGGAGTTCCGACCGGTCGTGCGCTAAGCGCTCGCGCTCGGCGCTTTAGGGATCCCTGAGCGGGCGCAGGAATTGCCGCGCGGCATCGGCCGCAAGTGCCTTGCCCAAGGGCAGGCCGATGTCATCGAGGGCGCCTGGCTCGAGGCGCGCAAGCTCCGCAAGCGATCTTCGGTTCCGGCAAACAGTCCGTTCGATTCAAACGGTGTTATCGGGCGGCCGGCCGCGCGGCAACATTGGCCCAACGACTGCAACTCAAAGGAAATCGCGGCCGTGATCACGGCGGCAGCCCGGGGCGCTGGGCAAGACGCCGCCCGCAGCGCTGAAAAGTAGACGTGCTGTCGGAGACAGCAGCTCTGGGAAATGCTCCCAAGGCTCAGTGAACTTTGGACACGTATGTCGAGTAGAGGACCGTCGTGACAGACACCAAACTGGAAGGCGCTATTCAGCGAAGCGACACCATCCAACACACGCGCCTCGCCACTGGACTGAGCTACGACGCTTTGGTGCGCGCCTTCGAACGCGAGCTTGGACATCTCGACCCGGCAGTTACGCAACGTCTTGTTGAGCGAAAGACCGCATGGAGCGAGGTCGAGCGCGAGATCGACGCGATTGGAGGCTCGCACGGTCTGATGATCATTGCGCGTCTCGATCAAGGCAAGGTCACCTCTCTTTCGGGTCGCGAAAAACGGTGCTCGCTCTATCTCGTGGGCAATCCGGTGATCGCCAATCAAATCATAAGCATTGACCTGCGCGGAAGCTTCTACGTGCCGTTCCGTGTAGCGTTGTACGACGACGGGGACTCCGAGGGAGCGGTGATCTGCTACGACAGGCCGTCCTCCTTTCTTGCGACTCTCGGGCGCCCGGAGTTGGCGGCGATCGCCGCATCCTTGGACGGCAAGATCGACGCGGTCGCCGCCGCCTTGCGAACTCTCTGACGAATATGGAGGTGCAGATGAGTTCAGCACACATGTTGGACGCAGGAGAACCGACGCGACGACTGGCTTCTCCTCGTCGAAGCAGTCGTCGAGTCACTCCGGCAGTTTCCTCGACGCCCGACGTTCATGATCGCCCCTCAGCTGCGCGACAACACTGCTCGGGCTCGACGCCGGACTTCCGTTTCATGGGCCAGAAACGGAACTGCCCTGTCCCCGCTGGTCGGCACGATGGCGAGTATCCCTCGCCTGCAACGCGTAATCCAGCGAAGTGCGAGCGGCGCTACGTCCGCGGTGCCGCGCCGGATCGATCTCGTGGGCCAGCAGGACGAGGAACAGCACCGCGCCAATGGCTGTGGCGACGAGAGATAGCTCCCACAATCCGTCCCAGCCAAGCACGACGGCGATTAGGCCCACGGCAATCATGACAAGCCATTCCATGGTGAGGTCAAGAGTGTCATCAGGCATGAGAAGATTTCCTCTGACAAAGGCGTCTTGCGCAGCCGGGCTGGAACTGATCCGCTCATTGAGCCGGCCGACCGCGAGACGCGGGCGTTGCAATAAATAAAGGAATAATGAAGGGCCACGCGCTCGAGCGCTATGGCATTTGCCACTCGTCATCGCGCGTTGAGGTCAGCTTCGGGTCGATGGCGGCCGTCAGCGCTACGTCCGTTTCCGTCGATTGGCACAGGCCTGACCTTCGGGTACTAAATTGTGCGGAGCAGAGTCATGCCCCTACTTTCGAGCGACGAGCCTCCGCGCCTGATCAAGGGCCTTTTGGGCTTCGACATGCATGGCGCCGATGGACGGACGGTGACTGTCCGCATCGAGCCATTCGCGATGCTCTTGGCCGCTGAAGCAACGACAGGCGACGGCTCATCGCTCCGGCGGCGCTTCGAGCGGATTGCACGTGCCAAGTTCATGCGCGGCGAGGTCGAGGCCGACGGGTCAATTCGCATCGGGCTCCACGATCTCGGCCATCCCTGACAGCTAGCAGAGCACTCCGCGTCGTACGAGCCACGGAGGTGGCGCCGATGCCACGGGGACCTCTCCGACAGGTTACCTGGACTCGGCCGACGCGGCTCCAGGGCTTGTCTGCAGCATGGACATCAGACGGCCGCGTTCGCGGTGCGGTCGAATACCGCGAGCCCCGACAAGATCGATATGGGAAACAGCAATACCCAGACGCCGAAGCTCGGCGTCGCTGCTCCCGACAACAATGCACCGGCCAGGAACGCGACCCAGATTCTCGCCAGGAGTAGAGCCCGGTGCGTATGCGTGTCCCACGATCCCTGGCTGTCTGGGAGGGCTGCACGCCTGACCGCCAGCGCGAGGTGCACGCCAAGCCTGCTCAACGTCCCGGTTACAAAGGTCAGGCTCACCGCTTCTCCGCCGACACGCGACAGTGCCGTATTCATTACACCCATCGCGAAACTAGCCACCGCGATGTGGACCTCGGAAGATACGTGGCCAAGCAGTGTGAAGCCGATGATCATTGCCAGCGACGCTGCGACCACCTCGAAAATCAAACGTTGTGTCCTACGCACTGCGGTCTGTGCGAGCAAAGTTCCCGCGAAGGAGCCGGCCACGAAGAAGATGATTGCCAGAGCCGACGGCAATGCTGCTCCAAAGGCGCCCTGTCCGATTTTAAAGCCGGTTTGAGTGGTGTTCCCGCTCATGACTGACAGGTAGGTATTGTATGTGATGATGCCGTAGGCATCCACGAACCCGGCGCTCATGGCGAGGATGGCGGCCAGCCATTCCTGACGCTGCGCTGCAGCGACTTCCTCATGGCTGCCTTGGCGTATGGCTGCCCCGCGGCAAGACCTCTGGATTGACTCGGTCATCTAACGCATCCGCGGTTCACAGCGGGGATTACGCCTCGCGGACAGCGAGGTCTATGCCGCAAGTTCGAATGCGCTCTTAACCCGGATCGAAGTATGTTCTAGGCGAAGCTGAAGGGCGGCAGCGCCTTTATCGTTTCAATACGAGCTTCGTGGGAAAAATTGTCGTCCCCTCAGCCAAAGACAGTCACGGCCCGATTGATGGCGAGACAAATCGAACCGCAATCTTCGGCCGGCGCGAAAAGCCCATTCGAACGGCCGAGCATTCTCCGTTCCCTTAAAGCGCGCCAATATGAACCTAGACACCGGGGTTGACAGAGGGCCCACAATTCGACCGCGTTCGCTACTACCGGCGACCACTTCGGAAGGAGATACGAGAGATGATGTCAAGACGAAGCGTCTTAGCAGCCACAGCGGGCGGCGCAATGGTTACCGCCGCGGCGACAGCGCGAGCTGGCTCGTTCGGGAATCCGGACCTGCCGCCGCAGGGCGCAATCAACGCCATAAGCCCTGGCAGTCTCACCGATCCCGGTCCGCAGAATAAGATCCTCGGCAGCCAGTTCCCGTCGGCGCAATCCCCGCCGGCGACCGATGTCGGCGGCATGCCGTTGAGCTGGGCCTCCTTCAACAATGCGCCGAAGCGCATCCAGAACGGCGGCTGGGCCCGGCAGGTCACCCAGGCCGACTTCGCAATCTCGGACGAGATCTCAGGCGTGAATATGCGCCTCGCGGCCGGCGGCATCAGGGAGCTGCACTGGCACCAGGCAGCCGAGTGGGCGATCATGACCTACGGCACCTGCCGCGTGACGGTCCTCGACTTTGAAGGACGGCCGTACGTCGCCGATGTCAAGGAGGGCGACCTCTGGTATTTCCCGGCAGGCGCGCCGCACTCGCTGCAGGGCCTCGGCCCGGACGGCTGCGAGTTCGTGATCTGCTTCGACAACGGCCACCAGAGCGAGTTCAACACGCTCCTCGTGTCGGACTGGTTCGCCCACACGCCCCCCGACGTCCTCGTCAAGAACTTCGGAGTGCCGGCCGAGAGCTTCTCGAAAATTCCGCTGCAGAACCTCTGGATCTTCCAGGGCACCGTGCCCGGCGACCTGGCCGCGGACGTCGCCGCGGTCAGCAAGAACGGAGGCGTCCCGCCTCATCCGTTCGTCTTCCCGCTCGGCTCGTCGGCGCCGTCGAAAGAGACCAAGGGCGGCGCCATTCGCGTCGCCGACAGCACCAATTTCAATGTGGCCACGAATGTTGCATCCGCGCTGGTGACGGTGAAGCCCGGTGCGATACGGGAGATGCACTGGCACCCGAACGCCGACGAATGGCAGTACTACATCAAGGGCAAGGGCCGCATGACCGTCTTCAACACGGGGCCCAACGCGATAACCACGGACTTCGGTCCGGGTGACATCGGCTACGTGAAGCGCAATCTCGGGCACTACGTCGAGAACGTCGGCGACGAGGACCTGCAGTTCGTCGGCGTGTTCAGGGCGCCCGAGTACCAGGAGGTGTCGCTCAGCAACTGGCTGACGCATACGCCGCCCGCATTGGTTGCCCAGCACCTGAATGTAGACGAGGCGACAATCGCGAAATGGCCCGACGGCCCTGGAGTCATGCCCAAATCGTAGATCGTTGGGCCGGAGTCGCGCGCCCTCTCACGCGCGAATAATTAGGCCGGAACAAATAATGTGTTTGAACCGGAGCATGTTCCCCCGACGATTGAAATGTGACAGCGTTGTCGCGCCCTAAGAGTTTTCCTCCCTAGACTGGGCCCGGTTCGCACTGCGCACCGGGTTCTTTTCTTCTCAGTCATTGGCAGATCGTCGTGTGCGACCTATTTAATGCAAGTGAATAGCGCATTCGCGTCTTGGGCAGTTCACGCGTTGCCCGCAAAGGTCCACTGTGTGTCGGGAGAGGCTCGCGCGGAGCACGGGCACGGCCAAACTTGGGCGACGACGGGCCCCCATAGGAGGGAGGGAACGATGACACGCGTATTGATCGCCGCGATTGCGATAGCTCTCCTCCCCTGCAACTCGGTCCTCGCTCAGGTTGGCGTGATTGGCACATCCAGTCCCTCACCTCTCGGCGTCACCTCGCCGCTCGGCATAGGTCCCGGCTTGCCGGTCGCGCCCACCGGAATTCCTCTCGGCGCCACGGAGCTCGCCTCGCCCGGCATCAGCCCGGCGACGTCGGCCACATCGTCCCTGGGTCCCGCGACAAGCAGCGCTTGTTCGGGCTTTGGTGGCTCAATTCCGGAGACATCCTTCGGCATGGGCAGCTCGAACGGGGGGACATCGAGCGCCGCCATGACCTTTGACGGCGGCGGCATGACCGGAACCGCGTCCGGCACATGTGCCTCGGCGGGCAGTGGTTCGGCGCGCCCCAATGGATCGGCTTCCTCGCCGACGGGGATGGCTGCCGCGCCGGTCGGCCGGCTGGGAATTCCGTTGGGAGCTACCGAACTTGGCACGGGAGGCCTTAGCCCGTCGCCGTTCACTTTGACGCCGAGCCAACCGTCCTTGCTTTCGACTACCTCTCCGCTGTCCGCGCCTTCCTCGCTTTCGACGTCGTCCTCGCTCCCGACGTCCTCCTCGCTCTCGACCTCCTCCTCTCTCCCGACATCGTCCTCCCCGTCGACGTCGTTATCGTCCTCAACCTCGTCCTCCCTTTCAACGTCTTCGCCGCTCTCGAGCGGGGGAACCGGCGTCACCTGTCCGACTACCGGATCAACACTGGCGACAGGTGGGTGCTGAGCGGCATCTGAGAAGGGACAAAACGCCAATGCGACGAGGTCACCTCATTATCGTTGCCGCGACCATCGCCGGCCTCGCGGCGGGCGGCGTGTTCGTCGTCACGCATCGGCTCGCATCCGAGGATTCTGCTGCTCCGCCTTCCGCGCCGCCGGCGGTGCCGGTCGTCGCCGCGGTCGTTGGCAGCGGTGACGTGCCAATCTATCTGCGCGGCGTCGGCACCGTCATCGCCTATAACACGGTCGTAGTCCGCAGCCAGATCCAGGGGCAGATCACTCAGATCCCCTTCAACGAAGGCCAGGCTGTAAACGCCGGCGACCTGCTCGCGCAGATCGACCCGCGACCGTATCAGGCGCAGCTCGACCAGATGATCGCCACCCGCGATCGCGATCAGGCCCAGCTCAGCAACGCTCTCGCCAATCTCGATCGCTACACCACACTGCTGGCCAAAGGCTGGGCCACGCCGCAACTTGCCGACACTCAGAAGGCGCAGGTGTCGCAGCTGCAGGAGGCCATCAAGGCGGACGGGGCGCTCATCGATGCAGCGAAGCTGCAACTCGAATACACAAGACTGACCTCGCCGATCGCCGGCGTCACCGGCGTGCGCCAGATCGACGTCGGCAACATCATCCACCCCACGGACCCGAACGGCCTCGTCGTCGTCACCCAGATCGAGCCGATCTCGGTGATCTTCACGCTGCCGGAGACCGATCTGCCGGCCCTTCAGCAACGGATGGCAAAGGGGCCGCTCGCGGTCCTCGCCTACAGTCAGGATGGCAAGATCAAGCTCGACGAAGGCAAGCTGGATCTCGTCGACAACGAGATTCTGCAGACGACCGGCACGATCCGCCTCAAGGCGGACTTTCCCAATAAGGCCCATCGGCTCTGGCCGGGCGAGCTCATAAATGTCTCGCTGCTGCTCGAAACGCGCCACAACGCGGCGACGATCGCGGCCTCGGCCGTCCAGCAAGGCCAGAAGGGCCCCTATGTCTACGTGATCGGATCCGACGGCACGGTTGAGATGCGGCCTGTTACCGTTGCGCAGATCAGCGACGGGCGAGCGTTGATCGACTCCGGCCTAGAGGCCAACGAGAACGTCGTCGTCGACGGCCAATATAGGCTCCAGCCCGGAGCTCTTGTGCAAGTGCTGCACGGCAAAGCGGCGCAGGAGGCCGACTTGCAGAGCGCCGTTGAGCAGGCAATCCCGTGAATATCTCTGCTACCTTCATTCACCGGCCGATCGCGACGGCGCTGCTCATGGTGGGCCTGTTGCTGTGCGGGCTCGCGAGCTACCGGCTCTTGCCGGTTGCCGCTCTGCCGAACGTCAACTACCCGACGATCCAGATCACGGCCCAGCTTCCGGGCGCCGATCCGCAAACGATGGCGTCCTCGCTGGCAACACCGCTCGAGCAGCAGCTCTCGCAGATCCCCGGCGTGACCCAGCTGACCTCGTCGAGCGCCCTCGGCTTCACCCAGCTCACGGTCCAGTTCGAGCTCGGCCGCGACGTCGACGGCGCCGCCGAGGACGTCCTGGCTGCGATCAACGCGGCAAGTCCGTATCTGCCACAGAACCTCCCCTATCCGCCGACGATCCGGAAGGTGAACCCGGCGGACACGCCAATCATGGTTCTCGGGCTCACGTCCCAATCACTGCCGCTGACGACGGTCGATGCCTATGCGGAGAACATTCTGCTGCCGAAAATCTCGCAGATTTCCGGAGTGGGCTTGGTCGGCATCGGCGGCCAGCAGAAGCCCGCAATCCGCGTGCGCGTCGACCCGCAGGCGCTCGCCAATCGCGGCATCAGCCTTGAAGACGTCCGCAACGTCCTCGCCCAGGCCAATGTCGATCTTCCCAAAGGCACGCTCAACAGCCCGCGTCAAACCTACACGCTCAACACCAACGATCAGCTGTTGAAGCCAGACGCCTACAACGACTTGATCGTTGCCTACCGCAACGGCGCGCCCGTGCGCCTCCGCGACATCGGCCAAGCGGTCGAGGGCCCGGAAAACGACCTGGTCGCCGGCTGGTACAACAACGAGCGCGCCATCATTCTGGCCATTCAGCGTCAGCCCGGAGCCAATGTGATCGAGACGGTCGACCGCATCAAATCCTTGCTGCCGCAGCTGCAAGCTTCGATTCCGCCGGCCATCAAGGTCAATGTTATTTCCGACCGTACCCAGACCATCCGCGCGTCGGTCGCTGATGTGCAATTCACCCTGATGCTGACCGTCGCCCTTGTGGTGATGGTGATCTTCCTGTTCCTGCGCAATTTCTGGGCGACCATCATTCCCGCGATCACCGTGCCCCTGTCGCTCATCGGCACCTTCGCGGTGATGTACGCCATGAATTACAGCCTCGACAATTTGTCGCTCATGGCCCTGTCGATCGCCGTCGGGTTTGTCGTCGACGATGCCGTCGTCATGATCGAGAATATCGTCCGCCACCTCGAAAAGGGCCTCGACCCGATGCAAGCCGCGCTCAGGGGAGCAAGCGAGATCGGCTTCACCATCATCTCGATTACTCTGTCGCTCATCGCCGTGTTCATCCCGCTCTTCCTGATGGGAGGCTATGTCGGCAAGCTGTTCCAGGAATTCGCCATCACGATCAGCGTTTCACTCGTGCTTTCGCTTCTGATCTCGCTCACGCTGACGCCGATGATGTGCGCGCGCCTGCTCAAGGACGAAACCGGCAAGCAGCACGGGTGGCTTTACATGCTCCTCGAACGCGGCTTCGACGGCCTGCTCGGCCTCTATGAGAGCGGCCTCAAAGTCGCCCTGCGCCATCGGTTCGCAACGCTGCTGGTGATGCTCGGGACCGTCGCCCTCACCGGCTACCTCTACGTCGTCATACCCAAGGGCTTCTTCCCGCAGCAGGACACCGGAATGATCGTCGCCATCGCAGAGGCGGCGCAGGATATCTCGTTCCCGGCCATGGTCCAGCGCATGGAGGCCGTAACCGGCGTCGTGCTCGAGGATCCGGCGGTCGCTTCCGTCGGCTCAAGCATTGGTGCAGGTGGCTCGACCGTAACGCTCAATCAGGGGCGCGCCTTCATTGCGTTGAAGCCCCGCGATCAGCGCGATGCTAGTGCCGACCAGGTGATCCGCCGGCTGCAGAACAAGCTGGCCCGGATCCAGGGCATCTCACTTTACATGCAGGCCGCGCAAGATATCACTGTCGGCGCGCGGTTGTCGAAGACCCAATATCAATACACATTGACCGATGCCGATTCGAACGAGCTCAATCACTGGTCAGCGATTTTTCTGGATAAGCTCAAGAGCATTCCCGGAATTACCGATGTCACCTCCGACCAGGAGAACGCCGGGCCGCGCCTCAATGTGACGGTCAAGCGCGATGTCGCCTCGAGCTTCGGCATCCTGCCGGCGACGGTCGACAACACGCTCGATGACGCCTTCGGCCAGCGCATCGTCTCGACCATGTACACCACGCTCAACCAGTACCACGTGGTTCTCGAGGTCGATCCTCGCTTTCAGTACGGTCCAGAAGCGCTGAACGGCATCTATGTGAATTCCTCCACTGGACAAGAGGTGCCGCTGAGCACGCTCGTCAACAGCGCAACAATGCCGGCGCCGATCGTG
This sequence comes from uncultured Alphaproteobacteria bacterium, assembly GCA_963699485.1. Lineage (GTDB taxonomy): Bacteria > Pseudomonadota > Alphaproteobacteria > Rhizobiales > Hyphomicrobiaceae > Hyphomicrobium_C. Next base: position 122,004 of record CAVOUC010000016.1, on the reverse strand, counting down.
ATCAACCATCAGGGGATGTTTCCCGCGACCACCATCTCCTTCAACCTGAAACCCGGCACGGCGCTCGGAGACGCGGTCGACGCCATTCATCGGTTCGAGCAGGAAAGCGGCAAGCCCGCCTCACTCGCCACCACCTTCCAAGGCAACGCCAGCGCCTTTCAGTCGGCGTTGTCGGGCGAGGTCGCCCTGATCGCAGCCGCGTTGGTCGTCATCTACATCATTCTCGGCGTGCTTTATGAGAGCCTGGTACATCCGATCACTATTCTATCCACTTTGCCGTCCGCAGGGATCGGCGCCTTGCTGTTGTTGATGGCTGTCCATGTCGATCTCAGCGTGATCGCGATCATCGGCATCATCTTGCTCATCGGCATCGTCAAGAAGAACGGTATCATGCTGGTCGATTTCGCACTCGAAGTGCAACGAAACGAGGGAAAGAGTGCGGAAGAGTCGATCTATCAGGCCTGCGTGCTGCGGTTCCGGCCGATCATGATGACCACGATGGCTGCGCTGCTCGGCGGCGTGCCGCTGATGCTAGGCACCGGCACCGGGTCGGAAATCCGCCAGCCGCTCGGCTACACGATCGTCGGCGGCTTGTTGCTCTCCCAGATTCTGACGCTCTTCACGACGCCAGTCGTCTACATCTATCTCGATCGGTTGGGGGACTCCTGCGACGCAGGGTTCGATTTGCGAAGAGCGCAGGCCCGGAGATCAACGCCTGAGTTGGCAGTCCCGTTATGAGTTCACCCGCGACTACCTAGGGCCGACTGCAAGTGCCCAGGAACGACAAACTGGCGCAGCACGATCGTGGCAACCGGACAAGCAAGAAGGGCCACCGGATAACCGGTGGCCCTATCGTTGTTGGAGCGTAGCTTATCGCTTTTACTTCGGGGGCACCGGCTCGTAAGCGCCCTCGAGCGCCTCTTTCTTCTCGGCCTTCTCGGCCTTCTCGGCCTTCTTCTCGACCTTCTTTTCGGCCTTCTCGAATGCGGCCTTGTCGTCAGTCGTCGGGATGCGCGCTGCCGCGCTGTCTGCGGCTGCAGGATCAGTCGGGTTCGTCGCGTCGGGGCCGGGGATGACGTTCTCGACCGTGTCCGGGTTGTCGGGGAGACCTGTCGGATTGTCGTCGGCAAACCCCGGAGCGGCGGTCATGCCGAGCGCAAACAGGGAGTACACAACTGCAATTGCCTTCGTCTTCATGGATCGCTTTCCTTTCGTTGGCTTCTGCCGTCACGCGATAGCCGCACTTGTGCGTCCCACTGACTTGGCGACGCGCGCGGATACTGCTTCATTTCGGGAGAGAGAATAATGCCGGTTAATTCGAACAGATTGTTTGCATTGGTCTAACAGATTGCGGTTGTGATTCACTTTCCAGCTGCGAGCAGCGGCCGATCTATGACGACATGCGTGCCGGCATCGCGGATAGCTTTCGGGGCTTCAATGCCATCGGCGTCGGAGGCCGGCGCCTCACTCCCGGGCCCTGAAGGTCTGTTTGACCTCGTCCGAAACCGCCAGACTGTCCAGCTTTTCCCGGCGCTCGGATTCCGCCCGCGCATTGATCGCCATCGCCTTCGCCTGCTCTTCGGCCGCCTCGGCAAACTCGACCGCAATCTTGTAGTTCGTGGGGTCGATCACCATCAACAGGTCGCCTTTGTGCACGAACTGGTTGTCACGGACAGGCAGCTCGACGATGCGGCCGGCGATCTCGGGCGCCATCGTGACGACATAGGCGCGCACAGTACCGTCGCGCGTCCAGGGCGCGCCCATATAGAGATCCCACATCCTCCAAGCGAACAGCACCGCAAGCCCGGCTGTCACCAGAGTGATCAAGACCCGAAAGATGCGGAAAAACCGACGCGATCTCCACCTGGGCGCCGGCTCAGGGGGCGAGAGGGCATCGGGAGCAGCTGGCCGGCCGGGCTGTTCTGGGGCGGCCTCCCCTTCTGTGTTAACGCGTTTCGCTTTGGTTTTTAAATCGGTCATGACGAGCTCAGCGTGCGGCGACTAGCGTTATCGAGGAGAGTACGATCATGTAGACGGCGAAAACGAACAGGGCCGGATGCCAGACGTAGCGCAGCAAGCCGAAGCGGGCGGCAACCCAACGCAGTGCGATTGTGACGAGCCAGGCCTCGACGATCAGCAAACTCTATCGGCGCAACGTAGACGCCGAACAGATCGATCTCGGTGAACCTCATACGGGCGCTCCGGCGTCGAAAAGGGCAGCATGCTGGGCAAGCGCCTCAGAGACGACCAGGATCCTGGCGCGTGCCCGAAGAGCGAGGTCCGCCCCTGGCTCTGCGCCGGGATGAGAGGCGAGGCGGCGGTCGAGCCGGGCAAGCCGTGCCCTCGCCATGGCGCTGTGGCCTTGCGCCACGGCGGCGAGCGCCGCGTCGAGCTCCGGGCCAAGACCAAGCAATCCGACCATGCGGCGAAGCTCCATGAGCTCGCTGCCCACGGAGAGCGCGGCCAGGAGCAGGGCGCGTGGGCAGCTGTCTGCAATATCGGCGAGTGGTAGCGCAATTGGCTGGATTCTCCGATCGCCTGGTCGACCAGCGGGTCGAGCGCGATTACCCGCTGGACGAGCTCGCGCCGCAGAGTCTGCGTGTCTGGCAATTCCGGCCCTGCCTGATCCAGCATTCCGGTAAATCGGCTGGTGATCTCCGCCGCCAGGGCGGCGAAGGACGCGGCCAGCCGCCTCCGGGCGCCGCCGAGATCAGTCCCCGCCAGAACGATGCCGGCGGACACGATGCCGATAGAAATCTCGGTGGCGCGAGAGACCGCCAACATGAAGACGTCGGTGTTAGGTCCACCGGTCGCGCCAAGCGTGTCGGCGCCGATGATCATCGCGGTATAACCGGCGAGCGCTGCCGAGTAGGAGGCGAAGTTGCGAAGTTGCGTGGCGGCTAAATGCGCAGATAGCGACCCAAAGCGCGATGAACCCGAGAAAGGCGATGCGATCCTGCGGAAAGCACGCGGTCAGCACCACGAACCACTTTCCAACTTTTTAACGTCATTGAACGGCTTGTTACTCTGTGAGGTCCTAGCGCATGTGCGCGCGTAGTGTTCACATCTCTATCAATGGCGAGAACCCATTGGCCTGCTCCGCGGAGACACCCCATGCGCGTACCCCTCATTGAACCCGACAACCTCAGCCGCGAGCAGCGGCCGATCTATGACGACATGCGTGCCGGCATCGCGGATTACTTTCGGGGCTTCAAAGCCATCGGCGTCGGAGGAGCCCTGCTCGGGCCTTGGAATCCCTGGCTGCATGAGCCGAAATTCGGCAAGCCCATTTGGGAATTGACCAAGGCTCTCGCCGTTTCACCATCCTTGCCAAGGCCCGTGCGGGAGGTGGCGATCCTCGTGACCGGCGCCATGTTTCGCGCCGCGTATGAGCTCTACGCCCATGTCATCATCGCCGAGCAACGCGGGCTCGCCGATGACAAGCTCGCAACCATTGTAGCCGGTCAGCGCCCCGCCAACCTCACTGCCGAGGAGGCGATTGCTTATGACGTTGCCTCCGCACTCGTCCGCGGCGGCGTATTGCCGGAGCTCAACTACCGCCAGGCGGTCCAAGCGTTCGGGGAGAGCGGCGCGGCCGAGCTCATTTACCTTGTCGGCCTTTACTCCCTGGTCTCAGTGACGCTCAACGGCTTCGACGTGCCTGTGCCGGAGAAGGAGGCCGGCTGATCTCAGGATCAAGCCGGCGCGAGATCGCCAGATCGCACCTATCCGTCCGAGCTCGACCCACCTCGTTCTCACCCCCATTCGCGGGCGATGGCGATCGCTCGCGAGAACCTCGTCCGCAAGGATCGAATGCGCGCGGACCGCGGGCCGGGGTCAAGTCTCGCGGCGCTGCCGGCCTCACGCGCAGGGGGTGGCTTTCCTATCCCATGGTAGCCGAGCTCGGCCGCGCCCAGCGCCGTGAGGTCAGCATGCTCGCGGATGAGGACGGGCCGGCCGGTTGCATCGGCGAGGAAACGAGCGAACGCAGCGTTCTTGCTCAGCCCCCCATCGATCGACGTGGCGCTGACGTCGGCCGCTAGGACGTCGATAAGCTCGGCCGCACGCAGCGCAACGCCTTCCAGCACGGCGCGGCGGAGATCGGCCGAGCCGGTGTCCTGCTTCAGTCCGAGAAAAAGCCCGGCGGCGTTCCTGTCCCAATGCGGCGCCGCGAGCCCCGCCAGCGACGGCACGAAGGCGAGACCCCGCTCGAGCGCGGAGGGTCCATCCGGCAATTCGAAATCGGCAATCGAGCTTGCTATGCCCACACGGATCGCCCAGTCGACAGCCGCGGACGCGGTGTAGTCGCCGCCCTCGAGCGCGTAGAGCGCGGGGGCGGCTCCGATCTTCCAGGCTACGGTGGGGACGAGCCCATCCCTGGGCGCGGGGGGTGTCTCACCGGCGAGCGCAAGCGCGAATGCGCCGGTACCGAACGTGATCTTCATGTCACCCGGCTTTCGGCAGCCGTGACCGAAGAGCGCCGCCTGCTGGTCGACGATGCTGACAACGAGAGGCAGAGTGCCTCGCCCGCGCCTCGTCTCCCCGAAGCTATGAACGGTTGGCTCGATCCGAGGGAGGACCTCGAGGGGGACGCCAAACAGACCGCACAGCTCCGGGTCCCACTGGAGGGTCTTGATGTTCATGAGCGACGTGCGAGAGGCAGTCGTTACGTCCGTTTCTGCGCCGCCCGTCAGCCGATCGACAAAGAACGCATCGGACGTTCCAAGGCCGAGCCGGCCCTCTCGGGCCGCCCTCGCGACCTCCGGTACATTCGTCCAAAGCCATGCGAGCTTCGATGCCGAGAAGTAGGCGTCGAGAGGAAGGCCGCTGAGGCGGCGCACGATCTCGCGCCGTTCCTCATCCCACGCATCCAGCATGGACTGCGTGCGCTGATCCTGCCAGACGATCGCCCGATAGAGAGGCTTCTTGGTCCGTCGGTCCCAGGCGACGACGGTTTCGCCCTGATTGGTCAGAGCGAGTGCTTCGATGCCGCGGTCACGGTCGAGCGCCTCATCGATCAAGCTCTCGACGTGCGTGGCGAGCTCTTCAGCGTCGTGCTCGACGAGGCCCTCGGCAGGATGAAACTGTTCGTGCGTGCGAGTTCCGACAGGCTCGAAGCGGCCGTCCTGATGCAGGAGAAAGGCCTTCGAGCTCGTGGTGCCCTGATCGATTGCGAGAACCGTCATGCCTCCGCTCGGCGCGTTCTTCCGACCCCAAGTTCGTTACAAATGATGCGAGCAGCTCTGCGCCCCTCGAGAGCACAGGGACCTGAAGAGCGGACCGCAAAGCGGACGTTGCCGGCGGCAAAGAGATGAGGGTCCGAGGTACGAAGCTCCTCGTCGACCGAAGGCCCCTGCGTCTTTTGGTCGACGCCGGCCGGGTGCAGGCGCATCAGCGCCGCCTCGGGCACCCATTGCCCAGTGAAGACGACGCCGTCGCAAGCAATTGTTTGCCGCCGGTCGCCGCGCTCGACGGTCAGGCCCTCCACCACGCTGGCTCCCTCGATGGCGACAATTCTGACATTCGTCCACACAGGCACGCCGAACAAGACCCGCGCGCCGAGCGCTGCACCGGCAAATGTCTCCAGACCCTCTTCTTCGCCGACGATGGCTGCCGGCATTCCTCCCCCATGACGAAGAGTGACGATGGTCGAGAACGCAATGGCCCCGGTTCCCACGACGACCGGCCGCCGGCACGGCAGCCGCTCATGGAGATATATGAACCTCTGCAGAGCCCCCGTCGTGAGTATCCCGAACGGCCGGCCTCCGGACACGAGGCGCGCGGCACGCGGCGTCTCCCTGATGCCCGTCGCCAGCAGAACGCGCTCGGCGCGCACCTCGAGCGGTCCCGCGGGCGTGCTCACGGCGAGATGACCGCCTTCGCCGAGATTGGTCACCGCGTGGCTCAAGCGGACATCAAGCCCGCTTGCCCGCTCGCGCAAGACCTCCGCGTAGTGTGGTCCGCGCCAGCATCGATGAAAGTCGCGCATTCCGAAGCCGACGTGCCCGCAATGGCGGACGGTCCCTCCCGCCGTATCCTCGCGCTCGAAGACGACTATTCGGTCGAGGCCGAGCGCTGCTGCCTCGCGCCCCGCCGTCAGCCCTGCGGGACCGGCCCCGATGATCGCCAAGTCGAACGTCTCAGTGCGCACGTTGAAATTCCCGGACCGGAGGCGGTTCGAGGAGCCGGTCACCGGCGATCGCGCAAACGGCAGCGAGACAATTGAAACCCTGGCACGGACCCATCAACGCCCGCGTGCGCCGCTTGAGACCGCCGAGGTCGCCGGCAGGCACTGGACTCGAGAGAGCCGCTTCGATTTCATCGCTGGTGACGTTCTCGCAGAGACAGACGAGGCTTCCGCGCCCGGGGCGCTCGTGGTCGCGCGGCAGGTGCTCGGCAAGATTTGGCATGCGCGGCCACACCTCGGTCTTCACCGGCTTTGCAGCGAGGAAATGCTCCTCGATCAGCCCCGAGACATGTGCACCGATCCCCAGCGCGGCGGTAAGGCCGGTCGAGCGAATTCCGGCGACCGTGATCCAGTGCTGTTCGGGTAGCGCCTCGAGGATATAGTCGCTGCGGTCGCTTGCCGGCCTGAGGCCGGCGTACGTAGCCGCCACCGGTTCGGTGGCGAGCGCCGGCACGACGCGGCAGGCCTCGCTCATGAGCCGCAGCAGGGTGTCGCGATCGACCTCGGCGCGCTCGCGGTCCTCCTGATCCTCCGCGGTCGGACCTGCAAGCACGTTTCCGAAGACCGTCGGGCAGACGAGGACCCCCTTTGTACGTTCCGTCGGCACGGGCAGGACGATGGTCTCAACGTACCGGCGGGCCGTCTTGTCGAAGACGACGAACTGTCCCTTGCGCGGGCGTATGCGAAAGCGCGCCATGCCGCCAAGAGCCTCGACGAAATCGCCGAAATTGCCGGCGCAGTTCACGACAACGCGCGCTTCGATCGCTCGCGTCCGCGTCCGAAGACGCCAGGCTCCTGCAATCCTCTCCGCACCCGTAACCTCGGCCCGTCTCAGAACCTCTGCGCCGTGGAGCACGGCTTGCGTGGCATACGCGAGAGGCGCGGACCATGGGTCAATGACGTGCTCTCCGGGCACCATGAGCGCCGCGACGGCACGAGCCGAGACGTGCGGATGGCGCGCTTTCAATTCGTCGAGCCCCATGGGCCGCACTGTTGCGACACCATTGGCATGGGCCTTGGCCACGATCGCGGGGAGCCGTTGGGCCTCGTCGTCGGTCCAGGCGACGAGGACGGCATCGGTTTCGAGAAGCGGGAGGTTCATGGCCTCCCGAAGCTCGAGGTAGGCGCTCCGGCCGCACTGCATCATGGCGAGCTCGACGCTTTGCTGCGGTGCATCGAAGCCCGTGTGCAGGATTGCCGAGTTGCCCTTGCTTGCCCCGGAAAGGATATCGGCGCCCCGCTCCAGGAGGATGGCGCGGTAGCCGGCGAGGGTCGCTGCGCGCAGCACGGCGCAGCCGACGACGCCACCGCCGATGACGGCTACGTCGTACCGCCCCGATTCGGAGGGACCTCCCACGGCGAGCACTCCTTTTCCTTTGCCCCATCCCGCTTTAAAGGCACGTCTTCTCGTCAAGCTTATTGATACCGCTCGACAATTATGCAACTGAAAGAAGCAAGAGGGAGAGTCGCAAGGGGCATGAATCGCTGTCGCCGGCGCGGACCGAGCGCCAAACCAAAGGCTGACGGCGTCTTACGGAGGGGCATCAGATGACAGTCGAACAAGACTACACCCACGAGCAAAAAAAAGCGGACGTAAAAATCCTGCACGAAATGGGTTATGCGCAGGAGCTGACGCGCCGCATGGGCGCGTTCCAGAACTTCGCCATCTCCTTTGCCATCATCTGCATCGTTGCGGGCGGCATCACCGCCTTTCCAGCGGCATTGAGCGCGGGCGGCGGCGCCGCCATCGGCATCATCTGGCCGCTCGGTAGCTTGTTCGCGCTGATCGTGGCCGCGGCGATGGGCCAGATCGCTTCTGCCTATCCGACGGCGGGTGGAATTTATCACTGGTCGTCCCTGCTCGGCGGCCGCGGCTACGGCTGGGCCGGCGCCTGGTTCAACCTGCTCGGCCTCATCTTCGTCGTCGCCTCGGTCAATTTCGGTCTCTACAATCTGTTCCGCGACCTGTTCCTCGCCCAGGTGCTCGGCTGGGACGTCGCGCCCTGGACCTCGACCGGGGACTTCTCCGAAGGCTGGTTGCGCCAGACGGGGTTCATCGTCGCCGTCACGATCGTCCAGGCGATCATCAATCATTACTTCCTGCGCTTGACGACCGTTCTCACCGACTTCAGCGGCTACCTCATTCTGGCAACGACGGTGCTACTGACGATCGCGCTTGCGGCCTTCATGGGCCACTCGCCCGACTTCAGCCGCCTGTTTACGTACACCAACTTCACCGGCGAAGCCGGCGGCAATGTGTGGCCGGCGTTGGCCATGCCGTGGTTCTTCATCCTGGGTCTGGGCCTCTTGCACGTGGTCTATACGATCACGGGCTTCGATGCTTCGGCTCATACATCGGAGGAGACGCGCAACGCACCGGTCGAGGTGCCGAAAGGCATGATTCGTTCGGTCTTCTGGTCGTTCCTGTTCGGATATTTCATGGTCTGCGCCTTCGTGCTGGCGATGCCCGATCAAACCGATGCGAGCGGCAAGGTCGTCGACGGCGTCTCTGCCGGCGCGGCCCAGGGCTGGGCTTCGTTCAATTGGCTCTTGGCGAACTCGCCGATGCCGCAGTTCCTGAGGGCGCTCCTGATCATCGGCATCGTCGCCTCGAACTTCCTGTGCGCGCTCGCCGGCCTGACGTCGATGTCGCGCATGATGTACGCTTTCGCGCGCGACGGCGGCCTTCCGGCTTCAGGCGCTTTGCGTTCAGTAAGCCCGACGACACGTACTCCGGGTCCGGCGATCTGGGCCGGCGGGCTCCTGGCGGTGCTGGCGACGCTCTACGGCGATGCCTTCATCGTGCTGTCGACCGGTTGCGCGGTCTTTCTCTACATCTCCTACATTATGCCGGTTGCGGCGGCGATGGTCTCGGAGATGGGCGGTCACTGGAAGCACAAGGGGCCGTTCAATCTCGGCGGCGCGTCCATTCCCGTGGCTCTCCTCGCCATCATCGGGGGCGCCATATTGATCACCGTCGGCGTGGTGCCGCCGCAGCAGAAAGTCGGCTACCTGATCATCATCGGTCTATTGGCGATGGCCGGATTGTGGGCCTCGATGGAATCGAACCGGATCGTCAGTCTGATTTTCTCCGTGCTGGCGGCGGCGGCCGTCTGGTTCTTGTGGGGCACCGTCGAGGGCAGCGAGAATGCCGCTCTCTACGCCGGCTGCGTGCTGGCGGCGATGGTCGTGCTCTCCCTCGCGCTTTATGGAAAGCGCTTCGCGGGCCCGCCCATCGGCGAGGAGATCAGGCGGCGCCAAGCCGAGATCGCCGCCGAGGAAGCTCGAGTCGGCGAGAAGATCTGACGGAGCGCGGTCGGCCGTGCCGCGAATGGCGCGGCCGACCTATCCGCCGGATTTTGAGGCCAGCTCTAGACCCAATGGGCCGAACAAGGCTCTTGCCTCCGCGGCCGGCCGGCACCGCCAATCAAGCATTGTTTTCCGACCGACTGCCCGACACGGCACTGTCGTTGCCTTGTCTCGGTCAGGACGGTCGCGCGAACCGACGAGGTGGCGCAAGCGACTCTCGTGAGCGCTCATGCTAGAGAGAACTCATGGGCTATATCGACGAAACCCTCGGACAGAACGAGGTCGTTCGCTACCGGGCGAGCTTCCCCTGGGTCGTTTCACGCCGCGGGGTGGGGAACGCTGATCTTATTCGCCCTGATTGCGCTCATGGCCGCGCTCAATGGCTACAGCTGGCTCGGCTGGATAGCCCTCGCTGCCGGGGCCGTGCTTTTTCTCTTGGTCATGGTTCCGATGTGGACGCAGGAGATCGGCGTTACCAACGAGCGGATAATCTACAAACGCGGCCTCTTCGCCCGAGCGACCTCGGAGATGCAATTGAGATCGATCGAAGAAGTCAATCTCAGCCAGGGTCTCTTCGGCCGGCTTTTCGACTTCGGACGGCTCACGATCCACGGCACGGGCGTCAACGACATCGTGCTGCCCGCGCTCGCCGATCCCCTTGGACTGCGCAGGGCAATTCAAAGCTCCTCGTCGAGCGCAGCTCGTCCCATGTCGTCCTAGATCGGTGTCCTGGCCATCGCCGTCTCCGGCACAGGGCTTCTTAACCTCATCCCGTCGACCTTCGGCCGTCGCGGGTTGGGACGGCAATCCCCGGCAGCCTCTCGTTGCATCGGCCTTCCGACCAAAGCCCAAGCGCGCCCCTTTGAATCCGCCGTGATATTTCGCGTATGATGCCCCGGTCCATTTGCCCAGGGAGCAGCCCGATGTACCACGTGGCATGGCAGCAGGTTTCGTACCGCTTCGCCGACTTGAAGGAGCTCATGGCCAAGGCGACGCCGCCGCGCTCGGGCGACGTTCTGGCCGGCGTCGCCGCGCACAGCGCCGAGGAGAACGTGGCGGCCAAGATGGCGCTCGCCGACGTGCCGCTGAAGACGTTCTTGAGCGAGGCCGTCGTCCCCTACGAGACGGACGACGTGACCCGTCTCATCATCGACGGCCACGACGAGGCCGCCTTCGCCCCCGTCTCGCACATGACGGTCGGCGAGTTCCGCGACTGGCTCTTGTCGGAGGCGGCGACGACGAAGGTCATCACCGGGATCGCTCGCGGCCTTACGCCGGAAATGGTGGCCGCAACCTCCAAGATCATGCGCAACCAGGATCTGATCCTCGCTGCGCGCAAAGCCAAGGTGGTCACGAAGTTCCGCGACACCATCGGCCTCAAGGGGCGCATGTCGGTGCGCCTTCAGCCCAATCATCCGACCGACGACCGGCGCGGAATTGCGGCCTCCATCGTCGACGGCCTCATGCTCGGGTGCGGAGATGCGGTGATCGGCATCAATCCGGCGAGCGACAACGTGACGACGATCCTCGATCTCTTGAACATGCTGGACGAGATCATCCGCCGCTTCGAGATCCCGACGCAGAGCTGCGTCTTGACCCACGTCACGACCTCGATCGAGGCGATCCGCCGCGGCGCCCCGGTCGATCTCGTGTTCCAGTCGATCGGCGGCACGGAAGCGGTCAACGCCTCCTTCGGCGTCTCGCTCGCGATCCTGAGAGAAGGACGCGAGGCAGCCCTTGCGCTCAAGCGCGGGACGGTCGGCGACAACGTCATGTATTTCGAGACGGGCCAGGGCTCGGCGCTGTCGGCAGATGCTCATCACGGCGTCGACCAGCAGACGCTGGAAGCACGCGCCTACGCGGTCGCGCGCGAGTTCAAGCCGCTCCTCGTCAACACCGTCGTCGGCTTCATCGGCCCCGAGTATCTCTACAACGGCAAGGAGATCATCCGCGCCGGGCTCGAGGATCACTTCTGCGGCAAGCTCTTGGGCCTGCCGATGGGCTGCGACGTCTGCTACACGAACCATGCCGAGGCCGATCAGGACGACATGGACGTGCTTCTCATGCTGCTCGGTGCGGCGGGCGTGACGTTCGTCATGGGCATCCCCGGCGCCGACGACATCATGCTCAACTACCAGTCGACGTCGTTCCATGACGCGCTCTACGTGCGCGAGGCCTTGGGCCTCAGGCGTGCCCCCGAGTTCGAGGCCTGGCTCGAGCGCATGGGCCTCGCCGATGCGCATGGCCACATCGTCGGCGACAAGCCATCGCACGCGCTTCTCGCCCACGCCTCGGGGTTCGCAGCATGACGGCCGACGGCCCGTGGACAGTGCTGCGGCGCTTCACCGACGCCCGCATCGGGCTGGGGCGGGCCGGCTCCGCGCTGCCGATCGGCGAAGTCCTGAAATTCTCCATGGCGCACGCGCGCGCACGCGATGCCGTCACGACACCCATCGACTGGGAGCCAATCGAAGCCGACCTCAAGGCGCTCGGTCTTAAGACCCTTCGCATCGAGAGCGCGGCGCCCGATCGCGATACGTACCTGAGACGGCCCGATCTCGGACGGCGCCTGAGCGCGGAGGCGCGCCAGACGCTCGCGGCCATCGCCGGCCCGTCGTTCGATATCGCCATCCTCGTCGGTGACGGACTCTCGTCGACCGGGGTGGCCGCCAACGCCGTGGCCGTGATCGGCGCGCTTCTTCCGTTCGCCGAGAAGAACGGCTGGAGCCTCGCCCCGGTGCTGCTCGCCAAGCAGGCGCGCGTGGCGCTCGGCGACGAAGCGGGCGAGTTCGTCGGGGCCCGCGCCGTGCTTGTGCTCATCGGCGAGCGGCCCGGGCTTTCCTCGCCCGACAGCCTCGGCGCCTACCTGACCTTCGCCCCCCGGGTCGGACGCAAGGACGGCGAGCGCAATTGCATCTCGAATATCCGGCGCGGCGGCCTCTCTGCGGAGGAGGCTGCCTTCAAGGCCAGTTGGCTCCTCCGCGAGGCGTTCCGGCGCAAGCTCACGGGCGTCCAGCTCAAGGACGAGAGCAACTACCAGCTCGAGGGGCGCAAGCCGTCTCCTTCTCTGCCTGAGACTTAAGTACAACAGGGGTGGCCGCCTGCGTGGCTTGGCAGCACGCAGAGTGCACGAATGCCCGATTGCGGGGCTCTTTGAATATTGACAGAAATGTGGCAGCCGCCCATCCTTCCCTCAAAGCCGCGCTGGCCACCGGCTGACTTGCCTCGTGCACCAGCTCGCTTTCGCACCCGCCGATATCGGCGGTGGCAACGGGGGACGAGGACCTTACCAACATGGCCGGACAAGACGAGAAATCCATCCTCGCCGAGGATGTGAAGATACTTCACAGCATGGGGTACGCGCAGGAGCTGTCGCGCCGCATGCGCCTCTTCTCCAACTTCGCGATCTCCTTCTCCATCATCTGCATTCTGTCGGGCGGCATCAACTCGCTCGGCCAAGCGACTGCAGGCGCGGGCGGAATATCGATCGGACTTGGCTGGCCGGTCGGCGTGCTGATCTCCGGAGTCTTCGCCATGGCGCTGGCGCAGATCTCGTCGGCCTATCCGACGGCGGGCGGTCTCTATCACTGGGGATCGATCCTCGGCAACCGCTTCACCGGCTGGCTCTCGGCCTGGCTCAACCTCCTCGGTCTCATCACGGTTCTCGGCGCCATCAACGTCGGCACGTTCTACTTCTTCTACGGCGCCTTCGGCTCCTATTTCGGCATCGAGGATACGCTGACGCACCGCGTGCTGTTCGTCGCGGCGATCACGGCGCTGCAAGCGCTCGTCAACCACTTCGGCATCGGCCTCACGATGAAGCTCACCGACTTTTCGGGCTACATCATTTTCTTCGGCGCCATTGCGCTTGCGGTCGTGTGTCTCATCTTCGCCGAGACTTGGGATGTCGGGCGCCTCTTCACCTGGTCCAACTACACAGGGACTGAAGGCGCGAGCGCCGTCTGGCCGAGTCGCCGTATCCTCGGCGATGGCCTTCGTGCTCGGCCTATTGCTGCCCATCTACACGATCACCGGCTACGATGCCTCGGCTCACACTTCGGAAGAGACCGTGAATGCCTCGATGTCGGTCCCCAAAGGCATGGTCGCATCGGTGCTCTGGTCGGGCGTCTTCGGCTACCTCTTCCTCTGCGCCTTCATCCTCATGGTCCCGAACATGGACGATGCCGCGAAGCAGGGCTGGAACGTGTTCTTCTGGGGCATGGACCAGCGCGTTCCGCCGACGATCAAGGAAGCCCTCTATGTCCTGATATTCATCTCGCAATGGCTGTGCGGCCTAGCAACCGTGACCTCGGTGTCGCGCATGCTGTTTGCGTTCGCTCGCGATGACGGAGTTCCCGGAATCTCCAAGGCACTGGCCAAGGTCAGCCCCACGCACCGGGTGCCCGCTAACGCGATCTGGGCGGGGTCGATACTCTGCGTGCTGTTCGTGTGGTTCACGTCCGCAATCACGATCGCAGGCACGCCGGCCTACTCGATCGTCGTGTCGTGCACGGTCATCTTCCTGTTCCTGTCGTTCTCGGTCCCGATCGCACTGGCGCTCTTCACGTACAAGACGCCGAAGTTTCCGAAACCCGGTCCCTGGGATCTCGGCGACTTTCTCTTCCGGCTGGTGTGCGTGGCCTCGCTCGTGTCGATGGCCGTCATCTTCTACGCCGGAATCCAGCCGCCGAACGACTGGGCGCTGCCGATCACCGTCGGGTTCGTCGTCCTGTCCCTGCTGATCTGGGTGCTGTTCGAGAACCGCCGCTTCAAGGGGCCGCCCATCGGCGAGGAGATCGCGCGCCGGCAGGCCGCGATCAAGGCCGCGGAGGCGGCGGTCGGCGGCGCGATTTGAGGCAGAGCTAGCTGCATCCATAGTCGCGGGCCGGATCGAGAGATTCGGCCCGCACCCGTTAGTCGGGCTCGAAGCGTCAATGACGATTGAGATCGCCTTTGAGACCGGCCCCTCGCCCGACCAGAGCAGGATCGAGATCGTCGAGCGCAAGGGCCTCGGCCATCCCGATACGATCTGCGATCTCGTGAGCGAGCGCTTCAGCGTTGCGCTCTCGAAGTACTATCTCGAGCATTTCGGCCTCGTTCTTCACCACAATGTCGACAAGGCGCTGCTGTCGGCCGGGCGCACGGAGCCGGCATTCGGCGGCGGGCGCATCGTCGCCCCGGTGCGCCTCTATCTCGCCGGCCGCGCGACAGCAGACGTCAAGGGCGTTCCGGTACCCGTCGCAGACATCGCACGCGGCGCGGCCGAGACGTGGTTCCGGGAAAGGCTGCATGCCTTCGATGTCGAGAACGGGCTCGAGCTTCACTGCCTGACGCAGCCCGGCTCGCCCGATCTCGTCGATCTCTTCCTGCGCCAGCGCGAGGCGGGGGCCTTCCTCGCCAACGACACGTCTATCGGCGTCGGCTTCGCCCCATTCTCCGAGCTTGAGCGTATCGTCCTTGCCGTCGAAGGCGCGCTCAATGCACCCTCCTTCAAGGCCGCCCATCCGGAAACGGGCGAGGACATCAAAGTGATGGGCACGCGCCTCGGCGAGGTGATCACGCTGACGATTGCCTGCGCCTTCATCGGTCGATTTCTCCAAGATCTCAGCGCTTATCGCGATGCCGCCGAGCGCCTGCGCGGCATCGTGCTAGACATCGCTCGGGGGCAAACCCGCCGCACGGTTCGCGTGGCCGTGAACAGCGCCGACGACTTCGCGGTGGGCGCCGTCTACCTCACCGTCGGCGGCACGTCCGGCGAGTGCGGAGACGACGGCGAGACGGGTCGAGGCAACCGCGCATCGGGGTTGATCACTCCCTTGCGGCCGACGACGCTCGAGGCCATGGCCGGGAAGAACCCGATCACGCACGTCGGCAAACTCTACAATGCCGCCGCCATGCGAATAGCCGGCGCGATCGCCGTCGAGGTCGCGGGCGTTACCAATGCCGAATGCTATCTCGTGAGCCAGATCGGCGAGCCGATCGACGAGCCGAGCCTCGCCCATGTTCGCATCTGGCTTGGCGGGGAAGCCCCGGAAAGCCCCGTCGGGCGCGAGGCGCGCGAGATCGCCGAGCGCGAGATTGCCTCCATTCCGAAGCTCTGGCGCGCCATTCTCGATGGTGAGATCGCCGTTGCCTGACGGCATCTCCCGAACAGGCCTATGCAAGGGCGTCATGCGAGAGTTGATTTCGTCCGACGGCCGCGCTTGAGTGCCCCCGATCGGCGCGTTTCTTCGGCCCCGGACCATGCCCAACCTGCTCGTACCCGTCGATGGCTCGGATTACTCGCTTCGTGCGCTCGAGCACGCGATCGGGCTTGCGCGCAAGGATGGCGCCTCGAGCCTTCATATCGTCACGGTCGTTCCCGAGCCGCCCATCTATGGCGAGATCGAGATCTATGTCTCGCGCGAGCGGCTCGACGAGATGCAGAGGCGGCACGGCGAAGGCATCCTGGCTCGTGCCATGAAGATCGCGAAGGCTGCCTACGTTCCTTACACCGCCGAGATCCTGATCGGCGATACGGCCCCGCAGATCGTCAGTCATGCAGAGGCGCTCGGATGCGACGGCATCGTGATGGGAACCCGGGGCATGAGCGCCATCGCCAATCTCATCATGGGCTCGATCGCGACCAAGGTCGTGCATCTGACAAAGATCCCGGTCACGCTGGTCAAGTAGCGGGCGAAGGCGCGGACCGCTCATGCTTAGCGCCGCGTCGCATAGCCGGCGGCGGCCCAGACGAGGCCGAACAGGAATTGCAATGCGAAGATGCCGGCCTCGCCGCCGAGCGCGTGAATGGGAAGCAATCCCACCTCGGCGGCGAGCCAGTAGAGAGCAATGCCGGCGGCCGACGCGGCAAATGCGGCGATGGGGAGCTTCTGCCACTGATCCGCCCGCCGGCCCATGAGGACGGCAACGGCGATCACTACAGGATTGAGAAGCGCGATCAGGACCAGGGTCAGGGGATCGAACGGCGTGATCTCGGGCATCAGCCGCCCCCGCCGTTGCCCTCGATCTGACGCCTGAGCTTCTCCTCCTCGTACTGGACGAACCAGCCGATCATGTTGCGCCACTGCGCGCCAACCATCTCGATCATCTCGGGGGGCAGGCCGCGCTCGGCGGCGCGGGCCTTCACGCGGTCGATGACCTGCTGGATGCGCCAGGGGACATAGGCGTCGCTCGGGGCCTTCTTGAGCTGCCAGGCGCGCTCGACGTAGCCGAACCGCTCGACGATGAGATCGACGAGCACATCGTCGATGCGGTCGATCTCGGCGCGCACCTGCCCCATGTCCGCGCATTCCCACGGGCGCTTCGGGTCCATCATTTGCCTCCCCGCTTCGCCTTTACCGGAGAGGCCTTCGCCTCCCACCATCGATCGGCCACCGTGAAACGGCCGGCCGCGTCCTCGATCGCCTGGCCGGTGCGAAACAGCGTCGCCTCGTCGAACGGCTTGCCGATGAGCTGGAGCCCCAGCGGCGTGCCTTCGGACGAAAGGCCCGCCGGCACCGACATGCCCGGAAGTCCTGCCATGTTGACCGTCACCGTGAAGATATCCTCGAGGTACATGGCGATCGGATCACCTGACTTTTCTCCGAAGGCGAAGGCGGGCGAGGGCGTCGTTGGCGTCAGCACCACGTCGACCTTGCGCCACGCCTCGTCGAAGTCGCGCTTGATGAGGGTGCGCACCTTCTGCGCTTTCAAATAGTAGGCATCATAGTAGCCGGCCGAAAGCACGTAGGTGCCGATCAGGATGCGCCGGCGCACCTCGCGGCCGAAACCCGCCGCGCGCGTCTCTTCGTAGGTGTCGATCAGGTCCTTGCCCGGCACGCGCAGGCCGTAGCGCACGCCGTCGTAGCGCGCGAGGTTCGAGGAGCACTCCGCGGGCGCGACGATGTAATAGGCGGGGAGCGCGTATTTGGTGTGCGGGAGCGAGATGTCGTGAATGGTCGCGCCGGCGGCCTTGAGCCAGTCGATGCCGCTCTGCCAGAGCGTCTCGGTTTCCTTCGACATGCCGGGCACGCGGTACTCCTTCGGCACGCCGACCTTGAGACCTTTCACTCCCTTGCCGAGCGCCGCCTCGTAATCGGGAACCGGGGCGTCGACGGAGGTCGTGTCCTTGGGGTCTTGGCTGGCCATGACGCGGAGCATGATCGCCGCGTCGCGCACGGTCTTGGCGATCGGGCCCGCCTGGTCGAGGGACGACGCGAAGGCGACGATACCCCAGCGCGAGCAACGCCCATAAGTGGGCTTGATGCCGACCGTGCCCGTGAGCGCCGCCGGCTGGCGAATGGAGCCGCCCGTGTCGGTCGCGGTCGCGGCGAGGCAGAGGCTCGCGGCGACGGCCGCCGACGAGCCGCCCGACGACCCGCCCGGCACGAGCTTGTCGGCCGACGGATTGCCGTCCTTGCCGAGCCGCCTCCAGGGGCTGACCACGGGGCCGAAGGCGCTCGTCTCGTTGGACGAGCCCATGGCGAACTCGTCGCAGTTGAGCTTGCCGAGCATGACGGCGCCAGCGCTCCACAGGTTGGCGCCGACCGTCGACTCGTAGGTCGGTTTGAAATCGTCGAGAACCTTCGAGCACGCCGTCGTGCGCACGCCCCGCGTGCAGAAAAGATCCTTGTTGCCGATGGGCAATCCCTCGAGCGGGCGCGCCTCTCCCTTGGCCAGACGCCGGTCGCTCTCGCGGGCCTCAGCGAGCGCATGCTCCGGCGTCGGCAGCACGTAGGCATTGAGCGCCGGGTTGGCGATCTCGATCGCGCCGAGGAAGGCCTCCGTCAGCTCCGCCGCCGTGAACTCCTTGCGCTTCAAGGCGTCGCGCGCCTCCGACAGCGTGAGCTGGGTCAGGTCCGTCACGTCTCTCACTTCCCTTTCTCAGCCTCGCAGCGCACAAACTCGGTCGCCTTGCCGTCGACCGTGACCTCGAGCCGTCCGTTCGCGGCGTCGAGCTCGACGCGCTCGGTATCGGACCATTCCTCCGCTCCCTCGGCGCAAGAGGTCTGGACGGTCCACGTACGTCCCCTCTCGGTTTCCTCGATCGAGGTGAACGTGCAACCGCCCTCCCAAGTCTGATAGCCGTCGGCGGTGAGCGTCTCCGGCACCGTCTCGACGCTTCGCGGCGTCCCGGCAGCAAGCTCGGCGAGCTTCCGGCAGCCCTCCTCCGTCGCCCATACACCGTCGACGAACGGCGCTTTGACCTTAGCGCTCGACGGCGAGGAAACGAGCACTGCCAACATCAATATGAAAGGGCGCATGACCCGATTTCCCGCCAAAGCCCGGCCCTTGCACCCCGGCAGCTCGCTCAAGCGCTCTTACTACCCGGCGCGGTGCCGGCGCTCCGCTGCTTGAGGTAGTTCTTGCGGTTCCAGTAGAGGCTGATCAGTCCGAACAAGATCGAAAGCGGTGCCTGCACAATCTCCGCGATCTCGCGTGCGCGAATGATGAGGCTCGACGTGCCGACCGCCTCGGGTGCCAGCGAGCGCGATGCCGACGGCGTCTCCTCGAGGTAGGGCAGCCCGAGCACCAGAGCGCCCGACAGAATGAGCGCGATCCCCAGAAGCGCAAAGATCTTCGACATAGTCCGCCTCCCCGTGTTCTACTCCACCACCTTCGGCACCACGAAGAAATGGTCGTCCGCCATCGGCGCATTCTTGATGACGTCGTCGGCGATGTCGCCGTCGGTGACGTCGTCATGGCGCTTCTTCAGCTCCTGGGCGACGACGCGCGTCATCGGCTCGACGGCCGCCGTATCCACTTCGCCGAGCTGCTCGACCCAGGCGAGGATGCCGGAGAGCTCCTTCTCGAGGCCCTTGGCCTCCTCGTCCGTGATCTTGATGCGGGCAAGGCGCGCAATGCGCCGGACCGTCGCCTGATCGACCTGCATGAGAGTACCGTCGGTCTCGTCACTTCGGCACAGTGCCGCGATGCCCGCTCTCATAGCGGGCCGCCGAGACGCGCGCAACCTTGCCCGCCCTCACCTGCGCTTGGCGAGCTTGGAAAGGAGGGGCGCAAGCACGTCGGAAGCGTCGTCGGTCCAGGGCTCGAGGGTGGTCGTGGGCAGGTTGCGGGCACCGGGGGCGGCGCGGAAAATGTCGACAGCCGCATCGTCCTTTCCGAACACGACGACCGTCGAGCTGGTAATCGCGTAGCCTTGATCGCCGCTCTGATCCTCGATGGCGAGCGCCTTCAAGCCGCGCGTCGCCGGAAACGTCGCGCCGAGCACCGATTCGAGGTCGAGATAGCGGTTCGAGATGTGAAGGACGCCGATCCCCTGCGGCTTCAGCTTCGCTGCGTAGAGCTCGAGGGCCTCCTTCGTCAGGAGATGCATCGGCACCGCGTCGGAGGAAAAGGCATCGACGATCAGGAGGTCGAAGCTTTCGTCCTTCTCCTTGGCGAGCGTGAGGCGCGCATCGCCGAGCACGATGTCGGCCTTGGGCTGGCAATTGGCGAGGTAGGTGAAGTGCGGCGACTTGGCGATGGCGACGACGACGGGATCGATCTCGAAGAAACGCCAGGTCTCGCCCGAGGCGGAGTGGCAGGCGAGAGACCCGGCGCCGAGCCCGATGACGCCGTAGCGGCCGTTCTCCCCCTTTCTCGCGAGCAGCATGCCGGTAACACGTATGGCCGCCGCCATGGGACTGTTGGGATGGTAGTAGGTTACGGGCGTGGACGAGGTCACGGGCCGGCCCCGATCGTCGCGGATGCGCTGCGCGCCGTGCAGCGTCGTGCCGTGCTGGAGGACGTTGAACTTGCCGTCGTCCGACAGGATCACGCGGTAGACGCCGAAATAGCTTCGCTGCGCCTGGCCGCGATGCACGCCCGAGGGAAGGAGCACGACGGCGAGAAACATCAGCATCGCGACAGCGAGCTGGCGGACGGGATAGGTCCAAAATGCCAGGAGGGCGACGGCGAATCCGAGGACGATGACCGGCGTCTCGCCCCAGCCGCGGAAGCCGAGATCGAGCGTGCGGGCGATCCACGGAACCCAGTAGAGGACGAGGCCGCCGGTTGCGACGATCAGCCAGAGCGTCAGCATCTCGTCGCGATTGCGAACGTCGAGCTTGAGGGCGCCCGGACGGCAGGCGATCGTCGCCGCGAGCAGAAGCGGATACTCGAACACCTCCGAGAAGAGGTGCGGGGCGATCAGGGCCGCGAACAGGCCGCCGAGCACGCCGCCGAGCGACATGTAGAGATAGAACTCGGTGAGATAGGGCGCGGCAGGCCTCGCGTCGTAGAGCGTCCGGTGGGCGACGAGCGCGGAGGTGAAGAATGCCGCGACGCCGAGGCCCGCGGTGAGCGGCCAGGTCTCATGACGGGTCTGGGCGAGCTGGAGCAGAGCAAGGGTCACGGCCGCGAGCTGCAGAATGAGGAGAAGGCGCGGCGGCACGAGCGCGCGCTCGCGGAAGACGACGACGAAGGACAGGAGATAGAGCGCGAGGGGCATTACCCAGATCAGCGGCGCCGAGGCGACATCGGTGGCGATATGAGTTGTAAAGGCCGTGAGGAGAGCCGACGGCACGAGGGCAAGGCCGATCCACTCGAGCCGCTCGCGCCAGCTCGGCGCGTTCGGGTCGCCCGCAGCGTATCCCGGCGCCGCGGCGCCGGCAGGGCCACCTTCGTCGCCACGGGCGTGGCGCACGAGCCAGGCGCAAAGCGCGAGCGCGGCAACGAGCGCGACGAAGCCCGCCGTCCACAACGTGCTCAGCATCTTCAATCCGAACACCGGCTCGAGCAGGAATGGGAAGGAGAGGAGCGCCAGCAGGCTGCCGAGATTCGAGGCCGCGTAGAGGAAGTAGGGATCGTGGCTCGCGCCGTGACCGGCGCGCGCAAACCAGGCCTGTATCAGGGGCGCGTTGGCCGAGACGGCTACGAAGGGAAGGCCGATTGCCACCGTGAACAGACCGAGCTGCCAGAGGTAGGCATCGCCCGGCGGGGGCTCCGTCCAGCCCATGGGCAGCGCGATCGGCAGAAACAGGAAGGCGGCGAGACAGACGCCCAAGTGCACGAGCCCCGTCGCCGCGGCGGGGAGGTGGCGCATCAGGAGGTGAGCGTAGCCGTAGCCCACGAGCAGCGCACCCTGGAAGAAGAGGAGCGCCACGGCCCATACCGACGGAGCGCCGCCAAGCAGCGGCAGGACCATCTTGGCGAAGAGGGGCTGGACCGAAAAGAGGAGCAGCGCCGAGAGGAACGTCGTCAGCGTGAAGACGGCGAGGATGCCGCGACCCGCTGCCGCCGTTTGCGGGCCGCCGGCGGGTGCCGGCTGAGCGGCGGAAATGTCCCTCGAGACCTGATCCAACGAACCTCCACTGCCCTGCCGTCACCGGCGCCCGTTCCTCGCACATTCGGGCGCTTGCCGGCAAATCGCCGTTGCCGGCCTCGGATTGTAATTTCTGCCGGTCGCGCCGCGTTCCCGCTAGACCGGGACCTGCTGGCCCGGCTTCGGCACGAGAACGGTCTCGCCGGCCATCTCCGCGACGAAGGCGTCCGCCGTCTGCGCGAGCATGGGAAACGTGCCGTAGTGACACGGGAAAACGGTCTTGAATTTGAAGAATTTCCGGCAGGCAAGGGCTGCCGTCCTGGCCCCCATCGTGAAGCGGTCCCCGATCGGCACGATGCCGACGTCGGGGGCGTAGAGCTCGTTGATGAGCGCCATGTCGCCGAAAATCTCGGTATCTCCCATATGATAAAGCGTCGGGCCGTCCTTGGGCCGGATGACGATGCCGCACGGGTTGCCGAGATAGCGGCCGCCGGACGAGGAGGAATGGAAGGCGTTGACCAAGGTGAGAGCAAAGTCGGCAACCTCGACCGTTCCCCCGGTATTCATATGCTCGATGCTCTCGGCCCCCTGGCCGGCCAAGTGCTCCGCGAGCTCGAAGACGGCAAAGAGCGTCGCGCTGCGCGTTTTCAAGACCTCCGCGGCATCGCCGAGATGATCGTCATGCCCATGGGTGAGAGCAACGTGCGTGACGCCCTCGGTCGCGGCCTCCCACGCCACGCCGCATTTCTCGAACGTGGGATTCCCCTTGAGAAAGGGGTCGATGAGGAGCACGCTTTTTCCGGTCTCGACGCGGAAGCAGGAATGTCCGAACCAAGTGATGTTCATGATGCTCGAAGCTCCGCAGGCCAAGGATTGCGAGTGCGCACGCACTCTATGAGCGGATCGGCCAAATCGCCAACGGCACCAGGCGTCGATGACACACGATGACGATCAAAGTCAGCGCGGTCTCACGACCGGCGACGCCGAGGCCTTTGCGCGCCTGCTTCGTCCCGGCTGCCGGCTCATCGGCATCGACCTCGGATCGAAGACGATCGGGCTCGCGCTCTCCGACGTGACGCGGTGCGTCGCCTCACCGCTCGAGACCATCCGGCGCACGAAATTCGCCGCCGACGCGCGCCGTCTCCTCGATCTCGCGGCCGAGCACCGAATTGCCGGCCTCGTCCTCGGCTACCCCGCCAACCTCGACGGCAGCGCGGGGCCGCGCGCCCAGGCGACACGCGCCTTCGCCCGCAACTTGAACGCGCTCTCCTCGCTTCCGATCCTTCTTTGGGACGAGCGGCTCACGACGGCGGCGGCCGAGCGGGTGCTCATCGAGGCCGACGCCAGCCGCAAGCGGCGCGCCGAGCTCGTCGACAAGCTGGCGGCGACCCTCATCCTGCAAGGGGCTCTCGACCGCATGCGCGCCGCCCCGCGGCAAGGTTGAGACGGAGGCGGGGTGCTTCGATCAGGCCTGCGCCGCGGCGACCGCAGGCTGGAGCGGCGCGATCCCGCGGCGTTCGGCGCTCCACTTGAAGCTGCGCCCGTAGCGCGTGATAGGCTCCTCGACGAGGCGCGTGAAGACCCACCCGACGAGCACCACGACGGGGAGCGCCGCAACCGTCACCGCAATCTGGCTCGCCGTCGCAATATCGGGCCTCGTTCCGAGGATCAGCCCGTGCATCAGTCCGAGGACGGCGAGGTGGGTCAGGTAGACGCTATAGGACGTATTGCCGAAGAAGCAGAGCACACGGCTCTCGAGCCGCTTGCCCTCGGGGGCCCCGCGTACGACGGCGAGAATGTAGAGGGCACAGGCGGCCGAGACCGTCGTGTCGGAGAGAATGTTGAACACCTGTCCCTCGTCGCCGTCGATAACCTTGAGCGCGCCGGTGAGCACGAGGAGTGCAAGCGGCCCTGCCCGCAGGAGCTGATCGTAGCGCGCCCAGGCGATCCCTTCCGTCTTGATCGCAACCCCGGCCATGAGGCCGCAAAGGAGGCCCGAGCCGACCCCGGGCAGGAGCGTGAGGCAGACCATGGGCGAGAAGAGGCCGGCATCGAAGACGAGGGCGCGGAAGAGGATGACGAGGAGCGCGCACAAGGCGAGCACCGTGAACAGCCAGCGGCGCGGCACCAGGAAAAACAGAGCGGGCGCGAGGAGATAGAAGTGCTCCTCGACGGTGAGCGTCCACGTCGGCGCGAGCCAGTGCGGCCCGATGCTGTCGGTCGCGACCATGAAGAAGTTTTGCGTGAACGTCAGGTACGACCACAGCGGAAACATCACCTCGGCGTCGAGCCAAGGTGCTTGGGGCAGCGCCGTCATGATGAGGAACACGAGCGTCACGCAGAAGACGTAGACGGGCAGCGTGCGGCAGACCCGGCGCATATAGAAGACTTTGAAGAAATTGGCCCGGTCCTGCTTCTCGAGGATGAGCCGGCCGACCAGGAAGCCCGAGAGAACGAAGAACATCGTGACGGCGATCCAGCCGAACGCCAGCGCGGCGAACCCGTGCGCGACCTCGGCGAAGAAATGCGAGATGACGACCATGATCGTCATTAGTCCGCGCAGGCCGTCGAGCGCGCGGATGCGAGGCTCCTCGCGAGGGCCAACCGGCGGGCCTCCCGCGGCCCGGCTCGAGAGCTTCTGCCGGCAATTGCCGAGCGCGGCGCAGGCCTTGGCCAGCGCCTCGCTCCATCGAACTTCCACGGTCCTCACCGAAATCATCCCGCGGGCCTCTCTCTCGCTCTAGCAGAGCAGGGTTAAGGCTTCGTAGAGCAGGAGCGGGCGGGCGCCCTGAGGCCGCCCCGGCTTCGGGAAACCCGTTCAAACCTTGGACCTAAACCCGTCGTACCCGCGCCGCATTGGTCCGCCACACTCGCGGAGAAGAGCCTCAAGGACGCTGCGCCCTCGTCGTCGCCTTGAGGCCGAGACTTTGGCGATGGCGATGAAATCCGATACTGCGGCGCTCCCCAGCCCAGCGCCTGCACCCGAACAACTCCCGGCCCCGCGCCCCGACGTCGACGCTCTCGTGCGGCGATTCGACCCGGCACGCCGGCGCACGATCCGACGGCTCGTCCAATCCTCGGCACGCGCCGCCGATCTCGCGGCCGTCTTCCCCGGAGCCATCTATGCCATGGCCATCCGGCGCGGTCCCGCCACGCGCCGCAGGCGGGCCCTCGACCTGGTCGAGCAAGGGGCGCCGCTCAGGGAGGTGACGCACACGCTCGAATTGCCGATGTGGCTGCGCCGGCTGCCGCCCGAGGCCTTCGCCGGCCCGCTCGGCGCCGTTCCGGCGTCCGAGATGTTCAGCCGCCGCATCGTCAATCACCTGCCCCTCCGGCCAGCCGAGAGCGCGCTCTGGTTGAAGTCGGTCATATTTGCCGCCAGGGCTTGCGACGAGTACTTCGCCCTATGGCTCGCTTCCCAGCCGGTATTCAACGAGTCGGGAGATCCCGAGCGGGTGTTCGGCCTCCTTGCCGCCTACGCGTGGTTCTCGAGTGCGGAGATCTCCCGCGGGCGGACGCTGATCGTCGCCCCGTGGCGACCCGAAATGGCGCTCGACACGGCCGTTTGCGCGGCCAAGAGCTGGTTCAATCGGCTTAGGCTCGTGCTCCAGGTCCGCGACGGCGCCCTCGCCGATTCCTGGCTCGAGCCCGGCGAGGCCATGGGGCTCTCGTTCGTGCCGCTTCTCGACCACGCGGATATCCTTGCCGAAGCCCACGCGATGCTGAACTGCGCCGACCAATACGCTGATCGCCTGATGCGCGACAAATGCCGTCTCTTCGGCGTGCGCCGCCGGGGCACTCGGATCGCGACCCTCGAGATCGGGCCGCACCCGCGCGAGCCGGGCGTTCTGGCCATCAGCCAGCTCAAGGCGAGGCACAACATGCCGGCCGCCTCGGACGTGTGGCAGGCGGCGCATGCCTGGCTCTCCTCGCAGAAGAACCTGAGGCGGCCGCCTGCGATCAGGACGGCCGCCCAATCGATGCATGCTGCCACCTGGGAAAGCCTCATGGCCGGCTATCGCGCGAGAAAGCGCGGCGCGCCGTGGATCCCCCTCGTCGCCAACCCGGCGACGTTTGCGCGCATCGACGAGGATATGGCGGACCTTGCGCGCCGTGCCGGCATCTCGTCCTGGCTGTTCACCTAGCGGGGCACAAAGCGCCGGCGAAATTCCGGCTTATGCTCATGGAAAATCCGCGCCGTTATGCTCATGGCGAAATGAAGCGGCACGCAGCCGTTGAAAAGTATGATTGCTGCTCACCGTTCAAACCTCGACGATAGTAGTATTGCAACGGCGCACTAATCGGCCGCTTATGGCCGTTATCTGATCGTATGTACCCGCTTTAGAAGTCCTCGATCGCCGGCGCTGGAAATTATTTCGCTGCGACGAGAGGTCAATGCTTCAGCGACTACCGCATTGCTCTAAGCCATTGCGATTCCCGATCGACAAGATCGGTGAGTGACAGATAAGGGTAACCAAAAATGAAACTCGAAACCCAAGAGGATCCCGTGTCGTCCGCAATTCATCTGCTCCATCGCGCCGGCCAATGCGCCGACGAGCTGTTCGCCGTCAATGTCGGCGATGCAGATCTCACGCCGCGTCAATTCGCGGTGATGAAAGCCATCTCCGACAGCGAGGACCCCAGTCAAACGACACTCGTCGAGTTGACGGGAATCGACCGCTCGACGATGGCGGATATCGTCCGCCGTCTCATCTCGAAGGGCCTCGTTCAACGCCGCCGCACACGCCGCGACGCGCGCATGTACGCAGTGCGCCTGACGGAGAAGGGGCTGGCCGCACTTCGGGTCGCAGAGCCCGCCGCGCGGTCGACGGATGAGCGCATTCTCGCGTCGCTCCCGCCCACGCAGCGCGAAGCCTTCCTCAAGTCGCTGTCGCGAATCGTGGCGACCATCAATCCGGCGAGCTCCGAGCGCTGAGCGGCTCGCGGCCGCGCACGCCCAGTTCACGGTAAACGGCGCAGTTCGCCCCGGAAACGCGAGGGCCGACGCTGGAGCTTGCGGTCCAAGGCATCTCGCCCTATAGAGACGCCTTTAATGACCGTCGCCGCCTCGAAGCCGAAGCTCAGCTTCCCGCACCGCCATCTGCTCTCCACGGAGGCGCTGACGGCGGTCGAGGTCAATGCCATCCTGGATCTCGCCGACAAGGCGGTCGAGACCATTCGCCAGGCACGCAAGCGGCGAGAGGTGCTGCGCGGACGCACGCTGGTCAATCTTTTCTTCGAGGCGTCCACCCGCACACAGGCCTCTTTCGAGATCGCGGCGAAGCGGCTCGGCGCCGACGTGCTCAACATGAACGTCGCCACCTCGTCGGTGACGAAGGGCGAGACGCTCATCGACACGGCGATCACGCTCAACGCCATGCACCCGGACATGATCGTCGTTCGTCATCATGCGGCGGGCGCGGTCGAGCTCCTGTCGCAGAAGGTCGATTGCTCGGTGATCAACGCCGGCGACGGCGCCCACCAGCACCCGACGCAAGCGCTCCTCGATGCGCTGACGATCCGCCGCGCCAAGGGCCGCATCGCCGGCCTCACCGTCGCGATCTGCGGCGACATCCTGCATTCGCGCGTTGCCCGCTCGAACATCGATATCCTGAACGTGCTCGGCGCCCGCGTGCGCATCGTCGCGCCCTCGACCTTGCTTCCCGCCGCGCCCGAGCGTCTCGGCGCCGAGGTGTTTACCGACATGTGGAAGGGCATCACGGGCGCCGACATCGTCATGATGCTCCGCCTCCAACGCGAGCGCATGGAGGGCTCCTACGTTCCCTCGACCCGAGAGTACTTTCATTTCTTCGGTCTCGACCACGAGAAGCTCGCCAAAGCCAAGCCCGACGCGCTCGTCATGCATCCGGGACCGATGAACCGCGGGGTCGAGATCGCCTCGACGATCGCCGACCATTCGCGCAGCGTGATCCGCGAGCAGGTCGAGATGGGCGTCGCCGTGCGCATGGCGGTGCTGGAAGCGCTCGCAAGCCAGCTGCCCGACAGTTGAGCCATGGCCCCATGAGCCCTCCCCCAGCCTCGAGCGCCCGCAAGACAGGTTCTGCAACGGTTTTCATCAATGCGCGCCTCGTCGACCCGGCGTCGAACCGGGACGAGCCCGGCGGTCTCCTGGTCCGCGACGGCGTGATCGCCGATCTCGGCCCGCACTTGCGGCGCAACGCTCCCGAGAATGCCGAGGTCGTCGACTGCCGCGGCCATGTGCTTTGCCCCGGCCTCATCGATGCTCAAGTCTTCACCGGCGAGCCCGGCGCCGAGCATCGCGAGACGCTCAAGACCGCGAGCCACGCCGCCGCCGCCGGCGGCGTTACCACCATTATCGTCATGCCGGACACCAATCCGGTGATCGACCAGGTGGCCCTCGTCGACTTCATTCAGCGCCGCGCCCGCGACAACGCCATCGTCAACGTCCACACCATGGCCGCGATGACGAAGGGCTTGAAGGGCGAGGAGATGACGGAGATCGGCCTTCTGCAGCGCGCCGGCGCTATCGCCTTCTCGAACGGCAAGACCAGCGTCGCCAACACGCGCGTCATGAAGAATGTGCTGCTCTACGCCAAGGACTTCGGCGCGCTCATCGCTCATCACACCGAGGATTCGTTTCTCTCCGCCAACGCTTCGATGAACTCGGGCGAGGTGGCGACCCGGCTCGGCCTGCCCGGCGTTTCGCGCGTTGCCGAAACGATCGTCCTCGAGCGCGACGTGCGCTTGGTCGAGATGACCGGGGGGCGCTATCATGCGGCGACGATCACGTGCGAGGAGAGCCTCGCCGTCGTGCGCTCGGCCAAGGCGCGGGGGCTTCCGGTCACCTGCGGCGTGTCGATCAATCACCTCACCTTGAACGAGATCGACATCGGCTCATACCGGACGTTCCTCAAGATGCGCCCGCCGCTCAGGCGCGAGGACGACCGGGCGGCCATGGTGCGGGCGCTCGCCGCGGGCGAGATCGACGTCATCGTCTCGAGCCACGATCCTCAGGACGCCGACGTGAAGCGCCGCCCCTTCGCCGAGGCGGCCGACGGCGCAGTCGGGCTCGAGACGCTGCTGCCTGCCGCCCTTCGCCTCCACCATTCGGGCGAGGTGCCGCTCGTCTCGCTCCTCAAGCCGATGACGATCAACCCCGCGAAGCTCCTCGGCCTTCCCGCAGGCCAGCTCGTCAAGAATGCGCCCGCCGACATCATCCTCGTCGACCTCGGCGAGCCCTGGGTCGTCAACAAGGACCTCCTGCGCTCGCGCTCGAAGAACACGCCTTTCGACGAGGCCAAGATGCAGGGCCGCGTATTGAGAACGCTGGTTGCCGGGGAGACCGTCTACCAGTACGCTGGCGTCGAGCGGACATGATCCCCTATTTGCCGCCGAGCTGTATTTCCAGGTAATCGACGCGGCTCGATGGCTCGGGGATGGGGAGGCGATCCTCGCGCATACCCTCGAGACGCAGCTCAATCGCCTGGCGCAGGAGGGTCTCGACCTCGGCTTCAGTCGCTCCGGTCGCCACGCAGCCTGGCAAATCCGGAACGTAGGCCGAGTAGTTGCCGGCGGCCTTCTCGATGACGACTGCGTAGCGCATTGAATTTCTCATTCCTTGAGTTTGGCCTGCTTCAGGATGCTGTTTAGGGTGCCAGGGGCCAGCTCGTCGTTTGGCTTTCCGGCGACCGTGACGCGTCCGGGTTTGGATGGGTGCTTCAACTGCCGGTGGCTGCCTCGCGTCGCGATGATGAACCATCGTCAGCCAAAGCCCGCAAGGCATCCCGAACCTTCATAATCTATAAGGTTATCATCAAGTAAGTGGCGGGCAAAGATGTGCTCAGTCGAACGGTGCAGCCTGGTTGCCGGGGAGACCGTCTACCAGTACGCTGGCGTCGAGCGGACATGATCTGCTCGTCACTGGTCGCAGTCCATGACGCACGTGCTCTTCGCCGGCCTCGTTCAGGCCACTGATCCCAACGTCATTGTCATCTATGAACGCCCGGAAACGTGGGACTGGGTGCTGTGGTACGCGGGCTTCGCCGCCTTCGGCTATCTGCTCGGCTCGATCCCGTTCGGCTATATGCTGACCCGCTTCGCAGGTCTCGGCGACGTGAGGAAGATCGGCTCCGGCAACATCGGCGCGACCAACGTGCTGCGCACCGGGCACAAGGGATTGGCGGCGCTCACGCTCGTGCTCGACGCCGCCAAGGGCACCGCCGCCGTTGTAATCGCCCGTTGGGTCGGCGGAACGCACGCGGGGCTCGCCATTGATGCGGCGCTGCTTGCCGGCCTCGGCGCCTTTATCGGCCACCTTTATCCGGCCTGGCTCGGATTCCGCGGCGGAAAAGGTGTCGCGACCTACATCGGCGTGCTGCTCGGAGTATCTTGGCCCGGTGCGCTCGCGTTCTGCCTCATCTGGCTCGCGGTCGCCATCACGACGCGCTACTCGTCGCTTTCCGCGCTGGCGGCGAGCCTCGCGACGCCCGCCATCATCATTGCCCTTGGCGATCGCCCGGCGGCGCTGCTCGCCTTCGTGCTGACCTCCCTGCTCCTGTGGAAGCATCGCGCCAACATCGGCCGTCTCTTGAAGGGCGAGGAGCCCAAGATCGGTGCGAAAGCGTGAGCCGCACGAAACCGCTTTCACGCCGGCCCCGCTGCCGGTCGCGGTCCTCGACGAGGCGGAGCGCATCGCCTGCCTGCGCCTCATCCGCTCGGAGAACGTCGGACCCGTCACCTTTCGCGAGCTGATCAATCACTTCGGCGGGGCCCGCGCGGCCCTCGACGCGCTGCCCGATTTGGCGCGCCGCGGCGGCCGCGGCCGGCGCCCCGAAGCTTTGCAGCCAATCCTCGGCCGAGGCCGAGCTTGCGCAGGCGCGCCGCGTCGGCGCCGAGCCGCTGTTCACGATCGAGCCCGGCTATCCGCAGCCGCTCGCCCATCTCGACGCGCCCCCGCCCCTTCTCTACGTCAAAGGCAACGTCGCGCTCCTGGCGCGCCCCGCCTTCGCGATCGTCGGATCGCGGCAGGCCTCGGCGGCGGGCAGCAAGCTCGCACGACTGTTCGCGGCGGAGCTCGGCCGTGCCGGGCTGGCGATCGTTTCCGGCCTCGCGCGCGGCATCGACTCGGCCGCGCACGAGGCGAGCCTCGACACCGGCACGATTGCCGTCCTCGCGGGCGGCACCGACATCGTCTATCCGCCGGAGAATGCCGGGCTCCAGAAGCTGATCGGCGAGACGGGCTGCCTCGTCACCGAGCAGCCGCCCGGCTTCGAGCCGAGGGCCAAGGACTTCCCGCGCCGCAACCGCCTCATCTCCGGCATCGCGCTTGGCGTGCTCATCGTCGAGGCGGCGCGGAAGTCGGGGACGCTGGTCACGGCGCGATTTGCCGCCGAGCAGGGACGTGAAGTGTTTGCCGTGCCCGGACACCCGCTCGATCCGCGCGCCGAGGGCACCAATCAGCTGCTCAAGAACGGCGCCACGCTGGCAACCGGCCCCGCCGACGTTCTCGAAGCGCTGGCCCCCATCGCTCGCCTCGAGGAGCGAGGCTTCACGGAGCCGATGGCCCCGCAGCCGGCCCGGCGGCCGGCCGAGCCCGCGCCGCTGCCCTCGGCAGAGGAACGCGAGCGTGTGCTGGCGGCCCTCGGACCCCATCCGATCGACGCGGACGAGATCGTCCGCTCGACCGGTCTTGGCGCGCGTGACGTGCGCATTCTCCTCATGGAGCTCGATCTCGCGGGTCGCATCGAGCGGCACGGGAGCCAGCTCGTGTCGCGCATCGAGCCGCTCGAAACATAGACTATCGCTTGCGCGCGGCGTCGCGCTGCTGGCGCGCCTCCTCCCATGCCGCCGCCAGGATCACGGCAAGCGTGTTGAGCTGGGCCGTCTCGGCAATGGCTTTGAGCTCGAGAATGAGATCGGCAAGATAGTCCAGCCGTTCGTCCAGGCTTGCCGGGATCGCCTGTGAGCCCTCCTCGCGGAGGCGCGATTGGAATGGCCGCGGTGCGCTCATGCAAACCTTCGAGGTCGTCCAGGCTTCGATGCGAAGGTTAATCGATTCCCCTATTAGTTGCAATATTGTTAATAGTGCTACTCTTAATTGTAGTAAAGGGCTTGGCCCTCGGCCTGGCTGTAGGGGCGCGGCGCCGCAGCCCGCCTTGACAAACCCAAGGCCCTCCGAATACATGCGCGGCGGCGTCTGGCACTCTCTAATCCCAAGTGCTAGACGCCTCCTCCTCGGCCGGCCGCGCCCGATCCCACCCTCAACGGAGAGCTTGACCCATGAAGTTTCGACCCCTCCACGACCGCGTCGTCGTCAAGCGCGTCGACAGCGAGACCAAGACCTCGGGCGGCATCATCATCCCCGACACGGCCGCCGAGAAGCCGCAGCAGGGAGAGGTGATCGCAGTGGGCCCTGGCGCGCGCGACGAGACCGGCAAGATCGTGGCGCTCGACATCAAGAAAGGCGACAGGGTCCTGTTCGGCAAGTGGTCGGGGACCGAGGTCAAGATCGATGGGCAAGAGCTGCTCATCATGAAGGAGAGCGACATCATGGGTGTCCTCGACAAGTAACGCCGAGCGGGGTCAGCCGACTTCATCACCTCACGATTTCACGAGTTCACGAACCAGGAGCAATCCCACATGGCCGCCAAAGACGTTCGCTTTTCCGCCGATGCCCGCGACAGGATGATGAAAGGCGTCGACATCCTCGCCAACGCGGTGAAGGTCACGCTCGGCCCCAAAGGCCGCAACGTCGTCATCGAGAAGTCGTTCGGCGCGCCCCGCACGACCAAGGACGGCGTCACCGTCGCCAAGGAGGTCGAGCTCGAGGACAAGCTCGAGAACATGGGCGCGCAGATGGTGCGCGAGGCGGCGCAAAAGACCAATGACTTGGCCGGCGACGGAACGACGACGGCCTGCGTGCTGACCCAGGCTATCGTGCGCGAGGGCCTCAAGGCCGTCGCCGCCGGCATGAACCCGATGGACTTGAAGCGCGGCATCGACAAGGCCGTCGCCCAGGTGGTCGAGGAGATCGGCAAGCGGGCGAAGAAGGTCAAGAACTCGTCCGAGATCGCCCAGGTCGGCACCATCTCCGCCAACGGCGAGAAGTCGATCGGCGACATGATCGCGGAGGCGATGCAGAAGGTCGGCAACGAGGGCGTGATCACGGTCGAGGAGGCAAAGAGCCTCGACTCCGAGCTCTCCGTCGTCGAGGGCATGCAGTTCGACCGCGGCTATCTCTCGCCCTACTTCATCACCAACGCCGAGAAGATGGTGGCCGAGCTCGACGAGCCCTACATCCTGATCCACGAGAAGAAGCTCTCGGGCCTGCAGCCGCTGCTGCCCGTCCTCGAGGCCGTCGTGCAATCCGGTAAGCCCCTCCTCATCATCGCCGAGGAGGTCGAAGGCGAGGCGCTTGCGACCCTCGTCGTCAACAAGCTGCGCGGGGGCTTGAAGATCGCCGCCGTCAAGGCGCCGGGCTTCGGCGACCGGCGCAAGGCCATGCTCGAGGACATCGCCGTCCTGACGAACGGGCAGACGATCTCCGAGGATCTCGGCATCAAGCTCGAGAACGTCACCCTCGCCATGCTCGGGCGCGCCAAGCGCGTCACCATCACCAAGGACGACACGACGATCGTCGACGGCGCCGGCAAGCGCAAGGACATCGAGGCGCGCGTCAACCAGATCAAGGCCCAGATCGAGGAGACGACGTCCGACTACGACAAGGAGAAGCTGCAGGAGCGCCTCGCCAAGCTCGCGGGCGGCGTGGCGGTGATCAAGGTCGGCGGCGCGACCGAGGTCGAGGTCAAGGAGAAGAAGGACCGCGTCGACGACGCGCTCAACGCGACGCGGGCCGCCGTCGAGGAGGGCGTCGTGGCGGGCGGCGGCGTCATGCTGCTCAAGGCCGCGGCGAACTTGAGCGTCAAGGGCGACAACGAGGACCAGGATGCGGGCATCGCCATCGTCAAGCGCGCGCTGCAAGCGCCGATCCGCCAGATCGCCGAGAATGCCGGCGTCGAGGGCTCGATCGTCGTCGGCAAGGTGCTCGACGCGCGCGGCGCTTCCTTCGGCTACGACGCCCAGAACGACAAGTACGGCGATATGCTCGAGATGGGAATCATCGACCCGGCCAAGGTCGTGCGTACCGCGCTGCAGGATGCGGCTTCGGTCGCCAGCCTCCTCATCACGACGGAAGCGGCCGTGGCGGAGGCTCCCAAGAAGGACCAGGGCCACGCCCACCATCACCATGGCGGGATGGGCGGCATGGACATGTGAGCCTCACTCCAAGCAGTGCTATTCGAAAAGCAGCCCTATTCGAAAAGCAGCCCTATTCGAGAAACGCCAACGCCCGTGATTTTCGCGGGCGTTTTTTTGCGCCGCCGCAATTGAAGAAATCCTTGTGCACCGCCGTTTAAGGTTGACCCCGCAATTACCGCACTGCAGCGTCGTCTTTTTCTTGCGAAGGCTTCGCAACAAGAGGAGACTCATTCCCAAACTCTGCGCGAAACGCGCGGAGAGCTTTCGGGAGTAACTCTCATGGATATGACTACCCTCGTCGTTCAGCTTATCAGTGGCGCGCTCGGCGGCAATGCAGCGGCGAGTATCACAAAGAACGACAGCTTGGGCACGCTCGGCAACACGATCGTCGGCGCACTCGGCGGCGGCATCGGCGGACAGATTCTGAATACGGTCCTCGGCCTCGGCGGGGCGGCCGCGACCTCGGGCATGGATTTCGGCGCCATCGTGTCGGCGTTCCTGACCGGCGGCATCAGCGGCGGTGTGATCGCCTTCGTCCTCGCCATGCTCAAGTCGAAGCTCGCCTAATAGGCGCGGCCGCTTCGCTCGAGCCCACACCAATCGCGTCAGGCCGACAAGGCCTGACGCGTCAATCCCCGTCTAGACTTTCTCATGAAAGCGTGAGTTGTCGTTCGGCGTTGACGGTCGATGCCGCTCGCGTAAGCCCGAGGCGTCCCATCACGCGGATGAGCGTCTCCGGCAGCACCGCGAGATTGAGCAGCGTCGCCGTCGTCAATCCACCAAGCACGGTGATCGCCATCGGCGCCTCGATCTCGTGGCCCGGCCGTCCGAGCCCGAGCGCGAGCGGCACGAGGCCGAGCGCCGCCATGAGCGCCGTCATGAACACGGGCACGAGCCGCTCGGACGCGGCAACGCGGATCGTCTCCGGCGACCACGGCCGCCCTTCGGCGTCGACGAGGTGCTCGACATGGGCCAGCATCATGACGGAATTGCGCGCGCCGATCCCAAACACCGTCACCAGGCCGACGAGACTGCCGAGCGTGAGGCCGATCCCGCTCGCCACGATCGCCGCCATGGAGCCGATGAGGCAGAACGGCAGGTTGACGAGCACGAGAGCGGCGAGCACGCGCCGCCGGAAGGCGAGCGCCAACGCGGAGACGATGAGCACGATCGCGAGCGCCGTGAGGCTCGCAAGCCGGATCTGGCCCGCGCGCTCCGCCTCGGCCTGGCCGGCGAACGATACGTAGACGTTCTTCGGCAGCTCGAGCCCGCCGATCCGCTTCTTCGCGTCGGCGACGACGTCGCGCAGTGACCGCTCGCCCGAGCCGTTGAAGGTGACGGCGACGCGCCGCTGCGCGCCCTCGTGCTGGATGTTGGAACGCCCCTCGCTGATCTGGATCGCAGCCACGTTGCGCAAGAGGACCTGCGCCCCGGCGTTCGACACCATGAGCGAGCCGAGCTCGTCGAGACGGTTGCGCACGTCGGGAGCAAGGATCACCGCCACGTCGACCGTGCGCGCCCCGTCGTAGGCCTGCCCGACGACAGTCCCGGAGAACGCCGTCTGCACGGAATCGAGCGCGTCTTGCGGGGTCAGCCCATAGCGGGCGAGCGCCGCGGGATCGAGGCGGACCGAGACGGTCGGAACGGTAGCGGTGCGCGGCATTCTGAGATCGGTGAGGCCCGGAATCGAGGCGATCTCCTCCTGGATCTTCGCCGCGGCCCCCTCGATGGCATCGAGATTCGTGCCGAGCACGTTGACGACGACCTGTGCCGTCTCGCCGCTCAAGCTCTCGCTGATGCGATCACCGAGGAAGGTCAGCGTCTCGGTCCGCACCTCGGGGAATTTCTCGAGCGCCTCGCGAATACGATCCTGCGCCTCCTCCTCGGTTTCCTCGTGCACCGGCTTGAGCTCGACGTGGAACTCGCTGCGGTCAGGGCTCCATGTATCCTCGCCGGCCTCCGCGCGGCCGATCTGGTGCCCGACGGTATCGATGAACGGCAATCGCAGCAGCTCGGCGCTGATCCGCTCGCCGATCTCTGCGACTTCCGCAACCGATGTCCCGGCGGCTGCCATCGACATCTGCACCACGAAGTGGCCCTCGCGGAATTGCGGGATGAGCTCGCTCCTGAGGAACGGCACGACGGCGGCCGCGGCGACGGCACCCGCGGCAAGGATCGCGACCGTCAAGCCCCAAGTCTTGCGGACTTTCGCCAGCGCCCAGGCCTGGGCCTGTTTCAGGCGGTGAAGAAGGCGCGGCTCCTCCGTCACCTCGTCGCCCGTGAGCAGAAGCGCGCAAAGGGCGGGCGTCACCGTCAGCGCGACCACCATCGAGGCGAGGACGGCGATCATGAAGGTGAGCGCCATCGGGCCGATGAAGCGGCCTTGCACGCCGCCGGCAAAGAGCACGGGGAGAAACACGAAGATGACCGCGAGCGTCCCATAAAGCATCGAGCCGCGGATCTCGATCGACGCGCTTTCGATGACGGCAAGCGGCTTGGAATTGCCGGCGGCGCGCGCCTGGCGCAACCGGCGCATGATGTTCTCGATGTCGATGATGGCGTCGTCGACGAGCACGCCGAGGGCGAGCGCAAATCCGCCGAGCGTCATCGTGTTGATTGATTGGCCGAGCTCGGTCAAGACCGCCACCGCGGCGAGCAGCGAGAGCGGAATCGCGAGGAAGGAGATCAGCGCCGCGCGGACGCTTCTCAAGAAGGCGTAGAGGACGATGAGAATGAACGCCGAGCCGAGCGCGAGCGCCGCTTCGAGATTGTGGAGCGCCCGCTCGACGAACGTGGCCGGTCGATGGAGCGCCGGATAGATCTCGATGTCGCGCTCGATGAGCGAGGGCGTGACCTCGGCAAGGGCTGCTTCTATGGCCGTCGTCGCCTCGAGCGTATTGGCGCCGAACTGCCCCGAGACAGTGAGGAGCACGCCCGGTCGCCCCATGATGGTCGCGTCTCCGACCTGAACTGCCGGGGCGATGGTGACGGTCGCGACGTCGCCGAGCTTGATCGGCGCATTGTTCCTCATGACAACGAGCGTCTCGGCGATGGCGCGCGGGTCCGGCGCCGGCGGCGGCGTCTCGAGCGTGATGCGCTGCGCCGCTGTCTCGACAAATCCGCCGCCGCGCAACGCGAGCGCCTCGCGCCCGGCCTTCATGACGTCGGCAACGGTGAGCCCGAGCGCGGTGAGCCGCTCGAGCTTCGGCTGGATCTGCACCTGGCGGATCGCCCCTCCATAAACCGTCACACGGGCGATGCCGGGCACGGCCAACAGGCGCGGCTTCAAGGTCCAGTCGGCGAGGTCGCGCAGCGTATAGGGATCGACCGCGTCGGAGACGAGACCGATCTTGATCACGTCCATCGTGCTCGACGTGAGCGGCGTGAGCTTCGGCTGGGCGACGCCCACCGGCAGCCGGCCGGTCAGCGTCGCGAGACGCTCGGAGACTCCCTGGCGGGCGATGACCGGGTCCACCTCCTCCCCGAACGTAATGAGGATGACGGAGAGGCCATAGACCGACTCCGAGCGCATCTGCTCGACGCCCGGTGCGCCGTTGACCGCCGCCTCGATCGGTCGCGTCACGATCTGCTCGACCTGCTCCGGAGCAAGTCCAGGCGCTTCCGTCTGGATCGTGACCTGCGGCGGCACGAACTCGGGAAAGACGTCGAGCGGCGCCCGCATGGCAATGGCAATACCGGCAACGAGCCACACAACTGACAAGAGCGTGACAATGCCGCGATAGCGGATCGACCACCTGATGAGAGCGTTCATGAACGCTGCTATTCCGTGTCGGCCGCTGGGGAAGCGGTGTGCGCCGCGCGTGCGGCCTTGGTCGCAGATGGAGCGGGCTCCGCGCGGGCAACGGGGGCTGCCGGTGCGCCGCCGTCGTCGTCATCCCCGACGAAGTTTGGCGCCGCCTCGCGCGAGAGAAGCGTGGAAGCTCCGCGCACGACGACTTTGGTCCCCGGCGCGAACCCTTCGGCGACGAGGTAGCCCTCCGCCAGGGGAAACTCGAGGGAGACCGGCTCGCGCTTGAACTCCTGCGGGCCGGTCTCGACGTAGCACCAGGATTGGGAGGCAAAGACGACGATGGCCGAGCTCGGAACGATCACGCCGGTGCGCTCCGAGCCGATATCGGCGGTAAGGCGTGCCCGGTCGCCGGGGCGCAATCCGGGGCCGGCCGGGACGAGCGCGAAATAGGAGCTGCCGGGCATCGACAGGTTCCCGGATGGCGCGACCCAAAATCTCGTCACGGGTGTCGTCTCGCCGCCCGCGAGAGGCGAGACGCGCACGTTGCGCAGGCCGTCGGCCGAGGAGTGCGGAAAGTCGAGCCGAACGAGCGCCTCCGCGCCGGAGGTGAGCGTGGCGAGGATGCGCTGGCGTTCTTCCGGCCTGATGAACGGGGCATCCTCGCCCCAGGTCTGCCGCAAACGCGCCTCGAGCAGGCTCACCTGGCTCGCCTCGAGCGCGGCCTGGCGTTCGGCATTTTCGACGGTCTGGCGCGAAAGCGCGGTGGTCGACCGGAACCGCTCGGCCTGTCCCTTGCTGAACTCGGCGGCGATCGCCGCCGCCCTCAAGTCGGCATCGAGCTGCACGAGCGGATCGGGGTTGAGCACGTTGGCGACGCCGTGGGTCATGTGCGTGCCCGAGGCCGGCTCGAGGGCCAGCGTGCGGACAACGGCGGGCGGCGGCTTTGCGGTCTCGCCAGGCTCGGCAGTCTCTTTAGAGAGCGGCGCCTCGCAGGCGCCGACCGCCAAGCACACGGCAATGCACAACCACCTCACCATGCCGCAGCCAAACCCTCTCAATTCTTAACCATCGAGGCGGGAAATTATCCCGATTGCCGAGGGAAGAATGCCCCATCGGGCGGCCGGCTGCCAGCATTTTGAGCTGTTGCGCCGCGGCGGGGCGCGCACATTTCCCGATCGGCCGGGAAAATTTCCCTATTTGTCGACAGCAGAGGTCGGGAATGATCGCCAGATTCCCGCCGTGGCGCGCCT
This sequence comes from uncultured Alphaproteobacteria bacterium, assembly GCA_963699485.1. Taxonomy (GTDB): domain Bacteria; phylum Pseudomonadota; class Alphaproteobacteria; order Rhizobiales; family Hyphomicrobiaceae; genus Hyphomicrobium_C. Next base: position 83,023 of record CAVOUC010000016.1, on the reverse strand, counting down.
CGCGCCCAAGCCGTACCGTTCAACGAACAGCTGCCTCGCCGCTCTCGAGCAGAAGCGTCAGGCCGAGCAGCGTGCTGTTCAAGAACTGAATCTCGACGATCTGCCTCTTGTCCTTGACGATGATGTCCATGTTGGCGCTCAAGGCCGCTTCGGCGCCTTTGACCTGCACGCGAAAACCCTTGGGCGTCACCTCGCCCGCAAGGTCCCCCGACAGAGAGTAGTTGGATTCGCTCCACGTACCCGTGAGCTTGCCGGCAGCATGGGTCACGACACTCTGAATCTCGATCTTGCCGCTACCAGAGGCGCAGCGGACCGTCTGCTTGAGCTCGTTGCCGCTCTCGGACACGAAATAGGTCGCCCGGCACTTGACCTGCTCGAGCTTGCCATCCTTGAAGCTGAGGCGCCCCGCGCCTCCCCACCAACCGGCGAGGTCCGCGAACGGCCCGGCCGGCTCGGCGAGGCCGCGGTCCGACGGCAATGCCGCAAGAATGGCTGCCGTGGCTGCAAACAGGGCAGAGAGCTGTGATGTCTTCGCGCGTGAGCAAATCATGGAGCGATCCTTACCGCGTACGGCGAGCGGACGACATGCGCCAAGGGGCCGCGATCCAGCGTGCCGTCGCCGCGTCAAGAATTAGAACCGATGCAATAAACCTGCCGAGAGCGTATGCGTGACCGCACTCGCCCCCGCCGAGTCTCCAGAGAAAAACGAGACATCCCCAGTGCTGTAGTCGATGATCTTCGTCGGCCCTTTCGCGAGCGACCAGCGCTCGAAGTCATAGGTCGCGGTGGCCATCCATTGCGGGCTCAACTCGTAGCCCGCGCGCACGCCTGCCTGGATCATCTCGCTCCGGTTGAATTCCTCGGTGAAAAGCAGCGTGCGCATATGGTGATTGTCCTCGTCGTGCGCTTCGGCCCAGACGGAGCCGGTGACACGCCCGGAAAAATGAAAATGGCCCCGCTCGCCTTGGGCCGCGAGCCCGAGATATGGCGCGCGCCACCATTGCTCGTAGGTGATTGCAAGCTCATTTGCCGGAAAATCGCCGGCGTAGTTGGACGAGCCGCCATAGGCACTCCACTTGTAGTCCTCCCACCTATAGCCGGCGAGACCGCTGAGCCTCACGCCGGCGATCTCGGCGACCCTCACTGCCGCGCCGACATCGAGACGGCGCGCGTGATCAAGACGCGTATCGTCATGATGAGAGTGGCAGAGCGACCCAGAGCCGGACGGCGGACAACCGATGAGGTTGAAATCATAATCGTCCATCGTCGAGTCGCCATCGAGGTCTGTCCGGGCGGCGACGGCAAGAGCCATCCAGGAGTATGGCGTCCATGTCAGCGCCCCCTCGAGCACCGGGACGGCATCGAAGGTCCAATCGAGCCGGCTCAAAGTGCGGCCGCCTTCGGACGGCGCGTAGACGTACTCGTGCGCGCTTCCCTCGAGCACGCCGATCGAGGCTTCGAGTGCGATCGGGACGACACTGCGGGTGCCCTCGCTCTCATGGGCCGAATCGGCCAGCGCCGCGCCCGCGGCCAACCAGGCGACCGCCGCAGCGCCTAACAGAACCGGCCCTTCCCGCAAGCTTTGCCGCATGCGATTCCCCCGCCCCGATTCTTTCGCGCAAGCTCCTAGCACATGCCGGGATTCGGACGAGCAAGATAAGAGAAAAAGGCTCGTCGTGTGCTTTCACAAACTCACCTTGTGTCCGGACTGCTCAAGCCTTCGCAAGCGAGACGAGATGGTCGAGAGAAGCGGCTGCACTTTTGGATCGGCCGTTGAGGCAACGGCGGCCAGCGCGGCCTTGAACCTCGCCTTGTCCAAGCCCGGCTGATCAATAACTGCCTTCCCCTCGGCGAGATCTAGGGACGCTTCGACCCTTTCACCGCGAGATTGCCAAGGCGCCGGCGCAGCCGCGCCGCCGCGAACGAAATGAAGGCCTGCACCTTGCGTTGCGGCAGGCGGCTTTCGTGGTGAAGTAGCGTCACGGGAATTTCCTCGCTCACGAGCGATGGAAGCACGCGGCGCAGCGAGCCGTCAGCGAGGGCAAGCGCGGCCTGGTACGACAGCACGCGCGTGACCCCCAATCCGGCAATCGCCGCATCGATCGCGGCCTCCGCAGTGTTGACAATGAGCCGAGGGCGCACGCGAACGCGCCTCACACCTTTCCCGTCTGGGAAGGTCCATTGGGCGTCCTGGTGAAGGGCAGAGAAGGAGATGCAGTCGTGTCTCGCGAGATCCTCGATACGGCGCGGAGTACCGCGGCGCGCGAGGTAGGCGGGGCTTGCACATAGCACGCGGCGCACGCCACCAACGCGGGTCGCGATGAGCGAGGAGTCGGCAAGCTCGCCGATTCTCACGGCGACGTCGAGGCCCTCTTCGATAAGGTCGACGGGGCGGTCGAGAAGGAGCATGCGCACGTTCAGGCGAGGAAGCTCGCTGAGAAACTCGACGACGACGGGCAGCACGTGCAGCCGGCCGAAGACAACCGGAGCGGTCAACGCGAGCTCGCCTTCGGGCTCGGTCTTCTCTCCTGAAATGCGCGCCGTGGCGGCGTCGACCTCCTCGAGGATGCGCCGGCATGCATCGAGGTAGACCCGGCCCGTCTCGGTCAGGCTGAGCCGGCGCGTGGTTCGTGTCACGAGCCGCGCGCCGAGCTGTTCCTCGAGCCTCGAAAGTTGTCGGCTCACCGTCGACAGCGGGAGCCCGAGACGCCGACCGGCGCCCGACAGGCTGCCGAGATCGGCGACGGCGGAGAACAAGCGCATGGCACCGAGTTGATCCAAGGCCACTCTCCCGAACACGGCAATAATATATTGTGTTTTTAATGGATTTTATTCCATCGCGGAAGATGCCATCCTCCGCTGCAGCGGCGAACGGAGAAGGAGAAACCTCCATGGCGACCTTGAAGCTTTATGACCTCGAGCCCTCGGGCAATTGCTACAAGGTGCGCCTCTTTTGCTCCCTGCTCGGGCTCGCCCTCGACGTAGAGCCCGTCGACTTCATGGCGGGCGCGCACAAGAGAAGCCCGCTCATCGACAAGAACCCGTTCGGAGAGCTGCCGGTTTTCGAGGACGGCGACGTCGTCTTGCGCGACAGCCAAGCGATCCTCGTCTACCTCGCGCGCAGATATGGCGGCGAGAGCTGGCTGCCGACGGATGCGCTGCCGATGGCGCGCGTCGTCGAATGGCTGATGGTGGCCGAGAACGAGATCCCGCGCGGGCCGGGGGACGCGCGCCTACACGACAAGTTCGCCGTCAAGCTCGACGTCGCCCGCGCCCGCGAGAAGGCTAAGCGCATCCTGGGACTCATCGAAGCGCATCTCAAGAGGAACGACTGGCTGGCGCTCGGCCGCCCGACGATCGCCGACATCGCCTGCATGCCCTACATCGGACTTTCCCACGAGGGGGGCATTTCGCTCGATCCCTATCCGGCAATCTCGCGCCTGGATCCAGCGCATCAAGGCGCTCCCCGGCTTCATCACCATGCCGGCACTCTAGACCCGAGGCTCCTTCATGCCCTCGTCGACGGACATCGCTTTCACGGCCGCGGTCAAGGCCGAGCAGGAGCGGCGAGGCTCGCGTACGGCGTACGCACGCCTCGAGGAGAAGGGCGGCTGGGCCGCGACCGTCACGGAAGACCTTCAGGCCTTCATTGCCGACGTCCGCTCGTTCTATCTCGCGACCGCCAGCAAGGACGGGCAGCCCTACATTCAGCACCGGGGCGGCCCGAAAGGATTCCTCCACGTGCTCGATGCCAAGACGCTCGCCTTTGCAGACTTTGCCGGCAATCGCCAGTACATCACCACCGGCAATCTCGCCGAGAACCCGCGCGCGTTCATATTCCTCATGGACTACGCCAATCGGCGGCGCGTGAAGATCTGGGGCACTGCACGGATCGTCGCGGACGACGAGGCGCTGAAAGCCATGCTCACGCCTGAGGGCTACCGCGCGCGCGTCGAGCAGGTCGTCCTCTTCACTGTTTCCGCGTGGGATACCAACTGCCCGCAGCACATCCCGCAGATGCTTTTCGCAGAGGACGTGGCCGACGCCGTCGGCGCGCTGAAGCAGCGGATCACGGCGCTCGAGCAAGAGAACGCGGCCCTGCGCGCGCGCTGACGGCTCTTCACTCGGCGAAGCATGCCGCGACAGGGAGGCGCGCGCTTACGGCGTCGAGGACGATCTCGCCGTCTGTTACCACGGAGGTCGAGATGTCGCCCATCGCGCTCCTCGCATGATGCACGATCGCGCGCGCCTCTGGATCGATGATGAGGTAGTGGCGCACCGTCGGGAGCTTGAAGTAGCCCTCGAGCTTCTTGGTGGTGTCGACCGTCTTCGTGCCGGGGCTCAGGATCTCGACCACGACCACGGGCGCGGTGATGATGATTGTTCCCCGCTTGAGCCGCTCGCCGCAATAGACGAGCGCATCGGGCTCGTAGACCGTAGTGTCGTCGATCTTGACCGCCATCCCGTCACCGAGGACGTGGCACGGCCCTTTGCCCAGCGCAGCCCGAAGGGCAAAGGCGACGGCAAGCTTCGTCTCTGCGTGCTCGATCCGCTGTGAATTCATGGGGACGACCTGGCCGTTGACGAGCTCATAGCGCCCGCCCGGCTGCTCTGCGAGCCAAGCCAGATAGCTTTCGACGGTCATGGGCTTTAGGGCGATATTCATAGGCGAATTCTAGCACACGCGCGCTAGCGTCCGAAACGGCTTAGCCCACATTTGCCTGATCGACACTGCGCGCGACCGGGAGGCCCGTGCTAGAGTGCGCTTCGCTTCGAGCAACCGGGGCCACCCATGATCTCGCGCACGGCGAAAGCGCTGCTCACCGCTCTGATCGGCGTCTTTGCGCTGCTCGTCGGCCTCGACAACATCATCGACTACGGGACCAACTTCGAGTTCGTCCGGCACGTCTTGAGCATGGACACGACATTTCCCGAGAACAAGCTGATGTGGCGGGCGATTACGAGCGAATGGGTCCACCATGTCGCCTATTGGATCATCATCGCCGCCGAGCTCGCGACGGGCGCCTTGTGCATGGCGGGCGCGACGCGGCTCTTCGCGGCCCGGATCGCGCCGCGGCGCCACTTCAATGGTGCCAAGGTGCTGGCGATCGGCGGCCTCGCCGCGGGCTTCACACTTTTCTTCTTCGGCTTTCTTGTCGTCGGCGGCGAATGGTTTCAGATGTGGCAATCGCAAACCTGGAACGGACAGGAGGCCGCGTTCCGCTTCGCCGCATGCATCGGCCTCGTTATGATCTTTGTCTCTCTAGAGGATGACGACCTTGGCCATGACAGCCATTCCTGACGTCTCGATGCCGATCTCGCCCGCGCTTGCAGGCGAGTACGTCATTGCCGTGGGCCACGCCGGACACGTGCGTCTCCTCGACGCCGTGACGGGACGGACCATATGGACGCGATCGCTCGCGGAGGCCCTCGGCGCATCGGCCTGTGCGGGCCAGGCGGTAAGCGTCGCCGATCGCCGAGGAGACCGTGCTGGCCGGCTCCATGGGCCATGTCTTCGCGCTGAGGCTCGAGGACGGCTCAATCCTCTGGCACGTGGACCACCGCACGCGCGGAGAGGGCGAGACGAATCTCGCCGTGGGCGAGCCGGCCAGCTCCTACGTCTCGAGCCTGGGGCCGACCGGCATGGCGTAGCGAAAGACGCCGCACTCAGAACCCGATCCGCACCCCGAAGCGAGGCCCGTAGAAGCCGCCGTAGAACCGCCGCCCATAGTAGGGGCCGCCGTAATACGGATAGTAGTAGGAGCTGTAGTAGTAGGGGTTGTAGTAGGGCCTGTAGTAGTAGGGCTGATAGTACGAGTAGTAATCGGGCCGATAGCGCCAGCGCGCGCGCGGATAATAGCCGTAGCGCCGGTACCAGCGGCGATGCACCTTCTCGACAAGTCCATTGTCGGCCTTTTGCGCGGCAGAAGACCCGATCGCTCCGAACGGCGTTGCCGAAGCCGACGGGAGCCGCGATCAGGAGCACGGCTCCGGCCGCGGCGAGCGCGGCAATTGCTAATTTGAGACGCATGACAACCACCTCACAGGTTCGAAGACCTCCTTCCCCCCGGCGAGAAGGACAAATGTATCACTCTCTTATCGGCTTGTCCGCGCTGGAATATCAGAGCGCGGTTGAGGTTTCGTTAGCAGGGCCCGGGAGGACGCGCGCGGGCGTCAATGAAGACCGCGGCACGCTAGGGCGCCGGGCCCTCCACCGGCCCGACCGGCGCCAACGGCGCATCGGCGAAGACGAAGAGATAGGCGAGCATGGCGAGGACGCAGATGATCGCGCCGAAGATGATGACGCGTCTCGAGTCCATGTCTCCTCCCGCGGGCGACGACTGCTGGTTGTGACGATATGACGATATAAGACCTATTCCCAAAAGCAAGGTTTGCACGTCGCGAGCCCGCGTTTACTGCATATGCCAGCCGTGGCTGACGATGAGGCTTTGACCCGTCAACGCGTTGGTGTCAAATGCAGCCATCACCAAGGCCACCTCGGCCACGTCCTCGACGGTCGTGAACTCCTTGTCCACCGTCTCGCCCAGCATGATCTCCTTGATCACGCGCTCCTCGCTGATGCCGAGCTCCTTGGCCTGCTCGGGGATCTGCTTGTCGACGAGGGGCGTGCGCACGAAGCCGGGGCAGATGACGTTGGCGCGCACGCCGTGGTTGGCGCCCTCCTTGGCCATGGTGCGCGCAAATCCGAGCAGCCCGTGCTTGGCGGTGACGTAGGCCGACTTCAACGGCGAGGCCTCGTGGCTATGCACCGAGCCCATATAGATGAGGGCTCCCGAGCGCTGCTTGTACATGTGCTTGATGCACGCCTTGGTGGTGAGAAAAGCCCCGTCGAGATGGATGGCGAGCATCTTCTTCCAGTCGGCGAAGGGGAAATCCTCGACCGGATTGACGATCTGGATGCCGGCGTTGGAGACGAGAATGTCCACGGTGCCGAACGCCTCCACGGCCTTCGCCACTCCGTCGTTCACCTGGGCTTCGTTGGAGACATCCATGGCGACCGCGATCGCCGTACTCTTGCCGCCGAGCTCGCGCGCGGCCGCTTCCGCGGGCTCGAGCTTGAGGTCGGCGATGACGACGCGCCCGCCGGCCTCCACGTAGCGCTTGGCGATGGCATGACCGATGCCGCTGGCGGCCCCCGTGACGATCGCAACTTTGCCGTCGAGTTTCATGACGCCTGGTCCTTTCCGGATTCGAGATAGTCGTAGACGACCTTGCCGAGGCCGAGCGTGAGGTCGGTCAGGATGTGCAGTTGCCGAGATGACCTCGCGCACCGGCAGCTCGGCGACCGGGGCCAGTGCGTGGGGATTGAGCTCGAGAGCCGCGGGCCCTGTCCACGCGCCCTTGATGACGACGTCCTCGAGGCGGTAGTCGACGAGCTCGAGGATGCGCGGGCCGCCGTCGACGTGGGGAATGATCTTCAAGAGGTAGTTCGGCTTCGCGAGCGCGGCCGCCACCTCGTCGACATCGAGCGACTTGTGCTTGAAGCCCATGGTCCCGGTCGCCACCCGCACCGGGCCGTAGTCGAGGGTCCCGATCAGCGTGTCCTTGTCCGGTCCGAGCGACGGCTGCGCATATTTCTTCGGAAAGCCCCAGAGCTCGCGCCCGCCGTAGATCGGCGGCCCGTCGTTCAAGTACATGGCATGCGTATAGCCGCCCTCTTGTCCCTTGTACTTGACCGCGATGACCTGGCCCGACTCGGTGTAGTCGCCGAAGCCGGTCGAGTTGGGCATGCGGATGAACTCGTACCTGACGATCGGCTCGTCGACGACGAGCGGCTCGGGCACGACGGCCTCGAGTGCCTCCTTGTCGGTCCGGTAGGCGATGATGAGATACTCGCGATCGATGAAACGATAGGGTCCCGGCGGATAACGCCGGGCTTGTCAGCGGCATGGCGAAGGCGCGCTTTTTGACATCAGCGATTTTCATGCGGCGGTCCTGACGCTGGAGGATCGAGCTCCTTGGTGAGGTCGAGCACGGTGACGCCCACCTCGGGCGACTTCCGGTTCTTCCAGGCCGGGTGGCGCAGCGTCCGCTCCACGTCGTCGCGACCGTCGTGCCAGTGCTCGTCGATCGTATAGCGGGAGAACTCGTAGTCGTTGGACTGCGTCCAGTGGGCGGCGCGGCGATGAATGAGGTGGACGATGCTGATCGCCGCGTTGCACCCGATCGAGGACAGCTCCTTCCAGTCGGGCGATGTCTTGATCTCCTCGGGCAGGCATTGCTCGAGGCGTTTCACCGCGCGGCGTATCGTCTGCATATCGCGGAAAATGTCGGTGTTGAGCCGCGTGCGGCTCGAATAGCGGATCTCCTTCTCCCGCTGCGAGACGTCGAACAGCGTCTCGGGCATGGGGCCCTTGGCGCTGAAGAGATCGACCTGGAACACGCACATGTCGCTGCGCGGTCCGGTGCCGTCGAGCACGTACTGGAGCGGCGTGTTGGAGACGAGGCCTCCGTCCCAATAGGGCTCGTCGTCGATCAGGACCGGGGGAAAGCCCGGCGGCAGCGCGCCGCTGGCCATGATATGCTCGGGCTCGATCCTCTGATTGGCGGAGTCGAAATATTTCATGTTCCCGCTCGGCACATGGACCGCGCCGACGCTGAGGCGCACCCTCCCCGAGTTGAGCTCGTCGAAATCGACGAGTTCGAGAATGGTCGATCTGAGCGCGCTCGTGTCGTAGACGCTGATCGCCTCGGGCGAGCCCGGCGGCATGAACCAGGCAGGGGGAATGCGCGGCTCGAAAAATCCGGGAACGCCGGTGGACATGACGATCGAGGCGCTCGCCTCGTTGAAGAGCTTGCGCGAGGTGTCGTCGGTGGCGAGCGGGGGCAGCAAGAGCCGGCTCGAGACGAGGTCCCAGAAGGCGCGCAGCCTCTCGACGCGCTTCTCGGGGGGATTGCCGGCGATGATCGCCGAGTTGACGGCGCCGATCGAGATGCCGGCGACCCACGTCGGCGCCTGCCCCGCCGCGGCGAGCGCCTCGTAGGCGCCGGCCTGATAGGCGCCGAGCGCGCCCCCGCCCTGGAGGACGAGCACGGTCTTCTCGGATTTGCCGTTACCTTCTGGCATCTACGCGAACAGGTGGGCATCTACGCGAACAGGCCGACCGGGAAACGACCTCGACGGCCTAGATGTGGGCCGATCGGTGCGCGAGGCAAGGGGCAAATTGGTCTCAATCCGGGCCGGCAACCAATCCGGGCGGTGGAGCACGATGAATTAACGAGCCCGTGCTAAAAGGAAGCGAACCGCGGCGCGGGACCGCCCCGGACGCGGACATGGGAGTTTGCCATGAAGTCTTTTGCGTCCACGGCTTCGCTCTTCGCTGCCGCCCTTTTCATGATCCTGCCGAATTCGGCCTCATCCGCTCCAATCGGCTCTCACGCCGCGATCGCCGCGATGGCGCCCTCGAGCGCTTCTTTCGTCCAATCCGCCGGCTACCGGCGCGGGTTCCGCGCGCGCTATTACTCCTATTACGCTTGGCCGCGGTATTATCCTGGCATCTACAACTCGTATCGTTACAACATGGTCGGCTACCCGCCGCCGAGAGGCGCCGGCTGGAGCTGGAACGGCACCACAGGCTTCTACCGGGGTCCGCGCTACTATAGCGGCCCCTATTTCTATCCGGGCTGGCAACCCTGGTGAGGTTGCGAGATCCGGCTCCGCGTCGTGCCGGCGTTCGACTTCGGCTAGCGCCGTCATCTATTGTTGAAGGGGGGAACCTTCACAGAGGTGACCCATGTCCTTGCCTTTAGCCCAAGACGTTGCAAAGCTCGGGACAAGAATGCTGCAGTTCACGAGCAGCGTCGACGAGCTTGAAACTCCCGACGCGGTTCTCGACAAGCTGCACCGGGTGACGTTTGAGGCGTGCCAGCTGAACGTGCTCGGCGCCGCCCTGTTTCCCTTGAATTGGGGCGATTGGTCCAGCATCGAAAAGGGCAAGACCGTCTTCCTCCATAAGAGCGTGCCCGAGGGTTGGTGGGAGGAGCATATCGAGCTGAGCCGCGTCCATCCCGGCCCCGGCTTCATGTTCGCCCAGCTCTCCATTGCGCCCTTCACGATGTCGGAGCTGATGCGGATGATCGAGCCGCTGGCCATCGACCGCTGGCCGTTCGACCTGGCCTTGAAGTACGGCATGCGCGACCGCTTCAACTGCCCGGTCGGCGGCCGCTGGGTTATCACCTATTGGTCGCGCAACGTGCTGTCGCAGCGCCTCACGGAGGAGGCCCGCGCCATTCTCTTCATGGGAGGCACGTTCGCGGCCATTCGGCTCCAGAAGCTCGCCGGCCCGAATGTTTGCCGGATCGGCAAGGGCGCAGCGCTGACGCCGCGCGAGCTTGCCGTGTTGCGCCTGTTGTCGATCGGCCATCCGCTCAAGGACATTGCGCGGCTCCTCGAGCTCGGCGAGGAGACCGTGCGCAGCCATCTGAAGAAGGCCCAGGCCAAGCTCGGCGTGCGCTCGCGCACCCACGCCGTCGCTCAGGCCGTTCGCCGCCGCCTCATTCCTTAGGTCTCTCCCCCTCCCATAGGTCTCCCCCCTTCCATAGGTCTCCCCCAAATCGGGGATGGTCTAGACCTGCCCGGCCGATCAAATTCCCCCGCGGTGACGGCCCGCGGCGCCAAAGGGGGGAGGCCGCGGGCAGCTCCAACCACGACCGGTCACGAGCGGAAGGACTTCGCACTCGCCGCTCGTCCCGTGGCGTCACCCAAATGCTGGGCCGGCCCCATTGAGGGAAACGCCGGGAATGGGCATGGGCCCAGTCCTTAGGCCGGGCGCTACGTCAGTCGGAACGTCACGTTCTTTCGTAGTGCCCGGCCCGAGTGGAGCGTGAAGCAAGAAGGAAACCGATGCTCGAGATCACGGGCTACTTCGTCGCTGCGGTCTCGGTGGTGGCCCTCATCTATGTCTTGCGCTCGAGCTTCGACGATTGATCTCCCGGACGCTATGCGGACACGGCGGTATGGAGGAGACGCTGCTCCGCGTGGCGGTCCGGGACCTCGGGGGGCCCGGCTGAGGCCCCGGGTCCCGGCTCTCGTGCCTCCGGCGCTCGGCCGGGATGACAGTTTGCAAGTGATGTAATCCCGCGGAGGCGCACTCTTGTGCGCTCATGCTGAAAGCATGTCTCCGGCATGGCGCCAATCCGGGACCCAGGGCCCATGTCGATACGTCGGCGTTTGCGGCCCCTGGGTCCCGGCTCTCGTGCCTCCGGCACTCGGCCGGGATGACAGAATTGCATGATGCATGGGATTATTTGCTCGGGGCTTGCTGCTGTATCCCCTCTCCCCACGCTCTTGCGTGGGGAGAGGGTTAGGGTGAGGGGCAGCCGCTTGCCCTGGAGCCAGTTGCTGCCCCTCACCTCATGCCGAAGGCATGGCTCCGCCATGACCCTCTCCCCGCACGCGGGGAGAGGGGGAAACGCGCCGATGTCCTCGCGGGAACTCATGAGGAGAGGGGCATCACCACACGCCCCACTTTGCGTCCCCGGCCGGAGCCCCGCCACAGGCGGGGCGGAGAGCCGGGGTCTCTTCCAGGTGAGGGGCGTCGCAACAGCGGCGGGTGAAGATCTCGGATAGCCTCGCTGCGCTCGGCTTCCGGGAACGCAAAAGGAGAGGGAGCCCTTCAAGCCTTGCCTCGAGAGGCCGCCCAGCGGGACGGGCAAATCGAAGGGCCGGCCACCCGCGGCGCGGCTCAGCGCCGGCGCTAGGCTCGGGTCGATATCCAGGAGCTCTTCTTCTTCGGGACGGACGGGCGGCGAGGCTGCGAAGCCTTCGCGGCGAGCCGCGCCGCCACGCAGGCGGCGAGAGCTTGGACGGTCGCGAAGCTCTCGATGTCGTCGTCGTGGCTCACGTGAACGGCGAACGCGTCCTCGATGTCGAGAGAGATCATCGGCAGGTCGAGGAGGTCGATGCCGTGCTCGCTCAACGCCGTCGCGGTGCCGACTGGGTGGGCCGGATCGCGCATGTAGTTCCGGAGGATGGCGATAACGCGAAGCGTGGGGTCGGACATGGGATTGCTCTGCGACGGGGGCTGTGAACTCGGGTTCGTCGCCACCCTATGCGCCCCGCGCGGCCCGCGCCGTTCCCTGGGGGACATAGGGAGTTGATCGCACGAGCCGCACGGCTAGGGTTCGCGAGCGATTCCGATGTCGGGCAAGCGGAAGCCTTCGTGGAATCTGCCCCCTCGCCGTTTGGGCACCTCTGGAGGGGACCCAGTTGGGCCAAGCGAAGCGGCCGACAACCTCATTAGGTATTTGGGTAAGGAGCATCGCCTTGGCCACTTCACCAATATTGGGACCGAAAACTCTTCGCCGTACGTTGTCGGAGTGGCTAACTCAAAAGGCATCCGCTACTTGGCAGAGGAACTAGAGAAAGTTAGATTGGTGAACATCGATCGGACAAATAGTCTCTCTAGCAATCCTGAAAATCTATTGGCCGATTTAAGTTTCCAGGGTTGGCAGCGTTGCGAGTTTCTTTTGCGAGGCGCGCATAGTGGTCGCTTTGCGTTCATGGCCATGCAATTCGGGGACGCCGAATTGGATGCTGTAATAAACGACTGTTTCAGGCCGGCGGTATCTGCAACAGGGTTTGAACTCCGGCTATTGAATGATCGAGAGCACCAGCGCGCCGGCCTTATCGACGACCGCTTGCGTGTCGAATTGAGAGGGGCAAGGTTCCTCGTCGTTGACCTAACGCATGAGAATAGTGGCGCTTATTGGGAGGCGGGCTACGGAGAAGGCCTTGGAAAGCCGGTAATTTACACTTGCAAGAAGAGCGTATTCGATGAGCGTAGCAAGAAGGGGGCGGCACGCATTTCGACACTAACCACCATTTACATATTATGTGGGACGCAACCGCACTGGAAGCAGCCTGCAATGATTTAATGGCTTGTATACGGGCGACGATTCCCGAAGCCCAACACGAGACTTCTGTTTAGGGTCCTATTTAACAACACCCTTCGGTCGCGGCGCCGGTCTGCTCGATAAGCGGTCGCCACTCTACACCAGCCTGCCCTGCTCCACGGCCGCGGCGATGAAGCTCCGGAACAGCGGATGCGGGACAAAGGCGCGACGTCAATTCGGGGCGGAACTACACGCACGCGTACTCTCTCACGCCCCCTGCAATCCCCACGACGCGAGCGGCTGGCCCTGCGAGGTCTTCACGACGGCATCGAAGCCGTCGACGGTCTGGCGCAGCTCGAGCTCGTTCTTGCACTTCGTGAAGATGCCGCCGATCCATCCGACGCAGCTCTGCGTCTCGCCAGGCACGAAGCCGTTGGCGTAGTCGCGCACCACGCCGTCCGGCGAGACGCGGAAATAGAGCAACCGGTAGGAGTAGGTAGCGCTGTCCTTGCTATAGATCCCTGCGGCATTCGAGGACATGGTGCCCGATTGGTAGCGGTCGACATGCCGGTAGAGCCGGTCGCCGCCGGGGAGATCGGAGACGGAGATCAGCTCGCCCGCGGCGCGGTCGTCGTGCATGAGCCCGTCCATCGTCAGCTTCTTCTCCGCCGCGATGCCCGCGTAGGGCTTGCCGACCATGTAGCCGAGCCAGTTGCGATCGACCGCCGTCTGGATCTCCGCCTGCGTGCCGCTGCAGGCCGAGAAGAGAGCGGCGGCGCCGGCCGCGAGCAGCAGCTTGGCGAGGGCGTCGAGCTTGCTACGAATAGGCATATCCAATCCTCTCTCGCCGTCACGTGTCGCTAGACGAGCCGGCTCTGCTCCACCGCCGCCGCGATGAAACTGCGGAACAGCGGGTGCGGGTCGAAGGGGCGGCTCTTCAATTCGGGATGGAACTGCACGCCGATGAACCAGGGGTGGTCCGGATATTCCACCGTCTCCGGCAGCAGCCCGTCCGGCGACAGCCCAGCGAACCGCAGCCCCGCCGCCTCGAGCTGCTCGCGGTAGCCGGTGTTGACCTCGTAGCGGTGGCGGTGACGCTCGGAGATCTCGGTCGTTCCGTAGATCTCGGCGATGCGGCTGTCCTGGCGCAGGCGCGCCGCGTAGGCCCCGAGCCGCATGGTGCCGCCGAGGTCGCCGCCCTGCGCGGCGCTGCTCGAGCTCGTTGCCGCGCATCCATTCCGTCATGAGGCCGATGACCGGCTCGGGCGTCGCGCCGAACTCGGTCGAGCTCGCGAGCTTGACGCCGATGAGATTGCGCGCCGCCTCGACGGTGGCCATCTGCATGCCGAAGCAGATGCCGAAATAAGGGCACGCCCCGCTCGCGCGCGAACTTGGCGGCGAGGATCTTGCCTTCGGAGCCGCGCTCGCCGAAGCCGCCGGGGACGAGAATGCCGTCGACGCCCTCGAGATAGGGCGCCGGGTCCTCGCGCTCGAACACCTCGCTCTCGATCCAGCCGATGTTGACCTTGACGCGGTTGGCGATGCCGCCGTGGACGAGCGCCTCGATCAGGCTCTTGTAGGCGTCCTTGAGGCCAGTGTACTTGCCGACGACGGCGATCGTCACCTCGCCCTCGGGGTTGGCGATCGCGCGCGAGATCGTCTCCCAGCGCGTGAGGTCGGGCTTGGGCGCGCCCGTGATGCCGAAGGCGGCCAACACTTCGCGATCGAGCCCCTCGCGGTGATAGGCGAGCGGCACCTCGTAGATCGACGGCACGTCGAGCGCCTGGATGACCGCTTCCTCGCGCACGTTGCAGAAGAGCGCGATCTTCTTCCGCTCGCCCTTCGGCACCTCGCGGTCCGAGCGGCAGAGCAGGATGTCGGGCTGGATGCCGATCGAGCGCAGCTCCTTCACCGAATGCTGCGTCGGCTTCGTCTTGAGCTCGCCCGCCGACGTGATGAAGGGCACGAGCGTCAGGTGGATGAAGACCGAGGAGTGGCGCGGCAGCTCGTTCCCGAGCTGGCGGATCGCCTCGAAGAAGGGCAGGCCCTCGATGTCGCCGACCGTGCCGCCGATCTCGACCAGCACGAAGTCGATGCCGTCGTTGCCGGACACGACGAACTGCTTGATGGCGTCGGTGACGTGCGGGATCACCTGCACGGTGCCGCCGAGGTAGTCGCCGCGCCGCTCGCGGGCGAGGATGTCCTGGTAGATGCGCCCCGTCGTGATGTTGTCCGACCGCCGCGCCGGAACGCCGGTGAAGCGCTCGTAGTGGCCGAGGTCGAGATCGGTTTCCGCCCCGTCGTCGGTGACGAACACCTCCCCGTGCTGGTAGGGGCTCATGGTGCCGGGGTCGACGTTCAAGTACGGGTCGAGCTTCCGTAGGCGCACGGAATAGCCGCGCGCCTGGAGGAGGGCGCCGAGAGCCGCCGATGCTAGGCCTTTGCCGAGGGAGGAGACCACGCCGCCGGTAATGAAGATGTACCGCTGCATGGGCTTTAACAATAGACCGCAAGCGCCGCGATTCGAAGCGCTTTTATCGCAACACTCAGGGGGCTTTCCGCCGCATGCCTAACGCCGGGTGGCTTGGTGAGAGAAATCGAAGAGGGACAGCGTTTGTTGGGCTAGGCAAGATTGCAGAGGCTGTCCCCTGACCAGTTCGTCATCCCCGCGAAGGCGGGGATCTGCCCAAGGTTGCCGTATTGCTTTACCGGCTGGCTTGGACGGATGCCCGCCTGCGCGGCATGTCGTTGAGTTGCTGAAGCGCGGTCCGGCAATTGCGCCAATGGGAAATTCTAGGTGGCGCCGCACTGGGCGCGCGAGCTGGCGGCCGTGGCTACCGCGGCCTCGGGCGCGACGACTTCCGAATCGATCTCGGCCTTGAGTTGGGAGAACGTGGCGGCCGAGGGCCGATAGTCCGCGTCGACGGGGGACTTTGCGTAGACCACATCGAGGATAACCGTCGGATGATAAGTCGCCGGCATGTCGCCGTACTTGGCATTGGTCGTCTTCTTCGAGCAGGACATGCCGCGGGTGACGTTGGCGACCTTGAAATAAGGGAGCTTCTGCATGACGCCGATCTCGGCCGCGCGCGCCGTCGCGATCTTCTCGATGCGCTCCGCCGGCGTGCCCTCGGTGCCGGAAGCGCCGACCTGAAATTGCTGGTCGCTGATCGGCTTCTGGAAATAGCCGATGGGCATGAACGCGCTGGCGGGCCCGTAGTCTGCGATGCCGGTGCCGAGGCCAATTCCGGCGCCGCAGCCCACGAGCGCAGGTGCAAGGAGCGCCAATAGGCCCGCTGCAAGGCGCGTCGCCGAGATTTGATGCACTGGCATCCCTCCCCCCAATTCTCCGCCGAGATCAACGCTTACCAGGACGGAGCGAAGATCGCCAGCGGCTCGGTGAGAGGCCTGGGGACGACTACTTGAGCTTGTCGAGGATGCCGCCGCGGGGCGCCTCGGGAGCAGGCGCGGCAGGAGCTGGCGCCCCGCCCTCGGCGGCGGGAGCGCCGGGGGCAGCGGGCGCGCTCGTCGACGCCGGCGGAGCCTTGTCGAGGACCGACCCGGCCGGCGCCGTGCGGTGCCCGATGATGGTGAGCAAGAGGCTCGTCGTGAAGAAGGCCGCGGCGAGCGCCGCGGTGACGCGCGTCAAGAGGTTGGCGGTGCCGCGTCCCGTGAGGAAGCCGCCGCCCCCGCCGCCGCCGATGCCGAGCGCGCCGCCCTCCGAGCGCTGCAGCAGGACCACGCCCACGAGGCCCGCGGCGACCATGAGGTGAATGACGAGAAGAACGGTCTGCATAACGCGGCGCTGCTCCGGGATCGAGCGGTCGGATTGGGGAATTGCGGCGCTTCTACACCACCCTCGGCGCAATCGCCAGTCCAACCTTGTCGCGCGGGGCGAGCCCGGCGCGCCCTCTCGCCGCGCTACTGGACGGCGGCGGCGCTGCCGGCAGGGGCGGGGGACGGAACATAGGTGTCGGACGGCTTCGGCTTGGACGAGGTCTTGCGCTTCTTCTTCTGCGTCGCTGCGGGCTTCGCAGGCTCCTCGGGCGCGAACAGCAGGCTCGCCGGCGAGCCATCCTGCTTGGACTGCTCCTGAACGGCGTCATCGTCCTTGGCCTGCCCCTGGTCCTGGCCCTTGGCGAGCTGCTCCTTCTTCTTGAGCATCGCCCGGCCCGGCGACATGAACAGCGGCGAGCGCGGGCAGCGGAAGGAGAGCTGCTCCTCGAGCTCGATCAGGTGGGCAATCGCCTTCATGCGCGGCTCGGCGAGATTGGCCTTTGCCCACTCCGGGCCCTTCGCCATGTCGTCCTTGACGCCTTGGGCGATGAGCCCGTCGCGCTCGACGCTGAGGGAGACGCACGCTGCGTCGTCGAGCGGCGCGGCGCGCGCGGGGCCGAAGGCGGCCGCGACCATCAGCGAGACGATTGCCAGCGTGAGTCGACCCATCGCCATCCTTCCGACTGCGCTCATGGCTTCCTAGCACGGCTCATAATTGTATGGCACCCGTTGCTCATTTCCTACCTCTCACCCATAGGCGCGGATGATGGCAAGAAAATCCTCGGCCTTGAGGCTCGCTCCCCCGACGAGCGCCCCGTCGACGTTGGCGACGCCCATGAGCTCGCGGGCATTGGCAGGCTTGACCGATCCGCCATAGAGGATGCGCATTCCACGGCCCTCCGCCCCGAACCGCTCGGCGAGCAGGGCGCGAATCGCCTCGTGCACCTCGCGGACGTCGTTCAAGGTCGGCGTGAGCCCGGTGCCGATGGCCCACACCGGCTCGTAGGCGATGGCGGTATTGGCCGCGCTCGAGCCCTCGGGAAGCGAGGCCTTGAGCTGGCGGCGGACCACGTCGAGCGTAAGGCCGGCGCGGCGCTCTCCCGCCGTCTCGCCGAGGCAGACGATGGCCGTGAGCCCCGCGCGATGCGCGGCCGCGGCCTTCCGGCACACCTGGGCATCGAGCTCGCCGTGATCGGCGCGCCGTTCAGAATGACCGACGATGACGGCGTCGGCGCCCGCGTCCGCCAGCATCTCGGCCGAGATGTCGCCGGTATGGGCGCCGCTCTTCTCCGGGTGGCAGTCCTGCCCTCCGATCCTCACCCCCGAGCCCTTGAGCGCCCAAGCGAGCTGCGCAATCAGGGTCGCCGGCGGGCAGATCATGACGTCCGTGCGCCAGCCGCCAGGGGCCCCCAGCGCGCCCTTGAGGGCGGACGCCTCGCCGAGCGCGGCGGCAAGCCCGTTCATTTTCCAGTTTCCGGCCACGAGGGGGCGGATCGGGGCGGCGCTGTCGGTCATGAATACCTCGTCCTAGGCCCCGGCCCGGGCGCGGGATTGCTCTCCCGCGGCCTTGCATTCGGCGACCGGGTGGGCTTCATATCATGCCAAAAACGCCTGTTCTCCCGATATCGACAGGCATGTCCACCGCGGCGTCGCGGCGCGCTCTTCCCGGAGCTCCGCGAGCCCGCCACCAATAGGATGATCCTACGCGATGCTCGACGCCCTGAGACGCGGCGCCCAAAGCTGGCTGGCCAAGATCCTGTTCGCGGTCCTGATCGTGAGCTTCGGCATCTTCTGGAACGTCTCCGGAGTGTTCCACGGCTTCGGACGGGGCTCGATCGCCCATGTCGGCAACGAGCAGATCTCGGTCGGCGACTTCCAGCGCACGTTCCACCAGCAGCTCGAGCAGCTGCGGACAGAGGACGACCGCCGCCTCACCACCGAGCAGGCCCTGCTCATGGGGCTGCACAACCGCTCGATCGAGCGCCTCATCGCGCAGTCGGCCCTCAAGCAGCACGCCGGCGAGCTCGACCTCGCGCTCTCCGATGCCGAGCTTGCCGACGGCGTGCGCCGCGATCCGGCGTTCGTCGGGGCCCGACGGGAAATTCTCCAAGCTCGGCTTCGACGGACTGTTGCGCCAGATGGGGCTTAGCGAGCAGGGGTTCTTCAAGCTGCGCCGCGAGGACGAGCTGAGGCGCCAGGTGACCGACGCGCTCACCGCGGCGGTCGTGGTGCCGAAGCCCCTCATCGACGACACCTACGCCTGGCAGCACGAGACGCGCACGATCGAGCACTTCAAGATCGACGAGGCCAAGGTGACGGTCCCCGAGCCCGACGAGGCGAAGCTCCTGGCCACCTACGAGCAGAACAAGGGCTCGTTCATGACGCCCGAATACCGCAAGCTCGTTGCCGTCGTGCTGTCCCTCGACGATCTCAAGAAGGAGATGAGCGTCACCGACGAGGAGCTCAAGGCCGCCTACGAGGACGAGAAGGATACCTACGATACGCCCGAGCGGCGTCGAATCCAGCAGATCGCCTTCAAGGACAAGGCGGCCGCGGAGGAAGCGCGCAAGGCGCTCGCCGAGGGCAAGAAGAACTTCCTCGACGTCGCCAAGGAGAACGGCGCGAGCGAGCAGGACGTCAACCTCGGCCTGCTCTCGAAAAAGCAGATGATCGACCAGAAAGTCGCGGACGTGGCCTTCAGCCTTCAGCGCGACGAGATCTCGCCCGTCATCGACGGACGCTTCGCGCCCGTGATCGTGCGCGCGATCGAGATCGAGCCCGGCAAGGTCAGCACGTTCGAGGAGGTGAAGGACAAGGTGCGCGACAAGCTCGCCAAGGCCAAGGCGCAGGCCGTCATCCAGGAGCGTTTCGATCTCGTCGAGGAGGGGCGCAACGCGGGCAAGACGCTGAAGGAGATCGGCACCGAGCAGAAGCTCAGGGTTTTCGAGATCGAGGCCACCGACAAATCGAACAAGACGCCGGACGGCAAGACCGCCCTCGATTATCCCGACGCCGCGGTCCTCTTGAACGAGGTCTTCGCCACCTCGCCCGGCGCCGATCACGAGGCCATCGAGCTGCCGAGCGATTCCTACGCCTGGTACGACATCCTCTCAGTTACCGAGGCCAAGCAGCGCCCGTTCGAGGACGTGAAGGCCGATGTGAAGACGCTTTACGTCGACAGTGAGCGCAGCCGTCTCCTCGATGAGCTCGCTGCGAAGCTCGTCGACCGCCTCAAGGCGGGGGAGGACTTCGCCAAGGTCGCGGCGGACGGCGGCGGCAAGCCCGAGACGACGGACTCCGTCAAGCGGCAGATGTCGGTGCCCGATCTCACCCAAGCGGCCGTCAAGCAGACCTTCGGGCTGCCGAAGGGCGGGGCCGGTTTCGCCGAGACGAGCGACGGCAAGAGCCGTATCGTGTTTCAGGTGAAGGAGATCGTGCCGGCCGAGGCCGCCGCCAAGGAGCAGGAGGAGAGCCTCGCCCGCACGCTCAAGGACGATCTGCGCAACGACCAGCTCATCGCCTACATCGGCGCGCTCAGAGACCGGCTAGGCGTCAGCATCAATAAGGACGAGCTCAAGCGCGCGACGGGCCAAGACACCGAGCAATAGGAGTGCCGGCCGTGAGCACGCTGCGTCTCAAGGCAGCCGAGATGGAAGCGCTGCCCACGTTCGAGACGTTCTCGCGGCGCTACCGGGCAGGCGAGCCGCAGGTCGTCTGGACGCGCCTCGTCGCCGATCTCGAGACGCCGGTCTCGCTCTACCTCAAGCTCGCGGGCGGCCGGCCGCTGAGCTTCCTCCTCGAGTTGGTCGAGGGCGGCGCGACGCGCGGGCGCTACTCCGTCATCGGCCTCGATCCGGACGCGGTGTGGCGCGCGCACGGAGACGTGGCCGAGATCAGCCGGTCGCCGTCGGCGGCGCGCGCCCGCTTCAAGCGGGACGCCAAACCCGCGCTCGCCTCGCTGCGCGGCTTTCTCGCCGAATCGAGCCTCGATCTTCCCGCCGAGCTGCCTCCCATGGCGGCCGGCGTCTTCGGCTACATGGGCTACGACACCGTGCGGCTCATCGAGCGCCTCGGCGCCGAGCGGCCCGACGAGCTCGGCGTCCCCGACAGCATCCTCATGCGGCCGACGCTGATCGTGATCAGCGACGCTGTGAAGGACGAGATCTCGATCGTGACGCCGGTGCGTCCCGAGCCGAAGGTTCCGGCGAAAAAGGCCTACGAGCGCGCGTTGAAGCGGCTCAAGGGCGCCGTCGCCCAGCTCGAGGCGCCGCTCCCGCACGCTCCCGCCGTGTCGGAGAAGACGCTCGCCCAGCCCGAGCCGCGCTCGAATACGACGCCCGCCGAGTACGCCGCCATGGTCGAGCGCGCCAAGGAGTACATTCGCGCCGGCGACATCTTCCAGGTCGTCCTGTCGCAACGCTTCACGGCGCCGTTCTCGCTGCCCCCGTTCGCGCTCTATAGAGCGCTGCGCCGTCTCAATCCCTCGCCGTTCCTGTTTCATCTCGATTTCGGCACGTTCTCGCTCGTCGGCTCGAGCCCCGAGATCCTCGTGCGCCTGCGCGACGGCGAGGTCACCATACGCCCGATCGCCGGAACGCGCCCGCGCGGAGCGACGCCCAAGGAGGACCGCACGCTCGAGGACGACCTCTTGGCCGACCCGAAGGAGCGCGCCGAGCACCTGATGCTGCTCGATCTCGGCCGCAACGACGTGGGCCGCGTATCGCAGATCGGCTCCGTCGAGGTGACCGAGCAATTCATCGTCGAGCGCTACAGCCATGTCATGCACATCGTCTCCAACGTGATCGGCAGGCTCGGGCAAGCCCACGATGCGATCGACGCGCTCATGGCGGGGTTTCCCGCCGGAACCGTCTCCGGCGCGCCCAAGGTTCGCGCCATGGAGATCATCGACGAGCTCGAGAAGTCGAAGCGCGGCCCCTATGCCGGCTGCGTCGGCTATTTCTCGGCGGCGGGCGACATGGACACCTGCATCGTGCTGCGCACCGCCCTCGTCAAGGACGGCAAGCTCCACGTCCAGGCCGGCGCCGGCATCGTGTACGATTCCGTTGCCGCGAGCGAGCAGCAGGAGTGCATCGACAAGGCCAAGGCGGTGGTGCGCGCCGCCGAGGAGGCCGTGCGCTTCGCCTCCCGCACGCGCCGCGGGAAGGGCTCGCGACGATAGCGGCTCCGCCGCCTTTAGGTGCCCTTGTACGCGCCGACGCCGTCGCCGAGGAAGGCGTTGTTCGACTCGCGAATCTTGGCGGCCTCGTCGTCGTAGAGAAACGGCAGAAAGGCGTAGCGCTTGCCGCGGACCACTTTCGATACGGCGTGGAGAAGGGAGCACGAGAAGACGACCGCGCCGCCGGGCGGAACCTTGAAGCCTTTCGGCCCGTACTCGGGAAAGCTCACCTCTCCGCCGTCGAAATCGGCGTTGAGGTTGACCGACACGGCAAAGCGCCGGTGCGCGGTCCCCTTCGTCGTGTTGTCGCGATGGGGGCGGAAGTGCCCGCCGTCCTCGGACGAGTAGCACGACACGATGTAGCGCTCCATGCGCGTCACCTTGAACTGATGCACTTTGAGAATCTCGGGAACGATACGGCGCTGGATGCGCCGCTGCGTCTCGCGCACGAGATCCTGATCGGTGATGATGTAGTCCCTGCGCCTCTTGTGGCCGTAGTCTTGGGCCATCACCGTCTTGCCGTCGACCTCGCGCATGAAGCCCGAGTCCTCGCCGCCCGAGGCGTCGTAGAGGCCGATGAGCCTGGTGCAGAACTCCGCCTCGAAGACATTGGGCAGCACGAGGACCGGCGCCTGGATCGCAAAGCCGGCGAATTCCGCGGGCGGGGGCAGCGCTTCCACGAAGGCCAGCACCTCGGCTGCGTCCGAGCCGTCGTCGGCAAAGGGGACCACCTTGATAACGCGAAGGGTCGGATCGAGGACAATCCAGCTGCGGCGGACGCCGATCTTCCCGCCGTCGGCATCGACGGGCGCGGCCCCATAGAGCTTGCTCACCTTGGCGTCGAAATCCCAGAAGAAGCGCAGGCCGGGAAAACTGTCGGCGACACGTGCCTCCGCCGCGTCGGCGGGATCGAGGCTCACGCCGAAGAAGCAAGCCTT
Organism: uncultured Alphaproteobacteria bacterium; assembly: GCA_963699485.1. Classification (GTDB taxonomy): domain Bacteria; phylum Pseudomonadota; class Alphaproteobacteria; order Rhizobiales; family Hyphomicrobiaceae; genus Hyphomicrobium_C. The sequence goes on along the minus strand of CAVOUC010000016.1, from coordinate 60,277 downwards.
GACGTCGTCGAAGACGGCACGGCGCGCTTCGATCGCGGCGAGGGTGGCGCGCGCCTGCGCATCGGCGGCGCTCGCAAAGAAGCAGAGGACGACGTAGCGACCCGCCGCCGTGTCGAACGCATAGTTCGGATTGCTCCCCGAGCGCTGATGAAACCAGGGCGCGGGATCGCCCGCTGCGAGGTTGACGTATCGGGACATTGGAATTTCCCCTACACGGATTGTTACCCTAGTGCGCTCCCCAATCAATGCCGCGGCGCCGCCTCGGCAAGGATTCCGCCTCGATGTTGCCCGACCTCGACACCCTCGCCCTCCTCGTGCTCGCCTCGCTCGCGGGGGGCTTCGTCGATGCGATCGCGGGCGGGGGCGGGCTCATCACGCTGCCGGCACTCCTGCTCGCCGGCCTCACCCCCGTCGAGGCGGTGGCGACGAACAAGCTCCAGGGCACCTTCGGCGTCGCCGCCGCGAGCGCGAGCTATTGGCGCGCCGGACACGTCGAGATCCGCGCGCTCCGGCCCGCGATTCTCTGCGCCGCGCTCGGCGCGGCGGGCGGCGGCCTCGCCGTCCAGGCCCTCGACCCGCGCTGGCTCGCCGCGATCATGCCGCTCTTGCTCATTGCGGTTGCCACCTACTTCGCGTTTGCCCGGCGGCTCGACGACAGGGACCGGTCGCCCCGCGTCGGTCCGATCGCGTTCGCGGCGGGGGCGGCGGCGCCGGTCGGCTTCTACGACGGCTTCTTCGGACCGGGCGCCGGCGCCTTCTACACGCTCGCCTTCGTGACCCTCGCCGGCGCTCGCATCCTGCCGGCCATCGCGGGAACCAAGGTTCTCAATTTCACCTCGAACCTCGTCTCCCTCGTCGTGTTCGTGTTGTCCGGGCAAGTCGTGTACCTCTTCGGGCTGCCGATGGCCGCGGGCCAGGCGTTGGGCGCCTGGCTCGGCGCCCATGCCGCGATCCGTCACGGGGCCCGGCTGATCAGGCCGCTGATCGTCGTCGTGTGCTGGGCCATCGCGCTCCGCCTAATGCTCGGCCCCGCCTGAGTTGGTGCACCAACGCTGCCGCCCCGCCCGTGCCCGGACCTGCCTCGGGGCGCGGCGCCGTGCGGCCAGCCTCGCTCAAGCCAAATCTGGAAGTCCTGGGAGTTGGCCATAGAAAGCCGGGACTTGCCTGGCTCTGGGGACGCCTCGCTTTTTTGAGGGATGCGGGGCGGCGGAGATCTTCTGAACGCGACGGCGGCCCGAGGAAATCCGGCCGGTAGGGAGCGATGACCCAGCCGCAAGGGGAGAGAAAACCCGCCCAGTCGAAGGCAGCCGCGCCTGCGGTGACGAAAATCGCCGGGCCCAAGAAGGTTGCGGCCCTGCTCCTCGCCATGGACCGGCGGCTCGCGTCACGGTTGCTCAAGCACTTCGACGAAGACGACATCAAGCTCATCGCGCAGACGGCAACCGACCTCGGAACGGTCACCAAGTCCGATCTCGACGAGATCATCGAGGAGTTCGCCAAGTACATAAAGAGCGGCGGCGACCTCAACGCGACGGCGGACGAGGTCGAGCAGCTCCTGCACGGGGTCGTCCCCTCCGAGCAGATTTCCGAGATCATGTCGCAGGTCCGCAGCAAGTCGCTGCAGTCCATCTGGCTGCGGCTCGGGGAAGTGCCCGAGAACAACCTCTCTCAATACCTGTCGCGAGAGCATCCCCAGATCGCCGCCTTCGTGCTCTCGCGGGCGAGCCCGGCCTACGCCGCAGCGACGCTCCGCATGCTGCCGTCGGCGATGCGCAACGAGATCATGCGGCGCATGCTGTCGATCAAGCTGGTGCTCGAGGCGCCCCTCAAGCTGCTCGAGGGCGCGCTCAAGGAGGACATCCTCTACAAGACGGCGCGCGGCGCGGGCCCTACCATCCACGCCCGCCTCGCCGACATCATCAACAAGATGGACCGCAAGCAGATGGACGAGGTGCTGAACGATCTCGATCAGCACCGGCCGAAGGAGGCCGAGCTGGTGCGCGGCCTGCTCTTCACCTTCGACGACCTCGCCAAGCTCAGCGCCCCCGCCCTTCTCACGATCTTCGACCAGGTGCCGCCCGAGCGCACGATCATCGCGCTCCAGGGGGCGGACCCCGGCCTCAAGGAGAAGATCCTCGAATCGGTCCCCTCGCGCGCGCGCCGCATGATCGAGCAGGAGATCGAGACCGGCAAGAAGGCGCTGACAAAGGAAGTCACCAAGGCCAGACGCGCGATCGCCGACTACGCGCTCGAGCTGATCGAGAAGGGCGTCATCGAGACCCAGGGACAGGAAGAGGACTAGCAATGTTGTCGATGCAGACCGTGAGGCTACCCCGACGCCGGCCCGAAGGGCCGGCCGGACTGGTGAGCGTCGAACTAAGCTAGAGACGCGCCAGAGAGGAACTGGACATGTCGACCGAAATGATGGAAAGCGCGCGCCCCGGCACCGAGAAGCTCCTCGAGACCCCCAAGCTCTCGCTCGACAAGCTGCCGCTCCTCACCACCGTGCTCGAGCGCCTCGTCTCAATTTGCGCCGAGCGCTTCCGCGAGTTCTGCACCGTTCCCGCCTCGTTCTTCGTCAATCAGCTCGAAGGGGGAAATTCATGGGACGTTCTCGAATCCTATGAGGACAGCGTTGCCGGTATATACTACGCGCCCGAATGGGATGCGAAAATCCTCCTCGGATTGGATCGGCGTTTCATTTTCTCGATGATCGATGCCGCATTCGGCGGCGACGGCAGCATGCCTCCGTTCGAGGCGGACCGCCCGTTCACCTCGCTCGAGACGCGGCTCGCCAAATCGGTTTTCAATATCGTCATTCCGTCTTTCGAGCAGCTGCTCGAGCCGATTACGCCCGTGCAATTCGAGCTTGAAAAGGTCGAAACCAAGCTTGATTTCCAGATCCTGGGGCAAACCGACATTCCGGTGGTGGTCATCCAGGTTCTTTTCCAGGTCATGGACAACGGCGGGCGCATGTTCATGATCATTCCTCAATCCGCGCTGCACCCGATCCGCAAGCGCCTGGAGCGTTCACGGAACCTCGAATCGAGCCATGTCGATCCCGAATGGGCGCGCAAAATGCAGGAGGGCATCGTCAGCGCCGAAGTGACCCTGCAGGCGGTTCTCGACGGCCCCGAGCTGACGCTGGAAGACCTGTCGAATTTCGCCATCGGCCAGATCCTGCGCTTGAATTCCGACCCGCAAAGCCTCGTTGCGCTCCAATGCGAAGGGGAGAGCATTTTCAACTGCCGGCTGGCCCAGTCAAAAGGCTATTTTACAATGGTTGTAGATTCCGCAATCGATCTTCGGAAAGAGTTCATGACGGACATTATTTACGGTCCTACACCGCGCTGAAACCGGCATAAATCGTCAACAAAGAAATAATTGAGGCCGTCCTTCATGTTACGGCGGCGCATCCCCTATAAAAATGAATGCTCAATTTGAAAAAATCCCGTTTTTTGTAACTCTATTTTAGCCGTCCTCGCCGAGTATGGCTCACCTGAAATAAGGTGCAGCGCTAGGTCGGGCGGGTCAAAATGTCAAATAACGGCTCTCAAGGTGCCTCGGGCGAAACTCGCGGAGCGGCTACGGATTTGCTCGAGGAGCGTGCCGCTTGCCTCGTCAATCCGGCGTCCGGCATCGCAAACGACTATCTAAATCATTTCAACGAGATTCTCCTCCTCATAGAAAACCTGCCGACCCTGCTCCCCGAGATGCTCGACGAGCTGCTCGAGTGGCATCCGGTCACCTACCGCGAGTATTTCGCCAAGTCGCTCCTGCCGGGGAGCGCCCGCGCGCTCGAGATCTACGACGGCATCGACGACGGCTTCCGCCGCGAGTTCGAATCGATCATCGACGGCATCAACGCGATGGCCATGGCCAGCATCGACGTCATCCGCGCGCACCGCAACCCGGCCGGCGAGATCGACCCGGGCAAAGTGTCGGACTTCTGCGAGAACGCATCGAGCGCCATCCGCAGCGCGCTCAATCGGGCCGCCGATCTCGTCAACAACGGTCACACCTCGCCCGCCGAAACGGCCCAGGGGATCGCCGACAGAATTACCTGCGTCGCGTAATCACAAGAACACCAAGGAACGCCGGCCATGGACGAGCTACTCAAAGATTTCCTCACCGAGACGACCGAGCATATCGAGGGGGCCGAGACGCAGCTCGTGCAGTTCGAGCGCGACCCGTCGGACGCCTCGCTGATCGCCAGCATCTTCCGCCTCGTGCACACGATCAAAGGCACATCGAGCTTCCTCGGCCTCGAGCGGCTCGAGAAGGTCGCCCACGCTGCCGAGACCGTGATGGGATTGATCCGCGACGGCGCGCCCCCGACCCAGCATTCCGTCACTCTCATCCTGGCCGCCATCGATCGCATCAAGACGATCATCGAGGGTATCGGCCAGGCCGGCTCGGAGCCTCCCGGCGACGACAGCCAGATCATCAGCGCGCTCGAGGCCTACTGCCAGGACGGCGGAGCGCCGAGGCGCCGGCAACGACGCACAAGGCTCCCGCCGCCGAGACCCGCCCCGCGCCGGCTGCAATGGCGGTCGCGGATGCGGCCGCGGCCGACCAGGCGCTCGCCCAGGACTCGGCCGGCGACGATGCCGCGCCCGAGGCCTCCTCCACGAAATCCACGTCGGGCTCACAGTCGGGCTCCGGCCGCGCTCAGCCCGGGACCGGCAAGTCGTCGGGCCAGGAGACGATCCGCGTATCGGTCGACACGATCGAGCGCATGATGCAGCTCGTCTCCGAGCTCGTCCTCACGCGCAACCAGCTTCTCGAGCTCGCGCGCCATCGCGAGGATGACGCCATCAAGACGCCGCTGCAGCACCTCTCGACGCTGACCAGCGACCTGCAGGACGCCGTCATGCGCGCCCGCATGCAGCCGGTCGGTCGGCTCTATGCCAACCTTCCGCGTCTCGTTCGCGAGCTTTCGACCAGCCTCGGCAAGAACATCGACCTCATCACCGAGGGCGCCGACACCGAGCTCGACCGCCAGCTGATCGAGGTCATCCGCGATCCTCTCACCCACCTCATCCGCAACTGCGCCGATCACGGCATCGAGAGGCCGGAGGAGCGGCTCGCCAAGGGCAAGCCCGAATCCGGCGAGATCCGCGTCAGCGCGGCTCACGAGGCCGGCCAGATCACCATCGACATCGCCGACGACGGCAAGGGCCTCGATACGGAGCGCATCAAGGAGAAGATCGTCAAGCAGGGCCTCGCCACCGAGCAAGAGCTCAAGGCGATGAGCAACGACGAGATCTACCGCTTCATCTTCGAGCCCGGGTTCTCGACCGCGACCGTGGTCTCCAACGTGTCGGGCCGCGGCGTCGGCATGGACGTCGTGCGCTCCAACATCGAGGGCATCGGCGGCTCGGTCTCGCTCTCCTCGACTCCCGGCAAGGGCAGCCGCTTCTCGATGAAGATCCCGCTGACGCTCGCCATCGCGCCGGCGCTCATCATCGAGGTGGCAGGCCAGCGCTTCGCGCTGCCGCAGACCTCGGTGGTCGAAGCCGTGAGCCTCGGCAAGAACTATAGTGAGCTCATCCAGAACGTGCAGAACGCGCTCGTCCTCAAGCTGCGCGAGGAGGTCATTCCGGCCGTCGAGCTGCGCGACGTGGTCGGGCTCCCCGCCCAGGCGCAGAGCTCGGACGGCGAGAAGCTCGCCGTCGTCATGCGCGTCGGCACGGACGCCTTCTGCATCATCGTCGACGGCGTCGCCGACATTCAGGAAATCGTCGTGAAGCCGCTTTCGGCGTCGCTGTCCCACCTCAAGGTGTTCAGCGGCCACACGATCCTCGGCGACGGCTCGGTCGTGCTGATCCTCGACCCGACCGGCATCTCGGCGAGCCTCGGCATCGAGAAGATCTGCCGACAAGAAGCGCGAGCAGGTCCGCGAGCAGAACATGCAGGAGCGCCGCCGGCTGGTCATGTTCCGCGCCGGCCAGGGCGCGCCCAAGGTGCTGCCTCTTTCGCTCGTCTCGCGCATCGAGATGGTCGAGACGAGCCGCATCGAGAGCTCGGACGGCCGCCTCATGGTGCTGCTCCAGGGCCGCCTGATGCCGATCGTTCCGGTCTCTCCGCAATCCGACTTGAGCCGGGGCTCCTATCCCGTGCTCGTCGTCGCCGACGAGGACCGCACGCTCGGCCTGCTCACGGACGAGATCGTCGACATCATCGAGGACAAGCTCGAGATCCAGCTCTCGAGCTCGAGCTCGGATCTCGTCGGCTCGGCCGAGATCCGCGGCCAGGCCGTGGAGCTCATCGATGTCTCGCACTTCGTGCGCACCGTCTATCCGGAGCCCTCGAAGAGCACCAAGGTCCAGCGGGTGGCTCTCGTCGCCGAGGACACGATGCTGCGCGACCTGCTGACGCCCATGCTGACGGCCGCCGGCTACAGCGTGGTCGCCTCGAGCCTCGGCGACAACTTCGCCGACCTCCTCGCCCAGAACGCGGCCTGCGACGCCATGATCATCGATATCGATGCGCGCCAGGTGGCGGCCATGGGCCTCATGCGGACGCTCAAGGCGAGGAAGGGCGAGCTGCGCGCGCCGATCCTCGGACTGTCCAAGAGCCCCAACAGCCGCGCCCAGAACCTCGCGACCGACTGCGGCATGGCCGGTCTCGTCGGCAAGCACGACCGTCATTCAATGCTCGGGACGCTTGCCTGCATTCTCGACAGCGCCGCCGAAGCCAAGAACCTTGACATGGAGCTTGCAGCATGATCGCCGCACAAGCTGAGACCACGGCCGCCGTCACCGACGTTCCGACCGCTGGCGAGGAGAGCTACTTCACCGTGTTCGCCGGCGGCGAAGCGTTCGGGCTCTCGGTGCTCCACGCCCAGACGATCTTCCGCATCTCGAGCGTGACACCGATCCCGCTCGGGCCGGCCGACATCGTCGGGCTCGTCAATCTCAGGGGCAAGATCGTGACGGCCGTGAGCCTGCGCCGCCGTCTCGGCATCCCCGTCGAGGAGATCAAGAACTCGCTCGCGATCTGCGTCGAGCACAAGGGCGAGAACTTCGCCCTTCTCGTGGACGAGGTCGGCGACGTGCTGACGCTCGAGGCCTCGATGCGCGTCGCCGTTCCGCCCCACTTCGACCCGGCCCGCTCGCGTCTCATGACCGGGCTCTACAAGGTCAACAACATGCTGATCCCGGCGCTCAACATCTCGGCGCTCTTCGATTTCGCGAGCTGACGACCCCTAACCGTTCGTAAGGAGTAAAAGCATGAAGACAGCTCTGGTGGTGGACGACTCGGCGTTCATTCGCAAGATCGCCCGGCAGATTCTCGAGGGCATGGACTTCGAGGTCTCGGAGGCCAAGGACGGCGCGCAGGCGCTCGAGCACTGCGAGCGGCAACTGCCGGACTTCGTCCTGCTCGACTGGAACATGCCGGTGATGAGCGGCCTCGAATTCCTGACCAGGCTTCGCAAGATGCCGAGGGGCGGCGAGCCGCAGGTCGTGTTCTGCACGACCGAGAACACCAAGGACAAGATCATCTGCGCGCTCGAGGCCGGAGCCACCGAGTACATCATGAAGCCGTTCGATCAGGACATCATACGGACGAAGCTCGAGCAGATCGGCCTGCTCGAGCCTACAGGCTGAACTGCGAAACTTAAGAACGTCGAGGGTGCAGCATCTCGGATGTGACCCGACTTTGGCCCAACCTCAGTGATTGTGTGTAGCGTAAAATGTCCCAGTCCTTCGACGCCCTCTGCGAATTCCTGCGCCGCTCCTCCGGCCTCGTCATGGAGCAGAGCAAGCGCTACCTGGTCGAGAGCCGCGTGATGCCGATCGTGCGGCGCGAGCGCCTCTCCGGCCTCGACGAGCTCGTCCTCATCCTCCAGAAGGGCCAATCGCCCAAGCTCGCCAAGGACGTCATCGAGGCGATGACGATCAACGAGACGTATTTCTTCCGCGACAAGACCCCCTTCGACCAGTTCCGCACCGTCGTTCTGCCGCGCCTCCTCACCGCACGCGCGGCCGAGAAGCGCCTGCGCATCTGGTCCGCCGCATCGTCGACCGGGCAGGAGGCCTACTCGCTCGCCATGATCATCGACGAAGCGGCGGCGAAGATGCCGGGCTGGAAGGTCGAGATCATCGGCACGGACCTCTCCGAGCCGGTGCTCGAAAAGGCGCGCAAGGGCATCTATACCCAGTTCGAGGTGCAGAGAGGCTTGCCCACGACCTACCTCCTGCGCCACTTCAACCAGATCGGCGACAGCTGGCAGATCAGCGAGAACCTGCGCTCGAAGGTCTCGTTCCGTCATCTCAACCTGCTCGGCGACTTCGCGATCCTCGGCCGCTTCGACGTCATCTACTGCCGCAACGTGCTGATCTACTTCGACGCGGCGAGAAAGTCCGACATCCTGTCGCGCATGACGCGCCAGCTCGCTCCGGACGGTTTCGTCGTCCTCGGCGCCTCGGAGAGCCTTATCGGCCTCAAGACCGACCTTCTGGCCCACCCCGAGCATCGCGGCCTCTTCGTCCGCGGCACGGGGACTGCGAACGAGCTCAATGGCGCGATCGCCGTCCAGGAGGCGGCAGCCAAGGGCTTCGAGCGCCACACGGCTTCGAGCATTCCGCTGGCGCGCGCACGCATGGCCACCTGAGCCCGGGCCGGGCCGAGGCCTATAGCCAAGACGGAGTTATGAGGGCTTGTCGGCCTCGCGCGCACGCGCGTCCTCGCGCCGGCTCTCCGAGGCGAGAAGGTGGCGCCCGCTCTCGAGCTTCACCAGCCGCACCATCTCCGTGAGATTGCTCGAGATCAGCGCGTCGGCCGACGCCTTGGCGAGCGGCGCAAGCGGCACTTCTGCGGCGGCCTGAGCCGCCGGCCGCTCTGCGATCGTCGGGTGCGGCCGAGCCGATCTCACCGCCGGCAGGCTCGCCGCCATCCCCGTGGCCTCGCGCCGGGCGGCCGCCCTGAGAAGCTCCGCATCCAAGGCGCTCAAGGTTGCCCTGCCCGACCCCGAAGGAAGGCTTGCCCCGCCCATCGCCTCGCCCGGCTCATTGCCGATCCACAGCGCCTCGGCGGCGCGTCGGCTGACAAGCCCGGGAAGCACGTCGCCGCCGGCCTTGCAATACTGGCAGAAGATGGCGCGCACCTGTTCGAGGTCGCCGCGGCGGACCGCGTCGCCGAGCCCGTCGTGCGTCCACCCCGGCCCCGCGTTGTAGGTGAGCGAGGTGAGGGCGGCCTTGGTCCCCTCGTCGGCGTTCGGCGCAAAGCGCTCCACCGTCGCGCGCGCGCCCGCGATCTCGGCCTGGAACCGCCGCTCCGCCTCCGCACGGTCGATAACCTCGCCGGCGTAGTGCGCCCGCGTCCCGTAACCATTGGTCAACTGAGCGTAGTCGAGACGCGCCTCAGCGGTGAAGCCCTCGAAGGCGCGGATGGCGTCGATGTAGCTGTTCATGGGGTGGCGCTCTACGGGAGACCCCAGTTTAACGATGCTGCTTGCGCCGGGCTGACTTGAGCCAGAGCGAGATTGGCACGGCAGTTGCTACGTCCCTGTCAGCAACCACTCGGTAACGAGCCCATGTCCCCGAACCCGCTGCTTTCGGCCCGCGTTCGCGCCCGCCTCGCCACTCTTGGAGAGCTGTCGCGCCCGCTCGGCGAGGAGCGCGCCTCGACGCTCGCGCGCACGATCGCCCTGAACCTCGTCACCGAGGTGAGCCGCGGACGCGATCCCGAGCGGGCGCTCGACCGCTGGCTCACTCAGATCGCCTGCGAAATCGCCGTCAAGGCCCAGGCTGGGAAAGCGCCGGCAGAGCCCCCTCCCCGCGCGCGACCGGTCAAGGACCTGCTGCCGGAGATCGGTTAACGGAGCGCGCTCCGGGGTGGCGAAGAGACGGCACCGCCATCCCCTAAAATTTGATGCAAATCTGCGCGCTTGCCTCAAGCCGACTTACATTCAGCTCGTATATAAGAGCCGAGGATCGCCGAGCAACCGGCGGTCGCGTTCAAAGAGAGCTAGGGTCAGGGTCGTCAACAATGCATGCCAGGGATAGCCTTTCGCTTCTTCGCCAGCGTCGCGACACGATCCAGGAATGGCTCGACGAGGAAGCCCCCTACACGGACGTCGACCAGCGCCACCTCGACGCGCACACGCCCGAGCGCGCCTACTGGCATCACGGCTACCAGGCGGCCTTGAACGACATCATGGCGCTTCTCAACCTTGAAGCCGGAAGAAGCGGCAACGGGGACATTCCCAACTAGTCCCCGACGGGCGATCAGGGTGGACCCTGTTCCCCGGCGGCTTGAAGTCGTGGAAGAGCTCGCATTCCTTGTGGAAGGCGGCCTCGGCCGACGGCGTGCAGGCGTACTTGAACAGCATGGCCGAGCCGATCTTGTCGCGGAGCCTCTCGCGGATATCCTTCTCGGCGCGCCCCACGTAGTCGACGCAGAAGCGCCCCAGCGGATCCTTGTGCCCGAGGGCAAAGGCCCCCGGCGCCACGCGCGGGATCATGTCCGTGATCTCATCGTAGGCGAGCCGGTAGGGCCCCAATAGTCCTGTGCTTGCCATGGCTTTGGTCGCTCTCGAGATGATCGGGAAGGGGATTACGCTCACAACGCGCCTCTACTGACCACACGCCACACGTCCTAGATCGCGATCGTTCTTGATGGAGACGCTTCGCGTCCATCAAGAACGTGAATCGCGATCTAAACTCAAAGTGTAGAGCACGATTCACGCCCGACATGGATCGCAGAGGCGATTCCATGTCCGACGATCGTGCTCTAGACATACAATGCGCCGGCCGTCCGCGCCGAGGGATTTTCCGGCCCCTCATTAATGCCTCGGCTCGCGGGCGGGCTCTCTCCGCGCCCCGCCTCATGCTGCTGGCCGCCGCCCCCTTGCGAGTGGGCGAGGCCAGCCTGGGACTGGCTCGACGAGAACGGCGAGGACTGGGCGCCGGTCGCGGCGAGGGGGCCCTGAGCGGAGGCACGCTGCGGCTCGGCCGTCTGCGCCGTGATGGCGTCGACGACGTAGCCCGCCGACTTCAATGCATTCGACAGCTTGTCGCGCTCCTTCTCGATGACCACGGTCGCCTCGCGATGGGCCGTCTCGAGGCGCAAGCTCAAGACGTCGTCCTTGAGCTCCATCCTGATCGTCACCTTGCCGAGGCTCGCCGGCTCGAGCTCGATCTCGAGGACCCGGACCACCGTTCCACGAGCTGTCTCGGAACCACCGGCCTCTGCGGGTGCGGCTGCCGCGGCGGCCGCCGAAAGGGCCTCGGCAATGACGCGGCGCGCGATCTGCGTTGCCGGCGAGGGGCCGCTCGCGGCGCGCACGTCGGCTTCGCCCCGTTCGAGAACGCGCGCGGGCTCGGTCTTTGCACCGTCGCCGTCGTCTGCATTTCCCGGCCGCTCTGAGCGCGCGAGACCTTGCGTCTCGCCGGCGGACCGCTCGCTGCCGCCGCCCCCGCCCTGCCTGGCGCCGTCTCGCGCGCCAATGTCCTGCGACGCGAGCGCCGCCCGGCCCAAATCGGCGTGCTCGGCATCGAGGTTGGCTGCGCCGGCCCCATCGTCCGAGCCTGCGCCCTCTGCCGGACGAGCGTCCGCGTCGGGTGCGTTCGCAGTTGCGGGCGCCGATAGCCGAGCGGCTTCGATCGCGGCCGGCGCAGCCGCGACCGGTGCGAAATGTGTCTCCTGACCGATGACGGTGACGGTGGTTGGCGCACCGGGAGCGAAGCTTTCCTTGGCCAGAGACGCGCTGCGCGAGTCTCCGGCGGATGCCGGCATGGGCAACGGGTCCTCGAGCGAAGCGGCCGAGTCTGCGGCGAGGCTCACGGCCTCCGGCGAGGAGGGCATGACGGGCTCTCCGGCCAATTCCAAGCTGCCAGCCGGGTTCTCGTCCGCGACGGCACCCAAGAGTTGAGCTGAGAGGGTCTGGTCGGAGCCATCCTCTCCCCGTGCGGTCTGCGCGGCCACAGTCCCCTCCGCCGGGACGCAGAGCGAGGATCATGGCATCGACCGCAGATGCAGCAGAGGAAAGCGCCGCGGCGTCCGCGTCTTGCCCGTCCTGCTGGCTTTGCACCTCCTCGTCGCTCGCGATGTCGTCCGCATCGATCAATCCCCGTTTCAGGGCGGAGAGCAGCGCGGCCGCCTCCGCAGCCGGGTCCTCGGCGGCCCTCGGCCCTTTGAGGCTCGCTGCGTCTGCCGCACCACCGCGGGGCTCGACCGCGAGCTCCGCGAGAAGGTCCTCGAACCCGCGCCTGTCTTTTCCGGACGCCGAGCCGCCGAAGTCGTTGACGCCCTCGGTTCTCGCGCGCGTGTCCCGCTGCGCCGCCGGCGGCGGGACGCGCAGGCTCTGCATCATTGCGTTGGACGTGGTCATTGGGGGCTCCCGGCTAGAATGCTGTCGAGATTGGAGAGCGAGCTCTCGGCCTTCGCGACCGAGTCCGGCAACGGCTCCTGGCTCTCGGCAGGGGCCTCGGGCCATCGGCGAACCTCGCGGCTGACCGAAAGGGCCGCGTCGAGGAGCTCGCGGTCCGTGTCTCGGAGCTTGTCGGCCGCGATGCTGCGCAGCGCCGCGTCGCCCTTTTCGTAGTCGTCGGTGATGATGAGGGCCGCGCCTTCGTAGAGCTTCGCGCGCGTGTGATCGGTGCTGCCGTCCCGAAGCAGCCCGGCGGCATGGCCGGCGGCGTAGCGCGCAATCTCGACGTTTCCTCCGAGCGCCGCCTCGTGAGCGATCGACAGATAGGCGCTGGCGCGCTCCGAGGGAGCAATCTTCTGCAGCTCGGCCTCCGTGCGCGCGATCCATTCGGACGTGCCGGCGAAATCCTGCCGCGCGACCCCGGCAAAGAACTGGCGGCGGAAATTGGCGGCGTAGATCGAGTTTCCGAAGCGGCGCGAGTACTGCGAGGAGAGCTGGTCGAACCGAGCCATGTCGCCTTCGCCGGCCACGAGAAGGATTTCCTGGCGCAGCGCCAACTCCTCGATCAACGTGCCCTGGGAGAGAATTCTCGCGTCGTCGAAGAGAGCGATCGCCTTCTTCGCATCCGTCCGCGTGAGAAGCGTCCCCTTGATCAGAGCGACGAGACCGGCGAGCCCTGGCTCGAGCCGGCGATGGTCGATGTCGGCCAGGAGCTCGGTTGCGTCCGCGACCCTGGCCTCGCCGTAGGCGAGCGCCGCCTTGACGAGCGTCTCCTCGATCGGCAGCGGCGATGATCTGCCGAGAAGATCCTTGATGAGGCGCGGGTGGCCGCCGCTCAAGACGAAGATCACGGCCGCCCGGGCGTTCCTCGGGTCGTCCCAGACGTCGCCCGGCATCTGGCGCAGCTCTTCGTTGAGCTTTGCCATGTATCCCTTTTGGAACTCGCCCGCCGCCGTGCTCCCGTGCGCGACCTGGTCCTGAATGCTCTGGAGCGTGCGCACGAGCTCGTAGGGCTGATGCGCCGCCTCCTCCGCCGCGGCCGCGGCCGGGAGCAGAAGCGAAACCCAAAGCGATGCGATGATCCGTCTCGAGCTCATCACGGCGTCGCGGTCCTCAAGAGGATTTCGATGCGCCGGTTCTGGGCCGCATTGGGATCGTCGGCGATCTTGAGCTTGCGGTCGGCGTGGCCCTCGATGCGTTCCACGCGGCCCTCGGCGAGCCCGCCGCGAACCAGCATGTAGTAGGCCATCTGCGCGCGATCCATCGAAAGGCGCCAGTTGTCGTTCCTTGCCGATTTGAAGGGCCGTCCGTCCGTGTGGCCGCGGACGACGATCTTGCCCTGGCGCTCGCCGAGCGCCTTGGCGACCTTCTCCATGACGACCACGACCTCGGGCTTGGGCACGGCCGAGCCGACGTCGAACATGCCGAAGCGGAAGTCGTCGGTGAGGCTTATGAGCACGCCCTCCGGGTCGCGCTTGACCTCGATGTTGGGCATGTCCTCGGGCGCCAGCACCTTGAGCTGCTCCATGATCTCCTTCTCGAGCGCCTGGGCGGCAGCGGCGTCCATCTTCTCCGCTTCCTCCCGGCTGGCCGGCGTCGGTGCCGCTTCGGGCGTCGCCGACGGGGTGACGGCCGCGCCCTTGTCGCCGGGCTGGCCGACCCCGCCCGCGGTCGGCTGCGGGTTCGGCGCGGGCGTGAGCGCCGGCATGCCGTCGAGCGGCCTCACCATGGGAGCGGGATCGAACGGACTGCGATAGGCCTCCCCGCCCGGGAGCAACTCGGCGCCTTCGAGCGTTCCCCCGTTCTCCTTCTCGCCGGCGAGCATGGCTTTCATCGCTATGCGCGCCAGCACCCCGTAGGGATCGTTGAAGAGCTCCTCCTCGGCCTTCTTGGGATCTCCCTTGGCCTCCTGGCCGTCGCCGGCCGTCTTCTCTGCCTTGTCCTTGGCCTTGCTCTCGGGATCCTCCTTCGCCGTGATCTGCTTTTTGGCCTTCGTGCCCATCCTCCTGATCCTCGTTGACGTCGAAGATGCCCTTTTCGGACTTCTTGGCGTCGGAAAAGTTCGTCGGATTGAAGTAGGACGCGATCTGGGTGATCGTCTTCTTGTCGGACACGCTCAAGAGCCACATGACGAGAAAGAACGTCATCATCGCCGTCATGAGATCGGCAAAGGCGATCTTCCAGGCGCCGCCGTGGTGGCCCTCGTCCTCGAATCCGGCCCTTCGCTTGACGATGACGATCTCGTGGGGGACCGAGGTGTCCTTTTCCGAGCTCATCGCGCCTCGCCCCCGATCGCTTCGGCCCAAGCCGCGATGCGCGTTTCAAGTACGGTCTCGTCCGCTTCTATCCGAAGGTCGGCCGTCGCGGCAGGGGCGAACGTCACGTTCGAGGCCTTGCCCTCGAGGGGTCCGCGCAACGCCTCGAGCAGATCCGGGGGCCCCGAAACGATGATCCTGCCGATATCCCCTTTGGTCAGCAGCGCCTCGAGCGCATGGGCGAGCTCTTCGACGGCGCGGCGCTGAACGTGCCCCGCAAGGACGGGTTTCAGCACCCGCGCCACCTGGTTCGCAATCCGCACCTCGATCCCGGAGAGGCCCGCGGCAAGCGCCGCGGCGATCCGCTCGCCCTCGCCGGCGACCCAGGCCCGGCGGTCGGCGGCGAGCCTCGTCTCGACGGCGGCGGCTTGCTCCTTGAGCTTGGCGTCGAGCTCGGAACGAGCGGCCGCTTGTCCCTCGGAGAGGCCGCGAGCGTAGGCTTCGTTGATCCGGGCTTCGACCTCCGCGCCCGCCTTTCCCGAGCCGGACGCGTGACCGGCGAGAGCGCGCGTACCTCGCGCCCGCTCGGAGCCGGCGTCGAGCTCGTTCAAATAGCGGGCCACCGGCAAGCCCGTCATGCCGCACGCTCCCGCATCCACTGCTTGAGGATCGCGGCCGCCTGCTCCTCATCGAGCTCGACCATCTGCTCGAGGCGCTTCTGCGAGATGTTGCGGACCTCGCTCGTGAGGTCCTCGATCAGGTTGGGCTCGTCGACGCCGCCCGCCGACTTGGCCGCCCCGAGCGCGGCGACGGCCGCGTCGGTCGCCGCTATGAGGCCCTCGCCCGCCTGGCCGTCTGCCCCAAGCGCGCCTCCGGCCGCCTGGGCAGACTGGTCGGCGAGCATTCTCGTCAGCGGCCGCACACCGAACCAGATCACGATGAAGGCGACGCCGAGAACGGTCCCGGCCTTGATGAAGCCGGCGAAGAGGCCGATCAGCTGACTGATGAGGCCCCCCGTGTCGAAGGACGAGGCGAGCCTGCCGTCCTCCGCGAACTCCACGGCAACGACGCTGATCTGGTCACCGCGTTTGGTGTCGACGCCAGCGGCCGTCCCGACGAGCCTTTCGACCTCCTTGATCTGATCCTGCATGGCCTCCGGCGCTGCCGACTCGCCGAGCGTCGCGAGCAGCCGCTTGCGGTTGATGACGACGGCGATCGTGAGCGCCTCGATCTTGTAGCCTTCGCTGATCGTCGAGACGGTCTTCGAGTTGAGCTCGTAGTTGGTGAGGTCCTCGCGCCGCTCGTTGAGGCGCTTTGACTGATCGCCAGCCGAGCCGTTCTCGCCCTGATTGGGAATGTTCTGCTCGACGCCGACCGGCGTACGGCTCGAGGAGTTCTGCGAGCTCCCCGTCTCCTTGACGACGCGCAGCGACCGCTCGACCTTGGAATCGGGATCGAACGCGGTCTCGTTCGTTTGCCGCTTGTCCATGTTGAGGCGGGCGGCAACGCTCACCTCGAAGTTGTCGAGGCCGAGATAGGGCGTCAGCGTCTTGCGCACGTTGTCGGTGAGATCCTTGCTGATGGTCTTCTCGAGCTCGACCATGCGCGTCGAGCCGGCCGACGCGGCGTCGCCCGCGGCGGCGAGCACGGTGCCGTCGGCGTTGAGGACGCTCACGTCCTCGATCGTCAAGCCGGGAACCGCCGCCGCCACGAGATGGCGGATGGCCTGGGCGGCGGAGGCGTCGGAAGCCGCTTCCGTGCGGATCACCACCGACGCGGAGGCCGGCTGCTTTCCGCGGCGGAACGAGCCGGATTCGGGCAGCACGAGGTGCACGCGCGCCGCCTTGACGCCCTTCATCGCCTGGATCGTGCGCGCAAGCTCGCCTTCGAGGGCCCGCGCGCGCGTCACCTCCTGCATGAACGATGTCAGGCCGATCGGACCGAGCTTGTCGAACAGCTCGTAGCCCGCGTTCGAGTTCGCCGGCAGTCCCTTCTCGGCGAGCAGCATGCGGGCACGCGCGGTCTCGTCGCGCGCGACCATCACCTTCGTGCCCTCGGAGTTGACATCGAAACCGATGCCCTCTTCGCGGAGCGCCGCGCCGATACGGCTCACGTCCTGGGCGTTGAGGCCGGCATAGAGCGTCTCCATGTCGGGGCGGCTCAGGTAATAGCCGCCGAGCCCGACCGCGACGAACACGGCCACGCCGACGACGCCGAGCGCCGCCAGCCGCCGCGGGCCCAGCGCCAGAAGATTGCTCCAAAGCTTCTCAAGCTGCTCGAGTCCAAACATCGCTTGTGCGGCCCTTTCCGAGGTTCGGCACGGACATCGGCCTCAGTACTTTGGGAGAGCAAGCTTGCGCGGGAATTGCGAGCGCGGCGGGCTCGCACGGCGCTGCGGGTGCGATGGCGCGACGGGGCGCGCCGTCAGTTGCCCTGGAAGAGCGCGAGGATCTGCTGGGCGGACTGATTGGCGATGCCCAAGGCCTGAACGCCGAGCTGCTGGCGGACCTGCAAGGCCTGGAGCCTGGTCGACTCCTCCTCCATGTTGGCATCGATGAGCTGACCGATGCCGGTATCGATCGACTGCATCAGCTTCGAGACGAAGTCTTTCTGCAGGTCGATGCGCGAGCGCGCGGCGCCGAGGAATGTCGCCGCGTCCGTCATCTGCGCAAAAGCTTGATCGACGCCGGTGACGTAATCCTCGAGATCGGTGAGGTCGGCCGTCGAATTGGTGAGCGCGCTGATGTCGAGCGTGGCAACCGTATAGGTCGCGCCGCTCGTCACCGAGCGCGTGGAATCAAGTATCCCGGCGCCGCTGCCCGAGCTGTCGAAGAGCATGGTGCCCGTCGGGCCGACATCGACGGTGATGGTGCCGATCTGAATGACGCCGGAGCTGTCGCGGGAGAACGACGCCACGATCGTCCGCGTGGTCGTCGTGGTCGAATTGACCGAAAGCCAGTTCTGACCCGAGAACACTGCGGCATCCGCCGTGTTTTGGAGTTGCGTCTGCAGCTGGGAGATCTCGCTCTGGATCTTGTTCCGGTCCAAACCCGGGGCGCGCGCCGCGACGAGCTTCCTCTTGATCTCGCTCACCGTTTGAATTGCCGAGTTCAAAGCGGTCGTCGTGACCTCGGCGGTGGCGGCTCCGAGGCCGAGGGCGTCCTGTACGGTCGAGACGGCCATATTGTCCGAGCGCATCGTGGTTGCGATCGACCAGTAGGCGGCGTTGTCGGCTGCTGTCGAGACCCTGAGGCCCGTGGCGACACGGTTTTGAACCGTCAACATCTCCTTATTGGTCTGGTTTAGGGTCTGCAGCGCGGTCATTGCCGCGATGTTGGTGTTAAGGCTGCTCATCTTTGGTCCCTTAACCGAATCGCAAGGAGTTTGGGGACCGAAGCTTGCGCGAGAATTGCGGTCGGAACGATTCGGCGGCCGTGGGCCGCGGCGGGGCGCCTGGAACTAGGCCGAACCCCGCATAACGGGCCCAAAAATGATCTCAAAAAGGCAAGGGCCGCGCCCTTTGGGAGCGCGGCCCTTCTTGCGAGAGGCGTTCGGGAGGCCTCAGCCGCCCCGGAAGAGCTGGAGGATCATCTGCGCCGACTGATTCGCGAGGCTCAGCGCCTGGACGCCGAGCTGCTGGCGCACTTGCAGCGCCTGGAGCCGGGTCGACTCCTCGTTCATGTCCGCGTCGACCAGCTGGCCGACGCCGGTGTCGATCGCATCCATGAGCTTCGAGACGAAGTCTTTCTGCGTGTCGATCCGCGTCTTGGCGGCACCGAGCACGGTGCCCGCATCCGTCATTGCCGAGATCGCAGCGTCGACGCCGCCGATGTAGTCCTCGAGGTCGGTGAGGTCGGCCGGCGCGTCGGTGAGCGCACTGATGTCGAGGTTGAGCACCGTGTAGGTGCCGCCGCTGGTCACCGTGCGGGTCTGATCGAGGATGCCGACGCCGCCGCCCGAGCTGTCGACGAGCATCGAGCCCGTCGGTCCGATATCGACCGTGATCGTGCCGATGCTGATCGCGCCGGTGCTATCGCGCGCGAACGAGGCGACCAGGCTCTTCGTTGTTGGTCCGGTGCTGTCGACCGAGAGCCAGTTCTCGCCGTTGAAGCTCGCCGAGTCGACGGTGTTCTGCAGCGAGCTCTGGAGCTGCGTGATTTCGCTTTGGATCTTCGAGCGATCGACGCCGGGCGCCCGGGCGGCGACGAGCTTGGCCTTGATCTGGCTCGAAATCGAGATCGCGTTCGTGAGACCCGAGGTGGCCGTATCGACGGTCGCGGCGCCGAGACCGAGCGCGTCCTGCACCGTCGAGAGAGCCATCCGATCCGAGCGCATCGTGGTCGCGATGGACCAGTAGGCGGCGTTGTCAGCGGCCGTCTGAACCCGCAGGCCCGTCGAAACGCGATTCTGAGTGACCAACATCTCTTTGTTGGTCATGTTCAGGGTCTGCAGTGCGGTCATCGCCGCGACGTTGGTATTGATGCTGCTCATGTTCGGGTTCCTTGCCGACTCCTCCGGGCCACCTCGCTTCACGCACGCTTACCAAGGCCTAAATTAGCGTCCTGCGATTACTGAAGAGTTAAGCGCTGTCCAGATTTTGGCGGGCGAGTGAACGGCGTCGAGGACAGCCGCGGCGGGGGCCGCCAGGAGCGCAAAGCGCGTATTTATGCTTGTAAAATCAGTATCTTATGTGGGCCGTTCAAAGCGGCCCGGATAAAAAAAGGCCGCACCCAGCGAGGGTACGGCCCCTTATTCTTCGATCTTTCGCGGGCGATTACTGGAACAGGCGGAGAATCATCTGCGCCGACTGATTCGCAATGGAGAGCGCCTGCACGCCGAGCTGCTGGCGGACCTGGAGGGCCTGAAGGCGGGTCGACTCTTCATTCATGTCCGCATCGACGAGCTGGCCGATGCCGGTGTCGATCGCATCCATGAGCGTGGAGATGAAGTCCTTCTGCAAGTCGATGCGCGACTTGGCGGCGCCAAGCCCCGTGCCGGCGTCCGTCATGGCGGAGATCGCCGCGTCGACGCCGTCGATATAGTCCTCGAGGTCGGCCAGGTCCGCCGTCGAGTCGGTGAGCCCGCTGACATCGAGGTTGAGAACGGTGTAGGTGCCACCGCTGGTGACCGTGCGGGACTGGTCGAGAATACCGACGCCGCCGCCCGAGCTGTCGACGAGCATCGAGCCCGTGGCGCCGATGTCGATGGTGATCGTGCCGATGTCGATCGCGCCGCTGCTATCGCGAGCGAACGAGGCGATAAGGCTCTTGGTCGTCGGCCCGGTGCTATCGACCGACAGCCAGTTCTGTCCGGAGAAGCTCGCCGAGTCGACGGTGCTCTGAAGCGAGGCCTGGAGCTGCGTGATCTCGCTCTGGATCTTGTCGCGATCCACGCCGGGGGCGCGGGCCGCCACCAGCTTGGCCTTGATATCGCTCGAGATCTTGATCGCGTTGTCGAGACCGGCGATGGTCGTATCGATCGTCGCCGCGCCAAGTCCCAGCGCGTCGGAAACCGTCGAGAGAGCCATCCGGTCCGAGCGCATGGTGGTTGCGATCGACCAGTAGGCCGCATTGTCGGCAGCGCCGGACACCCGGAGGCCCGTGGCCACCCGGTTTTGCACTTTCGTCATGTCGGCGTTGGTGTGGTTGAGGGCCTGCAGCGCAGTCATCGCCGCAAGGTTGGTATTTATGCTACTCATTCTACGTACCTTTGCTACTCGATACGCCCACTTGGGCTACAGCGCTGGCCAAGTTGCTAGAGTGGCATCCCGCCTCTGGGTCCCAATGACCCAACCTGCCATCATCGAATCATCTACTCTGAAAGAGTTTCGCCATAGTTAATGCAATTAATACAATCGCCATCCACATTGCCAAATTCCGTGAACGGCATTTAGCCCAAGAAGCGCCGTCCCCGCGCCGGTCAATGGCAAACCATTGCTTAGGGAAACGAGCGCACGAGCCCGCCGATCAGCAGGTTCCAGCCGTCGATCAGCACAAAGAACAGGATCTTGAACGGCAGCGACATGATCGTCGGCGGCAGCATCATCATGCCCATCGACATCGTCAGCGTCGCGACGATGAGATCGATGACGAGGAACGGCAGAACGACGAGAAAACCCATCTCGAAGCCGCGTCGGAGCTCCGAGATCATGAAAGCGGGGATGAGCACCCTGAGCTCGGGCTCGGCCTGCGCCGTCGTCGCCGTCGGGAAGCGCTCGGCCGCGAGAGACTTCGAACAGGTCGAGGTCCTTCTCGCGGACATTGGCCTGCATGAACTCGCGCAAGGGCTGCGTGACCTGCTTGTAGGCTTCCTCCTCGGAGATCTTGTTCTCCGCAAACGGCTTCAGTCCGTTCTGCCAGGCTTTGTCGAAGGTCGGCGCCATGACGTAGAACGTCATGAAGAGCGCGAGGCTGATAAGAATGAGATTTGCGGGCGTCGTCTGCAGCCCGAGCCCCGCCCGCAGCAGCGACAGCACGACGACGAAGCGGGTGAAGCACGTGACCATCATGAGAAGGCCCGGCGCCACCGACAAGACGGTGATGAGCAGGATCACCTGAACCATGCGCCCGCTCACCGTCGAGCCGTCGGAGGAGGCGAGCGCGTCGAGATTGAGCCCCTGCGCGTGCGCCGCCGCCGGCACCGCGAGCAGAATGGCAAGCACGAGCAGGCAAAGTCTCTTCATTCGAGCACCATCCCGTGAATGACGAGCTCGCGCACTTGCGGTCCTCCGCGCACGCGCGCCCGATCGTTCAAGTCCTCACGCAGGCTTTGAAAGCTGCTTGCACCCTCGAATTGCGAGAGCTTCGTCGTCTTGAGGTAGGCGACGACGTCCTCGCTGATCTTGCCGGCCAGGATGACGGCGTTCTCCACCTCGCCCTCGAGCACGACGGAGCCCTCGATGCGCACGTAAGCCGTCTTGGGCTCGGCGAGATTGGTGATGATCGGCTCGAGCTCGAGCAGCTTGGCGCCGACTTTGGCCACCTTGGGTTTCTCCTCGGCATGGGCGCCCTTCGCCGGCTTGGGCGGCTCCGGCATCTTGAGGTCGCCGCTGAGATAGAAGCCGAAGCCCAAGCCGGCGGCGGCGGCGAGCAGCGTCACGATCGCGACGCCGACGAGGCCTCCCGAGCCCTTCTCGCCTTTCGAACCCTTTGCCGCCATGCCCTCGCGCTCCCGATCAGTACGGGGTGATGACGTCCCAAACCTGCTGACCCCAGGCGGGCTGCGCGACCTCCATGATCCGCCCGCGGCCGCCATAGGAGATGCGCGCCTCCGCGATCTTGTCGTAGGCGATCGTATTTTCGGTATCGATGTCGCGCGGACGAATGATGCCGGCAACGCTGAGCTCGCGCACCTCGTAGTTGACGCGCACTTCCTGGCTGCCGCTGACGATCAGGTTGCCGTTCGGCAGCACGCCGGTGACGACCGCGGCCACGAGAAGCTCGATCTTCTCCGAACGCTCGACGCCTCCCTTGCTGTCGGTCGAGGTTCCCGCATCGACGCTCGCATCGATCGAGGCGTCGCCGACGGATTGCCAGCCGCTAAAAGCCATGTCGTAGGCGAACTTGGGCTCGAAATTCATCTTGGCATCGCGCGAGCGCTTCGAATTGTTGTCGAGCGTTGCTTTGTCCTTGATCGAAATCTTGACCGTCACCACGTCGCCGATCCTGTGCGCGCGCGGATCGCGAAAGAGATCGGCGCTGGTGTCCTGCCAGATCGAGTTCCCCGGCCGGTAGGCCGGCTGAGGCATGGGCTCGCTCGGCACCGGCACGCGGTTGGCGAGAAGGCCGGAGCCGACCGCCGTCAAGGCGGGCTCGCGTCCAAGGTCGCGGGGGTCCATGCTGCATCCTGCAGCCGCGAGGACCCAGAGAAGGAGCGTTGCGCGTTTCATCATGTTCTGGGCCGGGCCTGCGGCGAAGCCGCGTTGCCCTCTCCTGACGGTTTGGCGGGCACGGGCGCCGCCGCCGCGCGCGGCGCCTTGGGCGAAGGCACTTTCGACGCACCGGAAATGATCGACGCAAGCCGCGCGGCGCGCTCGGGCGCCATCTCGTTCATGACCGCGCTCGCAACCTTGGGCTCGAGCTTGGTCAGCACGGCCGCCGCCGTCTCCTCGTCCATGGCGGCGAGCTGGAGGGCGGAGGCGTCGGGGCGCATGCGGGTATAGAAGCCGACCAGCTTTTCCTGCGCGCGCTTGGAGAACTCGTCGCGGCGGGCGAGCCAGGTCTTGAGCTCGGCGATCTTCGCGTCGAGCTCGACGACGCGCTTGTCCAGCGTCTCGTCCATCTCCTTGATCTTCTTCGCCTGGAAGGCGGCGCGCGCGTCGGCGGCGGGTTCGGCGATGTTGTAGCAATACTGCTGCGCCGGTCTCGCGTCCGGCGGCAGCGCCTCGAACGGTTTCGCCGGAAGCTGGGCCGGGGCTGCTTGCTGAGCCGGCGGTTGGTCCGCCGAGGCGGGCGGAGCGGCGGCCGGCGCGGGCGCCAGCTGCGCGGCGGTCGTGCTCTCCGGAGCGGCCGGCGGACTTTGAGGTGAGGGAGCTTTGGGCTCGGGTGCGGGTTGCGGCCCCGGCGCGCCACCCTGCGGCGCCGGATCCGCGTGCTGCTGATCCGCGGGCCCCGGCTCGGCGCTCGGCTCGGCGGCCGGAGGCGCAGGCTCGGCTTGCGCCTCGCGCAGGGCCGGGTCCGTCGCCGGCGCGAGCGCGGGCGGCGGGGCTACCTCGGGCCCCAGTGTTCCGGTGACGATCGAGCTCCATCCGGCGGGCGATGCCGGCGCCGGCTCCGCGCCCATGAGCTGGGGGGCGGCAAATCTCCCGATCTCGGCGCGCTCTGCGGCGGTCGGGGCGGCGCCCAGCGCAACGCGATCGGCGACCTCGCCGCCCACGGTGGTCATCACCGTCGGGCTCCACTTGCGGCGCATATACTGCGGGAGCCGGACGGCCTTGGCATCCTCGCGCGCCACCGGGGCGACGGTTGCGTCCCAGGTCTGGGCCGCCACCTGCGCAAGAGCGGCATCGAGGCAAAGAAGCGATGCGCCAGCCCCCATGACGGCGATCAGCTCGCAGCTCCGGCTCGGCCGCGCGACCGCCCCTGTCGCTTCCCTCGGCGGCCGGTGCCTCATTGCACCACCAGCTCAGCTTGCAGCGCTCCCGCCGTCTTGATCGCCTGGAGAATGGCAATGATGCCGGTGGGCGGCAGACCCATCATGTTGAGACCGCGGACGAGCTCATTGAGCTTGGTCCCGCCCATGATCGCGAGATTGGCCCCCTGTTGGTTGACGTCCACGAACGTTTCCGGCGTGACGACGGTCTCCCCCTCGGAGAAGGGAAGCGGCTGGGAGACCTGCGGAGATTTGGTGATGCGCACCGTCAGGTTGCCCTGAGAGACGGCGACCGTCGAAATCTGGACTTCGTTGCCAATGACAACGGTTCCCGTCCTTTCGTCGATGACGACGCGGGCGGGGCCGTCCGCCTTCGTCACGAGCTCGCCGAGCTCGGCCAGGAAACGAGCGGTCGTGAGGTTGCCGGGCTTCCTCAGCGCGACCGTGCGCAAATCCCTCTCGATCGCCGACTTGAACCCGTAGCGCTGCCCGGTATAGCCGTTGATCGCATCGGCGATGTTGACGGCCGTGTTGAAGTCCGGGTTCCTGAGCTCGAGCACGATCGCCTGCTCGCTGTCGAGGGGGAGCGCGACCTCGCGCTCGACGAGCGCCCCGTTCGGGACGCGGCCCGTCGTCGGCACGTTCTGGCTCACCGACTCGGCCTGCCCCTTCGCCTGGTAGCCCGTGACGGCGACCGGCCCCTGGGCCACGGCGTAGATGACGCTATCCGGGCCGCTGAGCGCCGTCAGCACGAGCGAGCCGCCCCGGAGCGAGGTCGCGTCTCCGAGCGAGGAGACCGTGACGTCGATGCGCGAGCCGCGCCCTGCGAACGGCGGAAGCTCGGCGGTGATCAGCACCGCCGCGATGTTGCGCGTGCGCGGATTGGCCGAGCGCACGTTGATGCCCATCTGATCGAGCATCGATTGCAGCGCCTGCTCGGTGAACGGCGAATTGCGCAGGCTGTCCCCGGTCCCATTCAAGCCGACGACGAGGCCGTAGCCGACGAGCTGGTTCGACCGCACGCCCTGCACCGTCGTGATGTCCTTGATGCGCGTCATGGCCGCGAGCTCTGTTGCCGAGAGCAGCAGGCAGAGCGCGGCGAGGGCGGTTCGCATCATGGCGCGCCTACGCGGATCGTCCCGTCGGCCTGAACGACGCCCTTGATCGTCGTTCCGCTGTCGGTGTTGCGCAGATTGATGACGTCGCCGATCGCGCCGGCGTCGAGCGAGACGGCGGTCGTGGATATGACAAGGCCCGCCGCCCGGTACATGACCAAGGCAGCCTGTCCCTGCTTGATCAGGAACGGCTCGCGCACGGCGCCCTTGGGGATCGGCTGATCGGGGAGAAGAGTTTGCCTCGCGACCTTGCCGACGAGAGCTTCGCGCTCTCCGAGGATGCGCGCAGGTTGATCGCCGTCGCGGGGCGGCGGGCGATCGACGAGAAGCTCGTCGGAGATGACGGTCCCGGGATAGATGGTCGTCCTCGGCACCGGCACCGTATCGCCGTCGGCGGCCAGGGACGCGCCCGCGGAAATTGCCAGCGCCAATGCGGTCGCCAGGCTTCCCGCCCACGATCCCCGTCCCCTCAGCACGGCACTTTCTCCTTAAAGCCTACCTGATCCCTGTGGCCACGGTGGCGAACATCTCGTCGACGGCCTGGATGACCTTGGAGTTCATCTCGTAGGCGCGCTGCGCGGATATGAGCTCGGTGATCTCCTTCACCGGATCGACGTTCGAATGCTCGAGATAGCCCTGATGCAGGTTGCCGAAGCCCGGGTCGCCCGGCACGCCGGTCTGCGCCGTGCCGGACGCCTCCGTCTCGCGGTAGAGGTTGCCGCCCATCGGCTCGAGGCCGGCGTCGTTGACGAAGGTGGCGAGCGTGATCTGGCCGACGCTCGTCAGCTCCGTATTGGCGGCCGTGCGCACGAACACCTCGCCGCTCTCGTTGACGACGATATCGGTGGCGTCCTGCGGGATCGTGATCGAGGGCTGCACCTGGAGCCCGTCGAGCGTCACGAGCTGGCCCTGCCCGTTCTTGTTGAAGGCGCCGTCGCGCGTGTAGAAGAGCTCGCCGTTGGCGCCCGTGATCTGGAACCATCCGCGCCCGTTGAGCGCGAGATCGAGCTTGTTTCCGGTTTGCGTGAGCGCCCCCTGCTGGTGCAGCTCGCGGATCGCGGCCGTGCGCACGCCGAGCCCGACGTAGGCGCCCTCGGGGATCGTGTCCTGGCCGCCCCGCGACGGCGTGCCCGTGATGCGCTCGGCCTGGTAGAGAAGGTCGGTGAACTCCGCGCGCGCCCGCTTGAACCCCGTCGTGTTGATGTTCGCCATGTTGTTGGCGATCACCTCCATGTTGGTCTGCTGGGCACTCATGCCGGTCGCGGCGATGGCGAGAGCTCTCATGGGAACGCGTTCCTAATTCCTTTGTCTCAAATCTGCATGCGGCTGATCTCGAGATAGGCCGACACGACCTTGTCGCGGATGGCGATGCCGGTCGTGAGCGTCTGCTCGGCGGCCATGACCGCCTCGACGACCTGCTGGACGGTGGCCTGACCCTTGACGCCCGCGGCAGCGGTCGCCTCGCCCGACTTGACGACGCCGATGGCGTCCATCGCCATCTGGCCGAGGACCGAGGCGAAGTCGCCGGGCACCGCCTCCGCCGCATTGGCCGCCGCGCCGCCTGTGATGGCGGACGCCGCCGGCGCGGCGGGGCGCGCGGGGTCGAGATTGGCAACCATCGTCGGCGAAGCGACCGTGTCCAGCATCACGCGCTCCTCAAGAGATCGAGGGTCATGTTGATGAGAGAGCGCGCCTGCTTCACGACTTGCAGGTTCGCCTCGTAGGAGCGGTTGGCCTCGCGCATGTCGGCGAGCTCGACCATGAGATCGACGTTGGGCATCTTGACGTAGCCGTTCTCGTCCGCCGCCGGATGGCCGGGATCGTGCTCGAGACGGAACGGGGCCTGATCGAGATCGATGCGATCGACCCTGACCAGGCTCGCTCCGAGCGTGTCGTCGAGCTCGCTCGCAAAGCTCACGGTCTTGCGCGTGTAGGGATCGGCGCCGGGCGTGTTGCCGGTCGAGTTCTGGTTGGCGAGGTTCTCCGAGACGACGAGCATGCGCCGCGACTGCGCCTCGATGCCGGAGGCGGCGACTTGGAGGGCAACCCGCATCGGATCGGACATGGATTATCCCTTCGCGCTGTTCATGAGCATGCGATGGAAGGACTTCATCACGCTCGTGTTGAGCGCGTAGGCGCCCGAGATCTCGCCCGACTTCATGAGCTGCTGCTCGAGATTGACGGAATTGCCGGAATGGAGGACCTGCCAGGTCTCCTCCTCGCGCGTGTCGGTTGCGGCCGCGCTGCTCCCGGACGGAGCAAGATGCGAGGGACGGGTGCGTGCCATCTGAAGACGCGTCGAGGCGAGCGCCGCCTCGAAGGGCTCGACATCGACGGCCTTGTAGCCCGGCGTATTGGCGTTGGCGATGTTCTGCGCGACCGTCTGCCCGCGCACGGCGAGCCAGCGATTGTGCTTCGAGGCGATAGAAAAGATGTTGATCGGTTCCATGGCCCAACCCGCAAGGTCATCAAGCCAGTTGTAAAATCCCAATCTTGCACGAAGCTGGTGATCGCCCGGGCGGCAGGCAGGGGCCGTATACGGACGAATGGAGGGGAGGCAGGGCCGGCTCAGGGCGCCGCTGCGATGAGGCCGCTTCCGCCGATGCCGTTGAAGAGCGCCTGGACGGCGATCGCCGCGAGCAGGATGCCGAACACGCGCATGAGCACGCGCTGCGCCGTGATGCCGAGCACACGCGTCAGCTGAGGGGCGATGAGGAACAGCGCGAGCGTGATGCCCATCACCGCGGCAAGCGCCCCCATCGTGACGGCGAGCTTGACCGGGTCGGTGCCCGCGTTGGCCGCGAGCAGGATGCCCGCGCTCATGGCGCCGGGACCGGCGAGGAGGGGCGTTGCCAGCGGAAACACGACGAGGTCGTCCTTGGTGTGGGCTTCCGCCCCCTCGGGTGGCGTCAGCTTGAAGGCGCTGGTCGGGCGGGCGAACACCATCTCGAGCGCAATCAGCAGGAGGATGATGCCTCCGGCCGTCTGCAGCGCCGGGATCGAGACGCCGAGTTGCTGCAGCAGCGGACCGCCGGCGAGCGTGGCCACGGCAAGAATGGTGGCGGCGATCATCGTCGCCCGGACGGCGACCTGGCGGCGCTCGCCGGCGGAGATGTGCGTGGTGAGGGTGGCAAAGATGACGGCGGCCTCGACGGGGCCGACGGTAGCGAAAAAGGTGGTGAAGCTCGTCAGCGCCGTCCCGAGCATGGTGCGACCGCCCTCAGGTTTCTCCCTATCTTATATGGCGAGCGCGACCGGCCGAGGCAGCGCAAGCCCCGACTGCTAGCAGCTCCGCGCATCTGCTGCTAGCGCGTTGATCTCGCAAAAGAAACTATTTCCTCTCCGCGAATCTTACCTATCATAGTGATGCTCCTCCTTTGGCAACCCACCAACGATGGAGGCCGAGCTTGAGATGGGGTGACGAAGACTTCCGCCGCCAGCTCGCGGGCTACAGCCTGACGACGGCCGAGATCCTTTACCGCCTGCCCGACCACCCCTCGCTCATTCAAAGCTACGTCTGGCAGGACTACGATCTCCATCCGCGATTCCCGAAGCTCTTGAGCTTTCTCGATTTCTGGGCGCGAAATCTGGAGGGCCGGCTGCACCGGGTCCTCGTCGCCCACACCGCCCTCATAAAGCCCGCGGAGCTGCGGCTCATCGATGCCGAGTTCAGGCTGAATTGAGCGCGGCGCGCGCAATTCGGCCGGACCGGCTGACGGGGCCTAAGCCGCATTCATGCAATCCGGTCTCGGGGCGTGCCGTCCGGGCGCGATGCGGGCATCTGCAATCGCCTCGATGAGACGGCGCGTGTTCTCGTCGGGGTCCGCCGATCCTCCCTCGAACGACAGGTAGTTGATCTCGATCGCCGCGTGCAGCGATTTGAGCAGCAGCCGGAAATAAGCCGACACGTTCATATTGTGGAATTCCATGTCGAGCGCGATCGTGGGATTGCTCCCCCACTGCAGCTCGATCTCCCCCGATTGCCCGAACTGGATGGTTCCCGGCCTGAAGAACATCTCGGTCGAGGAGTTGACGAGGTTGCGCAGGTTTCCGAACTGCTCGGTGCGGATGAAGGCGATGTAGTCGGCCGGATCGATCAGCCTCAGCTCGGAGGCGACCTCGCGCAGCCCCTCGGCCAACGCCTTCTCGCGCTCGCGCGAATAGTCCCGACCCTGCTTAAGCATAGGCAGCGTTCCTCATGTCGCGGGCCTCGCCTGCTTTCCGCGCGCGGCCAGGAACAGGATGATGCCGGCGACGGCCTTGTAGAACTCCGGCGGAATCATGCGCTCGACCTCGACGGCGTCGTAGAGCGAGCGCGCCAGCGCCCTGTCCTCGTAGACGGGAATGCCGTGCTCCTCGGCGACCTGGCGGATCTTCAACGCAATGAGGTCCTTGCCCTTGGCGACGACGAGCGGCGCTCCGCCCTCCTCGCGCACGTAGCGCAGCGCGACGGAGAAATGCGTCGGATTGGCGATGACGAGGGTCGCGCGCGGCACGGCCGCCATCATCCGCTTGCGCGACCGGTCGCGCCGGAGCGATCTCAGGCGCAGCTTCATCAAGGGGTCGCCCTCGGTCTGCTTGAGCTCGTCCTTGACCTCCTGGCGCGACATTCTGAGGTCGCGCCGCCAGGAAATCCGCGACCACACGAGGTCCGCGCCGACGAGCGCCGCCGTCGCCACCGCCACCGTCGCCAGCATGCGGATGGAAAGCTGCTGCAAGAGCCCCGGTATGGCGCCGGGCTCCATGAACATCGAGTTGACGACATCGATGAGGGCCGCCTTCATGGCGATGTAGCCGGCGATGGCGACGATCGTGAGCTTGAACAGCGACTTCAGAAACTCGATCTGCCCTTGCAGGCCGAAGATCCGCGTCCAGCCTTTGGCGATCGAGATGCGCGACAATTCCGGCTTGATGCGCTCGAAGACGAGCTGAGGCTGGTTCTGGAGAACGGACCCGCAAATGCCGGCGAGCCCGACGACAAGCACGAACGGCAGGAGAAGAGCCGGCGGCATCGTAGCTGATCGCCTGCAGGAGCGAGACGACGTCGGCGGAATTCTCGAGCGACCATCCCCCGGGGTCGTCGATGAATGTCTCGAGCGACGACTTGAGCCGCACGACATTGTTGCCCATGAGGAAGATGACGGAGCCGAGTATCCCGACAATCGAGGCGAAGGTCGCCGCCTCCCTCGAATAGGGAACCCGGCCCTTCTCGACCGAGTCACGGATTTTCTTCTCCGTGGCCTCCTCGGTCTTGCTTTCCCTGTCGTATGGCTCGGCCATTTACAGACCCGATGTCGCCGGTGTCAGAAGCAATTCCGCGTCGCGCGCACCATGCCCGGTCCTCGCGCGCCGGCTCACCCGCCCTTGGTTGTCGAGCCCGGACCGCCGATCACCTCGGTAAGCGACACGCCGAAGCGGGAGTTGTCCTCGTCGAGGACGACGACCTCGCCGCGGGCAACGATGCGCCCGTTGACCACGACGTCGACCGGCTCCCCGACCTTGCGGTCGAGCGGGACCACGGCACCGCGGCCGAGCTTCAGCACGTTGGCGACCGGCATCGTCGCCGAGCCGAGCACGATCTTCACCGAAACCGGGATCTGCAGGACCGTATCGAGATGGCCGGGGCGCGTGCCCCCTTTGACCTGCCCGCCCGACGCCGAGGATCTCTTGAACGCGGGATCGTCGAGATCGGCGAGCTCGTCGGCCGCCTGCTGCAGGTCGTTGCCTGTGTCCTGGTTCATGGCGCTGTCACACGTGTTGGCGCGGACATCATTTGCTTACGCTGCTTTCTTCGCTGCGTCGGCGCTGGCGCCGCCGCCGACCGTCTCCGCCTCGACATCGTCGATCGTCGGGCGCTCGTAGGCCGAGATCGTCTTGCGGCCGTACTCGACCGCGACCTGGGGCATGGCGCCGTTCATGAACGCGAGCAGCGTCTGCTTGGTGAGCACGTAGAGGCGCATCTGCTTCTCGCGGCTCGCCTTGATCTTGGTCGCGATCGGCCCGAAGACCGCATACGAGAAGAAGATCCCCGCGAACGTGCCGACGAGCGCCGCGCCGATCAAATGCCCGAGGACCTCGGGCGGCTCGGCGAGCGCGCCCATCGCCTTCACCACGCCGAGGACGGCGGCGATGATGCCGATCGCGGGCAGGCCGTCGGCGACGGCGCTCACCGCGTGATAGGCCTTGAGCTTGTCGTTTCTCAGCGTGTGGATCTCCTCGTCCATCAGCGACTCGACCTCGTGGGTGCGCGCGTTGCCGATAATGATGATGCGGCAATAATCGCAGATGAAGATCGTGAGGTTGGTGTTGGCGAGGACGGAGGCGAACTTCTGGAAGATCGGCGATTCGTTCGGCGCGTCGACGTGCTTCTCGACCTCGTTGCGCGGCTTGCTTCTGAGCTCGCGCATCAGCGAGTAGAGGAGTCCGAGCACGTCGAGATATTCGCGGCTCGTCGGCGCCTTTCCCTTGAACGCCTCAACGAAGCCCTTCCCCGTATCCTTGATCACTTTGACCGGGTTGGCGACGACGAACGTGCCGAGCGCGGTACCGAGGATGATCACGAACTCCCAGGGCTGTACCAGCACCTGAACATGCCCGCCCATGGCCATGAAGCCGCCGAGCATGGAGGCCAGCGTCACGACGAGTCCGAGAATGATCGTCACGAGAAACCCCGCGAATAGGCGTTCCGACACCCCATTTTTGGGGATGCGGCCTTGCGCGAGCCTGATCAAATCGTAAGACCCGCCCGGCCCACGGTGGTCAGCCCGAGGCAAGGCACCTTGCGCATTGTTTTCACAACGCTTTCAAGGTCCGCCGAGACGCCGTGGTACCGACAACAGACAGCAGCAAAATAATTGCCGCCAACTTAACGCGGACGCCCGCGATGAGGGCGCTCGAGCCGAGATTGGCGCACAAAAGCAAAATTTGGATTGCCGATTTCGAGAAGATTGGATCGACCCGCTCGGCACCCGGGGAACGCTAGCCATGCAATCCAGCCTCTATGTCGCGCTCTCGGCGCAGATCGCGATGCTGAAGCGCCTCGATTCGATCGCCAACAATGTCGCCAACGCGCAAACGGCCGGCTTCCGGGCCGAAGAGGTGAAGTTCGAGACGCTCATCTCGCAGCCTGGCCTTGACCCGACGGCGTTCGTATCGCCGGGAGACACCTACCTCTCGCGCAAGACCGGCGAGACCGTGAAGACGAACAACCCGTACGACGTCGCGGTGACGGGGGACGGCTGGCTCGCGATCCAGGCTCCCGCCGGCACCGTCTACACGCGCGACGGGCGCATGAGAATGCTGCCGACGGGCGAGCTCGAGACCCTCAACGGCTATCCCGTCCTCGACGTCGGCGGCGCCCCGATCCAGCTCGATCCAACCGCCGGCGAGCTTTCGATCGCTCGCGACGGCACCATCACCCAGGGCGGCCGGCAGATCGGCGCTCTCGGCCTCTTCACGATCCCGGAAGACGCGTCGTTGACCCGGTTCGAGAACTCGGGCGTGATCCCGAGCAAACCGGCGGAGCCTGCCCTCGACTTCGCGAAGGTCGGAGTGACCCAGGGCTTTATCGAGCGCGCGAACGTCAACCCTGTCATGGAAATCTCCAAGCTCATTCAGCTCCAACGGGAATTCGACGCCATCTCGGCATCGGTCAGAGAGACGGAAAGCTCGCTCAATGACGCCATCAGCGCGCTCGGCGACACGGGCTGAGGGAAGCGGTCGGGTCAACCGGAGCAAAGAGCTCATTAGGCGTCTAACAGCACCGCGAGCGTGCGTGAGCCGGGCTCAAAAGCCATGATTCGACCCTTGGACCCGTCGCGCGACTTTCAGGGCCCGGGCGCCGCCCCGGCCCCAGGCACCGGGCTCGACGCGCTCGAGGCTTCCGTCACGCGCGCCGGCGCGGCGCTGTCCTTCGTGGACGTCGGCGGCATCGTCACGCAGGTCAATCCCGCCTACGTGCGGGTCTCCGGGCTGTCGCGACACGTGCGGCTCGGGCAGTGCGTGTGCTTTGCCTCGGGCCGGGGCACGGAGCTCGCCGAGGTCGTGCGCATCGACGAGAACGGCGTGACCGTGAAGCCTTTCGACGCCGCGCTCAAGACAGGCCTCGGCGACACTGCCTGGCGCCACGGGTTCCTGAGCCTCCGGCCGCACCCCTCGTGGAAGGGGCGCGTCATCAATGCGCTCGGCGCACCCATCGACGGGGGCGGTCCGCTCGTCGACGGCGAGCGCGACTTCTCGTGCGACCGCGAGCCCCCTGCCGCCATGCGCCGCCATCGCGTTCGCGCCCCGCTCAAGACGGGGGTGCGCATCATCGACCTCTTCACGCCGCTCTGCGCGGGCCAGAGGATCGGCATCTTTGCCGGCTCGGGCGTCGGCAAATCGACGCTCCTCTCGATGCTGACCCGCTCGCGCGGCTTCGATACGGTGGTGCTGGCCCTCGTCGGCGAGCGCGGCCGCGAGGTGCGCGAGTTTCTCGAGGACGCCCTGCTGCAGAACCGGGGCCGGGCGGTGACCGTCGTATCGACCGGCGACGAGAGCCCGATGATGCGACGCTTAGCGCCGAAGACCGCGGTTTCGATCGCCGAGGCGTTTCGCGATGCGGGCGACAACGTGCTTTTGATCGTCGACTCGGTCACGCGCTTTGCGCACGCGACGCGCGAGGTGGCCCTTGCCGCCGGCGAGGCTCCCGTCGCCAGGGGCTATACCCCCTCCGTCTTCAGCGAGTTGCCGAAGCTCCTCGAGCGGGCCGGACCCGGAGAGGAGGGGACCGGCTCGATCACCGGCGTCTTCTCCGTCCTCGTCGACGGCGACGACCACAATGATCCCATCGCTGACAGCATTCGCGGCACGCTCGACGGCCACATCGTGCTCGATCGCGCGATCGCCGATCAGGGCCGCTACCCGGCCGTCAACGTGCTCACCTCCGTATCGCGCCTCGCCAACTCGGTGTGGACGCCCGAGCAGCGGACGCTGGTCATGAAGCTCAGGGCCATGGTCGCCCACTTCGAGGACACGCGCGACTTGCGGCTGATGGGAGGCTACCAGCGCGGGGCCGACGCCGAGCTCGACCGGGCGATCGAGGTCGTGCCGAGGCTCTACGAGATCATGAAGCAGGCCCTCGACGACCCGGCGAGCTCGGACGCCTTCCAGGAGATCGCGCGAGCCTTGACCGAGCAGAAGGCCGAGGCCGGGGCTCCGCCCGCCCGCGCGTCCCAATCCGCCAAGTCCCTGGCTGAGAAAAGCGCCGTCTAGAGCGCCGCCTTCTTCGGGCCGCGGGCCTCGTTCTTGGGAAGGTAGCTCAGCTGATCGATCAGCACGTCCTGGACCACGGGCGCGCCCAGACGCTTGTTGACGTTCGCGCCGAGCTGCTTGGCGAGCGCCGGCAGGTCCTGCTTCTTGAGCTGGCGGAAATTGACCTTCTCGCCCGCGTAGATGGTCTTGAAGGCCTCGTCGAGAAGGTAGACGTCGGGTCTCACGGACGTTCCCGTGAGATGCTTCGTATCGACGGTGAAGACGAACTGGGCGACGATGTAGCCCTGCACGGCTCCGTCGGCGATGATCGGGACGTTGATCGCCTTGGTGCGGATCTCCTCGATCGTGTGCTCCTCGCCCCCGACGTCCGGCGTGCCGGCGATATAGCGCTGCCATTCGATCGCGCCGTAGCTCGCCGCCAGCGTCACCAGGCAGGCCCAGACCCCTATGCCGAGGAGCTTGATCATTGCGGCCGGGCGGAAGCGCGGATCGTCTGACTGTAGGTGCCGTCCGATTCGGCGTCACGGATGGCGTCCGAGATCGTGGTCGAGACCTCGCGCACCGCGTCTAGATGCATTCTCAACACGGCGCGATTGAGCTCGAGCTTGGAGCGCAGGCGGTCGACGCGGCCGGAGAGAGCCTCTCCCTCCTTGCCGGCAGGCAAGAGGCGCATGGCGCGCGTCAGCTCGAGCAGCGCATGGTTCTTGCGGTCGTTGAAGTCCTTGAGGTTGATGGCGACGTAGCCCCTGAGAGCGGCCGTCTCCTGATCGACGATCTCCTCGAGGCGGGCGAGCGCGCCGTCGAGGGGCCCCGGGGCCTGCCGGTTGACCGCCTGTCCAGGCGCGGGAGCGGTGAAGGAGACCGGTGCGAGGCCCGGGGCGGTCGCGCGCGGCACGGGTGCGGCGGGGGATCGGTGCAGCAAGGGCTCAGCTCCCTTCGACGGTCAAAGGCGCGCTCGCCGTGACGATTTCGGCGCTCGCCGGATTGACGGCAGGTTTTGCGGCGCGGATCAGGTCGGCAATGCCGATGCCGCCGCGCCCGGCGACCTCGGCCGCGAGCTTCTCGGCGAGCATCGATCTCCAGATGTCGCCCGCGACCCCGCCGCCGAAGACCTCCTCGGACTTCTTTGGCAGCATCTCTTGAATGAAGCTCTGCAGCACGAGCGTCTCGAAATCCTGCGGCGCGTCGGGCTTGGTGAAACGGCGAATCGACTGCAGCCTGCCGTGCGCATCCGCAGATATCGGTTGCAGAAGAGGCGTTAAGGAAAGGTTCACGGCCAAGACGGCAAGCCCTCGCAGCGCTGCGCCATGGCCAACATGCCCTAGCGGTCTTGCTTGAGGCTTGCGTCGCTTGCGAGGGCAACCTCGAGCACCTCCTCGAGCTCGGCGCGCTCGCCGCCCCGGCGCAGTTCGAGCTCGAGCTCGTCGGCGAGCCGCTCGGCATTCCTGAGCCGGCCGGCGTGGGCGAGCAGGCTTCGCGCGCGCTCCGCGCGCTCGGCGGCGAGCCGCCCGGCCTCCTGGCGCAGAGCGGTGAGCCGGCGCGCCGACATGTCGATGAACAACGAATGGAGCGCGCCGTCCTCGGAGAGCGCCTGCGAGAGCTCGAGTTGCTCCTGCTCCGCTCTCGCAAGCCGCTGCTGGACGAGGGCGTATTTGAGCTCCTCGAGCCTGTGGAGCTGCCTTTGCACCTGGAGCATGCGGCGGGCCGAGCGGGCGCGATCCTTCATGGCTTCACCCGTTGGCCAGGAACGTCTGAAAGCCGGTCACGAACAGGCGCAGCGCCTCGCTGAAGGTGAAATAGAGCAAGAGAAGGCCGCCCGCGATCACGAACGGCATCGAGATGAAGTAGACCGGGATCTGCGGCGTGAGCTTGTTGGCGAGGCCGAACAGGAAGTTCACGACGAGAGAGTAGACGAGGAAGGGCGCGACGATCTGGCCGACCAGATAGAGCGCCGAGGAGGACGTGTCGGCGAGCTTTACCAGCGCGAAGCGCACGTCGAACAGGTCGGTCACGCGCAGCACCGAGTAGGAGGCGACGAGGGCCCGCAGGATCTCGAGATGGAGCCCGAGCGAGAAGATGAGGACGGTCGCCGTCAGCGTGAAGAGCGTGGCGACGGCGGGCGCGGGCTCGGCTTCCTCGACCGGCGGGTCGGTCAGGCCGGTGAAGCCGAGGAACGAGGCGGTGGCGAAGCCCATGAACTGCAGCGCCAGGAAGAAGATGCGTCCCATGAGGCCGATGATGGCCCCGATCAGCGTCTCGGACACGAGGAGCTGGGCGATGTGGGCGGGCTCGAAGTTGCCGAGCGCGGGCGTGAGCTCGGGCAGCAGGATCGGCGCCAGGGCGAGCGTCGCCGCCACCGCGAGAAAGAGGCGCACATGCACGGGCACGCGCGGGCTCGAGAACCCCGGCATCAGCATCAGGCAGGCCCCGATCCTGCAGAACGCCAGGAAGGTGGCGAGGACCATCGCTGAATCGATCGGGATCACGAGATGGTGCCCAACGACTTGATCTGCACGCCGCGGGCGATCTCGAGATGGGAGAGGACGGGCAGCGTGGGGAACAGGCGCTCGGTCACCATCCTGACGTAGGGGCGGGCGTCGGGGGCGGAGACGAGCACGAACTGATTGCCCTGGTCGAGCAGGCCGCGAATGACTTTGGAGGCCTCGGCGCCGAACTGCTCGATGAGACGCGGATCGATGTCGAACTCGACGACGTCGCCCTTGGCGTCGCGCTTCAGGCTTTGATGGAAGGCGAGGTCCCAGCGGTTGCCGAGCCTCAGCACCTTGAGGACCCCGCTCTCGGACAGGTCGCCGCAAATCTGCTGCGCCATGCGCATGCGCACGTGCTCGGCGATCTGCTCGGCGCGGCGCACGTGGGGCGCTATCTCGGCGATCGATTCGAGGATCAGGTTCAGGTTGCGGATCGAGATGCGCTCGGCGAGCAACAGCTTCAGCACCGCCTGCAGCCCCGAGTAGGAGATCTGCGAGGGGATGATCTCCTCGACGAGGCGCCGATACTCGGGCTCGAGCCGGTCGAGGAGAAGGCGCATGTCCTTGTAGGAGAGGAGCTGGGCGAGATTGCCGCGAATGACCTCGCGCAGGTGGGTGAGCAGGACCGACATGGAATCGACGGGGTTGTAGCCCTCGCGCTTCACCGTGCTGGCGAACGTCTCGGAGACCCACAGCGCCTTCATGCCGAATGCGGGCTCCCGCGTCTCGTCGCCCGGCACGTCGGGGAGCGCCCCGTCGCCGGTGATCACCAGCACGTCGCCGATGCGAAGCTCCTCGCTCGCCACGACGGTCCCGTGGATCTTGATCTGATAGGTCTTGGTCGGGATCGAGAGGTCGTCGCTGATCTTGATCTCCGGGACGACGAAGCCGTACTGCTTGGCGAACGCGCGGCGCATGCGGCCCACCCGGTGCGCGAGCTCGCCCTGCGCCGCGAGGAGCGCGGTGGAAAGCTGCTTGCCCAGCGTGACCTCGATCTCGGAGATCTTGAGCGACTCTTTCAGCGAGTGGCGCAACTCTTCCGCCGATTTCTTCTCCGCTTCGCGCACCTGGGCTTCCTCGGCCGCCTTCTGCTCGGCGAGCCGGCGCGGGATCGCATAGGAGATGAACACCATGATGCCGGCGAGCCCCGCAAACGGCAGGAACGGCAAGCCCGGCGCCAGTGCGAGCGCCAGCACGACCATGCCGGCGACCGAGAGCGCGCGCGGGTAGTGGCCGAGCTGGGAGAGGACCGCCATCTCTGCCGAGCCGCGCGTGCCGCCCTTCGAGACGAGAAGGCCAGCCGCGAGCGAGATGATGAGGGCCGGGATCTGGGTCACGAGGCCGTCGCCGACCGAGAGCCGCACGAAGACGTCGGCGGCGGTGGCGAGCGTCATATCGTGGCGCGTGACGCCGATAATGATGCCGCCGAACACGTTGACGGCGGTAATGATGAGGCCGGCGATCGCGTCGCCGCGCACGAACTTCGAGGCGCCGTCCATGGAGCCGAAGAACGAGCTCTCCTCCTCGAGCTCGCGCCGGCGGCGCATCGCCTCCTTCTCGTCGATGGTTCCCGCCGACACGTCGGCGTCGATCGCCATCTGCTTGCCGGGGATGGCATCGAGGGTGAAGCGGGCGCCGACCTCGGCGATGCGGCTCGCGCCCTTGGTGATGACGACGAAGTTGACGGTGATCAGGATGACGAACACCACCGTCCCGATCACGAAGTCGCCGCTCATGACGAAACTGGCGAAGCCGGCGATGACGTGACCGGCGGCGTCGGGTCCCTGGGCGCCGTTCGACAGGATGAGGCGCGTCGTGGCGATGTTGAGCGACAGCCTCAAGAGCGTCGCGATGAGGAGGACGGTCGGAAAGGCCGAGAACTCGAGCGGCCGGTGGATCCACAGCGCGACCATGAGGATCAGCACGGCAAACGCGATCGAGAACGCGAGGCCGATGTCGATCATCACGGCCGGCAGCGGCAGGAACAGAACGGTGAGAATGAAGATGATGCCGATGGCGAAGCTGACGTCGCGCGCGCCTTCGCGCTCCGTCTGCTTCGACTGCACGGCGACAATCGCGGCCATCAAACCTCCGGACAGGTCTTTGGAGGCCGACAGTGGCGGGGGAAGCTTGCGCGAAGGTGGCGGCTAGTGTCTTTCTGTTCTTGATGGAATCACGCCGCCACCCCAGCGCCGTCATCGCCGCAAAGGCGGCGATCCGCGCAAGCCGGCAGTGTGGAGAACCATCGGAAGCCTGGACGGATGCCCGCCTGCGCGGGCATGACGGCAGGGAGGTTCGACCGCTGCGCTATGCCTCAACCCCACTCTAGTCTTGGGAACTCTGTCCAACACAGAGGCGCTTAAAACTGGATTGGAAGCGCTCTAGAAGCCGTTCGGGATGCGCGCGTAGGTCTGCTCGGCGAACGCGAAAATGACGGCGCCCACGAAGGGCGCGGTGAACGAGGTTATGAGCAGAATGGCGATAATCTTCGGCACGAACGTCAGCGTGATCTCCTGCACCTGCGTCAGGGCCTGGAGGAGGGCGATGGCAATGCCGACGACCATCGCCCCGATGACGGCGGGGCTCGAGGCGATGACCACGGTCCAGATCGCCGATTGCGCTATGTCGAGGGCGTCGCCGGGGTTCATGAGCCTGACACCGTGATGCCGGCCTCGAGCGTGATCTCCTTGCCGTTCGTCAACGTGGCGACGGCGCCGCCCGTGGTGATGCGCACCGATTCCACCTTGCCCGATACCTTGCCGTCGGCCGAGGTGACGGTGTGCCCGATGAGGCCGTCGGCTTGCGTCAGCGCGAGCGACGTCATGAGGCTGTCGAGCTTGGTGTTGGTCTTGATCCCCTGCTCGACGTTGGAGAACGCCGCGAGCTGCGCCACGAACTCCGTCGAGTCGATGGGCTTGGTCGGGTCCTGGTTCTGCATCTGCGCGATGAGCAGCTTGAGAAACGCGTTGTAGTCGAGCGACGAGCCCGAGGTGGAGCTCGACGCCGTGTTGGTTTGCTGCGCGGCGTTCGCCGCCGCCTGCGTTGCCGATTCGACTTGCATGAGACCCTCTCCCCTCAGCCGGGCTGCGCCGGCGCTGATCTTCCTCGCCTCCCGGGACCGCAAGCCGTCCCGGGGCTCCATCTCACCTCAGGCCTTCGGCGATCGTCCTCGAGATCTCGACGAGCCCCTTGAAGTCCTTCGACCGGCCTTGGCGCACCTCCTCGGCCTCCCGCATCACCCAGAG
This sequence comes from uncultured Alphaproteobacteria bacterium, assembly GCA_963699485.1. Classification (GTDB taxonomy): domain Bacteria; phylum Pseudomonadota; class Alphaproteobacteria; order Rhizobiales; family Hyphomicrobiaceae; genus Hyphomicrobium_C. The sequence continues at coordinate 20,452 of CAVOUC010000016.1, read as the reverse complement.
CCCGATCGACACCAGGTCGGCCCGCAGCTTCTGGGGCAGGCCGTTTTCCGGCTTGGCCAGGTCCTCGAGGAAGATCCCCCAGAGGCGCCGCACGAAATGCAGGGCCTCGACCGCCTCGGGCGACGTCGTGCCCTTCTGCTCGGCGATCTGCATGAGCTCGATGGAGCGCTCGAGCGCGCTGCGCTCGCGCTCCCGTGCCTCCTTGGGCGATTCGTCGAGCACCTCGCCATAGTAGAACTTATACATTGCCGTTCCTCATGGCCCCCTCCTTAGAGGTAGTCGATGATGCTCAGCCGCTGGATGCGCGCGGTGAGCGCGTAGGCGGTTTCAATCTGGGTGAGCAACGAGTTGACTTCGGTCGAGGCCTCGTAGGGGTCGACCCCTTCGAGGAGATTGATGTGGTTGGTGATGATGTCGACCTGGAGCGACATGCGATCGTTGGCGGTCGTGATGCGCTCCTCGGACGAGCCGAGCGAGGCTCTGACCTGGGTCAGGTCGCCGACGGCCTGGCCGGCGATGCCGATGGCCTTGTCGACGACGGCCTGATAGGCCTCGTCGTTGAGGTCGGTCACGCCGAGGTCGGCGATCATCGTGTAGGCGCTGGCCAGCGCGCGGATGGGATCGACATTGGCGTTGGTCGACGTCTCGATCAGCTCGTTGGTCGAAATCCGGCTCAGGATGTTCTGGTCCGACGCCGCCGACCAGGTCGTCTCCCAGTTCGCCTGCGTGAAGAGATTGGCGTACGTCGTGTCGAGGAAGGTGTTCATGGCGCCGGCGCTGATCAGCTCCACCCCCGGGGCCGATTGCGCGAGCCCGAACTCGGTCACGAACGCGTTGTCGACCGCGAGCTTGCTGGCCGGGGCAGGACTATCGTAATAGTCGGTGAGCGGCTTCACGTCCGTATTGATACCGGCGAAGATGAAGGCCCCGCCAGCGTTGGTGTTCATTTGATCGATGAGGGCCGTGAGCTTGGCCTTGGCAGCGAGCGCCGATGAACCGGCTCCATCGGGGGCCGAGCGCGCAACGATCAAGGAATTGATAAACTCCTGGGCGTTGCTTGCGACGTTCTCGAGAACCGTCTGCGACATCTGAAGCCGCGAGTTCGCCACCCCGTTGCTGTCCTGCAGCGTCTTGAGCCGGTCGAGCTCCTGGCGCAGCGAGACTGTCTGCCCCGTCATATATCCGATGCTCTTGCCGACGTCCGCGAGACGGCCAGTCGTCACTTCCTTCTGCGCATCAGCGAGCCTCGCCTGAAGCTTCGCCCGCGAAAGGCGGGTTGCCTCGGAGATCGCCTGCGTCGAGATGAGCGATGTCTTCATGGGTTATCTGATAGCTCCCACGAGAGCCGAGAACATGCTGTCGAGAACGGAAATGAGCTTCGACGATGTCTGGTAGGAGCGCTCGATCTCGAGCAAAAGCGTCATCTCCTCGTCGAGGTTGACGCCGGTCGCTTTCGACAGCGCGTCCGAGGAGCGTTGATGCAGCGTGTCCCTGTACTGGAACTCGTTGTCGGCTGTCTTTCGCGCCTCTTGCAGCCAGGCGACGGATGACGCCGAATAATCGAAGATCGTCGTGCTCGGATTGAGCTGACTGGATCCGTCGAAGGAGATGGCCTGGGTGAGCTTGTCCTGAAGCTCTACCAGGCGATCGGAGAAGGCGGCAGCCCCGGTGGTATTGTAGATATAATTCGAGACAAGGGGATCGGCGATGCCGCCGTCCCTCAAGCGAGTTAAGACGCCGCCTTGATCCGGATCGACATTCGCGTTGACCGTGATCACGCCGGCGAGGCCATCGAGCACCGTCGCGGACGCCGGCATGGTGGGCGCGCCCGGATAGGTGAACAAGCCCGGCGCGTCGGGGAGCGACGGGGCCGCGCTCTGGTCGCTCTCGGCGAATATCTCGATCAGGCCGCGCGCGATCTCGTCGAGCTGGCTTTGATAGACGACGCCCGCGTTGTCGCGGATCTCTGCGAAGCCTTTTATTTGGCCCGAGGTTACCGGCATCGTCGCCGAGCTACCCGTGACCTGCACGCCGTCGATGAAGACCGCCGCCCCGGCGACGCCAGGGGCCAGGTTGAGGGTCCTCGAGAAGGTGACCGTCCGCGCGCCCCTGTCGTACAGCGCAACCCCACTGTCCGTGGAGATCGCCATGTCGTTTCCCGGGCGAACGACCGTGCGAATGCCGACCTCGGTCGAAAGATCGTTGACGATCTGGTCGCGCGTATCGAGGTAGTCGGTGACGTCGATGCCCGCAAGCTCGCCTTTGACGATCTCGGTGTTGACGGTGTCGAAGCGCGCGAGCAGCGAGTTAATTCTGGCGACTGAGTCAGCAAGGCCGGCGTCCGCCTCACGGCGCACGTCGTCGACGACGACGGTCGCGGCGTTGAGCCCCTGCGCCAGGTTTCTCGCCGCCGTGATCGCGGCCCGACCGGCGAGCTCACTCTGCGGTTGGACCTGGTACTGCTGGAGCGCGTCAGCCAGCTTGCTCAAGAGCGCGGCGGGCGACGCGTCGAGCTCGGGATCGTTGGCCGTCTGATCGAGCTGGTTCAGCGCGTCGACCATCACCTTCTGGGCGGACGCATCCGAGTTGGCGCGGAGCAGATTGCGCAGAAGCGCCGGCTCGCTGGCGCGCGATATGGAGACGACGCGCGAGCCAGCGCCCGGTGTCGACACCGTGTTCGCGGTCTTGCGCGAATAGAGCGGAGTGCCGGCGTTGGCGATGTTGCGCGAAAGGACGGACGTCTGCTCCGCCGCCGTGAAAAGCGACGAGCGGCCTATGCCGAGGCTTGTCGTGAGGCCCATGAGTGCGGCATTTCCGTCTTGAATTCAGGCACGCTCAACTCCCGCTACTACCGCTTCAGATTGACGAGAACCTCCATCAGATCCGCGGCGGTCTGAAAGACCTTGGAATTGGCTGTGAAGGAATGCTGCGCCTCGATCATGGTCGTCAGCTCGGAGGCGATGTCCACCGTCGACTTCTCGAGCGCCTTGGGAACGATGCTTCCGACCCCGCTCGACCCGGCCTGCACGATCAGCATCTGGCCCGAATCGTTGTTGACGTCGAACACGTTTCCGGCGCCCGGCGTGAGGTTGTCGGGGCTCACGACGGTTGCGATTGGAATGAGGAATTTCTTGTCGCGCTGGCCATTCTCATAGATGGCATACAGCGTCCCGCTGTCATCGATCTCGATGCGATCGACGGCGCTCGGCGCAGTCCCGTCCACGGTCGCCTCGGTGACCTGGAACGCTGCGTTGAGCTGGGTCGACTGGCCCATGTCGATCAAGAGATTGCCCCCGTTCGGCACGGGGATGGTCATCGTCGTCGGGCTCGGCAGGCCGGTATCATAGCCGCCCGTCGTCGGATCGAACGTCAGTGTCTGGGTTACGAGCGGACCCGAGAGATAGGGAAACGTCGTCAACGGATCGGCCTGCGACTGGTCGAAGACGGAGACCTCCCAGGTGTTGGCGGTTCCCGTGAGGGAGAAGTAGACGTCGAGCGTGACCTTGCCGCCGAGATTGTCGATGGCAATGACCGATCTCTTGTAGGAGTCTGTGGGCGCGGCCGTATTGGCAGACGGCAGGTTGGTCTCGACCGTGGCGCCCGACGGCAGGTTGAAGTTGAGGTCGCCGAGCGACGACGGAGTGGCCTTGAGCGCCAGCGTCTGGATTTGAATGGCAGATAGGCCTGACGTTCCGTTCGCCGGTAGCGCCGGCGTCTGCGACTGAACGGTCCACGGCACGCCCATCAGGTACTTGCCTGCCGAGTTGATGAGGTACCCGCTGCCGTCTTGCAAGAACGCACCGGCGCGCGTGAGATGGGTGGCATCGCTCGATAGCGGACCGTCGGCAACTACCAGGAACCCCGTGCCATCGATTGCGAGGTCGGTGGCCGATGTCGTGAAATCGAAGCCGCCTTGCTGGCTGATGCCGTAGCGGATGTCGGTATTGACGCTGCCAGAACTATACTCGCCGCTTCCCGAGCCGAGGATGAGCGAGGAAAACTCCGTCGAGGCCCGCTTGTAGCCGGCGGTCGAGGCGTTGGCGATGTTGTCCGAGACGGTGCCAAGCCTATTGGACTGCGCGCCCATGCCGGACGTCGCGGTCCGCATCATGCCGAAAATGCTCATCCAACGGGTTCCCTCGCAAGAAGCTCAGCTCTTTCGAGTAGAGCATCGCCGTCTTGCGTGAAGCTGGATCGGGCCTCGTAGGAAACGGTCTTTTCCGGCGTGCCGACCACCAGCCGGTAGCCGAGGTAGCGCTTGGAATCGATCGGATCGTAGCCGAGCCTGTGGCGCAGGCGCTTGCGGAGCTTGCTGATGTGGCTCTCGACCACGTTCTCGTCGATGTCCTCGCTGAAGAGCCCATAGACGGAATTGAAGATCTGCGCCTTGTTGACCCGGCAGCCGCGGTTGTTGACGAGATACTCGAGGATGCGCCGCTCGCGGCGCGGGAGCTGCAGCACCTCACCCTTGATCTCGGGATCGCGCCCGTCGAAGAAGACGCGCATTTCGCCCACTTCGGTATGGTCGGGCGCGCCGCGGGCCCGGCGCCGTATAGCCTTGATCCGGGCTATTATTTCGCGCACGTGGATCGGCTTCCTGACGACATCGTCGACACCTGCCGCAAAGAGGTCGAGCGTCTCCTCGAGAGATCTGTTTTCGTTGACCGCGATGACGGCAGCGGTCGAGCGCTTCTTGATTACCCGCGAGAGCTGGGCGCGGTCGCCGCAATCGCCCAAGAGCACGGCCTCCACCGCGCGAATGTCGGGGTCGGACACGGTCCTCACCCAGCTGTCGAATTCCGCTGGGCACAGGCCGCAGGCCGAGATTCCTTCCCGGTTAAACCACGCCGTATACCCTTGCGTGACAGTCGCACGCTCGTCGACGACGACGATCATTGAAAATTCCCCCGCCCATTCCGGCACCCCCGAATCGAAACGCAACATCGTTTAATTGGATGCAGTGAGCCGGCCCGCCCGCGCAACGCTTTTTCACTAGTTTCTTCGCGGGTTGCGCCGATCTCGCTCGCGGTGTGGCGAAAAATGGTCACCGATTTCGATTCCATCTTGCCTATGCGACTCTCCTCTCGAGCCCTCAAGCCTGGCACAAGTCGCCCGCGGTCTAATCCGCATCGCGCAGCTGCGCGGCGCTTCGGGCGTGAAGGGTGCACATGCGACTTGGGCGGCTCACGCGGCCGGATCTGGCGGCCGGTATCTTCCGGAGGATGCTCGCCGGAGCGTGCGGACTCGTGCTCGCGAGCGGCGCCTACGCCCAAGGCGCCTTCCCCCTCGTCGTGCCGGGCATGACCCAGACCGAGCTGCAATCGGTGATGGGGCCGCCGGACTACATCCAGGTCAAACGGCTGCGCCAGGCCTGGCAGTATTGCCCCCACTTCTTCGACCGCTTTCTCCGCCGCGGCGAGCTCTTCTACGTCACCGTGTGGTTCAACAACGGACAGGTCGATCACCTGCGCGCCTATCCCTACGGCGTCATGGGGACTTGCGAGGACTTTCTCGCCGCGTTCCGGTGGGAGGACATTCTGATCGACTCCGGGGCCGGGGCCGGGGCCGGCTTCGACAAATAGCCGCCGCACGCTACTGGCGTTCGCGCGCGCGCTTTAGCGCCCGGTCGAATTCCGCGTTCGCTTGCGCCATCGCCCGCGAGGCTTCCTCGCGGTCCTCGGCCGGCACGCGATCGGGATGGTTGTCGAGCGCATACTGCCGCCTGAGCCGACGGATCTCCTCGGCCCCGAGGCCTGGGGGAAGCGTCAGGGGCGCGATTGTCCGCGGTTTCCTCGGAGCCGGCGCCGCGGCCGCCGCCTCGGCCCGGGGCTCACGGCGCGCCGGCTCTTCGGGCGGCGGGGCCTCGTAGCGGCTCGCCGGCGACGCGGCCGGCTCGCGGAGAACTCCCTCCGCGGCCTCCGACAGGGATTCGAGGGCGTCGAACAGGCGGCTCACGGAGACGTCCGGCTGGTCCGGCTCGGCGTCGGCATAGCCGGCTTCGAGCGTCTCGAGCTCGCGCTCGAAGGCGTGCATGTGGCGCGGACGGCGAAGCCGCGTCACGAACACCGGCTGCGAGGTGGACTTTTCCGGCACAGCGCGCCCTGCGCTCCGCTGCGAAATCGTTCAGTCGGGTCTGGAATCGAATGATTGGCTCGCGTCGCTCGCGCCGAGCTTGCGCGCTTTATCAGTCCTTTAACCAATCCCGCCTAACTCTTGGGCAACTGGGGCGGACCCATCTTTTCTCTCGGCGGGGAAACGCTCTGGTCCCTTTGAAAAGCAATGCCTAACAACAACATGGCCGGCAATTCGCGCTGGTGCACTTCGCTCGAAGGGCCGTGAAATGCTCTCGTTCTCCCGCGCTAGACCATCGAACTACGCAGCTCAGCCCCGCAGCCCAGCCCCGATCGCCGAGAGCGCTCCCTCCGACCGCGAGGTCGCGGCGGCGATCGAGGCGCTGTTCGCGGGCTCGAGCGTCGCGAGCGATTGCCTCGGCCCCGAGACGCGCCGCGCGATCCTGAAGCTCAAGGCAGCGCACGCGGAGCAGGTGGCGGGCGCCGCCGCGGAGCTCTCGCAGTTCTCGGCCGACGTGTCGTCGACCGGCACCAACATCGGCTGGATCACCTATGACGTTCAGCAGGTCTCCGACAATTCGACCGCCATCAACAGCGCGGTGACCGAGCTCGCCGAGTCGATCGGACAGATCGCGCAGACCAGCCAGTCGAGCGCCGCCGATGCGTCGCGGGTCCGCGATGGAGTCCAAGAAAGCATTGCCGATATTCGCCACACCGGCGAGGCGATGCGCTTGATCGCCTCTCAGGTGAGCTCGATCGCCCAGCGCTGCGGCGAGCTCGACCGCGCCGTGCGCCAGATCTCGGAGATGGCGGGCACCATCGAGACCATTTCGCGCCAGACCAACCTGCTCGCGCTCAATGCGACCATCGAGGCCGCCCGGGCCGGTCAGGCGGGGCGCGGCTTTGCCGTCGTCGCCGCCGAGGTCAAGAAGCTTTCGGGCGACACAGCCAAGGCGACCGAGGAGATCCGCAACCGCCTCACGATGCTTTCCGCCGGCATGGACTCGATTCGCCAGGTGACCGCCGAATCCGTCGCCGCCGTCGCCCAGGGCGAGGAGAAGGCGAGGAGGGTCGAGGAGAAGACCAGCAGTCTCGGCGGCGACGTCGTGTCGATTGCCGAGCGCATGCATCAGCTCGCCGACCACATCATGCGCCAGGAGCTGGCGAGCGGCGAGATCTCGAAAAGCGTCGGCACCATCAGCGAGAAGGCGAAGAAGCTCCGCCAGGAGATCGTCTCGTCCTTGTCTCGTCTCGTCAAAGCCGAGGAAGCGGCCATCGGATCGCTGCAGGCAATCCGGCGGTCGGGGCATCCGGCCGCGGAGCTCATCTGCGTCGCGGGCGAGGCGGCCGCATGGCGCAGGCGGGCGGCGGCGACCCTCGTCGGCCTCGAAGCTCCCTCCAGCACCAACGAGACCTGCGCGGGGCGGAAGCTTTCGGCTTGGGCGGCGAGCGTCAAGGGCAGCGACATCGCGCGCGATCCGGCATTCGAGACGCTTCGGAGCGCCGACGAGACGGCGCATGCCGGCATCCGCAAGATGCTGGAGGAGGTCGGTCGCCACGACTACGGCGCGGGGACCCAGGCCTACATGCAGGCGGACGGGGCCGTCGACAAGCTCATCGAGGCCTCCAAGGCGCTGGTCGCGAAGCTCAGATCCGCGTCTTCGTCCTGATCGGAGCGGCTCGCGGGCCGAAGCGGAATTCGCTGCCAATAGCGGCTGGACTTAGCAGCCGAGCGCGGACCGGATGCGCCCGCCGATGCTCTCGAGCGGAATAACCTCGTCGGCGCCGCCAAACTCGACCAGGGTGCGGGGCATTCCGTACACGACGCACGACGACTGGTCCTGCGCGATGTTGTAGGCGCCCGACTTCCTGAGCTTGGTGAATTCCAGGGCGCCGTCCCCGCCCATGCCCGTCAGCATGACGCCGAGCACGTGCTTGCCGAAGGCGGCCCGAGCGCTTTCCGCCAGAATGTCGACAGAGGGCTTGTAGAGGCTCTCGCCGTGATCCGGCGAGACCTTGATCTCGTTCGCCGTCACGCGCATCTGCATGCCGCCCGGAGCAATGAAGATCTTGCCCCTCACGAGCGGCTCGCCGTCCTTCGCCTCGACGACCTCGGGCGGGCAGGTCTCGCTGAGACGCTGCGCCAAGGCCCGCGTGAAGTGCTGGGGCATGTGCTGAGCGATGACGACGGGAACCGGAAGATTGGCAGGCAACTGTCCGATGACCGCCTGGAGCGCCTGGGGGCCGCCCGTGCTGCTGCCGATGACGACGAGGCGCGCGTTGACCCGCGCACCCGGAGCCGGCCGCGCCTGTTCGGGCGCCTTGACCAGGGCCGGGCGCTGCGCCCTCGCGCTGCGGCGGGCCGATCTTACCGAGGCCGCCGCGAAAAGCTTCTCGTGGATGAGATCCATGCCGCGGGACTTCGGTATGAAGTCGACGGCGCCGAGCTCGAGCGCCTGGATGGTCGTCGCGGCTCCAGCCTCCGTCTGCGCGCTCACCATCACGACCTGGGAGGAGCGGTCGCACATGATCGCCTTGAGCGCGTCGATGCCGTTCATGACCGGCATGTCGACATCGAGCGTGACGACGTCGGGCTTGAGGGTCAAGGTTTTGACCACCGCGTCGCGCCCGTTCGAGGCCGTGTCCACGACCTTGAAGCGCGGGTCCGACTCGATCTTGCGCGTCAGCATGCCGCGCATGACGGCGGAATCGTCGACCACCAGAACCCGGATCGGATTGTTCATGCCCGAAGGCGTTGCCTGAGCGGCGAGACCGCTAGGAGCACCAGTCTGCGTCGCCATAAGGGCCTTTCAAGGGGTGAAAGCAATCGATCATTATTGTCAGGTTAAGGCCCAACGCTTTCAAATCCGTTACGTCCCCTCGCCGGCGCCCGGCCCCGCGCCTAACGGCCCGCAGAGGCTGGCGAATTATTTCAAACGGATTAGCGCCGCGGATGGTCCTGGGACGCCCGATCTTAACAATGTGGCAAGCATCTAGACGCATACTTGCGCTATTGGCGGAGCTTGACAGTGCCCGCGCCCCGCGGCTGCGGGGCGAAGAGGCACACTAGGGGTAAAGGGATTAAGAGTTATGAGCGCGAACAACATGCCTGTCCTCGTCGTCGACGATTACAGCACCATGGTTCGGATCATTCGTAAGCTCTTGAAGCAGATCGGCTACGAGAACGTGGACGAGGCGGCGAGCGGCGAGGCGGCGCTGGCGAAAATCAAGACCAAGCAGTACGGCCTCATCATCTCCGACTGGAACATGGAGCCGATGACCGGCTACGAGCTCCTGAAAAACGTGCGCTCGGACCCGAACATGGCCAGGACGCCCTTCATCCTGGTCACCGCCGAGTCGAAGCAGGACAACATCAACGCGGCAAAGAGCGCCGGGGTCAGCGGCTACATCATCAAGCCCTTCAACGAAAAGATCCTGAAAGAAAAGATCGACCTGGCGCTCGCTACTCCGGTGGCGGCATAAAGCGCGCGATCGTCCGGTACTTCGCGCGCTATTCCGAGTTTCCCGCTCGGCTATTCCGGCAGCGAATCATCTTATTACAGCACGCGTTGGAGTCGAATCCCTTGCGTTGACGCTTCGCCAAATTGACGCGGCGCTCTCTGGACGTGTGGTTCTGTGCTCGCCAGGGCCGGAGGCTGCCAGCAAAACCACCACAACAGGAGCATTCCGCATGAGCGGCAACAGCACGATACGGGCGCGCCTTGCCTACAACGAAATCGATGAGGCGACTTGCGCAATTCTGCGCGAGTACAAAGACTTCATCATGGCCGAGCTTCCCGGCGTTCTCGATCACTTCTACGATCACGTGAGCCGGTTCCAGGAAACTGCCGCCTTCTTCAAGAGCCGCGACCACATGGCGGGGGCCAAGCAGGCGCAGCTCAGGCACTGGTCGACCATCGTCGAGGCACGGTTCGACGAGACCTACGAGGCCTCGATCTCGAAGATCGGCGAGACCCACAACAGGATCGGTCTCGATCCGCGCTGGTACATCGGCGGCTACAACGCCCTGATCAACGGCATGGTCGAGGCGATCGCCAAGAAGTTGCCCTCGAGCCGCTCCGCGAACCCGCTGATCGACAGAATGACGAAAGAGCGCGGAATAGATCGCAAGACGGCGCTCCAGGGCGCCATCATCAAGGCGGCGCTGCTCGACATGGACCTTGCGATCGCCGTCTACCTCGAGGCCGGACGGCGCGAGCGGCGCGCGACGCTCGACCGCCTCGCAACCGAGTTCGACAAGGCCGTGAGCGGGGTCGTGGGCTCCGTCGGCACCACCGCCAAGGAGCTCCAGGTTGCGGCCGAGGCCATGACGGGCGCCGCCAAGAAGACCGCCGACCAGTCGACGGCGGTCGCCGCGGCGGCCGAGCAGGCCTCCGCCAACGTTCGCACCGTCGCTTCGGCGGCCGACGAGCTCTCCGCCTCCGTGAAGGAGATCGGCCGGCAGGTGTCGACCTCGACGGATATCGCCGGCAAGGCGGTCAAGACGGCGGACCAGACCTCGGAGAAGGTGCGGCAGCTCACGCTGGCCTCCGAGAAAATCGGCGACGTGGTCGAGCTCATCAGCAACATCGCCCGCCAGACCAACCTGCTCGCGCTCAATGCGACGATCGAAGCCGCGCGCGCCGGCGAAGCGGGCAAGGGCTTCGCGGTCGTCGCCCAGGAGGTGAAGTCTCTCGCCCAGCAGACGGCGAAAGCCACGGCCGAGATCGGCGCGCAGATCAGCGACATCCAGAATTCGACCGCGGACGCCGTCACCTCGATCGGAACGATCAGCGAGGTCATCTCGTCGATCAACCAGATCGCGACGACGATCGCCGCGGCCGTCGAGGAGCAGGGCGCGGCGACCCTCGAGATCGCCCGCAACGTCCAGGAGGCGGCGCAAGGCACCTCCGAAGTCTCCTCCAACACGGCCGGCCTCAGTCAGGCCGCTTCCTCGACGGGCTCGGCGGCCAACCAGGTCATGTCCTCCGCCAAGAGCCTCGGCGGGCAGGCCGACGAGCTGCGCCGCGTCGCCGAGGGCTTCGTCTCGACGATCCGCGCCGCGTAGCGTCGCCTAGATCGAACGCGCGCCGCACCGAGACGGTCCGGCGCGCCTTTCTTGTTGCAGAAGCGCCGGCCTGCTCGGCTATTGACGGCCACGCCGCCGAGTGGCCACGTTCAACGGCTGCGAACGTCGCGCCAAAGCACGATCGGCGGACATGGAATCGCTACTCGATCCACGTCCCGAGCGTCAAGGAGCGCGCCGCGTCGACGAGGCCCGGCGCGCTTTCGCTTGCCGAGCCACCGCGATGATCGCAGCCTAGCGCTGCCGGTTCTCGATCGAGAAGCGAATGAGGTCGGCGGTGCGCTCGAGGCCGAGCTTCTCCTTGAGCCTGGTGCACGAGTTGGCGACCGTCTTGTAGGCGACGCCCAAGGCCTCCGCGATCCCGGCGAGGCTCTTGCCTTCGCCGAGCAGGCGCAGGATCTCGATCTCGCGCGTCGTCAAGAGCTGGAGCGGGTCGTCGCCCGCGAAGAGGCCGGTGGCGACCTGCGCGGCGAGCTCGCGCTCGATGTAGTAGCCGCCTTCCGCGACCCGCTTCACGGCGGCAACGAGCTCGTCGGCGCCGGCACTCTTGCTCACGTAGCCGCGCGCGCCGAGCTTTAGCGCGCGGGCCGCGTAGATCGGCTCGGCGTGCATGCTGAAGACGATGACGCGCGCCTTCGCATCCTCGAGCAGCATGCGCCGCAAAAGCTCGAGCCCGCCGATGCCCTCGAGGTTCAAGTCGAGCAGGACCTGGTCGGGATGCTCCTTGCGGTAGAGGGCGAGCGCCTCCTGCCCCGTCGCGGCCTCGATGAGGACCGCGCCCTCGACGCCGGAGAGCAGGCGGCGCACGCCCTCGCGGACCACGGAATGATCATCGACGAGCAGTATCTTCTGCGTTTTCATGCGCTGGCCGCCCCTTCGCATCTTTCGCCTGACGGCGCCGCTGGCGGCCGCGGCGGCGCCGGCAGCCACGCCGCCACGAGCACGCCCTTGCCGCCGCCGGTATCGCTGATGTCGAGCTCTCCACCAAGAAGCGTCACGCGCTCGCGCATGCCCCTGATGCCGAAGCCGCTTCTCGATCCGTTGCGCGCGAGCCCGCTGCCGTCGTCCATCACGCTCACGGCAATGCGACCGCCCTCCTCGGCGACGCGGATCTCGACCGCCTTCGGCCGGCCGTGGCGCACGGCGTTGCTCAGGCTCTCCTGAATGACGCGATAGATCGTCCCGTCATGCGGCTCGCCGTAGCTCTCGGCCGGCACATCGACCACGAAGCGGATGTCGGGATGGCGCCCGAGCCAGAACGCGACGAGACTGTTCACGGCATGGGCGAGACCGAAATCGGTGAGCGCCGCCGGGCGCACGCGCGCCAGGATGTCCTTCACGTGCTTCTGCATGTGGCCGACCGAATCGCGGATCTCCTTGATGCGCAGGCGAACCTCCTCGCTCCGCCCGGCGTCGATCAGCTGCTGCACGGTCGCCGCATCGACGTCGACGGCAAAGAGAAAGGGGCCGATCTCGTCGTGGAGGTCGCGCGCGATCTCGTTGCGCTCCTCCTCCTGGACGGTCGCGAGCTGCTCCTGGAGCTCGCGGTTCTGCTCCTCCGTGAGCGCGAGCCGCTCGACCATGCGGTTGAAGCCCTGATAGACGCGCTTGAGCTCGACCGGGCCGCTCTCGCTGACGTGGGGCAGAGGGCCGGACGTGCCGATCTCCGCGAAGGCGCGCGAGAGATCCTCGAGCGGGCGCAGCGCCCGACCGAGCGTCGCATAGACGAGGACGAGGATGAGCGAGCAGAACAGCGCGAGGATCGTCAGCGTGTTGGTGACCTCGCCCCACACCTCGCCGACCTCGTTCCTCGAATCCGTCTCGAGCACGAAGCGGCCCGAGGCCCGCGAACTGCGGGGGCAGCGGCACGGTGAGCGAGCGCGGCTCGCCCTTGAGCAGGCGGTAGAACCAGTCGGGCGCCGGATCGGAGGGCTCGGCGAGGCTCGAGGAGAGGACGATCTTGTCGCCCTCGAAGACGCGGGCGCGCAGATGGCGGTCGCCGTCGAAATCGGCGACGAGCAGCGCGAGGCGCCGGCGCGCGTTCGCCGCCTCCTCCACGTCGTCGACGGCATTGAGCGCGACGCGCCCGCCGACGGCGATCGCGGCCTGCATCTCGGTCTCGACCTTCGCGCGCGCGCTCAGATAGGTGAGCACGCCGCCGGCGAAGAGCGTCAGCACCATGACGCCGGTGATGAAGATGATGAGTGACGATCTCAGCGTCACGGCGACCTCGCCAGCCGTTCCTGTAAAATGCTATAACATACCCAACAGGAATGGGAAGATTGGCCCGCCGCGTGGTTAGACTTGCGGCTGGCTGGCCGGGACGATCCGGATGCGGAGGGGTGGCGGCGGCGCGGGTTCGCCGCTCGGCGGCTTACGCCGTTGTAATGCGAGGGCCCATGGACGCGTATGGCATTTATATCCGGCCTTTACCACCTCCTCCGCTATCGGAGGTGCGGTCGTCGTGCACTGCGCAGCCAAAGTTTACGATGGTGGCTCAACCACTCAGCCGGCCCGAAGCAGTTGGCGTCATCCGTTGCTGCTCTTTGCCTACGCTCGCTTGTGTGAACTGAGGCTTCTTGCGGAACGGTCAAACGTTCGTCGCAAGGATGGTCAGCCGCGTGAGCGGCAAACATCAGATCGCGCATTCATCGCCCGGAAGCCATGTGGAGATAGCGATGAGGCAAAGTGATATTGCCGTGACGCCGAGCGAGAGCGCCGTCGTGCTCAAACCAACGCATGGCTCGCCCTTCATCGCCAACGCTGACGGCAGCATTGGCATCCGACGCGAGTGCATTCCGCTCTTGATCGAGGTCCTCGCCGCTCAACTGTCAGGGCAACAGATTTGCAGCGTAGGTGAGCAACGGCATGCCAACGCCGCGCTGAAGGCGTTGCGAACTTATCTCGGGGTCCCGGAGGAACACGTCATTACCGGCCGCTCGTGGCTATGACTGCAGCGAGGACACCTGTCTGCTTGCGCGTATGTCATTGCGCCTTCTAACGCTGCTGGGCCAGGGGCACTGGCGTCTCTCGTCCTTCGGGTTGCAGGTCATGGATCAGATACATTGCGCCGAGCAGCAGGGCATAGAAGATCGCCAGCACGATTGCCTTCACCGGAGTCGGGCATGCGAGGCATCTTCATCGCCGCTCGATCTCTCTAAGTCGTGGAAAAGGGCTACGATGTCACAACGGGGCATCCGTTGCGACGGATTGAGACGGGGATGAGGCATGCTTAGAGGGGTGCATTACGCCCTCGCCAATGCTATCGCGCCCACAGTCATGGCGGACGCGGGCCAGTAACACGTCGTTACTCGGCACTCGCCTGCGGTAGCGCGCGCGGCGCGCATCCGCCATCGAGTGCACTGCGACGCTCGACTAACGTACGCGCGTAACGCTCGCACCTAGACAGGCCGCGCCGGCGGGGCGTCTCCTCTCGCGAGGAGGAGCCGCAGCGCGATCTCATTGCGTTGGAGGATGCGTAACGTTGGTTGCGGGAGCCCGCATCGTTCATTATCGCGCCCCGCCCGAGCCCATTCCCTTCAAGCTAACTGGATGAACGCCCGGGCGTCGGCCGGCTGCCTCTGATCGGCCGCCATACGCAAGACGCTCCATGACACCCGACTGCCCGCTCTTGGTTCCTACCGGCAGTCGGCGACGGGCGCGAGTTCCGTCCGCTGTCGAGGGCTAAGCGGGCGAGTAGCGGACATCGTGTTGACGTCTGCTGATGACCCTCAGTGCTGCCCGCATTTTGGCCTTCTGCATAGCAAACACCGCTGTGAGGCATTGTTGTATTATTCTAACACAAGCATCACGCCGTTTCGGACCACGGGTAAGGTTGATGCTCGTAATTGGCGATGCCATGCGCTGCGCGGACATTGGCACTGGAATTGCACTGGGTAATCGCAGCTCGGAGCTCCTGACTTCAATTTTTCAAACCCGCCAGACTGCCTGAAAACTCCGTTGCGCTGTGATTCGATCAACAGGGCCAACGGTTAGCGTCAATGGTCACTAATGCGGGTAAGGCTATTTTTCACGATCCCGCGGGCCGTAGGGCGCGGAGGGCGAACGCAGCACTGTTCATCGTCGTCTTCGTCGCGTCGATCGGGCTTGCGGTCTATGCGGCGGGATTGATCGTGGCGCCGCGCCTGCCGCACGTGGCGATCGGCATCGAGAAGAGCGCGGTGACTGGCGCCCACGGTCCCTTGCCGCGAATGCTCGACGGAGAGACGTTCCTCCCCGTCGCCAACAGAGCGCTCCTCTCCGAAGCGGCCCCATCAAGCGCTTCGCCTTCTTCGCGAGCGGCGATCCGAGCAGCTTCATCTCGCTCAAGGCCAACGGGGGCGAGATCGACGCGATCCTCCCTGACTGGATCTCGATTGCTTCCTCCGGCAAAGCGATCAATCGGGAATACCCGACGGGCGAAGGCGCGGTGAGGAAATTGCAGAGGGATCAAGGGCTCGACCTCGCGATCTACCCGGTTCTTTCGGCCACGCAGTCGTACGCCGAGACGGCGGCAATCCTCGCCCGCGCGGAGAACAGAAGGCTCCTCGCCGAGGACATCGGCCGCTATCTCGCGGAGGGGGACTATGACGGGGTCGCGGTTGCGCTGCCGGAGCTTGGCCCAGCGAGCCACGCTAATCTCGCCCACTTCCTCGACGATCTCGGCCGCTCGCTTCACCCCTCCGGGCGCAAGATCATCACCGTGATGTCGCCGCGACGGCCCGACACGCGCGACCAGGAGCTCGCGCGCCGCTCCGACCTCGTTCTGATCAAGACCTACGAGGGGCCGATCGATGCAAGGCCGGCGCCGATCGCCAGCCAAGGCTGGTTCGAATCCGAGCTTGCCGCCGTGCTGCAAGGCATCGATGCGGGGAAGCTGATCGTCGGCATCGGCTCTTTTGCCACCGATTGGGACGCTATCGATCGCCGCCGCGAGCTTGCCGTGCAGAGGGCATGGGAACTCCTCGACGAGGCAAAGGCCCCGCTCTCCTTCGACGTGAAGACGCTCAATCCTCACTTCCGCTACACGGGCGCCGACGGCTTGGCCCATGACGTGTGGTTCCTCGACGGCGTGACGGTCTTCAACCAGGCGCGCGCCGCGTTCGCGGCACGGCCGGCAGGCGTCGCCTTGTGGCGGCTCGGCCTAGAAGACCCGGGCGCATGGGCATCGTTGGGCCGCGACCGATATCCCGACCGCGAGGCGCTCGCGCACCTCGAGCGCCCGTCCCCCGGCAACGACGTCTACGAGCGCTTCCGCAGCGACGTGGTCGACCTCCTCCAGGCGCGCGCGAACGGAGAGCGGCGGCTATCCTACAGCGACGATCTGGGGCTCATCGTCGGCCAATCTCTCGCGAGCGTGCCCAAGCAGGACCAGCTGGTGAGCCCGGGGTTTGCCGGCGACAAGCTCGTCGCGCTCACCTTCGACGATGGCCCCGACGAAAAGTACACGGGCCAGATCCTCGACATCCTCGCCGAGAGGAATGCCAAAGCGACGTTTTTCGTCATCGGCAGGAATGCCGTGCGCAACCCGGACCTTCTCAGGCGGATCTACGCGGAGGGTCACGACATCGGCAATCATACGTATTCGCACCGAGATCTTCTCAAGAGCACGACCAGCGACATCGAGCTCGAGCTCAACGGGACGCAGCGCGTCATCGAATCTCAGCTCGGCATTCACACGATCCTCTTCAGGGCTCCTTACGCCTCGCCGAATTTCAAGAAGGAGCTCGAGGCCCCGCGCGTCATCGAGACCGCCGACCGTCTCGGCTACCTGACGACCACGGCGTCGGTCGACGCCTTCGACTGGACGGTCGCGACGCCGGCCCAGATCGTGGAGCGCGTGGCCGGCGGCATAGAACGGGGTCGCGGCCAGGTCGTCCTCATGCACGACAGCGGCGGCAATCGCCGACCGACGGTCGCCGCGCTGCCGGCGATCCTCGATCGACTGTCGAGCCAAGGCTACAAGTTCGTCACGCTGCACGAGTTGATCGGCAAGGAGCGGGGCGAGGTGATGCCGGTGATCGGCGGCGGGCAGCTCGCGCTCAAGGCCGGACTCAACATCAGGCTCGCCTGCATGACGACCATGGCGGCGCTCGAGGAGGGACTGCCCTACGTGCTGGTCGGGGCGGCCCTGCTCGGCGCCCTTCGGCTTCTCCTCGTCGTGGCGGCGGCCTTCGTCCAGAGACGACGCGAGCGCCGGCGCTCGTTTGCGGGCGGCCGGCCGGTCACCCTTTCGGTGCTGATCCCGGCCTTCAACGAGCAGAAGGTGATCTGCAAGACGGTCGCGTCCGTGCTCGCCGCTTCGTCCGAGATCGACTTCGACGTGATCGTCGTCGACGACGGCTCGAGCGACCGGACGGCAGAGGCCGTGCGCGAGGCGTTCGCTGGCAACGATCGCGTCAGAGTGTACAGGAAGGCCAACGGCGGCAAGGCCTCGGCGCTCAACTTCGGCCTCGTCCGGACCGACGCCGAGGTGGTGCTGATCATCGATGCCGACACCGTGCTTGCGGCGCGGGCGCCCGAGCTGCTCGCGCGCCATTTCGCCGATCCTCGGATCGGAGCCGTCGCCGGCAATGCGATCGTCGGCAATCCGGTAAATCTCATCACGAAGTTCCAGGCCCTCGAGTACATCACGGGTCAGAATCTCGATCGGCGCGCGTTCGAGCTCGCGAATGCGATCGGCGTGGTGCCGGGCGCGATCAGCGCCTGGCGCCGCAAGGCGCTGCTCGAGGCGGGCGGGTTTCCGAGCGACACGCTGGCGGAGGACGCCGACGCAACGATCGCCCTGGAGCGGCGAGGCTGGAAGGTCATCTGCGAGCCGGCAGCAGCGGCCCTGACGGAAGCGCCCGAGACGCTGCGCGCCTTCCTGAAGCAGCGCTTCCGGTGGGTGTTCGGCACGCTGCAGGTCGCGCACAAGCACGCCGGAGCCGTACTCCGGGGACAGCCGCTCGGCGTCGCGCTCATCACCGTGCCGAACGTCTACATCTTTCAGATGGGGTTTGCGCTCCTTGCCCCGCTCATGGATGCCGCGCTCTTGCTGGACCTCGCTCGCCTCGCCGCTGCGGGCCTCATGGGGTCGGGCGACATAGCGGACGCGCACCTCGGCCCCGTGGCGCAGTATTGGCTCTTGTTCCAAGCGCTCGACATCGCGGCGGCAGCGGCCGCAATTCACATCAGCGGAGTGGCGAGCAGCTGGAGGCTCCTGCCGCTCACCCTCCTCCAGCGGTTCTGCTACCGGCAGCTCCTTTACATGGTCGTGCTCCGCAGCATCGGCGCGGCGATCAAGGGACGCTTCGTCGGTTGGGGAAAGCTTGCGCGCACGGGGAGCGTTTCGGCCGCGGCAGGGTCTAGGGCCCCTGGCTCATTCGGGGAGCATGCCGTGCCGCCGGCGGTGTTGCCCAGCCTGCAGAGGATCCACGCATGAGGCTTGCGATGAAGACCCCCCCGGCACGTGGCGGAGCACGGCCCTCGGCGAGGGGTGCACTCGGCCTTGTCGCCGCAATCCTCGCGGCGAGCGCCGCGCCCTGCCTTGCGGGCGGCGCCGAGGCCGTGAAGCCCGTGGCTCTCGCGCCCGCTGTCCCCGGCGATCTCGACACGGTCCCCGGGCACGCTCTCGAAACGGTCCCGCCGAGAGCGCCCGCAGCGCTACATTGCGTTCCCGGCGATCGCCTCAAGATCACGTTCTACGAGCGGGTCGGCCGGCCCGAGGAGGGCCGTAGTGAGCAGGTATCCTCCTCCGAGCTCGTCGAGCGGGCCGAGCTGACGGGGGAGTACGTGGTGCAGCTCGACGGGACCGTGTTCCTCCCGCTGCTCGGGACGGTCGATCTCGGAGGGC
Source organism: uncultured Alphaproteobacteria bacterium (assembly GCA_963699485.1). Taxonomy (GTDB): domain Bacteria; phylum Pseudomonadota; class Alphaproteobacteria; order Rhizobiales; family Hyphomicrobiaceae; genus Hyphomicrobium_C. The sequence goes on along the minus strand of CAVOUC010000016.1, from coordinate 1,461 downwards.
AGGCGCTGCCCGAGGCGCAGTACACGCTCGGTGCCGCCTTCAAGAGCGCGACCAGCCGCGACGCCAAGGTTGCGCTGTCGGTCGCCGCGCGCGAGCCCGTCTACGTCATCGGGGCGGTGACTAGCCCCGGCACGTACACCTTTACCGAGGGCATGACGGTGCTGCACGCCATTGCCCTCTCGGACGGTCTCGAGGGCAAGGGGGCGGAGTTGTCGCGCTCGTTCGAGGTCATCCGCGAGCGCGAGCGGCTCGACAAGGCGACGGACAACCTGAAGCGCCTTCTCGCGCGGCGCGCGGTTCTGAGATCGGAGCGCGACGCCAATCAACCTGCCGACACGCGCGGCGTCGAGGAGATTGCCGGGCGGGAGGGCGCGGCAGCATTGATGGCCAGTGTCATCGGCGAGCGCCAACTTCTGCTTGCCAGCCGCGAGGCGCAGAGGACGGCGCTTTCAGGGACCATTGCCTCGGCCGAGAAGGAGCTGCAGAGCCTGCGCAGCCGCATGGAGCACATCGGCTCGAGCCTGAAAGACCGCTCGGAGCGCCTCGACGTGTTGAGCAGCATGCAGAGCAAGGGCTCGCTCAGTGCCTTCAACGTCTACCAAGCGCGCAGCGACATGGCCTACGTCGAGGAGCGGGAGGACGAGGTGCGAGGGCTATTGGCGCAGACCGAGCTCAAGCTTTCGCAGGCCCAGCAGGACAAGATGAAGCTCGACGTGGAAGCGCAGGTCGAGCTTGCTCGGGACCTGAGAGACGTCGACCAGCAAATCGCGCAAGAGGAGATGACCATTGCCGCGGCAAGGCGGCTTCTCGCCATCGCCGGGGAGCCGGTCGAGCGCAAGAGCCTCGGCGATCGCAATCTCTCGTTCGAGATCGTACGCCGGACCGCCATGGGGCCTAAGCAGATTGCGGCCGACGAGATGACCGTTCTCGAAGCTGGAGATCTCCTCAAGATCAGCGCTCCCTCGGCGACGCTCCCGACCGGCGTCAACTGAGTGAGCCGCTCAAGGGCCGCCCAATGGCCGCCTGTCGGTGGTCGCCTGTCGGGTGCGAGAATGAAGGCGGGACACTGGGCTTCCGCCGCCGTCAGCTCCACCACGTCCTGGGGCGGCTCGCCGGCCGGTGCGGCCGGGTCGAGGCCGTTGTCGATGGCGCTGTCGCGTTGGTCCGACAGCGCCAAGTTCTTGGCGGCGCCAAGGGGGATGTGCCGCCGCCAGGTATCGACCTCCCGCGCGCTGAGCGCATCGGGCGCATAGGCATCCCGGTAATAGGCCACGTCACGGCCAAGGCGGTCGACAGGCTGTGTCGGATGCGGGTGGCGCAACGACAGACAGCGGCGCGCCGCGGCGTGGGCGTTCCGGGCGCCGGTCTCGGCTGCGACGCAGGAGCGGAGGTCGGCAGCCAGCGTATCGTCGCTTTCCGGCGGGCCGCCGATGTGCGTGGCGCGGTCGTAGAAGAACGCAT
>CAVOUC010000015.1:62500-368084 GCA_963699485.1 uncultured Alphaproteobacteria bacterium | reverse complement strand
GATCGATCTCGCTCGGCGTGAGGCCGAGTGCCGCCCAGAGCCGCCGGTAGCTCTCGAGTTTATAGCCGTCGAACGGGAAGCTTCGGTAGAGCGCGCGATAACTGGCGCGTACGGCAGGGTTCGCGCCGAGCGTCACGAGCCCGCGCTCCCATGCGCGGCGGCGAGCAGGGTCGAGCCAGGCCGCGCACATGAAGCGCTCGACGGGCGAGCTGCCGTCGCATGAGTCGGACGGCGGGCCGGCAAGCCGCGCGAACCGGCGCACGTTGGCGGCTTCCGGACCGAAGGCTCGATCGATCACAGCGGGCTCGGCTTCGGCGGCGCGCCAGAGGATCCACTGCAGCTCGCGGCCCTGGCCGGCGGTCGCGCCGCGCGGCCCCCAGGTGAGGAGCGAGCAGGGATCGGATTTATTGCGGCATAGGCCGCTCGCCGCCGCGCGCTCGGCGCGTCCCTCCGGCGCTCCGCCGTTGTCCTGGCAGAAGTTCCACTCGGGCTTGTCGGTGAAGTCGGTCGCCTCGAAAGTGAGGGTCAACGCGTCGGCACGCTCCGCGGCCGTGGGTGGCGGCAGACCTCCCATGACGGCGTCCCAAAGCGCCGTCGTGAGGACTCCGTTCCCGGCGGGCGAGCCGGCGGGCACTATCGGCTTGTCGCAGGCTGCCAGCGCGGAAATCTCTGCGGCTGTGCCTGGACCGAGCATGCCGCGCCGATCCCGGTCGGCGACCGGAAGCTTCCTCTCCTTGCAGCCGGCGAGGCGCCGGTGCAGCTGGTCCTGGAACTCGGCAAGCCTAGAGAAGGCCCCTGCCCGGATCGGATAATCGCGCGGATCGACGATAATCTCGTCGGCTGCCAGGGCGGCCTGCCCCATCGTGACGGCGAGGATTAGGCCGCCCGTTAGGGCCTTGATCGATGCTTGATGCATGCTCGAAGCGATGTGGGTTAACGAGGGGAAGCGCCTTGGGAATCCGGTCGCTAGCCATCTCGGTGTCAGCTTGGCAACGAGCGCGGCCGGGGCGCTTGTTGAGATAAGATAACTCCCAATCGGGAGCGTCACGATGACTGTCGCGGGGTACATGCTCGATACGAACGTCTTCAACAGCGTCCGCGACGGTGCGCTCGCTCTCAGAGTGTTTGATGGCCTCATCGTTTATACAACTCACATTCAACAGAATGAACTCAATGGTACCCGCGATCCGTATCGAAAAGCGGAACTGCTGAAAGTATTCAGAGCGATCGATGCAGTGGCCTTGCCCACCGAGAGTGCTGTCTGGGGTATATACAGCGCTTCCTCAAAGAAAAGACGGTCGGGACTAATGAGCGGGGCACTGCCGCTGAGAAGGTCTACCGGCACTTCTTGGCCTGGACCCTCCAGGAGGGTCTCGACCTCAACGTGAGCGTTGGGAGCTTCGCCAGGATCTGCACGGAGCTGAACGTCAAGAGGGTCCGTCATAACGGGACCAGTTACTACGCCCTCCTGCCGGCGCTGGAGGCGCCGGCGGCCCGGGAGCGGCTGGTCGCATAGGGCTCGAACAGGCCACAAGCGAGACCCCGATGGCGGGTTCAACCTGGTTTCAGTCTGAAACCGGGAGGAGTTCTATGCGGCCCGGCATCGGCGCCAGGCCGTGGTCTTTGGTGTGCCCGGAAATGCTTCTTGCAGCTCACGAATTCCAGGGTTCCGGCCGTGGAACTTGCGGAACTCGCGGACCCAGTTACGCGGTTTCATTCTTGGTTCCACCGCGGAACGCCAAGGAGCGGCGGCGGCCTCGTTGTCGTTCGCTGTGGGAGCGCCTTCGATGCGCGCGAAGATCACGGTGCCGAAGGTGGCGACGAAGACGACGCCAGCCCCCATGATCCAGGCCCAGACCCCTCCGATCGCCAGCTCGGAGGCTCTCGCCTCCTCGGGCCGCTGCTGGCGGTCGAGCTCGTCCTTGAGGCGCGGCACCTCGGTTTCGAGCTCGCGCTTCCGGATGGCTTTCGCCATCTCCTGGCGCAGGTCGAGCAGCGGCCGGCACTGCTCGAAGTAATCCTGGCGCGTGACCTCGGTGCATTCCTTCGTCCGCAGGAACACGGGCCGGGTCCGGGAGCGGCATCCACGGAGCTGCGCACCTCGGCAATCGTGCGCGCGCCCTCGAGCCTTTTCAGCTCGTCCGCTGCCTTGTCGTAGGCGGTCTTCGCGCGGTCGTAGGCTCCGCGCGCGCCGCCTTCATCCGCCACCTTGGCACGCTCGGCGTCGAGGATGTGCAACGCCATCGCGGTGGTGGAGATCGCCAGCAGGAGGGCAGCCGCCAGGGCTGCAACCACTCTCTGCCGCGCTGGGCCGTGAGGCGTCAGCGCCACCCAGGCCGCCCGCGCCTGGGAGAGCGAGACCGCGACCGCCGCGAGGACGAGCACAGCACCAGCGAGGCTTACCTCGTTGCCCTCTACGGCGATCGTGAAGCGATCGAGATGGGTCCCGAGCACGTAGGCTCGGAGTGCGTTCGAAACGGCCTCCGCCGTGATCGCGAGCCCGACCGGGGCCCAGGCCCATGCAGGGACGTGCCATTGTGTCATCTGATTACCGTCGATTGTGTGCTAGTTGACAAGTGCACTCCCTGCCCTTCATAAGATGCATATGGCAGACGACGAGAAGTACCGGCAGCCGGGGCGCGAGGGTCAGGTCTCTTTCACGTTCTGGACGTCACCGGAACTGAGGAACGATGTGAAACGGCTTGCCATCGACAGTGGTCAATCGGTCCAGTCGCTGATGGAAGAAGCCGTCCGAGATCTGCTGGCAAAGCACGTGCAGCGTGGGAAGCGCAGGTGAAGCATATGTCGGGATGTCGAGAGCGACCGAGATCGATGCGTAAGCCGCGCAAACTTCCCCGGCCCCCGCATCGTGAGCACTGGGTCGCCAAGTTCGAGCGGGAGCACGACGAGCACCAGGACGAACTCGCGCTGCAGCGATGTGGAAAAGGCCGCTCACCTGGTAGCGCCCATCCCAGCCCTAGCTTAGGTTCTCGGCGGACACTGCCTGGGCACTGACCGACCCGCGCAGCAGGTCCTGGAGCGGTTCTCCCGACGGCCTGCCGCCGCCGTGGCATTCGCCACGGCGCCCTTCGTCGTGGGCAGGCCGTTGTCGCGAGATCCTTTACCTTCTGAAGCAGCACCACCGCCCGGCAGCACGAGCGTTTCGCGCCCATTCCGCGATCCCAATGCGATCGTTCGCGAACTTGCTTGCGCGCTTGCTAGGATGGCCGCCGCCGAGGATGATGCCGCTATTCAACGGGGGGAGCCGAACCCATGCGCTGCGCCATCTACGCGCGCTTCTCGTCCGATCTCCAAGACGCGCGCTCGATAATCGACCAGACCGCGCTCTGTCGCGCGCATGCCGAGCGTGAAGGCTGGACGGTCGCCGCCTGTTTCTCTGACGCCGCGATCTCCGGCGCATCGATAGAAAACCGGCCTGGCCTGCTCGACATGTTGGCCGCAGCCGAGGCGCGGCAGTTCGAAATCATTCTTGTCGAGGCGCTGGATCGTCTGTCACGCAAGCTAGCGGACATTTCGGGCCTTTGGGATCAACTCGCCTTCTGGGGGCTGCGTATCGTCACTTTGGCTGATGGCGACGTGGGCCTCATGCACGTCGGGCTGAAGGGCATCGTAGGTCAAATGTTCCTCGCCGATCTCGCGCAGAAGACGCGCCGCGGGCTGATCGGGCGCATCAACGCCGGCCGCAGCGCCGGCGGGCGGCAGTATGGCTTCGACGTCGTTGCCGGCGAGGAGCGCGGCCGGCGGGCGATCAACGAGGCCGAGGCAGCGGTCGTGCGGCGCATCTTCGCCGAGTACGTCACTGGCCGTTCGCCGCTCGCCATCGCTGCCAGCTTGAACCGCGATGGCATCACGGCCCCGCGCGGCGGGCTCTGGAACCAGTCAACGATCCTTGGCTCTGCCAAGCGCCTGAATGGCATCGTCGCGAACCGGCTCTACGTCGGCGAGCTCGTGTTCAATCGGCAGCGGTTCGTGAAGGATCCGGCGACCGGCAAGCGCATCGCTAAGCTCAATCCCGAGCGGGAGTGGATCGTCCGCGCGGTGCCGGAGCTCGCGATCCTCGATCGCGACCTGTTCGATGCCGCCCAGGTCCGTCGCGCCGAGACGGCCAAGGGGAAACTCGAGCAGCGTCGGCGGCCGAAGCGGCTGCTCTCGGGACTCCTCGTGTGCGGTTGCTGCGGGGCGTCGATGATCGTCGTCACTCACGACCGCGTCGGATGTTCGGCGGTGCGGAACAAGGGAACGTGCGCGAACCGGCGAACGATCAGCCTTGCTGAGATCGAGGAGCGCGTGCTTGCATGCCTCAAGGCCTACCTGCTCGAGCCCTCCACCGTCGCGGCGGCGGTTGAGGCCTACCGGTTCGAGCGCGAACGGCTCGCCAAGGCGCGGGCCAAGGCGCGACGCGCTGCCGAGCGCGACCTCGCCGAGGCTGATCGGCGCATCGCCAGGATCCTCGACGCCATCGAGTTCGAGCGACGACACGCAGGCCCTCGTCGCGCGGCTTAACGCGGCCGAGGCCGAGCGCGCAGCGATCGTCGCGCGCGCACCCGTGGAGCTGCCCGATACCGTGCTGGCACTTCACCCGCTCGCCGCGGAGCGTTGCCGTGGCATCGTCGAGGAGATCCGCGGCGCACTCAGTCGCGACAACGGCGCGGCGACCGAGGCGGTGGCGCTCGTGCGCGAGCTCGTCACGCGCATAACCGTGACGCCGGCCGCGCCGGAGGCGCCCATGACGCTCGACGTCGACGGAAATCTCGCCGTGATCTTGGAACGGACGGCAAACCGACGCCCGATATCGATGGTTGCGGGAGTAGGATTTGAACCTACGACCTTCAGGTTATGAGCCTGACGAGCTACCGGGCTGCTCCATCCCGCGTCACCGAACGTTCATCGACCGGGCACGGAGGCGCGCCGCGCTTCCACCAAGTCACGCGGCGGGTGCAGATGCGTCCTTCGGTCGATTGGCGCCGCCAGGGGGCGCCGAGGGCGCTGTATAGCACTTTTTCTCGCCTTGTGAAGCCCGCTCCTGCCCTTGTTTTTGCGCCGGGGTCGAACGGCTTCCACGAGGTCCTCGGCCCCAGGAGAGCCGCCGTCGCCCGTATTTCCCACCGCTCGCGAGCGACGCCCGCTCGGGCCGCACCCATTGAGGCTCAACTCGGAACATCACTCGTCGGCACCCATTGCGTCGCCGGGCGTGCAGCTTCAGCCGCGTCGGACGCCCGGCAAGTCCAAGCCGGGCCAGGCCATGAGACAACTGAGCTGACTTTGGCCCTCAAACCGACGTATCTTCGTTCAAGCGTAAGCTGAGGTCACGTACGCATTTGTGGCGTGCGCTCATTGCATTTTGACGGGAACGATCGCGGTCAGCGCCCTGGGGGATGATCTATAAACCTCATATCGACGGATTGCGAGCTGTCGCCGTCGTTCCGGTCATGCTGTTTCATGCCCGCACCGACGGGTTCGCGGGCGGCTTCGTCGGAGTCGACGTCTTCTTCGTCATTTCCGGCTATCTGATAACGCAGCTCATCGCTGGCGACCTGGAGCGCGGCAATTTCTCGCTCCTCTCCTTCTACGAGCGTCGGGCGCGGCGCATTCTACCGGCGCTGTTCGTGATCATCGTCGCGTGCTCAATTCTCGCCACAGTCTACTTCGTCCCCGCCGAGCTCACCGCCTTCGGCAAGAGCGTCGTTGCGACCGTGCTGTTTTATTCGAACTTCCGATTCTGGAGCGAGGCCGGATATTTTGATGCGCCAGCCGATCTGAAGCCCCTCCTCCACACCTGGTCCCTGGCGGTAGAGGAGCAGTTCTATATTTTATTTCCGCCGTTGCTCATGGCTTGCCATCGGTTTCTAAGAAGACGATGGACGTTGTGTCTGGTGCCCCTTCTGCTCGCCTCGTTCGCGTTGAGCGTATGGGGCGTCTCCCACCGGCCGCAAGCCGCATTCTTTCTCACCCCATTCAGAATGTGGGAGTTGCTCTTAGGCGCACTCTTGGCCACCGGCGCGTTCCCGGCCGTGCACAACAGACGTCTACGGGAAACTGCTGCGGCACTCGGCCTGGCGCTCATCGCTTTCGCCGTTGTGACCTTCTCGGCATTGACTCCGTTTCCAGGTTCCAACGCGCTGATTCCCTGTCTCGGGACCGCGCTGGTCATCTGGTCCGGGGACCAGGGCGACAGCGTCGTCACCAAAGCGCTCGCGACGCCGCTGCTCGTCTTGATCGGACTTTGCTCCTATTCGCTTTATCTCTGGCATTGGCCCGCGCTTGTCTTTGCCCGCTATATCCTGATGCGCGAGCTGACCGGTGGCGAGGTGGCCCTCCTGTTCATTGCCGTCTCCTGTCTTTCCTATCTCACGTGGCGCTATATCGAGACCCCAGTCAGGCGCGGCCGCGCCTGGACCGGCGGGCGCGTACTGGTCGGTGGCGCGCTCGCCGGGATCGCGTGTTTGGGCTTCGGTAAGGCGATGGTGACCTCGCATGGGTTCCCGGAGCGCCTGTCGGCTAACACCCTCGCCATTCTGGCGTCGGCCAAAGCCGATACCGCAACCGCTTCGCAGAGAATTCTGCAAACAGATTGTCCCTACCTCGACACCATTCGCCACTCCGGCAGGTTCTGCATACGTGGTGCGCCGGGCCGGCAACCAAGCTTCATCCTTGTGGGCGACAGTCACGCCAACGTGCTGAGCTCGGGCGTCTTCGAGGCCGCAGAAAGATTGGGCCTGTCGGGATACCAGTTCACGGACGCCGGATTTCGCCCGCTTCCAGGTGTCGTCGAGGCTGGAAATGCCCATCGCGCTGAGCTTACGTCACGCTTCCTTGAATTCCTGCGGCAGCAGAAATCCCTGCAGTTGGTGATATTCGCCGGGTATTGGGAGCTTCAAGCCACGGGCCGCAGCTATCGCCACGACGGCATACTTTTCCGCGACGAGAACTATGATGGATCCGGCTTGGCTTACAATAGGCAAAGCTTCAAGCATGGTCTCTTCAGACTGCTCAAGGCCTTTCCGGACCGAAAGTTCGCACTGCTCGAAGATGTCCCGTCGGGTTGGAAACTGGACGTCAATTTCGCAGCTCGCATCGCCCACATCAAAGGCACGTCCTTCCTCGAGGACGGTAGCTTCGGCATTTCACGCCAGGAGTATGAAGCGCAGCTCGCGACCTACCGCGATATCCTCAATTCCGCGACGGTGGTTGGCAACGCCTTCGTCGTTCCACTCGGCGATGTTCTGTGCGACAGCAAGATCTGCCGCGGCTTCCGAGACGGAAAGCTCCTCTATCGCAACGGCGATCACCTTTCCACAGCAGGCGCTAAGCGTTTCGTCGAAACGCTTAGCTACGTCTTCGAACGGGGGCTTGACCGGACTGCTTCCCTGAACCGATCCCAGCCTGATTGACCGCGGGGTGCCCTTGCTCGAGGTGCAGGCGACCCTGGGCCATGGCAACGTCGCGACGACGAGATCGTGGATAGCTAGGTTCAACCGTATCGGCTATCCGGAGCGTGACGTTGAGTGAATCACAAATCCAGAAGGCGCTCCATCACCCTTCGGCCGATCGATGGCTGATGGTCGACTAAGGCCTTGTTGCTGTGCGGGAATGGCTCATCTGGAATGGGAAGCCCGAGAAAGTCACAGAGCGGCTGCCAGCTATCCCCCGCGGTAATGTCGATTTGCAGAAGGTCACGCATGCGATCGCCGGAAAAATAACCCTGAACCCGGGCAACATGTTCGTCATATACCCAAGAGAAGCGCTCTTCGCTGAACTCGGTTACGCCATAAAGCATTGCGCGGTAGAAGTCTCGGTGGCCGCCTGGTGTGGGGAGGCGGTTGTTGAACGGCGCCTTGCGTTGCGATTCCAGCCATGGCGCGCGATCGCGGTGGGTCATGATGAATTTCGCGCCTGGGAAATGGCGATCCAACTGCGGAAAAATGGCCGATATTGGAATGTCGCCGACGATATCGCACGTTTTCATAATCTTGAGATCGTAGTCTCCGGCACGCAATTGCCGGACGGTGATCTGATCATGTGGCCAGTGGATCGATCTGAGGCCGAGGATCTCCGCAGCGTGGTGCAGCGAAGTCGTGCCGGTCTTGGGAAGACCGATGCAGAAGATCTTAGGCATCGTCACGTTCGACGTACTCCTTGATCTGTGCACGCCAGTGCAGTGCGTCGATTTGCATACGAATCGACGGCACCGGCAGCGCTCTTCGGGCATAGACCGGAGAAATTTGGCTTTTCCTAGATCGATATCGTCCGCGAAAAAGCAGATGCGGCTGTCCGTCCTGGGGAAGGGTGGCGTCGTGCGTCAAGTGCTGTTGCCCAAGGCCGTGAGCCGACGGCTCTTGAAACTCCGCGGCGACGCCGGCGCGGTCGATGCACGGGCTTGTGGATAAAAACTGGGCGGCCGGGGGGAATCTCCGAAACCGTCTCGCGGCACTGGCTGCGGCACGCCTATGGCTCTCATGCCATAGACCGCGGCGCGCCGCGCACCGCAACCGGGCCGAAGCGCATCGGCGAGGCGCCCGCCGAGAAAGCGCGCGTCGTTGCGGGCACGGCGGGCGAAATTCAAGGCTCTCGCTAGTCGAGGTGCACTGCGCTACCCCAGCGCCCAGGTTCTCAGCCGATAAAAGCGCGCAACCTTAACGGCATAGAGCGCGGCCAGCACAATTGCGGCCACCGTCGTCGCCCATGCGGCTCCCTCCATGCCGTAGCGCGGAATGAGCACCAGGTTGAGGACGATAGCGACGAGCACGCTCGCCGCGCCGCTGAGAATCATCTGCCGTTCGCGACCCGTCATGCTGAGAACGGTGGCCGAGTAGCCGATCAGGCCCTGGGCCACGGCACCTCCGGCAATGATGGCGAAAACGCCCGAGCCCTCGGCGAACGCGGCTCCGAATGCCCTCGCCATGATCCAGTCTCCGTATGAGGACGGCGACGACGAAGGGCGGAAGTACGATCGCGAGCGAGCTGCGGGCGCCGAGCACCAAGAGCCGCTGAAGCGCGGCTTGGTCCCCCGCGGCGTGAAGGCTGGCAACGTACGGCGAAAGCACCGTGCCGATCACCGTCGTGATCATGAAAAAGAGCCGGCCGGCCTGCGCCCCTGCACGGTAGACTCCGACCTTGTCGTCCGCAAGGTACCAATCCAGCATCAGAATATCGATGTTGCTCTGGATGGCGCTCAATCCAAACACAACGGCCAACGGAAGCAAGCTTCTGAGCCATGCCGAGGACATCGACGTGCGCCCCGCAACTTCGGCCGCGTCCTGCGCCTGGAGCGCACGCCACACGATCACGACGGCCACCGCCAGCGCGAGAAGCGCCGCGAGAGCCTGAAGCAGCATGGCGAGCACAGGGCTGAGCGGCCCGAGCCACGGCCACACCAAGACCGGGACAACGAGGATGTGCGAAGAACAACGGCCTCAGGATCAGGTCCGGAACGCGGCCTATGACGATCCTGCCAAGCCCGCGCGCCGCGCCAGAGAAGACGAGAGCAGGGCTACCGGCACGGGCAGGAGAAGCCCGGCGAGAATGGTTGTCGCCTTGTCTGCCGAGAGATCGCCCACGCCCGCGGCGACTGCGACGCCAATCACCGCCGAAACCCCACCGACAAGCCAGATCGAAGTCCGCGAGGCCCAGGCGATTGCCTCGCGTCCCCGCGCCGGAAGCCCGCGGGCGCCGGCCCCTGCGGTCTCGCGCAGCACGACGGCGCCGAGAGCGGACGTCGACCGGCGCCGAGACGATGGTGGTGAGCGCCACCGCGAACGCATAGATGCCAAGCCCTGTCGGGCCCAACGTCCGGCTCAGCAGCACCGCGACCAGGAAATTGAGGAGCGAGCCGGCCCCGAGGAGAAGGACATTGCCGAAGGCGCCCCTTGCGAACTCCAATGAGAGCGATGGCCCTTTGCTGTCCCTGTCCGTCATATGGTTTCTATAACGGCTGATTTTGCTTGAGCGCCAGCCAGGAGCCGACGAGGCGGCGCGAAAGGCCGGGAGGCAGCGCCGCGAGCCCCTCAACGATCCTGAGCCGCGTCCGGTGGAGCCGTGTCGGCGCGGCGATGGGCAGGAACACATCGCGCGCCAGCTCCGGCCGGCCCGCGATGAGCGCGTCGGTCGCATGCGCCAAGGCCAGGCGGCAGGCCGCCTCGAGCGCGAAGCGAGCCGTGCCGCCCGAGACGTGAGGATCGGCCGCGATCGCGAGGTAGGTCCTGAGGCCGACATCGGGGGCCTCGAGCACGCGAGACGTGGCGCTCGTGGCAACCCCTTTCCGGTAGATCGCACCGATGTAATCGCATGCGACCACGCAATGCCGGCTCGCGAGCCGTGCCCACAGCGCAAGATCTTCACCGCGACGCTCGCCGGAGGGAAAGCCACCAGCGGCGACAAACGCGGACTTCTCGACCATGACGGTCGACGTGAAAAACGGGATGCGCCCGCCGGCAGCGGCGCGCAGCACGTCGATCTCGCGCGCACGCACTCCTTGAGCAGGGCCGCTGTCTCGGCCTGCAAGCGAGCCGAGCGCTTTGGCGACGTCGGCGGATTCGACATAGTCGTTGCCCACCAGTTGCGCCCGAGGCACGGCGGACTGGCCATGGGCCAGCACCTCGAGGTGGCGCGGAAGCCAAACGTCATCCGCATCGAGAAACGCGATCCAAGACGCCCCTGCCGCCTCGACGCCCCGATTGCGCGCCGCCGCCGCCCCGGACCGAGGCTGTCGCACGCAGCTCAAGTTTGGCACCCGGTCCTGGAACGAGCCCACGATGTCGGCCCCGCCGTCGCTCGAGCCGTCGTCGACGACGGTCACGTCTGCAGGCGGCCGGGATTGCGCCGCAACGCTCGCCATCGTCTCGGCGACGATCGCCGCATTGTTGAAGAGGGGTATGACGACCGAAATCTGCAGCATGCACCCAGTTCGCACCCAGTTCGCCGCCGCTAAGCGCCCAGGTGCACCCTCTTGGTTGTCACCGGCCGCGCCCCTTCGAACCAGAGATAGTTTTGCTCGGCGCGGACCGCGAGCTCGGCCACCGTGCGCTCGTCGATCGCAAGCGTCGCGGCCTTGTGCACGGCGTCGGCGATGGCCATGGGCGGGTCGCGGGCCGGATCGACGAGCGGCATTGCAAATGTGCCGGCGAGGCTGTCGATCTTCGGGTCGATGGCGAGCCCGACAAACGGCACCCGCATGAGGCTCGCGAGCACCAAACCATGAAAGCGGGCGCCGAGATGCACCGTGCTCTCCGCGTAGCAGGCGGCGAGCTGGCGAGGATCGTGCGTCGTCGCAACGACGTCGGCCTCGCCGGCCAATCCCTCCAGCCGCGCGCGGACGCGCCCGATGGCCGTCCGGTCGGTGAGTCCGCCCTGCTCGGGCGAGCCGTCCTGAAATACGATAAACCGCATTCGCCATCCCTCTTGCGCGAGCTGCGCGAGGCAGGCGGCCAGCTTTTCGTCGATACCTGCGTGCTCGAAGCGCTCCGGGGGCCAGGGTGCCGCAAGCGACACCGTGAGCAAGGGCGGCCGGTCCGGGGCGCGGGCGCACAGCACAGCCCTGCCGGAGATCGGCCGGCCACCAGCCGTAGACGAGGTCTGCGCACACGCGGACCCGCCGCGATGCGGGAAACGCCGCAGCGGACTCTTCATCGCGCAGCGCGATGTCGTCCATGAGGGATGCCACGATAGCGAGCAGGGCGCGCGCGAGAGGGCGATCGAACCCTCTCGCACCCAAGCCGATCGCCACCACACGCAGACCTTTGAGCCGGGCCGCCGCCACGAGCAGCAGCATCAGAACGAGGGGCCGATACGAGCTGCGAACATGCAGCAAGGTGCCGCCGGCCAGCACGAACACCCGGCAGCCAGACATCGCGCTCGCAACTGCCCGCACGTAGGACAACGCTCGACGCATGCGCCCGCGCGACGCACCCCTTGTGCTCGGCTGCAGCGCGCGGTCCACGTCCGAGAGGACGATGCGCCCCGCCAAAGCCTCAGGAAGCGGAACAGGTCCCAGATTGCGCACCATGAAGCGAGCTTCCGGCCAGCGGCGCGCGATGGCGGCCGTAGCGGCGTGAAGCAGCAGGGTGTCGCCCGTGTTGCCGAACCCGAAATAACCGTACAAGAAAACATCGCACGGCCCGGTGAGGGCGGAGCTACCGTCGTCCCTCTTGCTTGCAATGGCGAGCCCCGTGGCGGTCATGGGACTGGGCCTTAGCCCAGGGAGGCGAACGGCGTCAACAAAGGCTCCGGGGGCGCAGGGCGGAGAGACCGGCTGGACAATTGCCGGACTTTCGAGGCACTTGCTCTCTATGGACGGCGGGAGAAGATCGGCGCACCTGTGCACTTCGCGGAGGCCGGGCTAGATGTGCGGCATCGCTGGCTTTTTGGCGCTCAAGGCCGCGCCGGCCCCCCTCGAGGCCATTGCGCGGCGCATGGCCGACGCCATCGCCCATCGGGGGCCGGACGACCAGGGCGTGTGGGCCGATGCCGAGGCAGGGATTGCGCTCGGGCACCGGCGGCTCTCGATCGTCGACCTCTCGCCCGCAGGCCACCAGCCCATGGTCTCGGCGTCGGGGCGCCACGTGATCGTCTTCAACGGCGAAATCTACAATCACCGCGAGCTGCGCCACGCCCTCGAAGCCGACGGAAAGGCGCCCACCTGGCGCGGCCATTCGGACACCGAGGTCCTGATCGAGGCGATCGAGGCCTGGGGGATCGCGACGGCGCTCGAGAAATCCACAGGCATGTTCGCCTTCGCGCTCTGGGACCGTGCCCGGCGCACGCTGGCGCTGGCCCGCGACCGCCTCGGCGAGAAGCCGCTCTACTACGGCTGGGCCGGGCACGCCTTCCTGTTCGGCTCGGAGGTGAAGGCGCTCGCGCGCCATCCCGCGTGGTCGGGCGAGATCGATCGCGACGCGCTTCTCCTCTTCATGCGCCACAACAATGTGCCCGCGCCCCATTCGATCTACCGCGGCATCCGCAAGCTCTCGCCGGGGAGCTACCTGCTGCTCGCCCCCGGCGAGCGCGAGGGCAAGCTCTCGACCTATTGGAGCGCGGGCGAAACGGCACGCGCGGGAGCCGAGACGCCCTTCGCCGGTACGCCTGAGGAGGCGGCCGATCGCCTCGAGACGTTGCTGCGCCAGTCCCTTGCCGGGCAGATGCTCGCCGACGTGCCGCTCGGCGCCTTCCTGTCGGGCGGCGTCGATTCCTCGACCGTCGTCGCCCTCATGCAGGCGATGAGCTCGCGACCGGTCAAGACGTTCTCGATCGGCTTCAGGGAGGCAGGCTACGACGAGGCAGCGCACGCACGCGCGGTAGCACGCCATCTCGGCACCGACCACACCGAGCTCTACGTGACGATGCGCGAGGCCATGGACGTCATCCCGCGGCTGCCCGCGATCTATTGCGAGCCGTTCGCGGATGCCTCGCAGATCCCGACGTTCCTCGTCGCGGAGCTTGCCCGCCGCCACGTCACCGTCGCGCTCTCGGGCGACGGCGGGGACGAGCTCTTCTCGGGCTATACGCGCTACGCGCTCGCCGAGCGCCTCCTGCCCGCGCTCTCGCGCACGCCCGCAGCACTCAAACATGCGCTATCACGCCTCGTGACGGGCGTGTCGCCGGAGCGGTGGGATCGGCTCCTCGGCTTGCCGCTCTCTGCCGTGCCGGCGCGGCTGCGCCCGTCGCGCGTCGGCGACAAGCTGCACAAGGCGGCCGATGTCGTCACCCACGACGGCGAGGCCGCCATCTATCAGGCCCTCATCTCCCATTGGCCGCGCCCGGGCGAGATCGTCATCGACGGCAAGGAGCCCGCGCGGGGGCCCGGCGGCACGGCGCCGGCGGCTCCCGTTCGCCGCATGATGCTCGACGATCTCACCGGCTATCTTCCCGACGACATCCTGGTCAAGGTCGACCGCGCGGCCATGGCGGTCTCGCTCGAGAGCCGCATCCCGCTGCTCGACCACCGCATCGTCGCCTTCTCCTGGTCGCTGCCGATGGACATCGTGCGCCGCGACGGCCAATCGAAGTGGCCGCTGCGTCAGGTGCTCTACCGCTACGTGCCGCCCGAGCTCATCGAGCGGCCGAAAATGGGCTTCGGCGTGCCGATCGACAGCTGGCTCAGAGGGCCGCTCAGACCCTGGGCCGAGGACCTCCTTTCGGAGGGCCGCCTCCGGCGCGAGGGCTTCTTCAGGCCAGAGCCGATCCGCAAGGCTTGGCATGACCATCTCAGCGGCCATCGCAACCTTCAATACCGGCTGTGGCCGGTGCTCATGTTCGAGGCCTGGCTCGAGGCCGAGGCCGCGGGCCGGACCGAAACGGGCTCGGCCGGCGCTGGTGCGCGGGCGGCGGCTCCATGATGGCGGACGGCGGCGGCGATGCGGGGCCAGCCGGGAGGCCGAAGCTCCTCTATCTCGTGACGGAGGACTGGTACTTCGTCTCGCACCGGCTCCCGCTCGCGCTCGCCGCAAAGGACGCGGGCTACGACGTCTCGGTGGCGACCAAGGTCGGCCGCGACGGCGCGGCGATCGAAGGCGCCAGTCTTCGCCTCATCCCGATCGAATTCTCGCGCTCGAGCGTGCATCCGCTCGAGGAGGCGGCGACCGTGAGGAGCCTGGTCAGGCTCTACCAGAGCGAGATGCCCGATCTCGTCCATCACGTCGCCTTGAAGCCAGTCGTCTACGGCTCGATCGCGGCCCGGATCGCCGGCGTGAAGCACGTGGTGAACGCGCTCATGGGCCTCGGCTATGTGTTCAGCTCGGACACGGCCAAGGCGCAGGCGCTGAGACCCTTCGTCGAGCTCTTGCTGCGCGCGGCGTTGCGTCACCCCTCCTCGCGCACCATCGTGCAGAACCGCGACGACGCGGCGCTTCTCGCGGCGCGCCGCATCGCGGCCAGGGATACGATCCGCCTCATCCGCGGCTCCGGTGTCGATCCCACCCGCTACGCCACCGCCCCGCCCCCCGCCGGCGACCCGCTCGTCATCCTCCCGGCACGCCTTCTGCGCGACAAGGGGGTCATGGAGTTCGCCGAGGCGGCGCGGCGCCTCAAAGCTCAAGGGGTGAGGGCGCGCTTCGCGCTTATCGGTGCTCCCGATCCCGGCAACCCGGCTTCGGTCAGCGACGCCGAGATCCAAGCGCTGGTTCGCGCCGGAATTGTCGAGCACTGGGGCTGGCGCACCGACATGCCGCGCGTTCTCGCCGAGGCCTCGATCGTCTGTCTGCCGACGAGCTACGGCGAAGGCCTGCCGAAGGCGCTGCTCGAGGCGGCGGCGAGCGCGCGCGCGATCGTGGCGACGGACATTTCAGGCTGCCGCGAGATCGTCCGTCCCGGTGTGAACGGCTGGCTCGTGCCCGTGCGCGACGCGGCCGCCCTTGCCGGCGCGCTCGGCGAAGCTCTCGCCAATCCGGACCTCTGCCACAAATACGGAAAGGCCGGGCGCGCCTTCGTCGAGCAGGAATTTTCCATCGCCGAGATCGTGCGCCAGACGCTCTCGGTCTACGGCGAGCTCGTCGCCCCGGCGCGCGAAGCCTCCTGAGGGGGCGCCTGGCCGCGGCCCGCCTCCCCGTCTTCCGTCGCCGCCAGCGCAAGCGTGCTCGCCTTCTCGCCCTTGAGAAGCCCTTCGTACAGGCGCTCGTAGTCGGCGACGCAGCGCTCGATCGAAAACCGCTCGCGCGCGCGGCGCGCCGCCGCCTCGCCCATGCGCAGCGACTTCTCCCGGTCGTTGGCGATCGTCACGATCGCATCGGCGAGCGAATGGGGATCGAGCGAGGGGACGACGAGCCCGGTCACGCCGTGGATCACCGCCTCCGCGTTACCGCCGACATTGGTGACGATCATCGGCAAGCCGGCGGCCATGCCCTCGAGGATGGCGTTGGAGAAGCCTTCCTCGTGCGAGCAGAGGAGGCCGATGTCGGCGGACCTGAGGATAGCCGGCACATCGGGGCGCGAGCCGAGAAACACCACCTGGTCGGCGATGCCCTGCCGATACGCCACGTCCTCGAGCGTCTCCAGATAGCCGTCGTCGCGGCCCGCGCAGAGCAGCACCCACGGCTGCGGCAGCCGGTCCTTGACGCGGGCGAGCGCGCGGAAGAGATCCGCGTGACCCTTGTAGGGAAAGAGGTTCGCGACGACGACGAGCACGAGGCGCGCCTCCCCGATGCCGAACGAGCTCCTCACCGCCGCACGATCGACCGGCTCGGTGAAGCGGGCGATATCGACGCCGTTGTAGATGAGCCCGACGCGCTCGGGATCGCAGCCTTCCGTCTCGATGAGCTCGCGGACCACCTCGCGCGAATTGCCGAGGATCGCCGTCATCTTCTGGTGCAGAAAGCGCTCGATGAGCCGCGCAAGGGGCCGGCGCGTCTGGTAGCGGTTCTGGTTGCGCCGGCTCATGACGTGGACGGGTCGGCCCGTCAGCAGCGAAAGCGGGCCGCCGATGAGATAGGGCCCCGGAAGATAGAAGTGCACGATGGTCGGACGGCGCGTGGCCATCACATGGAAGAGCTTGCCGGCGGCGAGCAGAAGATGAACGATCGAGCGGATCTTGAGCACGCCGCCGCGCATGCTGATCGGAGGGCCGATTACGGTGACGCCCGTGGCGGCCACGGCGTCAGCCATGACGCCGCGGCTCAAGACACAATAGACGGTGATCGGCCAGCCGCCGGCCGCAAGTCGCGGAGCAATCTCCGCAAGATGCTTCTCCGTCCCGCCCCGGTCGAGGGACAGCGTCACGTAGAGGATGCTCGATCTCGTCGTCGACATGGGGGTCAGGGTGAAGCCTCGCTCCGGTCCGCCTCGACGCGCTGGTCGCCAAGCCGAGCAAGGTACTCGGGACCCGATCCGACGATCTTTCGGTCGGCCTCGCCGACCGCCTTCGCGTCCTTGCCCTCGTAGTCGACGGCGAGCAGCACGGCGCGCATGCACTCGAGGCGCGCGCGGCGCTGATCATTGGCGTGGATGAGGGTCCAGGGGCTTATCGCCGTGTGCGTGAAACGGAGCATGTCGGCCTGCGCCCGGCTGTAGTCGTCCCACTTCGAGATCGCCGCCAGGTCGATCTCGGTGACCTTCCATTGCTTGAACGGATCGTGGCGGCGCTCGTGGAAGCGCATGAGCTGCATCTCGCGTCCGACAAGCAGGTAGAACTTGAAGAGACGGATGCCGTCGCGCACGAGGAGGGCCTCGAACTCGGGCGCGTCGCGCAGGAAGTCGGCGACCTCGTCCTCGGTGCAGAAACCCATCACCCGCTCGACCCCGGCGCGGTTGTACCAGGAGCGGTCGAACAGCACGATGTCGCCCTTGGTCGGGAAATGGGCCACGTAGCGCTGGAAATACCACTGCCCGCGCTCTGCCTCCGTCGGCTTGGAGAGCGCCACCGAGCGCGCATGGCGCGGGTTCAGCCGCTCGAGAAAGCGCGCAATGCAGCCGCCTTTGCCCGACGTGTCGCGCCCCTCGAACAGGGCGACGATGCGCTCGCCCGCCGCCTGGACATGGGCCTGCAGCTTCAGCAGTTCGAGCTGCAGCTTGAGCAGCTCCTCCTCGTAGTCCTTGCGCTTGAGCTTGTCGTCATAGGGAAAGCCGCCCGACGTCAAAGCCCGTTCCTCGATCTCCTTGGGCAGCTTGGGATTATCGATGTCGAAGCTCGCGTAAGCGTCAGACGCCGCCGACCCGCTTCCGTCGCCTCGGGACCTGTCCGACTTGCCCATGGCACCCACCCTGCCGTAGCGGCGCTGTCACAAATGTGATGTTTAACTTTTCGCCCGAAGCCGAGGCGCGCGCAAGGTAGGGCCTCGGCCTCGGGCGCTTGCATTAACTCTGCGTAAGGTCGCGAAAAAACGCAGTTCGGGACGGCGCTGCAATCTGAGGTAACATCGGTGACGATGACGGACGCGAAAAGCGATGTTCAGCGCCTGCCGGATTCGGCCAGGGACCGGCTCTCCCCGGCGCTGGAGCGCGTTGCGGAGCTGCGCCGGCGCGCCTCGGCGCGCAGTCGCGCGCTGCTCCTCGAGGCGGTCGTCATTCTCGGCCTCGTCGCCGTGGCCGGCCTCGAGCCGGCCTGGGCGCTCGCCTCGTTCGCCGTCATCGCGGCGGCCACCATCGCCGCCCACGGCAGCGACGAAAGCGCGGACGGCGACGACGGCGGACGCGAGGGCGCCTGGGGCGAAGGAGGCCCGAGAGGCGGCCCGCGCGAGCGCGACGGCGAAAGCTGGCGCGCGCTCGTCGAGGCCATTCCCGAGGCAACCGTGGCCCTCGATGCGAACGGAACCGTCCTGCACCACAACAGTCATGTGCTCGAGATCTTCCCAAAGGCGCGCGCCGGCCAGCCGCTCGCTCACATGTCGCGCAATCCGACGCTCAACGCGGCCGTCGACAAGGCCTTCGCCACGTCGGAGGCGATCGTCGTCGAGCTGTTCGAGCGCGTTCCCGTGGAACGGCGGATCTCGGCGACGATCTCGAGGCTCGCGGGAGGGCGCAACCGCAAGGGCCTGCCGGTGCTCCTCATCACGTTTCGCGACCTGACCGAGCAGGACCGCCTCGCCCAGATGCGCGCCGACTTCATTGCCAACGCGAGCCACGAGCTCAGGACGCCGCTCGCCTCCCTCAAGGGCTTCGTCGAGACGCTGCAGGGGCCGGCGCGCGACGATCCGGCCTCGCGCGATAAATTTCTAGCCATCATGGCGAGCCAGGCGGCGCGCATGACCCGCCTCATCGACGACCTCCTGTCGCTCTCGCGCGTCGAGATGCGCGTGCACTTGCCGCCCAAGGGCATCGCCGACCTGAACGAGGCCGCCGCCTACGTCGCCCAGACCCTCGAGCCGCTCGCGCAGGCGTCGAAAATGACCATCGGGATCAAGAAGCTCGAGGGGCAAGCGCGCATTCGCGGCGATCGCGAGGAGATCGTCCAGGTGCTGCAGAACCTCGTCCACAATGCGATCAAGTACGGGCGCGAGGGTGGCCACGTCGAGATCGCCGTCTCGCGCGTGACCGACGGCACGCCGCCCGCCCCGCGCCTCATGATCGCCGTCGCCGACGACGGACCGGGGATAGCGCCCGAGCACCTGCCGCGCCTCACCGAGCGCTTCTATCGCGCCAACGTCGCCGCGAGCCGGGAGAAGGGCGGCACCGGGCTCGGCCTTGCCATCGTCAAGCACATTGTCGTGCGCCACCGCGGCGAGCTCAGGATCGCGAGCGAGCTCGGCAAGGGCTCGACGTTCTCGGTGCTCTTCGAGGAGTTTGCCGGTGTGCGCGGAGCCTAGAGTTGGGCCGCTCTCCTAGGTCTTGAGCGCGACTTTCGTTGGCCTGTGGATAAGGCAATAAAAGTTATAATTATCAAAATGATAAATTGTCATAAATTGGAAGCGCCAGATCGTTAAGAGTGGGGCGCCGGCGCGAGGGGCGCCGGATGACTGACAGGCGGAGGGCCGCGTCAGTTGCATAGTCCCTGTGACAATGGAGATTAGCGTGAACAGCAAGTTCATCGCCTTCTCGACGGCCGTCGCCGTCGGCATGGCTGCGTTTGCCGGTGCGGCATCGGCGGCGCGCGACCAGATCCGCATCGTCGGCTCGTCGACCGTCTATCCGTTCACGACTGCGGTGGCGGAGCAGTTCGGCAAGGCCAACGGCGGCAAGACCCCCGTCGTCGAGTTGACGGGCACCGGCGGCGGCATGAAGATCTTCTGCGAGGGCGTCGGCGAGGACAAGGCGGACGCGACGAACGCCTCGCGGCGCATCAAGAAGAGCGAGTTCGAGCTCTGCCAGAAGAATGGCGTCAAGGACATCGTCGAGATCAAGGTCGGCATCGACGGCCTGACGATCGCGCAATCCAAAGATGGGCCGCCGACCAAGCTGACGCGCAAGCAGGTGTTCCAGGCTCTTGCCGAGCAGGTGCCCGACAAGGACGGCAAGCTCGTTGCCAACCCCTACAAGAACTGGTCGGACATCGATCCTTCGCTCCCCAACGTCAAGATCGAGGTTCTGGGGCCCCCGCCGACCTCGGGCACGCGCGACAGCTTCCATGAGCTCTTCATGGAGAAGGGCGCGGAGGCCTTCGACTCCCTCAAGGAGATGAAGAAGGCCGACGAGGCCAACAAGACCAAGGACTTCGAGAAGGTCTGGAAATCGATCCGCAAGGACGGCGCCTACGTCGAAGCCGGCGAGAACGACAACGTGATCGTCCAGAAGCTCGAGGCCAACAAGAACGCCTACGGCATCTTCGGCTTCTCGTTCCTCGAGGAGAACTCCGCCAAGCTCAAGGGCGTTCCCATCGAGGACGTCGACCCGACCTACGACAACATTTCCTCCGGCAAGTACAAGGGCGCCCGCGACCTCTACATCTACGTGAAGAAGCAGCACGTGGGCGTGATCCCGGGACTCGACAAGTTCGTTGCCGAGTATGTGTCCGAGAAGGCGCTCGGCGCCGACGGCTATCTCGCCAGCAAGGGTCTTGTCGCGCTGCCGAAGGAGACCATCGAGCAGGTGAAGAAGACGGCTCTCGCCATGGAGCCCATGAAAGGCGACGATCTTAAGTAAGGCGATAGATGATGGTGGCCGGGCTCTCCTCTCTCTCGAGGGCACGGCCACCGTCGGCTCGCGTTGACCTTGTTTCGGCGATCGATTGCTCACCGACCGTCGGTGGCGCGAGCCGAGTTTCGCGGTATATATGATCTGGCCTGGACGGGTGCATCCGTCGGCGAGCCAAGGACGTCACCGCTCCGGACGAAGGGGCAAAGACAAGGTTTCATTGTATGGCTGGCCAGTATTTTCTCCTGCTCGCTGTTCTCGTGTTGAGTGCATATTTTCTGGGCCGCCGAAGGGCGCGCGCGGTCGCGGGCGGCGATTTCGCCGAGATGCATTCGCTTCCCACCTATCACGGGCTTTATATTGCTTCGCTCGTGCTTGTCCCGATGCTGCTCATGTTCATCATCGGCGCGCCGCTTCTCGACAAGCTCGCACAGTCCAATGCACTCGCCTTCTACCCGAGCGATGTGCAGGCTGATGGCTTGAAGAGGGGCGCCATCCTTCGCGATGTCGTCAACCTCGCGGCAGCCCAGAACCCGGGAGATGCGCCGCCCGAACTCCGCGACGCCGCCAATGCCTACGCAAGCACATACCGCTTCGGCCACTGGTTGATCCTCGGCCTTGGCCTTGCGAGCGGGCTCGCCGCGCTCGGCTGGGGCCTGAGCCGGGTCTCGATGACTTTCCGCGCACGCAACAATTTCGAGCGCTTCGTCAACATCATGCTCTTGATCGCGGCGTCCATCGCCGTGCTGACGACCATCGGCATCGTCTTCTCGGTCACGGGCGAAACGTATCGCTTCTTCTTCGACCCGAGCATAAAGGGCAAGCCGACCGTCTTCGATTTCCTGTTCGGCACCCAATGGAACCCGCAGGCTGCCATGAGAGCCGACCAAGGGGAGATCTCGACGGCCTATGGCTTCGTCCCCCTGCTCACGGGCACTCTTCTCATCACCCTTATCGCCATTTGCGTCGCGGGACCCCTTGGCCTTTTCTCGGCGATCTATCTGGCCGAGTACGCAGGACCTAGAGTGCGCGCCGCGGTGAAGCCCATCCTCGAGATCCTCGCCGGCGTCCCCACCGTCGTGCTGCGGATTCTTCGCCGCGCTAACCGTGGCCCCGCTGATCCGCGGCTGGGGCGCCTATTTCGGCCTCGATGTCGCCTCCGAGTCGGCTCTCGCGGCCGGCCTCGTCATGGGAATGATGATCATCCCCTTCATCTCCTCGCTTTCCGACGACGTCATCAACGCGGTGCCCCAATCGCTGCGCGACGGGGCCTACGCGCTCGGCGCGACGAAGTCCGAGACGATCAAGCAGGTCGTTCTGCCGGCGGCGCTGCCGGGCATCGTCTCCGCCTTCATGCTCGCCATCAGCCGTGCGATCGGCGAGACCATGATCGTCGTCATGGCGGCCGGGCTCGCGGCGAACCTCACGTTCAACCCGCTCGAGGCGGTGACGACGATCACGGTTCAGATCAAGACAATCCTGGTCGGCGACCAGGAGTTCGACAGCGCAAAGACGCTCGCGGCGTTCGCCTTGGGCTTCGTGCTCTTCTTCGTGACGCTGATGCTGAACTTCATCGCCTTGCGCGTTGTGCAGAGATATCGAGAGCAATATGACTGAAGCAGTGATTTCAGCCGAGGCGAAGCCCGCGCAAAGACGCCTCGATGTAACGTCAAGTGCTGCACTCGGGCGTGTCAGACGGCGCTATAGGAGCGAGTCGAGGTTCCGTTGGTACGGGATCAGCGCGCTGACGGTGACGAGCGTGTTCCTCGTCGTGCTCATCGCCGACGTGGTGTTGAAGGGGTATCCGGCGTTCTGGCAATATGACATGGTTCTCGATGTCCCGCTCAGCGCGGAAAAGATCGATCCCGAGGGCAAGCGCGATCCTGCAACCCTTCGTGCGGCGGATTACAACGGGCTCGCACGCGAGGCGCTGGCAGCGGCAATCCCCGGCATCGAAGGGCGCACGGCCAAGAAGCAGCTCAACGAGCTCTTGAGCAGCGGGGCCGGCGATCGCCTGCGCGAGCAGGTTCTCGCCAATCCTGGCCTCATCGGGCAGACGGTGAAGGCCCGCCTCTTGCTGTCGGACAACGCCGACCTCTACCTCAAGGGCGAGGGGACGACCATCAAGACTTTGACCACCACGCGCGGCATCGCCACACCCACGGCCAAGAGCGGCGAGGTGACGATCCTGGTGGCGGCAAACGACTTCGCCGACGCCCTCGTCGTCATCAAGAACGACCTCAAGGCGCGCGCCGAAGCGCTCGAGGCGGAGGCCAGTCGTCTCGAGCTGTTCGCGGCCGAGAGCGCGGCGGCTCACATCAAAGAGCTGCGCACGGAGGCCAAGTCGCTCGAGGAGCGCTACACGAAGCCCAAGGTCGCGGAAACGCTCGACGCGCGCCTTCCGAGCATGCTCATTGCGATCAACGGCGGGCTCGTCAAAGTGACGACGCTGTCGGATACGCAAGTGACCGGCGAGGCCTTGATCCCGCTCACCTCCACCGACGAGGCAAAGCCGGGCACTTGGCAGATCGTCACTTACGAGACGCCGGAGAGCAATCGCAACGTCAACGATCGCGTTGTCTCGTTTCTCGAGCAGCTCAAGGCCGAGGGCGAGGTCGAGCGCAACTTCAACTGGGCTTTCTTCACGTCCGGCGACAGCCGCGAGCCGGAGCTCGCGGGTATCCTCGGCTCGCTGGTCGGCTCCGCGCTGCTTCTTCTCGTGACCCTCGGACTTTGTCTTCCGATCGGCGTGATGGCGGCGATCTACCTCGAGGAGTTCGCCCCCAAGAACTGGCTGACCGAGATCATCGAGATCAACATCAACAACCTCGCGGCAGTGCCGTCGATCGTCTTCGGCCTCTTGGGTCTCGCGGTGTTTCTGAATTTCTTCGGTCTGCCGCGCTCGGCGCCGCTCGTCGGCGGCCTCGTCATGGCCTTGCTGGTCCTGCCGACCATCATCATTGCCGCCCGCGCCGCATTGAAGGCCGTTCCGCCTTCGATCAAGGAGGCCGCGCTCGGCGTTGGCGCCTCGAAGCAGCAGGCGATCTTTGACCACGTCCTGCCGCTGGCGATGCCGGGCATCATGACCGGCACCATCATCGGCATGGCGCACGCTCTCGGAGAGACGGCGCCCTTGCTCATGATCGGCATGATCGCCTTCATCGTCGATATTCCCCACAGCTTCACCGAGGCGGCGACCGCGCTGCCGGTGCAGATCTATCTCTGGTCCGACCTGCCGGAGCCTGCCTTCCAGGCCAAGACGGCGGCCGCGATCATCGTGCTGCTCGTGTTCCTGTTCGTCATGAACGGGACCGCGATCTGGCTCAGAAAACGCTTCGAGAGGCGCTGGTAGGACTTTACGCTTAGAGGTTTACATGGAAATGGCTGTCGCCGCCCAATCCGAGGCGAGAAAAATGGGCGATCCTTCGCAGTTGAAGAAGGTCGTCGCTCGCAACGTCAACGTCTACTACGGCGAGAAGCACGCGCTCAAAGACGTGTCCGTGGAAATCCCGGATCGCAGCGTGATGAGCTTCATCGGGCCGTCGGGATGCGGCAAGTCGACGTTCCTGCGCTGCATCAACCGCATGAACGACACCATCCCGGTCTGCCGGGTGACCGGCAAGATCGCCATCGACGAGCAGGACATCTACGATCCCGCCCTCGACGTCGTGCAGCTCCGCGCCCGCGTCGGCATGGTGTTCCAGAAACCCAACCCGTTCCCCAAGTCGATCTTCGAGAACATCGCCTACGGCCCCCGCATCCACGGCCTCGCCAAATCCAAGACCGATCTCGAGGAGATCGTGATGGCGAGCCTGGAGAAGGCCGGCCTGCTCAAGGAGGTCAAGGACCGGCTGCAAGACTCGGGCACCGGGCTTTCCGGCGGCCAGCAGCAACGCCTCTGCATCGCCCGCGCCATAGCCGTCGGCCCCGAGGTCATCCTGATGGACGAGCCGTGCTCCGCGCTCGATCCCATCGCGACCGCCAAGGTCGAGGAGCTCATCGACGAGCTCAAGCGCAACTTCTGCATCATCATCGTCACCCACTCGATGCAGCAGGCGGCGCGCGTCTCCCAGCGCACGGCTTTCTTCCATCTCGGTGTCATGGTCGAAGAAGGGTCGACCTCCGACATCTTCACCAACCCGAGCGACCAGCGCACGCGCGATTACATCACGGGCAGGTTCGGCTGAGGACAGGTGCAGCGAGCGGGGGCTCATGCAAACGCAGAAGAGACCGTTGATGGCGGGCTTCAAGTTCTGGGGAAGCTCGCAGCGAAGTCCAGTGCCTGCGCCGGCGACTGCCTCCAGTTTCGAGGGTCAACAAATGAACGAGCACACCGTCAAATCCTACGAGGAAGAGCTTTCTCTGCTCGACAAGAAGATCGCCCACATGGGCGGGCTCGCCGAGCACATTCTCGGCCAGTCCTTCGACGCGCTCGAGCGGCGCGATCCCACGCTGGCCGAGCTCGTCGTCAGCTCCGACAAGCAGATCGACAACCTCGAGCGGGAGATCGAGGACCAGGTGATCTCCATGATCGCGCGCCGCCAGCCGCTGGCCGACGACCTGCGCCACGTCATCGCCGCGCTGCGCATCACGGGCGATCTCGAGCGTATCGGCGACCTCGCCAAGAACATCGCCAAGCGCGCGCTCGCCATCGCCCATGAATCGCATCCGAAGCCCCTGATGTCGGGCCTGCGCCATATGGGCGAGCTCGCGCTCGAGCAGCTCAAGGATGTTCTCGACGCCTACGTCGAGCGCGACGCCGATCGCGCGCTCACCGTGTGGCGCAAGGACGAGAAGATCGACGCCATGTACAATTCGCTCTTCCGCGAGCTCTTGACCTACATGATGGAGGATCCGCGCAACATCGGCCTCTCCACGCACCTTCTCTTCGGCGCCAAGAACATCGAGCGGGTCGGCGACCACACGACCAACATCGCCGAGACCGTGCACTTCCTCGTGCGCGGCGTGAACATCACGGATGACAGGCCCAAGAGCGACGATACGAGCTCGACGCTCTTCTCCAGGGACTGAGCGCCCTAAAGATCTGCAAGGACGCAAGACGAAGTTATGACGGCCAAGGTTCTGATCGTCGAGGACGAAGCCCCACTCGCGGAAATGCTCCGCTACAATCTCGAATCCGAGGGCTTTCGCGTCTCCCACGCCGTCACCGGCGAGGATGCCGAGATGCTGGTCGCCGAGGAGAGGCCCGACCTCGTCGTGCTCGACTGGATGCTGCCGGGCGTCTCGGGCATCGAGATCTGCCGGCGCATGCGCTCGCGCATGGAGACGAAGTCGATCCCGATCATCATGCTGACGGCGCGCGGCGAGGAGGGCGACCGGATTCGCGGGCTCTCGACGGGAGCCGACGACTACGTCGTGAAGCCGTTCTCGCTGCTCGAGCTCATGGCGCGCGTCAAGGCAATCCTCAGGCGATCGGCCCCGGACCGGCTGGCCGAGGTGCTGAGGTTCGGCGACATCGAGCTCGACCGTGCCGCCCACAAGGTCGTGCGCGGCTTGCGCGAGGTCCATCTCGGCCCGACCGAGTTCCGCCTGCTCGAGTTCCTCATGGAGAGCCCGGGGCGCGTGCTGTCGCGCTCGCAGCTCCTCGACGGCGTCTGGGGCCGCGACGCCTTTGTCGACGAGCGCACGGTCGACGTCCACGTCGGGCGCCTGCGCAAGGCGCTGATCCGGGGCAAGGAGCGCGATCCGATCCGCACGGTGCGCGGGTCGGGATACGTCTTCGGCGAGCGCCACGGCGCCTGACAGGCGCCCGGCACCCCAGCGGCGCGAATGACGCCACGCCTCGGTCGCAACTCCGACAAAAACCCTCGCTATTTCCCTTCCTTGGATCACTGACGCCGGGGCTGATCGGCAGTGTAGAGCGGACTCGTCGAGGGACGACGCGGGGCGGGGGCATAAGCCCCAGGACCGCCAAAAGAATCCCATTCGGGCCGGTGGCGGATCGGGCCAATTATGTACGCGTCGGATGCGGGACCCACGCGCGGGTTGTTGGCGCGCGCTTTCAAATCAAACCTCTTGCCGGACGGCGGCGGTCTTGCGGGTGGCGATGAGCCACCCCCGCGCGACGTGAAGAAGCTCGTGCTCGTCGCCGGGCTCGGCATCCTGTCGTGGGTTGCGACCTACGTCGGCATGCTCGAGCTCATCGAAGCCAACATGGGCGTCCTGCCCTTCGTCCATAAGCTGATCATCGGCTTCTCCGTCGCCATGCTGATGACGATGATCATCTGGCTCCTCGACCAGATGTTCGCCCCCATCGGCGCCTTCACCCGCCTCTGCTACGTCGCCGGCTACATTTTTCTCTCGATCATCTCGGTCGGGTTCGGGTTCGGGTTCTATTGGAAAGTGCTGGAGAGCCGCGCCGAGTCCTCGCGCTCGGCGGAAACGGCGGTCGTCGGCCGTGCAGGGCTCGCTTCACGCCGCCTCCACCCGCCTCGAGCAGCTCGACGCCGTGCTCGTCCAGCTTTCTCAGGTCTCGCGCGAGAAGGCCGAGCTCGAGCGCACGAAGGGCACCTCCTGCCCCAACAGCAAGCCGGGCGACGGGCCGCGGCGCAAGATGCGCGACGAGGACGCGAACCGCTTCTCGTTTGCCTCCGAGTTCGTCAAGGGGCGCGTCGGCGTCGTCAGGGGCGAGATCACCGCGCTCGATGCCGACCTCGCCAAGATCGCCGCCGACGACCCCTCGCTGATCGACCCCAAGACCGGCACCCGCAACGAGTTCATGAAGGCCCTCTCGCGCAAGCTCGACATGACGGTGACGGGCTTCAACGCGTTCCGCACCGATCCCCAGCTCAAGGAGCTTCGCTCCGAGCTTGCCGCGCGCGCCGACAAGTCCACCTTCGGCGATCCCAAGAACGGCGGCTTCCTCTGTCCCGATGTTCAGCTCTCCCAGGCGCTCCACGGCGCCGTGCGCGCCATCGACCAGATCCCCGAGCTCGAGAAGCCGGTGATCGCCGCCGTCGAAGGCTCCGAGGCGACCATCGAGGCGTTCCGGCGCCTCACCACGACCTTTTACGGCCTGCTCGCCTTCAAGCTGCCCCCCTCGGCCGACGAGCTGCGCGAGCTGCAGAAGAAGGCGATCCAGTCCGTCGAAAGCGGCGCCCATGCCGATTTGGCTACCGAGGGCGGGCTCTCCAAACGCGACTACGTCCCTCTCGCCATCGCCCTCTTCGTCGACCTCTGCCTGTTCCTCGTCTCCATGGGCCGCCCGGCGGGGGGCCGGCTCAATGGTCTGATCCCGAAGATGCGCGAGGCCGAGCGCGGCCCGGTGATCGAAATCCTGTCGAGATTCAACGACATCCACCGCGACCGCCAGATCCGCGAGAATTTCGAGCTGTTCCGCCACGTCGTGTTCGACGTCCACGGCGCCTACTTCGTCGCCGTGCCCCTCGATGCCCCGCCGCGGCTCAACCCGCGCGAGCGCGAGGAGCTGCGGCTCGAGGCCCAGCTTCTCGCCAACTTCTTCACGAGCTTCGAGAAGGACCAGATCTTCAAGCGCACGTGGACGCCGTTCCCGAGCGCGATCCGCAGGAAGCTGCGCCAGCAGGGCTCGAAGTTTGCCGAGTCCGAGGCGTTTCGCGTCTATCGCTTCCGCGACGGCGCCTGGGCCGAGATCATCCTCGGCGCGGTCATGGGCGCCGCGCGCCGCGCCGAGGCGGAGGCTGCACGCCGGCGCATCGAGGAGGGTCTTGCGCGCACATCGGAACCCGCATTCGCGCCTGGCGAGTATGCGCCGCTGCCGTTCCCCTCGACCGAGCCCCGGACTCGAAGGGAAGACGCGCGCCGGGGTCCAACCCGCGGGCGTGACGATCAGGAAACGGGGCCTCATTCCGTGAGCACCGAGCCTCGCAGACCGCCTCCCGAGGCTGGCGTCGAGGTCCAGGCCAAGTTCAGGACCGGCTTCGGCGCCTATGCCAGGGGCGCTCAGACGGAGCTTTTGTCGCGGCAGGTCCGCGAGCCCGACGTCGGCGAGCCCGCCAACAGCAACACCGGCCCGGCGGCCGCCACGACGCGGCCTTCGGTCGCGGCGAGGAAGCCCGCTGCCGAAAGCGGCGCACCGCCAGCGCAGGCGACGCGCGCGGCCGAGACAGTCGACGTCGTCTTGAAACGCGAGACGGCCACCGTCAGCCTGCCGGCGGCCAGCGCCGCCTCCGACGGACTGATCGGCCGCCTCGGCCAGGCGCTCGAGACGATCGACGCGACCGAGGCCGAGCCGCTGAATTCCGGCGCGACGGTCACCTTGGTCGCGACGCCCGCCCCCCTTGAAATCGCTGGGCCTTCCGACGCCGGAGGCCCCACGGCCGAGGGCGGCGGCCCCGATCTCGACACCGATCCATCCACAGCCGATGCGGTCGACATCGCCGGCCGCCTTCGCCCTGCCATCGCCCGGGGCTAGAGCGGGGATGTTCGACCATCGGCTGAACGGAGTTTCAACCCTTGCTTAACCGTCTTTGCCGCTAAATGTGACCAACGATGACGAAGTGCGGGGCCGGCCGTCCAGGGCCGGGCCCGTCCCTTAAAGGAACGCCGTCATGCGCCTCAAAGTCTCGACCACCATGCTCGTCGTCAGGAAGGAAGAGAAGGAAGCGAGGCTCAAGAATTTCATCGAGAAGGACCTCGCGGCGAGACGAGCGGCGCCGACCGGCGCGCGCCACGACGGCTATAGCCTGCTCGCGCACTCGGCCGAAAGCCCGGCCGCAAAGGCGCTGCTCGCGTTGGCGCCCGAGGCAGCCGCCCATGGCCTCGAAATCCGCATCATCTTCATGACGCACGATCACGGGCTTGCGCCGGCCGGAACGGCGGGGATGGACGTCTTCGCCGGATTGCGCTGCAGGCTCGCCACGGACTCGCGCCTGCTCGACGCCCACGAGCAGCTTGTCCTCGGCCAGCACCGGGTGTGGGTCGGCGATTGCATGCGCCGCGAGCCCAGCAGGCGCGACGCTCTCGAGAACTACTCAGAGGACTGCGCCACGACTGCAGTCTGGGCCCGGCGCGCCTTCGAGCGGATCTGGTCCACCGCTGACCCCTACAAGGTCGACGCGGCCCAGCACGCGCCGGCGCGGGACCTTGCAATCCTCGAGGTCGCGCTGCAAACGGCTGCGGACGGCTTGCCTCCCGCGGCGCTGACCCTCCACTGACCGGCCGCTTCCGCTCTCGTTCCCCGGATTAACCGAAAAAGAGCGTATCCAACGGGATTTGCCGGTATCTCCCGCGATACCGCCTACGTTTGGACAATTGCATTTGTTGGGCTTTTCCTCGGGGGTCTTCCGGGCCGATACTGACCTGAGCCGGCCGACCTAGCTGGCCTCGTCGCTCCCTGACTTGTCGCGAGGGCAGCGGGAAAGCGATCAACCGGTCAGCGACAGGCCCCGCTTTCCCCGGGCGGGCAATTCAAGGAGTGCTCAGACATGCGGCTTCTCGGCAGCATCCTTTTCTGTCTCACTTTCGTCTTCGGCGCGATGCCGGGGAACGCGCAAGAGCACCCATTCGTCCACAAGGGCGTCGCCAACGACGCCGCGCGCTACGAAGCCTACATCAAGGAGAACTGGAAGCCCTCGGGGCGCAAGGCGACCGATCTCAAGCTCGCCGCCCAGAAGCTCATGGCGACGGACGCGCGCGCCGCCTCGCGCTCGTTCGCCGAGGCGGTCGCCGCCGACGGGCGCAGCGCCGAGAGCTGGCTCGGGCTCGCCCGCGCCCTTCTCGCCATCAAGGCCGACCCCGAGCAGGGCTCCGAGCGCTACGATCTTCCCGTCAACGCCTCGGGCGCCGCCTATCTCGCCTATCAGCGCGCGATGGAGCCCGCCAGCAAAGCCGAGGCGCTCGCCGTGCTTTCGCAAGCCATGGTGCGCCGCGCCTTCTGGCGCCCGGCGATCGACTCGCTCAAGGCGAGCCTCGCCCTCGTCGAGGCGCCCGACGTGCGCGCCCAGTACGAGACGCTGCGCGCCGAGCACGGCTTCCGCATGACCGACTACTCGACCGAGTCGGAGGCGGCGATCCCGCGCGTGTGCATCCAGTTCTCCGAGAACCTCGGCCGCGGACAGATCGACTTCGCCAAGTTCGTCTCCGTCGACGGCCGCGATCCGCAGGCCGTCGTCCCCGAAGGCCAGCAGCTCTGCGTCGAGGGCCTCGCCCACGGCCAGCGCTACGAGATCCAGATTCGCTCGGGCCTCCCCTCCGACGTGAACGAGCCGCTCGAGAAGCCGCTCACGATCGCCGTCTACATGCCCGACCGCAAGGCCTCCGTCCGCTTTACCGGCAAGAGCTATGTACTGCCGACCCGCGGCCAGCAGGGCATTCCCGTCGTCACCGTCAATACGACGCGGATCGGCGTCGAGATCTATCGCATCGGCGACCGCAACCTCGCCGCCGCGCTCAACGACGGCGATCTCGACCGCCAGCTCTCGGGCTACGATCTCGAGACGTTGAAGAGCCGCACCGGCAGCCTCGTCTACACGGGCGAGATGGATGTGGCGACCAAGCTCAACGAGGAGGTGACGACGGCGTTTCCCGTGACGGATGCCTTGGGCGAGCTCAAGCCCGGCGCCTACGCCATGATTGCGCGTCCCTCCGACAAGGCGGAGGACAGCTGGCGCGAGGTCGCAACCCAGTGGTTCATCGTCTCCGACCTCGGCCTCACCGCGTTCTCGGGCGACGACGGCATCCATGCCTTCGTGCGCTCGCTCGCCTCCGCCGATCCGATCGGCGCGGCCTCCGTGCGCCTTGTCGCGCGCAACAACGAGGTCCTCGCCACGGCGAAGTCCGACGCCAACGGCTACGCGCACTTCGCGTCCGGCGACGCGCGCGGCGAAGGGGGGCTGCAGCCGGCGATCCTCGTCGCCGAGAACGGCTCGGGCGAGTACGCCTTCCTCGACCTCACCACCAACGCCTTCGATCTCTCCGACCGCGGCGTCAAGGGCCGCGAGGCGCCGGGACCGCTCGACGCCTACCTCTACACCGAGCGCGGCGTCTACCGCCCGGGCGAGGAAGTGAACTTCACCGCCCTCGTGCGCGACCAGGCGGGCATCGCCGCGACGCTCCCCGTGACGCTGATCGTCTCGCGCCCCGACGGCGTGGAGTACGGCCGCTACACGCTCTCCGACGACAACCTCGGCGGGCGCGCGCTGCATCTCGAGCTCGCGGGCTCGGCCCAGACCGGAACCTGGCGCGCCAAGCTCCACGCCGACCCCAAGGACGATCCCCTGACGCAGGTCTCGTTCCTGGTCGAGGATTTCGTGCCCGAGCGCCTCGATCTCTCGCTCGAGGAAGGCGCCGGCGTGCTCGCGCCCGACGAGACCAAGACGATCAAGGTCGCGGGCCGCTACCTCTACGGTCCGCCGGCCGCGGGCCTCGCGCTCGAAGGCGAAATCATCGTCAAGCCCTCGGCCAAGGACGTGGAGGGCTACGCCGGCTACCAGTTCGGTGAGGCCGACGAAACGATCAGCCCCGTGCGCCAGCCGCTCGAAAACCTGCCGGCGACCGGAGACGACGGCAAGGCCGACATCGTGGTCGCGCTGCCCGCGGTGACGAAGACGGCGCGCCCGCTCGAAGCCAACGTGATCGTCCGCCTGCGCGAGCCGGGCGGGCGCACCATCGAGCGCCAGATCACGCTCCCCGTCGACATGCAGGCGCCCAAGATCGGCATCAAGCCGCTGTTCACCGCGAGCGCGCTCGGCGAGGGCGAGAAAGCGCAGTTCGAGGTCGTGCTCCTCGACGCGGACGGAAAGCGCGCGGCGGGCAAGCTCACCTGGGAGCTCGTGCGGCTCGACACGTCGTGGCAGTGGTACAGCCGCGACGGCTCGTGGAACTACGAGGCGCAGACGCTTTCCCGCAAGATCGCGAGCGGCACGGTGGACGCGACCGCCGACGCCCCGGCGCAGATTTCCGCCGACGTGAACTACGGCCGCTACCGGCTCGAGGTCAGCTCCCTCGAGCCCGGCGGGCCCGCCTCGAGCGTCGCCTTCACGGCCGGATGGTACGCCGGCGAGGAGACCGCCGACAGCCCCGAGACGCTCGATGTGGCGCTCGACAAGGCGAGCTATGCGCCGGGCGACACGGCCAAGTTCCGCATCGCCTCGAAGCAGGGCGGCAAGGCGCTCGTCGCCGTGCTCGGCAGCGGCCTCCTCAGCATGCAGGAGGTCGAGATCCCGAAAGGCGGCGGCGACGTCGAGCTCAAAGTCGGCACCGATTGGGGCCCTGGCGCCTACGCGACGGCGCTCCTTTACCGGCCGATCGACGAAGCGGCCAAGCGCATGCCCGGCCGCGCCATCGGCATCAAATGGATCGGCGTCGATCAGTCGCCACGGACGCTCAAGGTCGAGCTCGCGCCCGAGGCCAAGATCAAGTCGG
Source organism: uncultured Alphaproteobacteria bacterium (assembly GCA_963699485.1). GTDB lineage: Bacteria > Pseudomonadota > Alphaproteobacteria > Rhizobiales > Hyphomicrobiaceae > Hyphomicrobium_C. The sequence goes on along the minus strand of CAVOUC010000015.1, from coordinate 335,210 downwards.
CGAGCACGCTCACGATCCCGGTCAAGATCGCGGGCTTGAGCCCCGGCGAGGAGGCGCGCGTCACCGTCGCCGCCGTCGATGTCGGCATCCTGAACCTCACGCGCTATCAGGTGCCGGCGCCAGAGCTCCACTTCTACGCCCAGCGCCAGCTCGCGCTCGAGATCCGCGACTTCTACGGCCGCCTCATCGACGGCATGCGCGCCGAGCGCGGCGCGATCCGCTCCGGCGGCGACGGCAGCGAGGGCATGGGACTGCAAGGGAGCCCGCCGGTCGAGGAGACGGTCGCCTTCTACTCCGGGATTGTGCGCGTCGAAGCCGACGGCACGGCCCGTGTCGATTTCCAGCTCCCCGACTTCAACGGGACCGTGCGCGTCATGGCGGTCGCCTGGTCGAAGGACAAGCTCGGCCACGGCACGGCGGACGTCATCGTGCGCGACGCGGTGGCGCTCACGGCCTCGGGGCCACGCTTCCTCACGCTCGGCGACGAGGCGCGCCTCGATCTCTCCCTCCACAACGTCGACGGGCCTGCCGGCGCCTACAAGGTCTCGGTCGACGAGACGACGGCGGCTCCCGCCTCCCTCGCCCAGAGGTCGCTCGACCTCAAGGCCTCCGAGCGCAAGGCCGAGCGCGTCGCCGTCAAGCCGGCCGAGGTCGGGCTGCATACCTATGACGTTCGCGTGACCGGTCCCGACGGCATCGAGGTGAAACGCCGCCTCACCTTCGACGTGAAGCCTCCTGCCGGCGACGTGAAGCGCACGACGGTGAGCCAGATCGCGCCCAATGGCGGCAAGCTCACGCTCTCCAAGGATCTCCTGGCGGGGCTCATTGCCAGCCGCACGCGCGTCAACGTGTCGGTCGGCCCCAATGCCACGCTCGACGTGCCGGGTCTCTTGACCGCGCTCGACCGCTACCCCTACGGCTGCGCCGAGCAGACCGTCTCGCGCGCCCTCCCGCTCGTCTACGCCAACGCGGTCGCCGAGCAGATGGGGCTTGCTCCCGACAAGGAGCTCAAGGCCCGCGTCCAGGGTGCGATCGCGCGCGTGTTCGAGATGCAGGACTCGGGCGGCGCCTTCGGCTCGTGGGGTCCCGGCTACGCCGACCTCTGGCTCACGAGCTACGTCACCGACTTCCTGACGCGCGCCAAGGAGGCCGGCTACGAGGTGCGCGAGCTGCCGATGACGCAGGCCCTCGACCGCCTCCAAAACTTCGCCACCAACGGCCAGGACTTCAAGAGCGGCGGCGAGGATCGCGCCTACGCTCTCTACGTTCTCGCCCGCAACGGCCGCGCGCCGATCGGCGAGCTGCGCTACCTCGTCGACACGCGCCTCGACGACTTCTCGAGCCCGCTCGCCAAGGCGCAGCTCGGCGCCGCGCTGTCGATGGTCGGCGACAAGGTGCGCGCGGAGCAGGCCTTCAAGGCGGCGCTCTCCGACTTCGACGAGCCCCAGGGCTCGGTGCCGCTCGCCCGCGACGACTACGGCTCGCAGCTGCGCGACGGGGCAGCGCTCGTCACGCTCGCCTCCGAGACCGGCATCGCCAAGGCCGAGGCCCCGCGTCTCGTCAACGTCATCGCCAAGGCCTACATCTCGCGCCACTATACCTCGACCCAGGAGCAGGCGTGGATGCTGCTCGCCGCGCATGCGCTCGGCGAGCAGGCGAAAGCCACCACGCTCGCCATCGGCGGCGCCCCCGTGCAGGGCTCGATCGTGCGCTCGCTCGGCGCCGAGGACCTCGAGAAGGGCCTCACAGTCACCAACAACGGCGACGCCGCCGTCGATGCGGTCGTGACCGTCATCGGCGCGTCGCTGACGGCGGAGCCGCCCGTCTCCAAGGGCTTCACCATCGAACGCAGCTACTACACGCTCGACGGCAAGCCCGTGGACCTGAAGAGCGCCGCCGGCGGCAAGGGCGAGATCGCTCAGAACGAGCGCCTGGTCGCGGTCTTGAAGCTCGATAGCGACGAGGATGCCGGCCGTGTCCTCCTCGTCGACCGGCTACCGGCCGGCCTCGAGATCGAGAACCCCCGCCTCGTCGACAGCGGCGATATCAAGTCGCTCGACTGGCTGAAGAGCACGCTCCATCCCGAGCACACCGAGTTCCGCGACGACCGCTTCGTCGCGGCCTTCAATCTAGCCGGCACGAGCTCGAGCAACTCCGAGGAGCAGGACGGCGACCAGTCCGGCACGCCCGACGGCTCTCAGTCCACCGACGAGACGCCAGCGCCGGAGGGGAACGTCACGGGCACCGAGCCAAAACCGCCCGCGGCCACGGCCACCGTCGCCTATATCGTGCGCGCGGTGACGCCCGGCACCTTCGTGCATCCCGCGGCAACCGCCGAGGACATGTACCGGCCCGAGCGCTATGCGCGCACGGCCTCGGGCACGCTCTCGGTCACGGCCAAGGACTGAGGCGCGAGCGATGTGGTCGAAGCTTCGAGCCGTCAGTCTCCCCTCTCCCCGCTTGCGGGGAGAGGGTCAGGGTGAGGGGCAGACGCTCGCGCTGCAATCCGAGGCGGCCCCTCTCCCCGTAAGGACGGGGAGAGGGAGATTGGTGGTGCGCTATGCCATCGTCGCCGTCGTGGCGGCGATCGTTGCGATGGGCGCAGCCTATGCCTCGCTGCGCGTCATGGTGGCGCGCATGGGGCCGCTGCCGCTTGCCGACGCGAATACCGTCTCGGTCACCGTGCTCGACCGCGAGGACCGGCTCTTGCGCGCCTTCACGACCAGCGAGGGCCGCTGGCGCCTGCCGCTCGACCCGGCCGAGGTCGATCCGCGCTACCTCGCCATATTGATGGCCTTCGAGGACAAGCGCTTCTATGACCACGGCGGCGTCGACCCGTTCGCTCTGGCTCGCGCCGGCCTGCTGCTCGTGCGTCACGGCCGCATCGTCTCCGGCGGCTCGACGCTGACCATGCAGGTGGCGCGCCTGCTCGAAGGCCGTCACGAGCGCACGGGCGCCGGCAAGCTGCACCAGATCGCGCGCGCGCTCCAGCTCGAAGCCGAGCTCACCAAAACCGAGATTCTCCGGCTTTATCTGAGGCTTGCCCCATTCGGCGGCAACATCGAGGGGGTGCGCGCCGCGTCCCTCGCCTATTTCGGCAAGGAGCCGCGCCATCTTTCGGTGGGCGAGGCGGCTCTCCTCGTCGCTCTCCCTCAGTCGCCCGAGAGCCGCCGTCCCGACCGCTATGGCGAGGCGGCCCGTCGCGCACGCGACCGGGTCATCGACCGCGCCGTCGAGGCGGGCGTGCTGCGCCCTGCAGAGGCCGCCCGCGCCAAGGACGAGCGCGTGCCCACCGTGCGCCTCGAGTTCCCGAAGCTCGCGCCGCATCTTTCGGAAAGCGAGCTCGCCAACGCCCCCGGCACCGCCGTCCACCGCTTGACCCTCGACCGCGACCTCCAGGCGGCTTTCGAGCAGCTCGCCGAGGAGCAGACGAAGCTCCTCGGCCAGAAGCTCTCGGCCGCGATCCTCGCCGTCGATCACACGACGGGCGAGGTGCTGGCTCACGTCGGCTCGGCCGGCTACCTCGATCGCGACCGGTGGGGCGGGATCGACATGGTGCGCGCCGTGCGCTCGCCGGGCTCCACCTTGAAGCCGATGATCTATGGCCTCGCGTTCGAAGCCGGCCTCGCGCACCCTGAAACGCTGATCGAGGACCGGCCCGAGCGCTTCGGCGCCTACGCGCCCCGGAACTTCGACGACGACTTTCACGGCACGGTCACGATCCGCGAGGCGCTCGGCAACTCCCTCAACATTCCGGCGGTCAAGGTGCTGGCGGCCGTCGGCCCGGGCAAGCTCACCGGCCGTCTTGCGCGCGCGCACATCGAGACCGCGCTGCCGGCTGCGACCGAGCCGACGCTCGCGATCGCCCTCGGCGGCATCGGCATGAGGCTTGTCGACCTGGCCGAGATGTACGCGGGGCTCGCCCGCGGCGGCGATCCCGTCTCCCTCAAATGGGTGCGCGACGCGGCGGCAAAGCCGGCAACCGCTCTTTCGCCCGCCGAAGTCCAGCGCCGCCGCCTGCTCTCCCCCGTCGCCGCCTGGTACGTGACGGACATCCTCAGGGACGCCCCGCCGCCGCCCAACACCAAGGGCGGCGCCATCGCCTACAAGACCGGCACCTCGTTCGGCTATCGCGATGCCTGGGCGCTCGGCTACGACGGGCGCACCACGATCGCCGTTTGGGTCGGGCGGCCCGACGGCGCCTCGACGCCAGGATTGATGGGGCGCTTGGCTGCCGCGCCGATCCTGTTCGACGCGTTCGCCCGCATCGGCGCGCGCGTGCCCTTCAAGTCAGCGCCGGCGGGCGTGATCAGGTCGACGGGCGCCGAGCTCCCGCCGCCGCTCAAGCGCTTCGGCAACGGCCGCGACACCGTCGCCTCGGGCGCCTATCTCGACCCCCCGGTTCTGATCGCCTTCCCGCCCGACCGCGCCGAGCTCGATGTCGAGGAGCGCGAGGAGGAGCCGGTCGTGCTCAAGGCCGAGGGTGGGGCGCTGCCGCTCACGTGGCTGATCGACGGCAGGCCGATCGGCTCGGACGCGCACCGGCGCGACATCCTGTGGCAGCCGGACGGGCGCGGCTTCGTCAAGGTGCAGGTCGTCGATTCCAAAGGCCGCGTCGACCGCGTCACCGTCCGCCTGCGATAGCTCGAGCCGTTTCGCGTCGCGCGACCTATATTAGGCCTGTGACGCGTGCGGCGTCTCGAGGTGCCGCACTTCCTTCGCGATGTCCATCGACCGATGCAGGATGTTGATCTTCTGCCAGATCTTCTGACTGAGGTCGGTCGTGAGCCGCTCGATGTCGCCCACCGCATCGATGATGACGGGATCGCGCAGCTTGTCGGCATAGAGCGCCGCCACCTTGCCGGCGAGCGACAGCAGCTCCGAGCAATAATCGAGATAGCGCACGAGCTGGTGCGGGGTCATCGAGCGATCGGGAGACGAGGAGGTTCGCGGGGCGCCGAACGCCGCCGGGTCCTTGGTCAGCTGGTGCATGTCGATGACGTGCACGATCGACCGGAACTCATGCAGCGCAGTCAGGGCCTGATCGCGCCGCCAGCGGCTCTCGAGCGTGTAGAGGAAAAGCGCCGCGCCGCCGACTACGATCAATAGGCTCACGGCGGAATCGATCCCCTGCATGACGTTGGTGAGCTCGCTCGAGGCTTCCATGTCGAGCCCTTCCCTGACGAGATACGCGATCCCTATGGCGCCCCCGGCAAGGAAGGCGCCGGTCAGGAGCCGCAGGCCCACGTAGGGGCGCGCGATGTAGTTGATCTTCTCGGTCGTCTTGCGGGCGATGCCGGTCAAGTCGGCGCTCACGCTGGCGAGCCCCGACTTCGGAAATCGCTCGCCGATGCGCCGCTCGAGCGTGGCCAGCGTGTCGATGATCTTGTCGGCGTCGAGCGTACGATACATGCGGCACCCCCCGTCCCTAACCCGCCTTCAGTCCCGCAACAGCTCGTTGATCGAGGTCTTGGCCCGCGTCTTCTCGTCGACGCGCTTGACGATGACCGCGCAATAGAGATTGGGGCCCGGCTCGCCGTTGGGGAGCGGCTTCCCCGCCATCGTGCCCGAGACCACGACGGAGTAGGGCGGCACGCGGCCGAAATGCTTTTCCCCCGTCGCCCGGTCGATAATCGTGGTCGAGGCGCCAAGGTAGACGCCCATGGACAATACCGATCCCTCGCCGACGATGACGCCCTCGGCCACCTCCGCGCGCGCGCCGATGAAACAGTTGTCCTCGATGATGACCGGGCCTGCCTGGAGCGGCTCGAGCACGCCGCCGATGCCGGCCCCGCCCGAGATATGACAGTTCTTGCCGATCTGCGCGCAGCTTCCGACCGTCGCCCAGGTGTCGACCATCGTCCCCTCGTCGACATAAGCGCCGAGATTGACGAACGAGGGAAGCAGAACGACGCCGGGGGCGATGTAGGCAGAGCGGCGCACGATCGCGCCGGGGAGCACGCGAAACCCCGCCTTCTTGAAGTCTCCCTTCCTCCATCCCTGGAACTTGGGCTTGACCTTGTCCCAATAGAACGACTTCGCGGGGCCGCCGGGGATCAGCGCCATGTCGTTCAGACGGAACGAGAGCAGCACCGCCTTCTTCAGCCACTGATTGACGGCCCATTCGCCGTCCGTCTTCTGTGCGACCCGGACCTTGCCGGCATCGAGAAGGTCGAGGGCCTTCTCCACCGCCTTGCGCACGCCGCCCTTGGTCGCCGGCGTGATGTTCTCGCGGTCCTCCCAGGCGTCCTCGATCGTCTTTTGCAGGGTTGCATCGGCCATCGGCTGCTGGTCCTCGGCGCGTCGGAATTGGGCTCGCCGCGTTGTGGCCGGGCTCCGGAGGCCTGTCAATCCCGGCCCTCGCGGGCTCGCCGCGTGCCAATAGAGTACACCGCGACAAGCACTGATTAACCATATGAATACGCACCATTAAGCGCAGGGCGATAGGCTCATCCAGGCCGCCAGCAAGGCGGTGCGGGGTCGGAAAATGCGGGGGCGAGCGTGCTGAGCACTGGGGACAAGAGTAGTGTCGTGAAGACGGGTCCGTGGGCAGCGCGCGACAGCTTCATCGCGGAAACCTCGATTAAGCTCGATCGGCTGCAGGCCAAGCTCGATCGCATGCACTCCGAGGGCGAGAGCGTGAAGCAGCACGTGACGGAGCTCATGGAGGGCGCCCATCAGCTCAATCGTCTCCGAGCCTTCGAGGAAAGCTTGCGCAACGGCCGCGAGTACAAGCTCGACGAGCTGGTGCGCAGCGTGAAGGACCTGAAGACGCGTCTCGACGGGATCGAGGGCGGCCGCGCGACGTTCGGCGGGCTCACGTACAAGAGCTTCGAGGCGGTCGACAAGAAGCTCGCCGAGCTCAACGCCTTCCAGCTCCGCGTGCGCACGCACGAGAAGACGATGCGGCTCAATGCGGTCCTCTTCTTCGGCGGCCTCTTCCTGCTCGCGACGACGCTGATCGCCCGCTTCGCCTGAGCTCCTATTTGAGCGCGGCCTCGACCAGGCTCTTGGCCTCCGCCGAATCCCAGGCTGCGGGTCCGGGCAGGCGGCCGAGCTCGCGCCCCTCCTTGTCGATCAGGATGGTGGTGGGCATGCCGACGGTCCTGAGAGTTGGTCCCGCCCGGGTCGTCGGATCGGCATAGACCTTGAGGTTCTCGACCTTGACGCTGTCGAGAAACTTGCGCGCCTGCTCGACGCCGCCGCGGTCGACCGCGAGCGCCACCACCTCGAACGCGTCGGAGCCCGCTTCCTTCTGCAGCCGGTCGAGCGAGGGCATCTCCTCGCGGCAGGGGGCACACCAGGTCGCCCACAGGTTCAAGAGCACGGTCTTGCCGCGGAAATCCTTGAGCGAGCGGGGAGCGCCGGCCCCATCGACGAAGGCAATGTCGGGGAGCGCTTCCGGGGCCTTCTTCCACACGAAGGCGGCAAGCTTGCCGGTGCCGGCGTTTGCGTTAACGGAGGCCTCGCGGGCCGCGGGCACCGGAAGCGTGGCATTGTCACGCGGCCCATAGCTGACGTATACCGCGCCAAATCCGAGAAGAGCTGAAATCGCTGCCACCCCGAGCAGGGTCGCAACCGGGATCGGACGGCGGGTGGCGCTTTTTGACTGCTCGATCATCGTTTCCACGTCCTAAGGGCCGGCTCTGGAGGGCCCTTCCCCATGACCGACAAACCGGCCAACAAGATGTGGGGCGGCCGCTTCGGCGCCTCGCCCGCTGAGATCATGGAGGAGATAAATGCCTCCATCGGCTTCGACAAGGCGCTTGCTCCCCAGGATATTCGCGGCTCCAAGGCGCACGCGGCGATGCTCGCCGATTGCGGCATCATTACGAAGGCGGATGCCCGCGAGATCACACGCGGGCTCGACCAGATCGCGGCCGAGATCGAGGCCGGCACGTTCCAGTTCTCGCGCGCGCTCGAGGACGTGCACATGAACGTCGAGAGCCGGCTCAAGGAGCTGGTCGGCGCGCCGGCCGGTCGACTGCACACGGCGCGCTCGCGCAACGACCAGGTGGCGACCGACTTCCGCCTCTACGTGCGCGACGAGATCGACGCGATCGTGCGGAGCCTGACCGGGCTCCAGTACGCGCTCGCCGACAAGGCCCTCGCCCATGCCGCGACCATCATGCCGGGCTTCACCCACCTCCAGCCCGCGCAGCCGGTTACGTTCGGGCATCACCTCCTCGCCTATGTCGAGATGCTCGCCCGCGATAAGGGCCGCCTCGCCGACGCGCGCCGCCGGCTCAACGAGTGCCCGCTCGGCTCGGCCGCGCTCGCCGGGACCTCGTTCCCGATCGACCGCAAGAAGACCGCCGCCGCTCTCGGCTTCGACCGCCCGACGGCGAACTCGCTCGACGCCGTGTCCGATCGCGACTTCGCGCTCGAGACGCTCGCCGCCGCGTCGATCACGGCCGTGCACCTGTCGCGCCTCGCCGAGGAGATCGTGCTGTGGACGAGCCCGCAGTTCGGCTTCGTCGCGCTCTCCGACAAGTTCACGACCGGCTCCTCGATCATGCCGCAGAAGCGCAACCCCGACGCGGCCGAACTCGTGCGCGCCAAGACCGGGCGCATCGCCGGCGCCTTCCAGGGGCTCCTCATGGTCATGAAGGGCCTCCCGCTCGCCTATTCGAAAGACATGCAGGAGGACAAGGAGGCGGCCTTCGACGCGCTCGCGGCCGTGCGCCTGGCGCTCGCGGCCATGACCGGGATGGTCCTCGACATGGAGCCTCGCCCCGCCGCCATGCGGGCCGCCGCCGAGAGCGGCTTTGCGACGGCGACCGACCTCGCCGACTGGCTCGTGCGCGAGCTCAAGCTGCCGTTCCGCGACGCCCATCACGTTACCGGGGCTATCGTGCGGGCGGCGGAGGAGCAGGGCGTCGCCCTCGAAAAGCTGCCTTTGGCTGCCATGCAAGCGGTGGAGCCTAGGATCTCGAACGCCGTTTACTCCGTGCTCACCGTTGAAAATTCAGTGAAAAGCCGGGTGAGCTATGGGGGAACTGCGCCACAGAACGTCGCAAAAATGGCCCGCGCATGGATGAAGCGTTTGGAGAAGGAGCCCCGCAAGGGCTAACATCCCACCGTGCTCGCAGCCCTTGGCATGGGAAGTGGGCATCGGGGAGTAGGGTACGCCAGCCGATGACAAGCGCAGCGAGAGCCTTGACCATTGCCGCCGCCTTGGCGCTGGCGCTTGCGGGCTGCGGGGTCCGCGGCTCCCTCGAGACCCCGCCCGAGGCCAAAGCCGCGACCACGGCCGACGCCAACTCGGGCCAGGGCAAGGCACCGGAGGACGCCCCGAAACCCCACGAGGGGTTTATCCTGGACGGCCTCATCAGGTAGTGCTTCCGTCTCGACCGGTTCTTTGCACGGGGTGCGAGCAAGTGGGCTCGCGCCAATAGCAGAAGCACGACGACCTCTTCCATGCACCACTTCTCCTATAGGGGCGGCGTCCTCCACGCCGAGGCCGTGAGCCTCGCGCGGCTCGCGGACGATGTCGGCACGCCGTTCTACTGCTATTCGACGGCGACGCTCGTGCGCCACGTGAACGTGCTGGCAGAGGCCTTCAGCGGCCAGGACGCCCTCATCTGCTTTGCCGTCAAGGCGAACTCCAATCAGTCCGTGCTCAAGACCCTGGCGCGGCTCGGCATCGGCATGGACGTCGTCTCGGAAGGCGAGCTGCGCCGCGCGCTTGCGGCCGGCGTCGCCCCGGACAAGATCATCTTCGCCGGAGTGGGCAAGACGCGCGAGGAGCTCGCCTTCGCGCTCGCGCACGATATCCTCGCCTTCAATGTCGAGAGCGAGGCCGAGCTCGAGGCCTTGAGCGAGGTCGCCGCGCGTCTGGGGCGGCGCGCGCGCGTCGCCATCCGCGTCAACCCCGACGTCGACGCGCGCACGCACCACAAGATCTCGACCGGAAAGTCGGAGAACAAGTTCGGCGTGCCCTACCTCGCCGCCCCCGCGCTCTACGCCGCGGCGCGCCGCCTCCCCGCTCTCAGCGCCGAGGGTGTCCACATGCACATCGGCAGCCAGATCACCGATCTCGCCCCGTTCCGTGACGCCTTCCGGCTCCTGCGCGACCTCGTGCTCGAATTGCGCCGCGACGGCCACACCATCCGCCAGCTCGACATCGGCGGCGGCCTCGGCGTGCCCTATCGCAGGGACGACCCGCCGCCGCCGCACCCGGACGAGTACGCGGCCCTCGCCAAGGCGGCCCTCGGCGATCTCGAGACGCGCCTCGTGCTCGAGCCCGGGCGCATGATCGTCGCCAACGCCGGCATCCTCGTCACGCGCGTCATCTATGCGAAGGAGGCGGCCGACCACGTGTTTACGATCGTCGACGCGGCGATGAACGATCTCATCCGCCCGACGCTCTACGAGGCTCATCACGAGATCTGGCCGGTCGAGGAGGCGCGCGCCGACGAGCCGCCGGTCTTTCAGGATGTCGTGGGACCGGTGTGCGAGACCGGCGACTATTTGGCGCTGCGCCGGCCGCTGCCCCCATTCGAAGCGGGCGACCTCATGGCGGTGATGACGGCCGGCGCCTACGGGGCGGTCATGTCGTCCACCTACAATTCCCGCCTGTTGGTGCCGGAGGTCTTGGTGAATGGAGAAAGCTTCGCCGTCGTCCGCCCGCGCCAGACCTACGAGGAGCTGATCGGCCTCGACAGGGTCGCTCCCTGGCTCGCCGGGTAGCTGCCCGGGTGAGGACGCAATTATCCCCGCAACTTATGCCCTGCCCCCGCGTTTCATGAATTCCGTTTAATGATGCGGAGCGTCGCACGCATGCTAGGTTTATCCAATGGCCAACGACACGGGCCGACAGGCGCCTGACCGCGTCTTCGAGCGCAAGGTGCGGCTTGCCAAGCTGGCGGCCGTGTTCGAGCAGCTGTGGCTGCGGCTATGGGTCATTCTCGGCATAGGCGGGCTGTTCCTTCTCCTCTCCTATGCCGGCCTTTGGGCTCGCCTCGGCGACGCGGCGCATCTCGCTCTTCTCGCCGCCTTCGCGGCCGCCGTTCTTGCGGCAATCATATACGCTGCGCGCGTCCCGTGGCCTTCGCGGGCGGACGCCATCCGGCGCATCGAGCGCGTCTCGGGCGTGCCCCATCGTCCGGCGTCCTCCTACGAGGACACTCTCACGGCCTCGGCCGCCGACCCGGCGACGCGGACCATCTGGCAGGCCCATCGCGCGCGCATGGCGGCGCTGCTCGCGCGCTTGAGGCCCGGCGGTCCGCACCCGCGCACGGATAGGTTCGACCCATTCGCGCTGAGGGCGCTAGGTGTAATCCTGGTGCTGCTGCTCACCGCGCTCGCCGGCGACGGCGTTCTCGACCGCGTGCGCTCGGCGTTCCGACTCTCGTCCGCGGCAACGCTGGCCGAAGCCCGTCTCGATGCCTGGGTGACGCCGCCGGCCTACACGGGGCGTCCGCCGGTCATGCTCTCCGACGGGGCCGCGCCCCTCGGCAAGGGGGCGGCCGCGGCCGGCAAGTTGCAGGAGGTTCCGGAAAAGAGCGTCGTCATCGTGCGCGCGAGCGGAGCCGGCTCCGAGCGCTTGGCCCTCGAGCTCCCCTCGGCGACAGCACCCAAACGCATCGAGGCCGAGGCCAAGGCCGACGCCCATGGCGTGCAGGAGATCCGCTACGTGCTCGAGCGCTCGACGGCGATCCGGGCCCTTCTCGGCGAGCACCCCGTCGCGGCCTGGCAGCTCGACGTAATTCCCGACAAGGTGCCGCAAATCTCCTTGAGCAGGCCCCCGGAGGTGACGGCGCGCGGCTCGATGAAGCTCACCTACAAGGCCGAGGACGACTACGGCCTCGCCTCCGGCGAGGTGAAGCTCGAGAAGCTCGCACCGGCCGAACCTGATCCAGCAAAGGGTTGGGCCGCCGCCGAACGTCCCAAGGGCCCGCGCCCGCCGCTTCAGCGCCCGCCGCAGCTTACGCTGCGCCTGCCCCAGGCCGGCGCGAAGGTGGCCGAGGCCTTCACCTATTTCGAGTTCGCCTCTCATCCCTGGGCCGGCCTCAAGGTGCGCATGACGCTCGAAGTGAAGGACGTTGCCGGCCAGACGGGACGGAGCGTGCCCCTCGATCTCGTCCTGCCGGAGCGCCGCTTCACGAAGCCCTTGGCGCGCGCCGTCGTCGAGCAGCGGCGCAAGCTTCTCGACGACCCGCGCTATCGCGACCAGGTCATGACGGCGCTCGATGCGCTCACTCTCGAGCCCGAGGACTTCATCGACGACCTGCGCGTCTACCTCGGCTTGAGATCGGTCTATCACCGTCTCGAGGACGACCGCTCGCGCGCCGCGATGGCGAGCGTCATCGAGCAGCTCTGGCATATCGCGCTCCGGATCGAGGACGGGAGCCTGTCGGACGCCGAGCGCGCGCTCAAGGACGCCCAGGATCGCCTAGCCAAGGCGCTCGAGAACGGCGCCTCCGACGAGGAGATCAGGGCCCTCATGCAGGAGCTGCGCCAGGCGCTCGCCGACTACATGAAGCAGCTCGCCGAGAAGAACGCGGAGAACGGCGAGCCCGCGTCCGAAGGCCAGAACAGCCAGCAGCAGATCCTCTCCCAGCAGGACCTCGAGCGCATGATGAAGAACCTCGAGGAGATGGCCAAGAACGGCTCGCGCGAGCAGGCCCAGCAGCTCTTGTCCGAGATGCGCGACCTCATGGAACGCATGCAGGCCGGCCGGATGAGCGAGGCCGAGGCTCAGAAGAACCGCGAAATGATGGAGATGATGGACGACCTCGGCGACATGGTCGGCGACCAGCAGAAATTGCTCGACGACACCTTCGAGGAGCAGCGCGGCGGCGACCAAGGCGGCCAGAAGCCGCCGCCCGGCATGAAGGGCATGGGCAGCGAGGACGGCCAGAAGGGCCAGAGCGGCGCGCCGCCAGGCAAAGGCCAGCGCGCCCAGCGCGGGCAGCGTGGCCAGCAGGGCGGCCAGGCCCAGCAGGGGCAAGGCGACCAGCTCGGCCAGGGCCAGGAGGGAAACGAAGGGCTGAGCCAGCTCGGCGAGCGCCAGCGCGAGCTGCGCGAGCGGCTCGGTCAGCTGCAGCAGAAGCTCCGCGAGAAGGGCGCGGGTTCGTCAAGCGAGCTCGACGCGGCGCGCGAGGCCATGGAAAGCGCCGAGCGGGCCCTCGAGCAGGGCGACCTCGAAGAGGCGGTCGATGAGCAATCGCGCGCCCTCGATCAGATGCGCCAGGGGGCGCAATCCATGGCGCAGGAGATGCTGCGCAACATGCCCCAGCGCTACGGCCAGGGCGGTGATACGCCGCGCGATCCCTTGGGCCGGCCTCAGCGCTCGCAGGGGCCGGACCTCGGCACCTCCGTCAAGGTTCCCGACCAGATCGACATCCAGCGGGCGCGCGAGATTCTCGAGGAGCTGCGCCGGCGCCTCGGCGAGGCGACCCGCCCGCCGGTCGAGCTCGATTACCTCGAGCGCCTCCTGCGCCGGTTCTAGTCCCTATGGCGCGGGCGGGGCGGCCGTGGCGCCCGGCCACACGTATCCCGCTCCTATCACCACCTCGTGCAACGACAGAGACGTCGCGAAAGTGCCCTGCTTCGGCGCTTCGCCGCTCCTCCAGCGCTCGAGCTGGCGCCACAGGTCGCCCGGCATCTCCGTGAGCCCCACGAACGGCTCCACGAGCCAGCGGGGCAGCCACGGCGATTTGAGGTCCTTGAGCGACCAGGATCGCCCTCCGGTGAGCGTGCCGCTGAGCGAGGCCCAGATGAACTTGTACTCGACGAAGTAGGAGCCGCGGCCCACTCGCAGCTCGAGGCCGGCCATGAGCTGGGCCGCGGGTCCCGCGTATTGGTATTCGTGGGTCCTGCTCTTTGCGCCCTCGCCGGCGAACCACACCTCGACGTGGGGCACCGCGACGCCGGCGCCGAGACCGAGGTAGGGCCGAATGCGCGGCGTGAGCGGCGCGAGCCGCGCAAGACCCGTGAGCAGAAGCACGTTGTGCCCGTGCGTGAACTCGAGCCGGTCGAACAAATCGGTGAGGCGCAACGGCGAGGGTGCCGGCTGTCCTTTCAGCGTTCCGGCCGTCTCGACGTCCTCGATGACGCCGTTCTCAATCTCTGCGGCCGTGCGCGCCCTTGCCGAGGCGGGCGATTGCCTTGTTGTGCAGGAAGTCGATCATGAGCCCGGTCGAGCCCGACCAGCGGACGGCGCGCACGCCGCCGTCGATCGGGAAATAGAGCGCATCGCCGTCCCAGCCGAGGCGCTTGAGCTCGAGGTCCGTACCGTTCGGCCGTTTGATCTCGACGTTGCTCCGATGGTAGTAGGGCGCCCCCACGTAGCCGCTGACGACCGTCTCTTTTCCAGAGGGCGGCCAAGCGGAAGAGCCTCCGTCGGCGGCGCCTCGTGTGGCAGCCCCGGCGCCCCTTGCGGCGCCGGTCTGCTCGAACCAGGGCGCGAGAACGACCGCAGCCAGCATCAGGATTGCCGTCACGGCTCCAATGCTCTCGATCGCGGCGGGAACAAGCGGCCGCTCGCCGGCGCGCCTAAGCCGCGGCGCGGCTAGGGTCGCATATCGCATGCCGACAAGGTTCCCTTGCGCCGTCCCGGACAATCCCGGCAATCACGTGCTCGATCGTCTTTTCCCATCGGCGACATGATTAGCCGAGGTCGCCGCCACACCAGAAACAATTTCTGCTTGATCCCGGCCCGTCAGGAGCCCGTTCTCGGAGAGCCCAAGCGCTCGAGCATGCGATGGACGGCCACGATCTGCGGCGCCTCGCGCGTCAAATAGGCGCGCCCCGTGTAGCCCCACCAGTCCCAGCAGCCTTGCGGATTGATCGCGCTCGTCTCCGCCTGCGGGAACAGCACGATGAGCCTGTTGGTGTCGGCCCAGCGGGCAAAGCCCGTGTCGTGGACGAAGGCATCGCCGGCAGCCTCCTTGTTCTGCGCGCAGCCGTGAAAGGCGATGTGCACGCGACAGCGCTCAGAGGTGGCGCAGGCGGTTGGAATGTAGACGGTGCCTTCGTCGGCGAGCCCATGGTGGTCGAGACCCTCGGTGAACGGGCGCTGATCGAAGGTGGCGAAGGCGCCGGACGGGGCGTCGGAGCGCGGCTTTAAGGGCCCATAGATGTGGGCGAGCAGGTCGCCGGCCTGATCGTAGTCGCAGTCGACCACATAGGGGCGCGAGGAAGCCGAGCACGCGAGCCCTTCGGCATCGGTGACGAAGGCGTGGCCGGCCGGAACGCTGACGACCTTCTTGAGGTTCTCGGCCGGCAGGCCGAGCCTCGTGTAGAATTCCCCCGCCGCGTCGACGATCGCCGGCACGACCGTGTGATCCTCGGTTCCCGAGAAGAGATAGACGCGATCGTCGAGCACGTCCGCGATCGGATCGATCCTGTTGTCCTCGGCGAGCCGCCTCGCCTTGTCGGCGAGCATCGGCGGGTTCGGCACGCCCCACAGCGCAAGCGCGTTCAGCATGCAGCCGTTGACCGCCTTCGACAGATTGAGAAACGCCACGCCCGGCCCGGGCATGAGATCGGCGTACAAGCTCTCCGCGCAGCCATAGGGGCCACCGGCGATGATGGCCGCGCCCTTGACGAGACGCGAATGGGCAATCTCGAACTGGCCGGCCATGTAGGCCCCCGAGGAAATGCCCGAGACCGACGTCTCCGCGATCTCGGCATCGAGGCGGGGCAGGTCGCGGCGCTCCTCATTGCCGCACGCCGCCGTCACGGCGGCCAAGCTCGCCGCCACGAGGCCGGCGATGGCTCGCGGGCGAAAAAGATGCGTCGTCGGCGTCGGCATGCACGGGAACTCTCGCTTAAGGAACAGACTAGCGCTCCCCATGGGGAAGGTCGATGAGAAGCGCGCAGCCAGGTCCCCGGACTTTGTCGGTAGCCTTACCGGCGTCATCAAGGCGCGCCGAGCAGGGCCGCCACATGATCGCCGATGGCGAGGCTCGACGTCAGGCCCGGGCTTTCGATCCCGTAGAGGGCGACGAGCCGCTCGATGCCATGCTCCGCTGTCCCGTGAATGGCGAAGTCGGGCACCGGCTCGCCCTTGCGATAGATCTTGGGACGAATTCCCGTGTATCCCGGCTGAAGCGCGCCGGCAGGCAGGCCCGGCCAATAGCGGCGCACCTCGCGCTCGAAGGTCGCAGCCCGACTGCCCGAGCCGTCATCGAACGCATAGTCGATCTCCTCCTTCCACTCGAGATCGGGGCCGAACCTCGCCTGACCCGCCACGTCGAGCGTCAAATGAATGCCGAGCCACGCGCCCTGCGGCACAGGGTAGACGAGATGGCGGAACGGCGACTTGCCGGCGAGCATGAAGTAGTGGCCTTTGGCGGGATAGGTTTCCGGCACTCGATAGTCTCCGAGCCCTCCGAGCAACCGGCCGAGTGCGCTACCGCCGAGGCCGGCGGCAAGGACGAGGTTGCGCGATGTCAGCGGCTGCTCCGAGCCTCTCGTCGTGATCTCGAAATCGCCGCCCTGCGTCCTGCGAATTTCGCTCACGGGTGTCGAGAGGACGATCGAGCCGCCTGCGGCCTGTATGTGGCCCTCGAGGGCCAGCATGAACGCGTGGCTGTCGACGACGCCGGTCGAGGGCGAGAGATAGGCTGCGACGCAGGCGAGCTCGGGCTCGAGCGCCTGCGCCTCCGCGGCCTCGAGATAGACGAGGTCGCCGACCCCGTTGCGCTCGGCCGTCGCATGGATGCGCCGCAGCACCTCGATCTCCGCCTCGCTCGTCGCGACGAGCAGCTTGCCGTAGCGCTGGTGTGGGACGCCGTTCTCGGCGGCGAAGCGGTAGAGAAGCTCCTTGCCTTTGACGCAGAAGCGCGCCTTGAGGCTCGCGGGCGGATAGTAGAGGCCGGCGTGAATGACCTCGCTCGAGCGCGAGCTGACCTCGGTCCCGATTTGCCCATGGCGCTCGAGAACGAGCACCTCGTGGCCTTTGAGCGCGAGGGCACGCGCAATCGCCAGGCCGACCACGCCAGCCCCGATGACCGCCGTCTCAACGTCCGCTGTCATGAGCAAATTGGGTTCGTTTTGCCAAAAGCTACCGCAGCGGAAAGCACTTGGGTTGCCACTTCGGCCCCGATGACCCCCTTCTCAACATTCGTTGTCATGAGGAAATTGGGTTCGTTTTTCCAAAGCTACCGCAGCGGAGCTCGCTTGAGTGCTGCGTCGGCCCCGATGACCGCCGTCTCAACGTCCCACTCCCAGTTGCACCCCAGCATCCGCAAGCGTTCACGACCGCGCCAGGCGTAGCCTATCGTCGAGCCCGATGACAGGCCGTCGGCTGCGTTTGGGCGCGGGTCGCTGTTTTTCCATGTGAAATTGGGTTCGTTCTGCCAAAATGCTCAAGGCCTCGACCGGGGTGGGCCCAATCATTCCTTTCGCTCTGGCAGGGAAAATTGGGTTCGTTTTGCCGCAAGCAGAGCAATATGATCCGTATACTGAATATATTGGGATAACCACCCCGCCTTTAGGTGGGTTTCCCTGAGCCTCGCCGTTGTGGGCCGTGCCGGCAATCTATAGGAGTTGGCTGCCCCATAGAGCCACCAAACTTCGTGTGCATATCCCGCTGGTCCCATTGGCGATGACAACGGCGACCGGCCCGACTCACGGCATCCTACCGCCTCCGTAGCCTCAAGCACCCTTCTGCCCAAGCCTAAGCGCCGGAGTTACCGGCGCTTAGGCGGTCGCTTAAGTTGCGGCTCTGTCACAGAACCGGCTCAATCGCGCGCCGGCCTCGATCTTGTCGACAAACGTTCAGGCCCGAAATGTTATCGCTGCCGCTGGGCGGACGGTGCAGGAACCCCGTATCCGTCGGACGATCTGCGAGCGCCTCCAACTAGCCGCTGCGACGGGTCGTTCGACTGCGGTCTACCGTCTCGACCGCCTTGAAGAGCCCTAGCCCCTCTGGCTGGGGCTCTTTCTCATTAACCCCCGTTGACCCCCGGGGGTGCGACCTCCGTCACCCTTCGCGCTAAGCGGTTCGCGGTGACGCCCGCGCGGCGCGCGCCGACACGCCGCGATCCCTGAGGACCTGTCCGCGACGTTAGCGGCCCTAAGTTGCATCTACGATACAGGCCCGGCAGAAAACGCGCGGCTGTCCCCGTTATTCACACAACGCGGATGGTGGACCCGGTAAGGATGTCCAGATGCGGCTCGATAGTTTCACTAACACGGAGTTGACGATGGCGACGGTGGCGGTGTGGGTCGCATTCACCGCCGTCGTCGGCTTCATGGATGACAGGAATCAAATTCTTGGCTCGCCGAGCAAGGCTCACGCCGCCCTCGGCGATCAAGGCGAAAGCGGGAAAGGGCAGATGAAGCGGATCAACTGGAGGGAGGGCCGGCTTCCGTGGGCAGCCTGCGTCTGCGTCAGCAGCACCGCAAGCGTCGGCTCTCGGCCCCTGTCGACGTAGTCCTCGCACGCGGCAACGGAGTTAAACTCCATCGGCGGGGGTTCCCGCACCGTCCAGATCTCGACCCAGTCCCGGTAGCACGAACGCTGCCGTGATCTTTTAATTCCACCATGTCGCCCGAGGCCGCCACGAATGTGAGCGATGGTTGCGGTCGTCATTGATGGTGCGAGAAGGCCTTTTCGGCAGATTGTTCGTTAAGGGTAGGTACTAAGGCATTTTTTTCTTTATTAATGAAGGCCTTTTCGGCAGATTGTTCGTTAAGGGTAGGTACTAAGAGAGCGTCCCAATCTGCCGGCTGACACTTACTCACCTGTGGACTCGACTGCGCATAGCCCTCAATCAGTGGCGAATCGACTTACACATTTGCTGTGCCAGCCCTCACTGGCACACTCTCGATGCAAGGGCCCCGGTCACAAGCCGGGGCTCGTTCTTCTCTGGCGAGCCCACGTCGACAGACCTCGCTCATCGGGCGTTCGCGCATGGCCGAACGCCGATTGCTTGAATTGAGCCATGCGTGAGACGCGGCAGTTCACACCCGAGAGTGACCGGCCCGGATCTGTCAGCAAACTCCACCCTAAGTCCAGCGCCGTTCCACGATAACCCGCCCGCATCCTGGCAGCACACAATTGCTTGCGAGCCTCTCGAGACCCGGCTCGCTTCTCACAACGACCCGGAGCAGAACGTGCTGTGATCCAGGACTTCGGTGTCTCTGCCTCGCCGGGGACTGAGCCTTGCGCAGCGTGCGAGCGGGCCGAACCGGCTGCGAGGATCGGACTTACCTGACCGTGAGGCAGCAATTGCAGGACACAGCTATTCATTGGAAATTAGTGTTCCTGCGCCTAACTAGCAGATCGAGTTTCGTCAGACGATAGAGCCCGTCCGGTCCTCAATTCTCCACATTATGTGGGAATATGTTCGCGAGATAAGTTGAGTGTGTAATGGTTGTATTGGTCCACAAAGGTGTATTGGTCCGCAAAGGCAAGAAGCGCGCGCCAGGGGTCCTTTTGAGCGCATTGTTGCTCGGGACATACTTCCCGTCACTAGACGCTTCTGCGCGAGCGAGTGATCAGGGATGTGCCGTCGCACCCGGCTCAACTTTGGTTGTCGACGTCAAAGACAAGGGTGCGAAGGGCGACGGCTTGACCGATGATACGGCCGCGATCCAGCTTGCGATTAATGAGGTCGCGGGAACAGGCGGGACTGTCCTCGTTCCCGACGGCGTATACATGGTGAACGCAGCGGGAAAGAAACGACTAAGACTCAAGAGTGACATGACGCTCAAGCTGACAGGTGCAACTCTGAAGGCTATACCCAACAGCTCCAAGTATTATTCCATTCTCTCAATTTCAGGCGCGTCGAATGTAGCCGTGGTCGGGGGGGTTCTTGAGGGTGACCGCGAGAAGCACATGGGCGAGTCGGGACAACGGGGGATGGGAATTGAAATCGAGCGCGGCGCCCAACACATCCTTATCAGCGGGGTAACCGCGCGGAATATGTGGGGCGACGGCTTCTACGTCCAAGGCGCCGAGGATGTGACGTTCTGCTCAGTCACCGCCGACTACAACCGCCGACAAGGATTGTCGATCATCGCAGCAAACGGACTGGTGGTGACCAACTCAGTCTTTAAGAATACCCGGGGGACGCGCCCCAGCTCTGGCATTGACCTTGAGCCGGATTCCCCGTCCCAAGAGATAATCAACGTTCGGATACAAGGCTCACACTTTCTCGATAACGCCGGTGCCGGGCTTCTAATTCACGGCAAAAAAGGACCCATTTCAAATGTTGTGATTAGCGATAATGTGTTCAAAGGAAATCACCGCGCTGTCAAACATAAATATGCACCCTTAGTCTCGGCAATCTGCAACAACCGGCTCATATATCAATGGGATACATGGAAAAGTCTCCCTACGTTCGTTGACGCTATCAAGTTCACGGTTGCTCAAAACGAGTGCGAAACTGACGTCGCCGCGGCGGTTCGTCAGCCAACATCCGCTCGGTGAAACGGAGGATGTCCGTTGCTTCGCGGGCGTGCAGCTGCAGAGATTGCACATGCGCAGGAACTTAGATGTCTGGCACAAGAGGTCAACGCTA
Organism: uncultured Alphaproteobacteria bacterium; assembly: GCA_963699485.1. Classification (GTDB taxonomy): domain Bacteria; phylum Pseudomonadota; class Alphaproteobacteria; order Rhizobiales; family Hyphomicrobiaceae; genus Hyphomicrobium_C. Next base: position 314,727 of record CAVOUC010000015.1, on the reverse strand, counting down.
GCAGCACGGGCGTGCCGCTAGATGGCTAGTTGCTGTGCTTCGGTTTCAGCTCTCTAGCCGTAGAGGACCACGATCACGCCAGCGGTCGCTACGGTCAGCCCCATAATGAGAAGGATCACGAAGCGAAGTGCCTCGGCCATGGCAAGCTCCCTTGTGCCATGTCATTTTCGAAACGCGAGGAGCATAACAGGTCGCTGAGGCTATGGTGTGGTCACCGGGGCACGCGAGCCCTGAATTGACAGACCGAAGAGCAAGCCCCAATCCGCTCGCACAAGAAAAGCTCGCACAAGAAATAAAGAAGAGAAAACTCCCGTGAACCCAGGCGATCATCGCTTTGGCATCGATGGGTCGTCCTGTGAGGCTGGGCTATTTCGCCCTGGACGTTGCTCTGCACACGCAAATGTTAGTTGATCCGGAGAGGGCCAGGCGTAGGTTGCTGTTGGCAGCGGGCGATCCGAGAGGGCCATTCACGCTAGCAAGCGGGAGGCCGAAGGTGTTCTACGCCCTCGTCGTCGGGGCTATCGCCCTGGTCGTGTTGGTGCTTGGCGTCGTCAACTTCCTACGGATAGCCCCATTGGACGATGACTAGCGTCTTCCCAAGGCGCCTACCTTCATGGCCACAGCACCGACCCACAAGCCATCGCAGGTAAAGGTGCGCAAGCATCGCCAACGCCTGAGAGCTCAGGGTCTGCGACCGATCCAGATCTGGGTGCCGGACGTTCGCGCGCCTGCCTTCGAGTCAGAGGCACATCGCCAGTCGCTGGCCGTCGGCGCTAGCAAGCGGGCCAGCAAGGATCAGGCGTTCATCGACGCTGTGTCCGCGTGTTCGCAGGCTCGACGATAAGGACATTCTCCGGCTCAACCGAGCGATGGAGGTCTCTCGGATTGGCGGTGGCGCCGCGTGCGCCACTAAAGGCATGAGTTTGGCGCGACAAATTGGAGGAGGTCGCTCTCTCACCTTGATTGCCAAACCGCGCTGAATTGCGCTCGAGCGCTAACCAAGCGGTGTGTGTGTGTGGCTTCCGCAAGACGGCAACCCGTTTTGCCGATGTCAAGAACCTTGACCGTGGTTCTGAAGCGAAGTATATATGCAGCATATATACATGCAAGGGAGTGGACGGTGCCAAAGGCAAAGCTATTCATGAACGGTGGCAGTCAGGCTATTCGGCTCCCCGCTGAATTTCGGTTCGAAGGCAATGAAGTTGATATCCGGCGCGATCCTGTGACGGGCGATGTGGTGATTTCGAAACCGATGCAATCCTGGCAAGAGTACTTTGACTGGGTGCACTCGTTGGCACTGCCCGACGATCTTATGGCGGGCCGTGATCAGCCTGAGGACGCCATGCGCGATCCGCTCACGAAATTGAGGCGCCGGCGTGGATGAGTTCTTGCTCGATACCGATACCGCCTCGCGGCTAATTCGGGCTGAGCGCGCGAGTGTCACGGGTATGCGTCGATCCGGCGCCACGGCATTATCGATCTCAAGCGTCACGATGGCGGAACTGCTCTACGGCGCTCGCCTTCGCCCGGACATGCCGTCGGTGATGGCCGCCATACGCGCTTTCCTTGCGCGCATACGGGTCCACCCCTGGGATGAAGAGGCCGCCGAGATCCATGCTCGGATTCGAGCCAACGCCAAGCGCCTTGGTCGAAGCGCTGGCACGTTTGATATCATGATAGCCGCCCATGCTGTGGCTCTTGACGCGACATTGGTCACAAGCGACGCGGCCATCAAGAACCTAAAGATCGATGGCTTGAAGATTGTGGGTTGGTAGCCAGGCCAATTTCGGCAGCAGCTTCTTCAACCGCACGCCAGGTCGTGGTTTTCATCCCGGTCGATAAAGATAATCCCGGCTGCCTCGAGGGCCCGCTGGATGGTCGGCAATTTCCACATTCTTAAATCTGGGAGATCCGTTTGCTCCATCGAAGTGTAGGCCAACGGCGTCTGGCTAGTCTGATCGCCGACACACGTCGACTACATGAAGTCATTATCGGCATCGCATGTTGCAATTTCCTATCCGTAAACGAAGCCAACGGTCATCGCACCCTGCAGCGGAAGTTGAAAAGCTATGGTAAAAGGTCATGGCGCGTGGTAGGTTACATGTAACCGTAAGTGGGAGGTTTTTTCATGGCCACGGCGTCGAGTCATCGGCCGTCGCGGGTAAAGGTGCGCAAGCATCGCCAACGCCTGAGAGCTCAGGGCCTGCGACCGATCCAGATCTGGGTGCCGGACGTTCGCACGCCTGTCTTCAAGGCAGAGGCGCATCGCCAGTCGCTGGCTGTCGCCCGTAGCAAGCATGCCGGCAATGATCAGGCGTTCATCGACGCTGTGTCCGAGTGACGCTCTGACGAGGACCAAGGATGAGGCGGGGCGATATCTGGACGCTTTCAGGTGGCAAGGACTATGCGGGCAAACCACGCCCGGCGGTTATCGTGCAGGACGACCACTTCGACGCGACTAGCTCGATCACGATCTGCGCCTTCACCACCGACACGACCGACGCACCGCTGTTTCGTTTATCGGTCGTGCCCAACCAACGCAACGGCTTGCGCGCTGCCTGCCGTCTGATGGTGGACAAGATCACCACGGTTCCGAAGGCCAAACTCGGCGCGCGTGTCCGCAGGCTCGACGATAAGGACATTCTCCGGCTCAACCGAGCGATGGTGGTCTTTCTCGGACTGGCGGTGGCGCCGCGTGCGCCATCCAAGGCATGAGCAGGGCGCGAGCCGAGGATACCGCGCGCAGTTAGGACGCTACACCGGAGGCGGCTCGCTGAGATGGGACCTCATTGCGAGTGCCCAACGCCCCAGAGCGATGACGACTGACCGCGAGACGCGCGGTCGCCTCCTCAAGTGCGGGCGCCAGCATCGCGAGGTGGACTCGTCGCGGGCTCCCGAGACACCTCTGAGCTCAGCCGCCCAAATCCATGGCGCGACGGTGGTGTCCGAACCGTCCGAGACGTCCTGAAATTCAGGCTTGACATCGTCGGAAGCCATCGTACCTAGCGAGTACAAACCATGAACATATGGCGCAACTATAAGTTGCGCCCGTCACCGACGCCGAAACGCGATTCAAAGGAGGAACGTCGCCATGGCTACCACCGGCACACCCGTCAACACCGCGCCGACCGTCGAGAACAGCCCGCCCTATGACGATCTCTTCGGGCCGCCGGCGCTGATCACCGGCGACAATGCGGCCCAGTACGCCGAGTTGCTCGAGCAGGTGCGTGAGAACGTGGCCCCGACGGACCTGCTTGAGGAGATGTGGGTGCGCGATATCGTCGACCTCATCTGGGAGACGCTGCGCCTGCGCCGGCTTAAAGCCAGCTGCTGCAAACAGCGCGACTATCAAGGGCTGGAACGGCTGCTGCGGCCGCTCCTTGACGCGTCGAGCGAGGTCGGAGGTACTCGCCAGAGGCGTGGGCGCAGGCGTGATCAGCAGCTGCATCAAAATGGTCGACGAGCTCCTCGCCCCGGCGGGCCTCACGCAGGAGGCCGTCATGGCCGAGACGCTGGCGGCGCGGCTCGACGACATCGAGCGCATCGAGCGCATGATTGGCCTGACCGAGGCGCGCCGCGCCGCGGCCCTGCGCGAAATCGACCGCCATCGCGCGGTGCTGGCGGAGAAGTTGGAGCACGCGACGCAAGCGCTCGACGCCGAGTATCGTGATGTCGCGACGCCGGCCGCGACGCAGGCGCTCGCCTCATGACGAGCGAGCGCCAGCGGCGGGCGAACCGCGCCAATGCGCGGGCCAGCACCGGGCCCACGACGGCGCGCGGCAAACGGCGCTCGGCGGCAACGCGCGCCGGCACGGGCTCAGTCTGCCGGTGCTCGAGGATCCGGTGCTCGCGCCCGAGGTCGAGACCCTCGCCCGCCGCCTTGCCGGCGCGGCGGCCGATCCTCGCCGCCTCGCTTTGGCGCGCCGCATTGCCGAGGCCCAGATCGATCTCAAGCGCATCCGCGCCATCCGACAGCGGTATATCGAGCGCGCGCTGGCCGATCCCACGTTCGAGCCGGCGCAGGACGCGCAAAAGAAACTGACGGCGTCGATGAGGTATTTGACACTTAGTGGATGGCCTGACGAGGCCGAAATGGCCCGGCGCGAGATCAACCGTCCGGACTTGGCCGCCCTCATCACGGCAGAGCCGCCAACCGGACCCGCGAAGCTGGCGGCGATCTACTGCGGAGCTCGCGCGCGCATGCCCCGCTCTCGATCGCTATGAGCGGCGCGCCTTGTCGCGACGCAAGTTGGCGATCCGCGCCTTCGACGCCTACGTCCCACCTGTGTGCGCGACAGCACGGTCTGCCCAAGCCTAAGCCCCGGTCCCAAGCCGGGCTAGGTTGCTGCTGCGGAGCCATCGAGCGCGCGACGCCTCGAGCCGCATAGCCTCTCGGCGCTGTCGCGCTCTGATTGGCAGGTCTCGCGGAAAGACGATCGGCGGGTGCCGTCCAAGTTGCAGGAGAGCGTCCCAATTGATCGGTTAACGTCCAAGTGTGGATGCCAATTCGAACAGACACGCGGCATGAGCCGAATCGCGCTACCCGGTGCGGGTGCCGCCCCATCATTCCAGGCACACCCTCGGTACGGGAGCCCCGGTGCGAGCCGGGGCTCCAAACGCGGCCGCTGGTCCGCGGTGCCGAGCGGCAAGCCCCGGTCACAAGCTTTGCCTACTTAGCCCCGGCTAACCTGGGGCGCTTTTCTTGGTCGCGATCACCCACTGCGTGCAAGCGCAAAGCTATTGCTCGGCGCTCCTTGATAATTGGATAGGCAGTGGCGCGACCAGGTTAGGGCAGGCGCTTCTTTAAACGCAGGCCTGGACCGTGTTTCTCGTCTTGGTCGATGAAGATGATCCCTGCTGCCTCGAGGGCCTTTCGAATACGGATCACTGTTTGCAGGTTTGCTCGTAAATCTTCATCGCTGTTCTCAATCCTTTTTATCGTAGCTAATCCAAGTCCAGCCCGCGCCGCGAGCTCAGTCTGACTGATGTCAATCAGCCCGCGCGCAGCGCGTATTTGGCTCGGATAAATCATTGCCGCCATGCGCCGGTTCTATTGACAGGGCTGGCGGGTTGAGGTACAAAATGGCTCGTAATAAAGCTTTTTTGAGTCACCACCATGCGTTATGAGCCCGTTGGTACCAGCCAAATTCGCACTGAGGGTGTGAGGTATAAAGACCTCCGCGACCGCCTCCTCGCTGAGATCCCCGACCTCGACGAGGAAACGCTCGCCGACACGCTCGAGGGAATCACCGATCTCAAGGAGATGCTAGCCGAGCTCGTCCGCTCGGCACTAGTCGATGAAGCCCTCGCTCGGCGCGCTCTCCACACGTCTTTCCGACATGAAGGCCCGCCTCGAGCGGCTCGAGGCCCGGGCCAAGCGCAAGCGCCAGCTCGTGCTCGAGGCGATGACGCAGGCCGAATTGAAGCGGCTCGAGGAGGCCGACTTCACCGCCTCGCTGCGCCAGGGCGCCCCCGCGCTCGAGGTCGTGGCCGAGGACAAGATCCCCGTCGCCTATTGGAAGCCGCAGCCGTCCAAGCTCGACCGCCAAGGCCTGCTCGCGGCGCTCAAGAACGGCGTCGACATCGACGGCGTGGCCTTGGCCGCGTCAACCCTGCAACTCAGCGTGAGGACCAAGTGATGGCATTCACCGATCAGCAGTGCCAGGCGCTCAAAGCCAAGCTCCGATATCGGCATGTGAAGACCAGAGCCAGCCAGGGAGCGACGATCGCCTACGTCGAGGGCTGGCATGTCATTGCCGAGGCCAACCGCATCTTTGGCTATGACGCGTGGGATCGCACCACCTTATCGCCCCGCTGTCTGTGGAGCGAGATGCAGCGCGGCCAGTTGCTGTGCTGCTACTCGACCAAGGTGCGCATCACCGTGCGGGCCGGCGGCACGGTCACCGTGCGCGAGGGCATCGGCACCGGCATCGGCCGCTCGTCGTTCCCAGAAGTCGCGCACGAGATGGGGCTCAAGGCCGCGGAAACCGACGCCACCAAGCGGGCGCTGGCCACCTTCGGCAATCCGTTCGGGCTGGCGCTCTACGACAAGGACTTGAGCCACGTCACACGGCGCACCAAGCAGGCGTTGTCAGGCGCCGCGCCGGTGCCAGAGGAGACCGAGCAGCCGGAGCTCGTACTGCGGGCGGAGACCGGCCGTGACGAGCGCTTCGAGGATCCCAACGCGTTTGTTGCGGCAACCCTCAAGACGATTGCCCGGCTGCGCACGATCGACGCCGTCTACGCCTTCTGGGAGCAGAACCTCGCCGCGTTCCGTGCCCTGCGGCGGATGACGAACGGCCGCGAGCCGGATCCGGTGGCGACGATCATTGCCACGCTCAAGGGCAAGGCCCGTGCGTTGGGGTGGCCTCCTCAAGAAATCGCCCCGAGCGACAAAGCGACAGACGGCCCGGACACCAACGCGGCGCGGAAACCGTCGGCGCTCGCCTATCCAAAAGACCAGCGGCTGCGCGATAAGGCGCATCTCGCCTTCGTCGCCAGCCAACCGTGTCTCGTTTGCGGGCGCCGGCCCTCGCACGCCCACCATCTGCGCTTTGCCCAACCGCGCGCCATGGGGCTCAAGGTGTCGGACGAGTTCGCCGTACCGCTCTGCAACGGCCATCACGACGAACTCCACCGAACCGGCGACGAACGCGCCTGGTGGGCGCGTCACGGCATCCTCGAGCCGCTCAAGTATGCGGCGCGGCTGTGGGCGGCGTCGAGGCAGCACAGCGATGCTAGGCAGCCGAGGGGCCAAGACGTGCCGCACGACACTGACGCGAGCACCACTGTTGCCGGACCTGATGCCGTGCCGCGTTAACGACCAACGCAAACCCAAGAATTGGTCCGGCAGACAATTTCGCTCACGTTTTTCCGACAGAAGAGCCTGGCTCTCGCCATGAATGCCCGGCATGACAGTCCTTGGCCCTGTTGCTAGGTTGAAGCGGAGGCCATCCTTCTCTCGCACACGCCGATGCTGTCCGACGCTCGGGCTAAAACAATCCTGGCTGGCCCTCCAAGGAACTGCCGTCGCATGCTCCCCCTCTCGGTCCTGCTCATTTCCGACGGCCGCCCCGGCCACTATCACCTGTCGGACGGCATCGTCGCCGCCGCTGCACGGCTGCGCCCCGTCGAGACGCGGCGCCTCGAGGTCCGCCGCCACCGCTGGGCGCCGGGGCGCGTGCTCGCGGCGCTGATCGAGGGCGGGCTCGCGCCGGTACGCCTGTTCACCCTCGGCTACGGAATCGACGCGAGAGCCTTGCCGCGCGCGGACCTCGTCGTCTCGGCGGGCGGCGACACGCTCGCCGCCAACGCCGCGGCGGCCCGCCTGCTCGGCGCGCCCAACATCTTCTATGGCTCGCTGCGCCAGTTCCGGCCCGACGATTTCGCCCTCGTGCTCACCTCGCACGCCCGCTTTCGCGACCGCCCGCGCCACGTCGTCACCTTGAAGCCCAGCGCCATCGATCCCGACTCGATCCCGCCGGCCGCTCGGGCAAGCGATCAAGACGCCCCAGCCACGCTCGGCCTCCTCGTCGGCGGCGACACCGAGACCGTGCGCTTTACCCCCGCCGACTGGGCACGGCTCATTGCCTTTGTCCGCGCCATGACCGCCAAGACGGGCGCGCGCTGGCTCGTATCGAACTCGCGCCGGACGCCGCGCGAGGCGACCGACGCGTTGGCGGCGCTCGCGCATGAGCCGGCGAGCCCGATCCTCTCCTTCATCGACGTGCACAGCGCCGGGGCCGGCACGCTTGTCCCACTGTTCGCGCGAGCGGAAGCCGTGCTCGTCACGGTCGACAGCAGCTCGATGGTCTCGGAGGCGGTGTGGGTCCGCCGGCCCGTGATCGCGATCTCGCCGGAGGCCTCGAGCCTTCCCGAGAGCGAGCAGGGGTATCGGGATTACCTCGCGGCCAACGGGTGGGCCTCAGCGCTGCCGATCGCCGAGCTCACGTCTGACGGCGTTGGCGCCGAGATCGCACGCTTGAGGCCGCTTGACGAACATCCGCTCGATGTTCTCGCAGCTATCCTCGCCGAGAAGCTCCCCGCCCTCTTTCCGCAAAGGGAAGGCAGAGTGAGGGCATGACCTTGGCGTGCCCAGGAAGTCCTGACGTCTGCAAGGGTGTTCGACCTTGTCCGCTGGTCGGGTATTTGGTGCAAATCTCGATTGTCGACAGGACTGCGGATCTCCTCTGTATTCTCCTTCGGGTAGAGATCAGGCTAGTTGCGGAGGCCGGATCGCCCGGATATGGAAGCACCGATGCGTGTCCGCGAGAGAGGCCGGTGAATGATCATTTCACATCGTCATCGATTCATTTTCGTCAAGACAAAGAAGACCGCCGGGACAAGCATCGAATTGGCGCTGAGAGAGATCTGCGGTCCGGACGACATCATCACTCCGATAACGCGCGAAGCCGACGAGAAAATCAACAAGGGGCTCAGCCCCCAGCACTGGCATGTTAGCGGCAAGCGGGACCTTGTCTGGCCCTGGCTCAAGAAGGTTCTGCCTTGGCACCCCAAGCATGAGAACTTTTCAGCGCACATTCCCGCGGAGCCCGCGCGCCATCTTATCGGGGACAAGACCTGGTCCGAATATTATAAATTTTCGGTTGAGCGTAACCCCTGGGACCGGCAGGTTAGCCATTACTACTATCATGTGCGCCCCGAGACCGGACGGCGCATGACATTCAAGGAGTTCATGACCACGCGCCGCGCCTATCTCAACAACTATGACATCTACTCGATTGGCGGCGTCATCTCAGTGGATCACGTCATGCGCTACGAGCACCTCGCCGCGGAGTTCGCCGCCGTCTTGAAGCGGATCGGGATTTCCCAGTCCGTCGAATTGCCGCGCGCAAAGGGTGGAATTCGCAACGAGAAGACCAGCTACCGCGAGTTCTACGACGACCATACGCGCGGGCTCGTCGCGCAATGGTATCGGCGCGAGATCGAGGCGTTCGGCTACGAGTTCTAACGGGCGTCGCGGCGTGGCGGTCGCTCGGCCAATCTTCAAGTCTTGAAGAGCGCATCGCCAACCGAGCATGTTCTCATGATCCTCTCACACAGGCACAAGTTCATATTTCTGAAGACGATGAAGACGGCGAGCTCGAGCATGGAGATCGCTCTAAGTCACGTGTGCGGGCCTGACGACATCATTACGCCGGCACGCGAGGATCTCGCCGGCCAGCGCGCTCTCGACGGGCGGAACTATAGGGTGGAGCATCCCGAAAAACCAAAGCGGCCGCTCTGGCGCCGCGTGCTCGGCCGGCCTGAGCGCTACTATCACCCGAGCATCGGCTACTATGAGCACATACCAGCCTGGCGCGTGAAGACGTATGCCGGGGACGAGGTGTGGCGCAGCTATTACAAGTTCGCGTTCGTGCGCAATCCCTGGGACCGGCAGGTGTCGTTCTACTTCTACAAGACGCGCCACGAGAACCCCCGTCGCAGCTTCGAAGCTTTCCTGAGCAATCGCAGGCGCGCGCACGTGGAGTCCCGCGAGATCTATGCCATCGGCGACGACATTGCCGTGGACTTTCTGGGGCGCTATGAGAGCCTCAACGCGGATTTCCAGAAGGCGCTCGCCGCCATTGGCATCCGCGATCCGGTTGCACTTCCCGTGGCCAATACCAGCGACAAGCCCAAGGATCGGTACCGAGAATTCTATACCGAGCGGACGAGAGCGCTGGTCGCCGATTGGTATGCCCAAGAGATCGACGAGCTCGGTTACGAGTTCTAGCGGCGGCTAGCCTGATCTAGTCATCAGCGGTGAGATATTTGCGGACGAGTGGTATATGGGCCATTGGGAGCTCGTAGTTTTCATTGTACAAGTCTAAGGATCGATGTCGTAAGGTGTCTAAGGGAACGTCAATGTCGTGGACGCGTAATTTACTTTCGAGAACCCCTCACTACAAGAGACCACACCGGCATACTCAAGATTTCTCGGTGTGATCGTGACGTCACACAGCGCTCTAGAACTGCGTTGCTGGCGTCAGGCAGAGCTTAGGTCTGCTAGACGTCGCGGAGATGCCGCGACCGTTGCACTCATCGATAAATCCTTGCGTACTAGCGCGACAGGCCAGCTTTTTCAGCAGCGACGAACCTTAGTGTAAGGGATGCCGTGATCCGACATCGCCGCCCGGCTTGATACAGCGAGCAACTGTCTACGAAGCCTCCAGTCGAATTGCCGCGCTGCTCTTCGTGCTCGCGGTGGCAGCGGCGTTCGTCTCGCCTCCGGACTTTCGAAGGTTGCGATCGTCGTCGGCACCGCGGCTTTTGGCGCTCGATCTCGACAGCGCCCCTCGTATGATTAAGTCCGATCCCGCTCTGCGTTGCGCTCCTCTCCTTTCTTCTGTGACTGTGGGCCAGATGCTAAAGCTCGGGGCACCGTCGCCATATCATATAAGCCATCGCGGCAGTTCTTTTTCATAACCTCGCAAAGCGGACCATGCATAGCGAAGAGATCGGTCAAACACTGGAGCACGTCGTCCGACCTGAGCCGTCTCGCCACGACGATGGCAAGGCAGCGGCGCGTGAACTCGTCGAGCACGACGAGCATGCGGAAGGCGCAACCGTCTTGCGTGCGATCCTGGACAAAGTCATACGACCAGACGTGGTTTGGACGTGCGGGCCGGAGACGGAGACATGATCCGTCGTTGAGCCACAGGCGGCCGCGTTTTGGTTGTTTGCTTGGCACTTTCAGCCCCTCCCGGCGCCAGATGCGATGGACGCGCTTGACGTTGGCCCGCCAGCCTTCGGCAACGAGCATCTCGCGAATGCGCCGGTAGCCGTAGCGGCCATAGCGCGATGCCAGCCTCACGATGGCGGCCGTCAGGACTGCTTCATCGTCAGTAGTGTCTCAATTTGAATTTTGTGGTCGTCGAGGGGCAACGTCATAAAGTGCTTGATTGTTGTATGCGAACCAGGCGAACGGCCATTGCTGCGAAATCGCAAAGTCCACAACGGCGCGATGTACGCCATAAGCTCCCAGAAACGGGTCAGCGTGCGCAAAGTCGTTGAAGACAAGGTACCCACCGGGCTTGACCTTTTGCGCGGCGGCATGAGCATCGCCAGATGCGCCGAGGTAGGAATGATCGCCGTCGACATAGATCCAGTCGAAAAAGTTGTCCTCAAACGAGGCAAGCACGTCGTGAGATCGTCCGTTGTGTATCGTGACGCGAGCATCATTACGAACAGACAGTCTAATCTGAGAGCAATCAAGATCAATCAGGTGCAGTTCCTTCGGGTGACACGAGTTCAAAATATGCTGCGCAAAGAGGCCAAACTCGGTGCCAACCTCTACCAAACACGCGCGACCTAGTCCGCAATCTGGTGCGCGCCGCCGGCAACAACGCGAATTTTCTGCTCAACGTCGGGCCGATGCCGAACGGCAACATTCAACCTGAATTCGTCGCCCACCTGCACGAGATGGGACGAAGCTCCAATCCCATCACGTCGCACTTCTTGCGGTAGCAAGGCGGTCACTAAGCGGTCAGGGGAGCCGGCGCCGGGTCGGCACCCGTAGAGCACGTAGCAGGGTGTCAGCGTAAGACCGACGCAAAGACAGTCACGGTTATCGCGTCGACGACTTGGCTACAGTATGAATTTGAGTGTCACTTGTGATCTGAGAATGACTTGGCAGGCTCGTGGTCGACCGTTTGCGACGCATCGAACGGCTCTTGGCGACCATCTTCGTACGTGATCCACAGCCCGAACCACTTGCGCCGGACCTCCTCGTAATGCGCCTCATCGTCGTAGACGGTCGACGTCACGCCGAGGTTCAGCACGTCGAGCCTGCCGATCGCCTGCAGCAGGGTATAACTCGCGACAACTACGTTGCGCCGGTCGATCGCAAGCGCCACCTGCGAGTTCTGCAGTTCCTGCTCGGCATTGAGCACATCGAGCAGCGTGCGCTGGCCGACCCGTTCCTCCTCGCGTACGCCAGTGAGCGCGGTGCGGTTCGCCTCGACCGAGGTCTGATCGGACTGAACTTGGGCGCGGAAACCTATGAGCTGCGACCACGCCGCAACGATCTGATCCTCCGTCTCGCTCCTGGCCTGCTCGATCTCCTGCAGGCGGCTCACATGGATCTGCTTGGCCTGGCGCACACGCGCGTAGACCTCGCCGCCTTCGTAGAGCGGCACGTTGAGGCGGCCGGTCACTAGCCCAACCTCGCTCTCGTCGACGTTACTCGCCACGTCGAAGCGGTTTTCATAGCTCGCCTCGAGCTGGACTTGAGGCAGGAGCTGGCCGCGGATGCGGTCGACTTCGTAGCGCGCGCTCTGCTCTAGGTAGAGAGCCTGCACTAGAGCAGGATTTTCTGGTGCCGATCGCGATGGCCTCCTCGAGCGTTCTCGGCAGCAGCCTCTCGTAGCCGCTGGGCTCCATGAGATCGGCGGGTGGATGGCCGATGACACGCTCGAAGTTGCCCCGGCTCGTCTTGAGGTTCGCCTTCGCGAGGTCGAGCTGCGCCACGGAGTCCGCGCGCCGCGCCTGCGACTGGGCGACGTCGGTGCGCGTCACCTCGCCGACGGCGAGGCGGTCCTCGGTCGCCTTGAGCTCCCGGGTGAGCACATTGACGTTGCTCTCGTTCAGCCTCACGATCGCCTGGTCACGCACCACGTTCATGTAGAAGGTCACGGCGTCGCCGAGCACGCTCTGCTCGACGCTGCGCAGATTCTCACGCCCGGCGCGCACGTCCGCTTCCGACTGGTTCACGGCATTAAAGGTCTGGAGCCCAGTGAAAATCGGCTGCACGAGGTCGACGATGTATCCCTTCGGATACCTCGACCCCTCGTTTCGACTGTCGAATGGATCGGGGCGGAAATTCGTATGCCGCCAGTTGACGTCGGCCTCGGCTTTGATCTGCGGCCGGTAGCCGGACCTGGCAATCGGCACTTCCTCGTCGGTTGCCCGCAGGCGCGCCCGTTCGGCGTCGAGCTGCGGGTTGTAGCGATAGGCCGCGGCGAGCGCTTCGTTCAGGGTCTCGGCCAACGACGGCGCAGGCCACGCCCCAATTACCACCGCGGATGCCGCCGCGGCGAGACAAGCCATCAGGATCTTGCCTCTGAGATCGGCCAACGTCAGTTCCCAGCCATGCGATCCCCGCCCCTCAATTCGCAGTCGAGGTAACGTGCGGACAGCGTCGCCGAAGTGATCAGGGCCGCACGGAGGTCTTGGTCGCCAACTGGTTTTGCCACATCACCGACGCTGGGCACTCCCGTTAGCGGTACAACTTGCATAAGTTGTATGTCGAGCCGGCGATCGCTTCAGGAAACAAGCACTTCGCTTTTGTCGCAATTTTGCAACACTGGCCCACACCCGCAGGCACTGGCTAAGCGACTGACCCAAAACGTGATTACGCTTGCGTGGTCAGTGAATGGAGATCTGTTGCCTCTCCTAAAGGCCCGTTTCCCGACGTAGGACGTTGTCGGAGCGAAGATGCTCGGGCGGACCATGGGTAGCGAAGAGATCGGTCAAGCACTGGAGCACGTCGACGAGGTCGGTGCGGAACTCCTGATCGATGCGCAGGATCTGCGGTCCGAAACCGCCGATGAGGAGGAAGACGACGACGAAGCCGCCGAGCATGTAGCCGCGAATCCTCGCATTGGCCGCCACGGCGCCCGGCGAGAGCTTGGCTCATTGCGCGCCTCCACTCTGGTCAGTCACGATCTTGAGGCGCGTCGTGAGGCCGGGCGCCGACGGCAGCGGCGGGGGAGCTATCCGTCGAGAGACGGCCAACCATTCGGCGTTGCGCGAGCGCCTCCTCGCCGAGATCCCCGACCTCGACGAGGAGACCCTTGCCGACACGCTCGAAGGAATCACCGATCTCCAGGAGATGCTATCCGAGCTCGTCCGCTCGGCACTAGTCGATGAAGCCCTCGCCTCCGGCCTCTCCACACGTCTTTCCGATATGAAAGCGCGCCTTGAGCGGCTCGAAGCCCGGGCCAGGCGCAAGCGCCAGCTCGTGCTTGAGGCGATGACGCAAGCCGAGTTGAAGAGGCTCGAGGAGGCCGACTTCACCGCCTCCCTGCGCCAAGGTGCCCCCGCGCTCGAGGTCGTGGCCGAGGACAGGATCCCCGTCGCCTATTGGAAGCCGCAGCCAGCGAAGCTCGATCGCCAAGGCCTGCTCGCGGCGCTGAAAAACGGCGTCGACATCGACGGAGTGGCCTTGGCCACGCCAAGTGTGCAACTCAGCGTGAGGACCAAGTGAAATGGCGTTCACCGAACAACAGTGTCAGGCCTTAAAGGCGAAGCTCAGATATCGGCATGTGAAGACCAGAGCCAGCAACGGGGCGACGATCGCCTACGTCGAGGGCTGGCATGTCATTGCCGAAGCCAACCGCATCTTTGGCTATGACGCTTGGGACCGCACCACCCTATCGCCGCGGTGTCAGTGGAGCGAGAGGCAGCGGGGGCAATTGCTGTGCTGCTACTCGACGAAGGTGCGCATTACGGTGCGGGCCGGCGGCACGGTCACTGTGCGCGAGGGCATCGGCACTGGGATCGGCCGCTCCCCGTCTCCGGAAGCCGCGCACGAGATCGCCCTCAAGGCGGCCGAGACCGACGCCACCAAGCGGGCGCTGGCGACGTTCGGCAATCCGTTCGGGCTGGCGCTCTATGACAAGGACTTGAGCCACGTCACGCGGCGCGCCAAGCAAGCGTTGTCAAGCGCCGCGCCGGCGCCAGAGGAGACCGAGCAGCCGGAGCTCGTTCTGCGGTCGGAGACCGGTGACGAGCGCTTCGAGGATGCCAATGCCTTCGTCGCGGCTGTACACAAGGCCATCGCGCGACTGAGCTCGATCGACGCCGTCTATGCGTTCTGGGAACAGAACCTTGCCGCGTTCCGTGCCCTGCGGCGGATGACGAACGGGCGCGAGCCGGATCCGGTGGCGACGATCATTGCCACGCTCAAGGGCAAGGCCCGCGCGTTGGGATGGCCTCCTCAAGAAATCACCCAAAGCGACAAGGCAATAGACAGCCCGAACTCCAACGCGGCGCAGAAACCGTCGGCGCTTGCCCGTCCAAAAGACCAGCGGCTGCGAGATAAAGTGCATCTCGCCTTTGTCGCCAGTCAACCGTGTCTCGTTTGCGGACGCCGGCCGTCGCACGCCCACCATCTGCGCTTTGCCCAACCGCGGGCCATGGGTCTCAAGGTCTCAGACGAATACGTCGTGCCGCTGTGCAATGGCCATCACGACGAACTGCACAGGACCGGCGACGAACTCGCGTGGTGGGCGCGCCACGGCATCATCGAGCCACTCAAGTATGCAGCGCGGCTGTGGGCGGCGTCACACCGCGACCAGCGCGACCCGTCGCTCATGCCCGACGCATCAGGCGACGCCAAAGCCAACCCGACCGTAGCTAGAGGCGATGGGGCGTCTCCTCCACGTCCTAGCGGCTAGGCGGCCAAGCGGACGTTGCCCTGTCGTCACGTCGCAGGCCTAGCAATGCTCACAGGTAGGACGGCCAAGCCGAGCGAACGGCTCAGCGAAGCTGTGGCGGACGAAGAGTTGTAATGAAGCCGCTGCCCGCATCTGATGCTGGCGGCTCACAGACCGACCCGGCTTTTTCATATGAGGGTCGTAGCCGACTTCCAATGACACTCAGGGTTGACTTGCTTCGCACTGAGCAGCGTAGATTTCCCTAAGGCGAATAAACGCTTCCATGCGTTTCTTCTCGGCAGCAAATCTGTTGACCTGGTCCAGTGGTCCTGCCCTGAGCAAATCAAGAACCGCCTCGGTGTATTGGATCGCCGCGTCACGATCAATGCGATAAAACGCCAAAGCAAGGTGCCCAGTGGCCGCGAAGCTCAACGAACTGAATCCGTTCTCCTGGCAATAGGCGAGCATCGCTTTTGTAAGCAGGGCCTTTGCTTCTTCGTCGTCTTCCGCGACTATAACTGTTGGAGTCAACGGACAACTCGCATCGATGCCAGAGGAAGCGGTAACTATAGCGCATAGCGCGTGTTACGTCGAGCAGAACGGGAGAGCGCGCGGAACACGGTGGGTCTCTCTGAGCCTCGGCGTTGTGGGCGGTGCCGGCAATCTATAGGAGTCGGCTGCCCCAGAGAGGATCTTTCACGCCCGCAGCGTAGGTTCGGCGATGAACGCGCCTTGTCGTCGCATATAGTGGAGCTTTGAGCCATGCCACAGAAGTCAGCGCTAGAAGACCCCCATCACGAGAAGGAGCTCTTCGCGAGCGAAGTGGCTCATGTCGCCTTCGTGCACGGCAATTTCATCATCACGCTCGCGAGCCTGCGCATGGACGATCCTGTTCAAGGACGACCGCTCAATTTTCGCCGCGTCGTCTCCGGCCGCGTGGCGTTGACTCACGTCGCAGCCAGCCAACTGCTCAACCAATTGCAGGGACTCGCCAAAAAGATCGAAGCGATGGCAGCGGCCGCCAAGGAAAAATTGAACTGACCCGAGATCCTATCCGCGCTCGCCTATCCGATCGTCACTGACACTGAAGAGGCCCGCTCTCCATTGGAAGCGCGGGCCTGGCCTAATGGTTTAGTCGGCCTTTGCAAGGGCCGGGATGGCGACGCCACGAGAAAAATCACCGGCAAGAAATCAGGTCGCGGGAGCAGAGCGCCACCCGCAAGACTCCCGCAACGACTAGGGGGGCCGTTCCAAGCCGGTGCCCCTCAAAAGGCCTCCCGCACGCCGCTGCGCGAATAGTTGCAGTTGCACCGCAGCGCCCAAACGAAATCCCCAGAGTCTGCACTTTTCCACTGGCAAACGTGTCGGTCAGCGCATATCCTCCTCTCAGACCAAATGGGTCAGGGAGCCCTCAAATCCGGACGGACCGTCTACCCCGCATCCTGACAGGACGTTCGCAAACCCCTGCACTCGGTCTAGAGCCCCAGGCGATGCCTGGGGCTCTTTCATGGCCAGTCTCGTCACGCGGTTGCACGCCAACGACGATGTCGAGCGCCGTTGTCGGAATGCGACTCCCACCAAACTTGGTGTGCATATCCCGCTGGTCCCATTGGCGATGACTACGGCGACCGGCCCGACTCACGTCATCCTACCGTCTCCGTAGCCTCAAGCACCCTTCTGCCCAACCCCTAAGCGCCGGAGATTACCGGCGCTTAGGCGTTCGCCTGAGTTGCAGCTCCGTCACAGGACCCGCTCAATCACGCGCCGGCCTCGATCTTGTCGACAAACGGTGGCGCGCGAAATGCTATCGCTCCCGTTGGACGGGACGGTGCAGGAACCCGTATCCGTCGGACGATCTGCGAGCGCCTTCAACTAGCCGCTGCGATGGGTCGTTCGACTGCGGTCTACCGCCTCGGCCGCCTTGGAGAGCCCTAGCCTATGGTTGGGGCTCTTTCTTATGTGGCGCGCAAAGCGCGCCGTGGGTTAGCCTGCGCGCGGAGAGGCGCCCCGGTAGGCCTCAATGTCTCGCGGCCGACGCGCTCCCGGAGGCGAGCCTCCCTGATGCGCCCCCGAGTGGTCAAGGCTAAGCGCTCTATAACGAAGGCCGGCCCACGACCGACAGTCCCCTACACGACTGGGATCCTGGCCAACGTTACGAGGCCGCACGCTGTCGGACCAGGGTTCGCAGCGGGAGGCAATTTCGTCTGCGCCGGTTCGATTCGGCCGTGTCCGTCAAGACACCCCGTAATTGTGCATCTTTGCAGCCACTTGATGGCCGCAGTAATTGGCGTGTCCCCCTTTTTGTCCGCCTCTGCAACCAGTTCCGAGGCTCATCTCTGCCGTCAGATCAAGACGCTTGACGATCTTGATATGCCGCGGGCCGCCCGACCGGCCCGTTTCTCGCCTTGCGAGCTGTAACGAACCCCATGGCATCGCCGACAGGGAAAGCGCGTGTTTGCGCCAGACTCAGGAGCCGGGACAGCGAAACCACGGACGACGCGCGCCGAAACGTGTCGGCGTCCAGGCGAAATGGACCAACTCGCAAAAGCACTCTGCGTTGAATCGGATCCGGTCAGCATCCTTAGAGGAAGAAATCGGTGCCGAGCAGGCTGGTCACCCCGACGACTTTGATCTCGAGGTCGGCGATCTTGTCGCCGTTGACGTCGGCCTGTACGAAGCCGCCGGCGAAGCGGACCTCACCGCCACCGCCGTGGAAAGCCTGCGCGCCGATGAACTTGAACGCGTCATTGCCCGGATTGGCGCTGGTGTCGGCATCGATCGTGGAAAGATCGATCCGGTCATGCTGGGCGCGGCTGAAGTCACTGATGATGTCGCGATTAACGCCCCTAGGGCTCTCGGTAAACGTGTTGAAATCGAACCTGTCGGCGCCGAGGCCACCGATCATTGTGTCGCGGCCGAGACCGCCGACCAGAAAGTCGTTGCCGGCGCCGCCGTTGATAGTGTCATTGCCGGCCAAACCACTGAGCACGTTATTATTCGCATTGCCAATAATGACATTCGCCACCGCGTTGCCAACACCGTTCACGCTAGCCCCGTATAGCGCGAGGTTTTCGAAGCCAACAGGAAGCGCCTTGCTGATAAACGACCTGACCATGTCGATGCCGCTCGCATCGATCAGCACGTCGCCCAGGCCATCGATGACATATATGTCATTGCCGGCACCACCATTCATATTGTCATTGCCGGTGCCACCATCAATCGTGTCGTTGCCGTCGTTGCCTCTCAGCGTATCGTTGCCACCGAGCCCTCTCAGAACGTCGCCCAATTCACCACCGAAGATCGTATTCGCCGCCGCGTCGCCCGTCACCGTCTCGGGGTTGACGTCGATGATAGAGATGGTGAAGGCCTTGTCGAGCGTCAGGCCGCCGCTGTCGGTCGAGCGCACGGTGACCCCATGCGATGCCGCCTGCTCGAAATCGAGGAGAATGCCGTCCGCCACCACGATCTGATCACCGACGATGGCGAAGCGGCCGCCGGCGCTATCGAGGAGCGTGTATGTCGCTGTATCGCCGCTATCAGGGTCGGCGGTCGAGAGCGTGCCCACGACGGTGCCGTTGGAGCGGAACTCCGCGACCGAATTACCGGTCGATGATATGTCGGTCGGCGCCGAGTTCGGCGGAGGCGCCTCGTCGACATTAGTCAGATTGACCGTGATCAGGAGCGGCGCTGAATTGTTGCTCCCGTCGTTGGCCGTCACCTGGACCTGGTAGGTTTCGTCTTCGGTCTCGAAGTCGTGCGGCGCAACGAATTGCAGACTACCGCTGACGATCGAGAACAGCAGCGCGTCGGTGCCGCCCGTTATCGAGAATATCGCGGGAGTGCCGACTGTATCCGCGTCGCTTGCAGTCAGGGCGACGACGAACGTCGAGTTCTCGGGCACGTTTTGCGTCGCGCCGGTCGTGATCACCGGCGCCGTGTCGTTGATATCGCCGATGGCGATGGCGAAGGTCTGAGTCTCGACAGAGCCGTCGGTCGAGGTTGCGCGTCACCTCGATGTTGACGCTCGGACCCACGGTCTCGCGGTCGATGGCTGCCGCTACCGTGACGACGCCCGTCCCGCTGTCGATCTGGAACAGCCCACCGGGGTTCGAGGTCAGCGAGTAGGTGACGTCGTTGTTGGTCGCGTCGCGTCGGACGCCGATACGTCGATGCCGACCGCAGTGCCGGCGGCCGACGTTCTCGTCGACCGCATTGGTCGCCGCGTCGGTGTCGACCGGCGCCGAGACGTCGAACTCGTCGACGTCGCCGATGGCGATGGTGAACGGGTTGTCGGCAAAGGAGCTGTCCGCCGAGGTGGCCCGCACCACGATGCCGACGCTCGGCCCGGTCGTCTCGCGGTCGATCGGCGCGCCCGTGGTCGTGACGACGCCCGTGCTCGCGGTCGATCTGGAACAGACCACCGGCGTTGTCGTGCAGCGAGTAGGTGACGACGTTGGTGGTCGCATCCGCGTCGGACGCCGATACGTCGATGCCGACCGCAGTGCCGGCCCCGACGTTCTCGTTGACCGCATCGGCCGCCGCGTCGTTGTCGACCGGCGCCGAGACGTTGAACTCGTCGACGTCGCCGATGGCGATGGTGAACGGGTTGTCGGCAAAGGAGCTGTCCGCCGAGGTGGCCCGCACCACGATGCCGACGCTCGGCCCGCGTCGTCTCGCGGTCGATCGGCGCGCCCGTGGTCGTCACGACGCCGGTGCTCGGGTCGATCGTGAACAGACCTCCGCCATTGTCCTGCAGCGAGTAGGTCACGACGTTGGTGGTGGCATCCGCGTCGGACGCCGATACGTCGATGCCGACCGCAGTGCCGGCCCCGACGTTCTCGTTCACCGCATCGGCCGCCGCGTCGGTGTCGACCGGCGCCGAGACGTCGAACTCGTCGACGTCGCCGATGGCGATGGTGAACGGGTTGTCGGCAAAGGAGCTGTCCGCCGAGGTGGCCCGCACCACGATGCCGACACTCGGCCCGGTCGTCTCGCGGTCGATCGGCGCGCCCGTGGTCGTCACGACGCCGGTGCTCGGGTCGATCGTGAACAGACCTCCGCCATTGTCCTGCAGCGAGTAGGTCACGACGTTGGTGGTGGCATCCGCGTCGGACGCCGATACGTCGATGCCGACCGCAGTGCCGGCCCCGACGTTCTCGTTCACCGCATCGGCCGCCGCGTCGGTGTCGACCGGCGCCGAGACGTTGAACTCGTCGACGTCGCCGATGGCGATGGTGAACGGGTTGTCGGCAAAGGAGCTGTCCGCCGAGGTGGCCCGCACCACGATGCCGACACTCGGCCCGGTCGTCTCACGGTCGATCGGCGCGCCGTTGGTCGTCACAACGCCGGTGCTCGGGTCGATCGTGAACAGACCTCCGCCATTGTCCTGCAGCGAGTAGGTCACGACGTTGGTGGTGGCATCCGCGTCGGACGCCGATACGTCGATGCCGACCGCAGTGCCGGCCTCGACGTTCTCGTTCACCGCATCGGCCGCCGCGTCGGTGTCGACCGGCGTCGAGACGTTGAACTCGTCGACATCGTTGAGGTTGACAGTGATCGTCTGCGTGTCATATCCGCCGTGCGAGTCGGCGACCTTGACAACCACTTGATAGCCGGAAGTAGTCCCGTCCGGAGGCGGATTCTCGAAATTCGGCGCCGCTCCGCCGAGTTCGCCGGTTGCGACGTTGAAGGTTAGCGCGCCGGTCGATCGCGTCGATGGCGAACAGTGCCGCGTCCTCACCGCCGATGATGCTGAAGGTCTTGGGTGTCGCCAGTCTCAGCGTGTCCGGGTCGGTTGCCGTGACGGTGGTGACAGCCGTCTGGTTCTCGTCCACCAAGATGATGGCCGTAGAGCCGGCGCCATCGGATGTGATGGTCGGATCGTCGTTGAAGTCGACGAGAAGCGTCACGTAGGTCGGTTGGCGCCCGTCCGCCGCATCGACGTCGCCTTGACGGGAATTGTGCGTATCGACGCCGTCGGTAAGGTCGTTGACGCCCAAGAAGATGCTGTTGGACGTGACGATCAGATTTCCGTTGACGATCGGAATGCCGAAACCGGCTTGGTCCACGATCGTTACGCCGAGTATCGCAGGCAGTGTGCCTGCGGCGTCCGTTATGCGCACGCCGTTGTAGCGATGATTGCTCTCGGCGGGAAATCGACGGTTGCGCCGGAAACCCGGTTTCGTCAAGGGGAAACTCGATGCGGATAGTGTTCGCGCGAGATCGACCCTCGCCAGTCCGAATTCGCCGTTGCCGGATCGCTGGCGTTGGCGAATGGCAAGTTCGGCACATCGACGACGCCGCATTCACGGTTGCGGTCTGGCTTGAGCCGGCGGTGGGGTAAAGCGTGTTCTCATTCCCGCCGTTTGAATTGCCGCCGAAGATATACTCGGCGAGGACTTGACGCCCATCGAAGCTCGCCGGTGGAGGCGGCGGCTCGTCCACGTCGCTGACGTTGACTGTGATGGTCTGTTGGTCAGTCCCTCCGAACCCGTCGGAGGCTTCCACGATGACCTGATAACCGGGCGTAGCTCCAACCGCAGGCGCGTTCTCGAAGTCGGGCGCATTGACGAAAGAAAGCGCGCCAGACGCGGAGTTGATCGTGAACAGACCCGCGTTCTCGCCACCCGCAATGGAGTACGTCACCGTTTGCGCGGGAGCATCACTGTCCGTCGCGGTGACGATCGTCACCGCCGTTATGTTCTCGGGGATAGTCACGGACGCTGTGTCGCCGCCATCGTTCGACGTGATGACGGGGTCCGCGTTCGGGCCGTCGAAATCGTCGAAGGTGATGTCCACCCAATAGTTGGACGAGCCAAACGTGATGTTTGGAAATATTCCGGCCGAGCCGTACTTGAAGACACCGTTGCCGTTCAGCCCTTCGTTAGGGACCGTGTTTTCCGGCGCGCTGATGACTCCGAAGGGGTCGGAGAACGCGTCGTCATCCACGCCGTCGAACGTGACTTCGTTGGCTGGCGCAAAGAAGCCGTTTATGGAGAAGTAGTTGCCGCTCGAATGGTGGGAGACGACATAAGTCTCTCCTGCGTTAAGCGCGACTGGAGTGGCAAGCGTGGCGATTTGCCAGCCGGCCGCGCCTGTGTCGCCCGTGAACGTCGCGGTTGCGAGCAGCGTGCCGTCGGCGCTCCAAAGGCTACCGACCCGCGTGCCCACCTCAGCCGTGTCGGTCGCGGAGCGGTAATATTTGAGTTCGGTGATCGAGCCCGCCCGGTCGACGGTGAACCTCATGCCGACCTCGACCTCCTGGCCGTCGTTGAAGTTGCCGCCGGTAACGGTCACGCCGTCGAACAAGCTGAATGTGTCGGGTTCCATGGCTTCACTCACGGTGACTGTTTCTTGAGCTGGTGTGATGGTTGAGATGTTCAGGCTGTCGTCGATGGCGCGCGCCTTGATCGTGTGGTTACCCTCGAGGTCGGCCGCCAAGCGTAGGTCCAGTTCGTCGTGCCCTTGCGCGAGCTGCCACGTCGCGCCGCCGTCGGCCGAGACTTCGACCGCCGCGACCTGACCTCCCACGTCAGCTCGCCGTGCCCGTGATGGTGACGGTCTGCAGCGCGTGCACTTCGTCCGGGATGTCCGAGCGTCGTGGTCGCGGCGGTCGTGTCCGTCGAGGCCGATCGCCCGCACCAGTCCTTGCGAGGCGAGGATGGCGTCCGCCACGCCGGGCTGGATGCCCATGTCGGCAAACATGTTCACGGTGAACTGCTGGAGCGCCAGGTTCTCGATGTCGGCGCCGTAAGGCGAGGTGTCGTGCTCGTCGCTGAGGCCCCAGCTCCAGAACACGGTGCCCGCACCGAACACGAGCGCGCCGCTTTCGGCGCGGTAGAGCGAAAGATTATGGGTGGCGACGCCGGGCTGCACCGTGTTGCCCTGGTCGACCAGAATGCTGTTCCACGGGATGTCGATCGTCTCGGAAAGCTTGATCAGACCCGCCGGGCCGATACTCGTCCTCCGGAGACGTGTCCCACTCATAGCCGAGGATGCCCGGAGCGATGTCGAGCTCGCCGGTCGCGGCAACCGTGGTGTCGCGCCAGACGCGCAGGCCCGCCAACGCCGCCGGTACGTCGAGCGCGCGCCCGGTTGTCCGGTGCCGTCGGGGCCGAACAGCTGCCCGTCAGCGAGTTCTCGGGCCGGCGCCGGTGATGCAATTGCAATTCGGCATGGTGCCGGAAATCGGATGTAGATGGCGCGAGCCGCCGGCGATGAGATTGCCTTGGCATCGACGGCGTCGACGAAGCGCATGTCGCGCCACGTGCCGGTCCAATCGTTCGCGGGATCGATGTTGGCGTAGTCCTCGGGACCGGCGTTCGGATCGCGATTTGCCCAGGTCTCCTTGTAGCAGACGAGGGTGCGGTAGTTCGGTGCCGTCAGAGCTGATCGGCGTCGAGCGGGTCTTCCAGTAGACCTCGTTGCCGCTCCAGAACAGCAGGTTGACGCCCGCATCGCGCGCCTCCTCGACGTTGGAGCGCTGCTCGCCCGACCAGTATTCGTCGTGGCCGACCGAGATGTAGGCCTTGTGGCCGATCAGATAGTCGGCGCCAACCGATCCGTATCGACGCCGGAGATATAAGAGACGTCGTAGCCGTTCTTCTCCAGCCAGTAGATCGCCGCGTAGTCGGCGCCGAACAGATAGTCCTGCGCGCCCGCCGCCGCGCCGCCGCCGTCGCGCGTGAGGAACGGTCGGTTGTAGCTGACGGCGTAGGCCCGGTCCTGGGCGCCGAGGCCCGGGTCGGCGACGTCAGGATGATTGATCGTGCCGCTCGGATCGCCGTAGAAATTGCCGCCGACCTGACCGTTGTTTCCGCCCCAGCCGTTGTAGGCGTGCCAGGTCGTGTCGGAGGTCTGCAGGATGATGTCGCTCTTTGCCGCCGCATCGTCGTCGCGCACGATGAACGGGATTTGGTTCGTGGCGCCGTTGTCCTTCGTCGAGCCACGCAGCTTGACGAGATAGACGCCGAGACGGCGTCGGCCGGCACGTCCCAACCCGTCGACACGTTCCAGTTTCCGGCATCGACCAGGCCGGTCGCCGCGTCGGTGATGGGATCGGGCTGCGCGTGCCCGGTGATCGTCTCGATGCGTGTGCGACCAGCGTGCGCGCCGTCGCCGCCGTAGTAGCCGAGACGGTAGATTTCGATGTGGTAAGGGACGTCGTACGCCGCCGTGTCGCGTTGACGTTGATCTTGAAGCTCGACCGGCGTGCCGTGATTGACGCTGATGTCGGTGGCGAAGCCTTCGATCTGATCCGAGCTGTCGGCGTCCCAGACGTCGCGCGGGTCGCCGCTGGGTTAGCCCAGCGCTTCCCATACCGTCGCATCTGTCCGGTTGAGCCGTGTTCTCCTCTACGATCGAAAGTCTAGGCATGTCCGCACCCTTCTGGTTCGGCGTCACCACGCGTTAGATCTCGCGCGGGTCACGCCGCGTCGTGTGTCGATGCCTGTCGCGTTTGAAGCCGCCGCTCCGCGGTCGCGCTTCGCGCGGGCTCGCGGCCCCAATCGGGAAACGGATCAGGACAGTTTTCGACCAGGCCGTAGCTGTCGGCGAGACCGTCGCGGACGTTGCAGCAGGCACGCGTCGAGCTCGGCCGTGATCGCCGCCCTGTCCATGTCGCGCGTGCCGATGAACACGAGCTCCTGACGCCGGTCGCCCCAGACGTTGTGCCAGCCCTTTTCGATGCGCGCGACGACGTCGCGTGTCCTTCGGCCATGCTTTGCTGCGGGATCGCAGTCCCACCAGCGGCCGATCGCGCTGATGGCGGACGAGCGCGCCCGCCTGCGACAGCTCGCCGATCCATTGCGGCCGCGTCGCGAGCCAGAAGAACCCCTTGGCGCGAATGACGCCGGTCCAAGGCTTGTTGAAGAAGGCGTGCAGCTTCTGCCGGATCGAACGGCGCCGCGCGCCTGATAGACGAAGCTCGAGATGCCGTACTCTTCCGTCTCCGGCTTGTGATAGCTCGCGGTTGACTTCCTTGAACCAGTCGGGATGGCGATGCGCGGCCTCGAAGCTGAAGCGCCCGGTGTCGAGGATGTCGCGCGAGGTCCACGTCGGCGTTCGTGGTCTCGATGATGCGCGCCTTGCAATTGTGCGAGCGGATGATGCTGCGCGCGGCCGCGATCTCGTCCTGCGGTTGGCGAGGTCGATCTTGTTCAGCACGACGACGTTGGCGAACTCGATCTGATCGACAAGCAGAGAGACGATCGAGCGCTCGTCGTCTTCGCCAGCGGCCTCGCCGCGATCCTTGCAGAAACTCGGCGGACGAATAGTTCGCCAGCAGGTTGGCCGCGTCGACCACCGTCACCATGGTGTCGAGCCGCGCCACGTCGGCCAGGCTTTTGCCGTCGTCGTCGCGGAACTCGAACGTGCTGGCGACCGGCAGCGGCTCGGCGATGCCGGTCGACTCGATCAGCAGATAGTCGAAGCGGCGCTCCTCGGCGAGCCGCCGCACCTCCTTCAAGAGATCGTCGCGCAGCGTGCAGCAGATGCAGCCGTTGGTCATCTCGACCAGCGTTTCATCCGTGCGCGACAGGTTCGCCGCACCTCTCTCGACGAGCGCGGCGTCGATGTTCACCTCGCTCATGTCGTTGACGATGACCGCGACCTTGAGCCCTTCGCGGTTGCTGAGAACGTGATTGAGAAGGGTGGTCTTGCCGGCTCCGAGAAACCCCGAAAGAACGGTGACGGGCAGACGCGTGTCAATTGTCGGATCTGTGACTTCGACGTGCGAATTGAGCTCCAAGCTTCCCACCCCCAAATATGCTCGAGGCGCGGTCCGCGTGCGGCGAGGAAAACTCGCGCGGCCGGCTCGAGGTCGACATTGTTGAAGACGATTTAGCTCCCGTGGCGCATCATTTTTCGACGCGACTGGGGCTCAGGATCACCTCCAAATTAGCACAAGCCTTGCCTTCGGTCCATATCTGCGGTCGGAGATTGCCCATGAGGTTGGATGATTGTGGCGCCGCAGCGCATTTAGGTCGTCCCGAGCCAAAGGGTCACCGCCGCCCGGCTCGTGACCGCGATCCGCCCCGCGCAATGTCCCGCTGAACGACACGAGCCACCGCTTGTCCGGTCGCTCTATGTCCGCAGAGACCAAGCCACGAAGGTCCTTATTGCCTTCGGCCGTGGCGCGGAGCCGATCGCTGACGACCTGATGCCCGGCGTCGGCTCGAGCCACTTGTAACGTCGGGCCATCGCAATACTGCAGCGTGTGCAATAGTCCTCGAAGAGCCGATCCCTGGCATTCATCGGTGATCACCGACCTTACCAGCCCGCGGAGTTCCAGAGTCGGAAGTGCGTGTTCCGTTTCCTGATCAACTCGCGGGTTGATCAGGTGCTAGATTTTCAGAACGATATCGACGAGCTACAGATTGCGTCGGCCTATGCCGACGCCGCGGCAGTGGTGGCCACGGCGACCGGTGGACGGCGACGACATCACGCTGCACCTGACCGCCAACGATAGGGTCACATTGGTCAACTTTGGAACGACCCGAACGCGATGCTCAACGACATCTTGATTATTTGAGGCGGCTGGAGCGACAACGAAGCTGACGATCGCTGCGACATTGCCGCCCTGGAGCCGGTGTCGCTGCAATTCGGAGGTGACCCGTGGCGGTGTTCGACGCACGTCCGTCAGACAAGTTGTTCAACGCTATCGACCGCAACATTGTCGCGTTCGATTCGCTGTTCGTCAGTACTCCAATAACGTATGTGTGGAACACGACCGGCGGTGACCGCGTCCGTGTCGATGGAATCGGAATCACGACCGGCGGCGGCGGTTTGCCGACAGGCGGAACTGCCACCAAGGTCCGGATCGACCTGGATAAGGATGGCGATTTCGACGCCACCTTCAGCAACGTCAGCGTTCCGCTGACGGCGCTCGTCACCGACGCCTACTCGTTCTGGAAGACGTTGCTCAAGGGGCATGACACAATCTACGCGTCGACCAGCGAAGGCGGCACGCTGTTCGGCGACTTCTGGAAGGTCCAGGGCAACACCGCGCTGATTGGCGGCCAGGACAACATCGTCGGTGGCACCGGCGAGGGGCAGAATCTCTATGGCGATGCCGAATCGGTCGGAACCAAGGAAGGCAACCCGCCCGTGAGCTATCCACCGGGCACCTTGACCGGCGGCCGTGACACAATCGTGGCCAACAACACCACCGGCAGGAGCTATCTGATCGGCGACGCCCGCAACGTCAATTCAAACTCGTTGCTGAACGGAAACGCCGACGTCCTGACCGGATCGGACACCCAGGCCGATACCATCGCCGGCGATGCCGACCGGCTTTCCGTCGGCTCAGTGAAGGGCGGCAACGATACCATCAATGGCCGCGGCGGAGACGATTTCCTGATCGGCGACGTGAGGGACGTTAATCGCTTCCCATCCTCAAGCGGCAACACGGCGCCTTGCGGCCACGACCTGATCAACGGCGGCGACGGCCATGACATCATCGTCGGAGACGTTGCCACCATCGGCGAGAACGAGGTTGGCCAGAACAACAACGCCAGCGGCGGCAACGACCGGCTCTATGGCAACGACGGCAACGACAAGATCTATGGTGAAATCGAGATCGTAACCTTTGCGTTCGACCATCTGGGCAATGATCGGATCTATGGCGGCGACGGCGACGATGAGCTTTACGGCGATTTCGGCAACCACGACCGGTTCGACGATGCAATACCGCCCAACACCGACATCGGTGGCCATGATCTGATTTACGGTGGTGCCGGCAATGACATCGTGTTCGGCGCGGTCGGGAACGATCGACTCTACGGCGAGGCTGACAACGACACCATGAACGGCGACCACGGCGACGATCAGCTTTACGGCGGCAGCGGTAACGACGTCCTCATCGGTTCCATCGGAAACGACAGGCTCACCGGGGACGCGGGCAATGACCAGTTCCGCTTCTTCGAGGATTCCGCCGTCGATCAAGTATTGGACTTCGAAGACGATATCGACAAACTGCAGATTTCGTCGGCCTATGGCTATGCCGACGCCGCGGCAGTGGTGGCGACGGCAACGGTGGCCGGCGACGACATGACGCTGCACCTGACCGCCGACGACACCATCACGCTGGTCGATTTCGGCACCGATCCGAACGCGCTGCTCAACGATATCGTGATTATTTGACGCTGGCGGACGCCGTCGCTGACCGCGCCGCGATCGCCTGGCCCCGGCAAGAACGTCATCCCGCAATCGCGCTGACGCGCCGCCGCGGGGATGCCTTGACAATTTTGAATTGCGCCCGATTAGATCGCCGACTTCAATCGCAAGCTTTTGTTCTGCTTTGCTGCCTGTCACGCTTGCGCTATACTACATATTTGCAGACCGCCCGCTGGTTTGTCAGGCGATCCTCGTCGTTGCCTCACTCGTGATCTATGGCTGGTGGGACGCGCGGTTTGAATGTCGAGCAGGTTGTGGGCTTTGCGTTACCGAAGGCCGAAATTCTGCTTCCGATCGGCATCAGCTTCTACACCTTCCAACTCGTCTCCCGTCAGATCACTGACGCCAACCACGTCGAAGGCTGGATGGCTTGGCACCACGTCTGGGCGCCTCTGAAAGGGCAGGGTATCAAGCCGTTCGCCCCGGCGGCCTCTTGCGTCTTGCACGCCGCGCACCGGGTAAATCCACGCTGATCTCTCAGTCGCATCATGATGGCGGTGCATCGCCGCGAACCCGTCCAAGGTGCGCGCCAACTTGATCGCTCTTTCCTGCAAGGCGTGCTGTTCCATAGTCGCGAAAGGATCATCCATACGGTGCTGACCGCACATGTAGAACCCTGCGAAATTCTCAAGGTCGTCGACATCCCAGGCAAAAGCCGGTGCCGCAGAACACAAGCACGCCTACCCGATGGCCCCAGGTTCGACTTTGCGATCGCTGAATGGTACTAATGAGCCATGCTTGGCTCCCGCGAAGTTGGTCGGATCGTCCTCAGCGAGTACGCTGCCATCTGAAGCAAAAGCCTAGCCAGGGGGGGACCAAATGCCGACGATCAGCGGACGAGTTACAATCACCCAGCCGGGAACCTACGTGCTGACCCGGGACATCGTGCTCCCGGCCGGCCAGAACGGAGCCGGCATCGAGATCGCCGCCAGCAACGTGACGATTGATCTCAATGGGCACACCATTATTTCAGCCGGCGGGGCGGCAACGCGCGCCATTGGCGTCCATGCCCTCGACCGCTCCGGGATCGAGATAAAAAATGGCGTGATTAGCCAATGCCTCTATGGCGTCAGGCTCGAAAGCTCGAGCCCGCTCGGCCTGACTAACGGCGGCCATACGATTGAAGACCTGACCGTCACCGCCTGCACATTTAGGGGCCTGCTGGTGGACGGCCATGACAACACGATCACCGGGAACACCATTTGGCGCGTCAGCGGGACGACGGTCTATCCCAACGCCTACTGTTTTGGCATTGAGGTTCATGGACCCCACGCAACCATCACCAACAACCTCATCAGCGAGGTCTATTCCCGCGGCGGTGAAGCCGTTGGCATTTCGCTGTCTCATAACGGCGTCGGCTCGGTTGTGACCGGGAACACCATCGCCAACAGCCATCTCAGCGATTTTCGGAGCTTCGGCATCTGGAGCGGAGGCGGATCGAGCATCGATGCCGAAGCCAACACCATCAGCCGCTATCACTATGCGCTAGGGGGTGGATCATCAGACGATAGTCTCCCCGTTACCGACAATAACTTTATCGACACGCCCTATCCCTTCCTGTGGCACGGCGGCCTGATTAGCGACAACACGTCAACCGTCACCCCTGAATTCTTCAAGGATCAGGGAACGACGGTCGATGACGTGCTGATTGCGGCGGCGCAGGGCAGTCAACTGCTCGGATTGCAAGGCCGGGATCAATTGTTTGGTCAAGCGGGGAATGATGAACTGCACGGGCACGCCGGATTGGACGTGCTCTATGGCAGCGGCGGGGCCGATACGTTCTTTTTCGACACGCGCCCGTGGACGGATAATGTCGATACCATCGTCGACTATGGCACCGGTGGCGACGATCACATTGCATTAGCGCGTCTCTATTTCGGCAAGGCGATTGCCGCCAACGGCGACGTGCGCATTTCCAACACCGGTCCACACGGACGTGGGGCGCTTATGATCTACAGCCCCTCCTCGCACATGTTGAGTTACGACCCCGACGGAATCGGCACTGCCCATGCCGTCCCTGTCGCCAAGGTCTTGGGCACAAGCTCGCTGACGGCGGATGATTTCATCGTGTAAAAAACGACCCCTAGACTAACCCACCGAGACGTCCGCTTAGACCTCGACAGCGGACCGGCTGTAGCACCAGCGCCCCTTGGACGGTCGGGTAACTCGCCATGGAAAGGCACCTACGGTTCCGGGGTCGCAGGTGCCTCTCGTGAGGCTCGCCACATCGGGGCGCGATGGGGTATCGGCGAGCCAACGATCAACGCCCAATGGGACGCAGATGTTCCCGCGTCTGCTCCGATTAAGGCCTTCTTTACGGCCACGCGCCAGCAGACATGGATCGATGGTCTTTCGCATCGATTGGTCGACTTGCGAAGCCAGCCCCTGCCCGGGAAACGGAGCTGGGTTATCCGCCTTGGACGTCGCTCCGCACACGCAGAGGTTAGTTAATCCCGAAAGGGCCAAGCGTAGGCTACCTGCCGGCAGCGGGCGAACCGAGAGGGCCAATCACGCTAGCACGCGGGAGGCCCAAGATGTTCTACGCCCTCGTCGTCGGGGCCATCGCCCTGGTCGTCCTGGTGCTTGGCGTCCTCAGCTTCCTAGGCACAGCCCCATCGGACGACGACTAGCGATTTGCCAACGTACCTACGGTCTCTCTGAACTCAGGAGCCTGTGACGAGCCGGCCGGTGCGACCGCGATCGGAAAGTAACCTAACCTGATGCCCCGATTTCAGCGTTTCTCCCGGCCAATGGAACCTTTCTCGGCAGCGAAAGTATCGAAATCTTTTGTCTAACCTCGGCTCATCAGGCGGGCGACCCCAGCGGGGGTCGAATTTCCTCGTGAAATCCTTGCTCTTCGGCAGGAGGGGGCGTAATCGATATTGTTGATTATTGTGCTTTCACCAGACGACGCTGCGCTCGCTCAGATCGCTGATGCACTACGCGGCTGGACCGACCTCGATGCCATCCACATGGTCGCCCACGGCGCGCCCGGCGCAATCAGCTTCGCCCCTCGAAGACCGTGAGGGCGCTTATGAGTAAGAGTGCGGGAGTAAGTGCACAGCCGCGTCTGGGCCCGGTGCAGCAGGCCTTGCGGCGATCATACCAGGCCTTTCTTGGCGTGGCGGTCTTTTCCGGCGTCATCAACATCCTGGCGCTGACCGGCTCCTTCTACATGCTCCAGGTCTACGACCGCGTGCTTCCCTCGCGCAGCGTACCGACGCTCGTCGGGTTGTCGCTGCTCATGGCGGGCTTCTACGCCGTCTACGGCCTTCTTGATTTCTTCCGCATCCGGGTGATGAGCGGGGTCGGCGTGCGCATCGACGCCGATCTCAGGGATAAGGTCTATTCGGCGGTGCAGATTCTGCCGCTGAGGAGCCGCCAGGGCTCCGACGGTCTGCAGGCCGTGCGCGATCTCGATCAGATTCGCAATTTCCTCTCCAGTCTCGGGCCCACGGCGTTCTTCGACATGCCATGGGTGCCGATCTATCTTACCGTCGTCTATCTCCTGCACCCGATTCTGGGTCTGTTCTCGATCTTCGGTGCGCTCGTTCTCCTCTGCCTCACCCTCATCACGGACGTGAAGAGCGTCGGCCCGCTCAAGGCCGCGGCCAAGAGCGGCTCGCAGCGGCTCGCCTTCGGCGAGGCGACGCGGCGCAACGCCGAGGTCATTCGCGCCATGGGCCTCGGCCCGCATATGCAGCGCCGCTGGGACGAGATCAGCAACGTGCATCTCGGCGATCAGCTCAAGGCCTCGGACGCCGCGGGCGGGATCGGCACGTTCTCGAAGATCATGCGCCTCCTCCTGCAGTCCGGCATTCTGGGGCTCGGCGCCTATCTCGTCATCCTCGGCGAGGTGTCGGCCGGCACCATCATCGCCGGGTCGATCATCATGTCGCGGGCGCTGGCGCCGATCGAGACGGCGATCGCCCATTGGCGCGGCTTCGTCTCCGCGCGCCAGAGCTATCAGCGCCTTGTCGATCTCTTCCGAGCCCTGGCACAGGACCGCACCGATCATCTCGAGTTGCCCCGTCCGCAGAAGTCGATCTCGGTCGAGAACCTGTCCGTCGGTCCGCCCGGCGAGATGCGCCCCGTCGTTCAGTATGCGAGCTTTGCGCTCGACGCGGGCGACGGCCTCGGGATCATCGGACCGTCCGCGTCGGGAAAATCGACGCTGGCCCGCGCCCTTGTCGGCGTATGGCTGCCGATCGGCCTCGGGGGCGCCGTGCGTCTCGACGGAGCCGCGCTCGACCAATGGCCTCCGGAGGCGCTCGGGCGCCATATCGGCTACCTGCCGCAAGACGTCGAGCTGTTCGCCGGCACCGTTGCCGAGAACATCTCGCGCTTCGATCCGAGCGCGACCGGCGAGGAAATCGTGGCGGCAGCCCGTGCCGCGGGCGTCCACGACATGATTGTGCATCTGGCGCAAGGCTACCAGACCGAGATTGCCGAGGGCGGATCGGCCCTGTCCGCCGGCCAGCGCCAGCGCGTCGCGCTCGCCCGCGCGCTATACGGCGACCCGTTCCTGGTCGTGCTCGACGAGCCGAACTCCAATCTGGACGCGGCCGGGGACACGGCGCTTACCGAGGCGATCCGCTCGGTTCGCGGTCGCGGCGGCATCGTCATCGTGATCGCCCACCGGCCTTCGGCGCTCGCCGGGGTCGACAAGGTCCTCGCCCTCGCCGGCGGCAAGGTCCAGGCCTTCGGTCCCAAGGACGAGGTCCTGCGCAAACTGCTTCAGCCGTCTCCGGATCAAAGAGGCGCTCCCGCGGCGTCGGCCCCTCCGCCGCTGCCGTCGGCGCCGAGCCTCACGACGCGCCTCAAGATCGTGACTGACCGCCAGAGTGGAGGCGCGCAATGAGCACCAAGCTCTCGCCGGGCGCCGTGGCGGCCAATGCGAGGATTCGCGGCTACATGCTCGGCGGCTTTGTCGTCGTCTTCCTCCTCATCGGCGGTCTCGGCGTATGGGCGGCGCGCACCGAGCTTGCCGGCGCGGTAATCGCCGGCGGCGTGGTCGTCGTCGATTTCGAGCGTGAAGAAGGTCCAGCACCCGACCGGCGGCGTCGTCGGCGAGATCCTGGTCAAGAACGGCGACAAGGTGCGCGCCGGCGACCTCGTCCTGCGTCTCGACGAGACGGTGACGCGGGCCAACCTGCAGATGGTGTCGAAGCAGCTCGACGAGCTGATGATCCGCGAGGCGCGGCTCAAGGCCGAGCGCGATTCGCTGCCCGAGATGACGCTGCCCGCCGAGTTCACCGCGCGCAAGGACGAGCCGGCGATCGTCGAGATCGTGAACGGCGAAGGGAGCCTGTTCCAGAGCCGGAAGGACACGCGCGAGGGCCAGAAGGCCCAGCTCAAGGAGCGCATCGCGCAGCTCAACGAGGAGTATGCGGGCGTCGCCGCGCAGATCACGTCGAAAGCCAAGGAAATCGAGCTGATCGGCAAGGAATTGGGCAGCCTCGAGGGTCTCGAGGAGAAGCAGCTCGTCACGACGGCCAAGATGATGTCGCTCCGGCGCGAGGCCGCAAGGCTCGAAGGCGAGCATGGCCAGCTGCGCGCCGCCGCGGCCCAGGCCAAGGGCAAGAGCGCCGAGATCGAGCTGCAGATCCTGCGCATCGATCAGGAGTTCCGCACCGACCTGGTGCAAGAGCTGCGCGAGAACCAGAGCAAGCAGGCAGAGCTCGTCGAGCGGCGCGTGTCCGCCGAGGACCAGCTCAAGCGAGTCGACATCCGTGCGCCTCAATCCGGCACGATCCACCAGCTCGCCGTGCACACGGTGGGTGGCGTCATAAATCCCGGCGAGCCGATCATGCTCGTCGTCCCCGAGGGCGACAAGCTCGTCATCGAGGCCAGGGTTGCGCCGCACGACATCGAACAGGTCCTGCAGAGCCACGACGCGCTGATCCGATTCTCGGCCTTCAACCAGCGCACGACGC
Source organism: uncultured Alphaproteobacteria bacterium (assembly GCA_963699485.1). Classification (GTDB taxonomy): domain Bacteria; phylum Pseudomonadota; class Alphaproteobacteria; order Rhizobiales; family Hyphomicrobiaceae; genus Hyphomicrobium_C. The sequence continues at coordinate 280,238 of CAVOUC010000015.1, read as the reverse complement.
CCGAGCTCAGGGGCTTGATCCGCTCCATCTCGGCCGATCTCACGCAGGACCAGCGTACTGGCGAATCCTATTTCCTCTCCCGCATCGAAATTCCCGATGCCGAGCTGGAGCGCCTCGGCGAGCACAACAAGCTCGTGCCCGGCATGCCTGCCGACGTGCAGATCAAGACGCAGTCGAGGACGGCACTCTCCTATCTCCTGAAGCCGATGCAGGACCAGCTCGCCAAGGCGTTCAAGGAGCGCTAGGGCGGCGGCGGGGATCTGCATAGTGGCGGACCGGTCAGTGAAGCGCGCGGGCGGCTTTACGGCGCACACGGAATTTTTCTGCAACTCAAGTCAGAGGCGCATCGCCCAGTCGCCGGCCGTCGCCGGTAGCAAGTGGGCCGCACCGATCTGGCGTTCATCGACGCTGTGGCCTGGCGCCCTGACGAGGACCAAGGACGACGAACTTCTTGTGACGTGGAATCGTGCTGTCGACGGCGCAATCGGGTAGCCGATTGACACTTCAAAACCTTCTTCGCGAGCGATTGCGTCGTCAGGCGAGCTTTTTTTTCAAGCGCACGCCGGGCCCGTGCTTCTCATCCTGGTCGATGAATACGCCTGCCGAGCGCAAGAACCGCGATGCCGAGTGCGGCAGCAATATTTAATAGCCAGAGCCGAACCCGATATTGAGCCGCGCACCGGCGCGCAGTTCCCACATGTCGTCGGTGTCGACGTGCGAGACGTCGCCGCTCGTCGGCTGGTTGTCCGCCATATGCGCGACGCCCATGGCCGAGAAATAGTCGGCCTCGGCGAACGTCTCCAACGTGGTCGCGGACGTGATCTTGAACTTCAGGCCCGTGCCAAGCTGGCCGCGGAAGCCGACGCCGTCCTCGCTGTCGGAAAACCGGACCGCGAACGGATCGGGCGGCGGCAGGCCGGTGGAGTAGGAGCGGAACGTGCCATCCGCATTGTAGCCGTAAATGCCGACCCCGAGCCGCCCGACGACGGCGACGGCCGGTGTGATCCACACCTGGGGCTCGACCGCGGCGACGACGCCATAGAGCCAGGTCTCGACGTCCCCGGTGCGGTGGAGGAGGCAGCATTCGGCGACCGTCGTCGCCACGTCCTCGTCCGCGACGCGAACGAAGGGAACGAGCGACCAGGTAAGCCAAGTCGTCGCATTCTGCTTGTCGTCGAACTCGAAGCGCAGCCCGCCTTCCCACGTCTCGCGCTCGGCGGAGGAGTGCCCGGTGGCGCCCCCGCTGACAAAGATGCCGCCGTCCACCGTCTTGTAGGTGATCCCTGCGGTTGGAGGCGAGGAATCCGAGACACTGTCTTCGGCCTGGCCGAAGAGAACGTAGCCCTCGATCCGTCTGAACGGCCCGATCAGCGGCTGCGTGCCGGTGAAGGCAATGGTGCCGCCCACGAAATACCCGTTCGTGGGATCGAGCACGACATCGACGACGCCGCCCCCCGGCTGGTCGAGGCCGTGGCCGATAACGCCGTTCGCATCCTGGTAGAGATACCCGCCTTCGAAGGACACATAGGTCCCTTGCGGAATGGGCGGGAGGCCCATGTCGGCGAGCGCCGCGCCCGGCGCGCCGAAATACGCGAACGCTGCAATACCGATAACCAGACGCTCGACTTTAAGCATCGTTGAACTCCCCACTTATGCAACTGCCGAATCGGTAGCCCTTCCCGCTACAGTGAGTTGAGGAACATCAAGAACATTCGACACGCTTCTGTGGAGTTGCCGCAAAAATGCAACACTTTGAGCACAACCGATTTCCCGCGATCGGCGGACCTCTTGCTGCGTGCCGAAGGAGGCCACCTCGGGCGGCCGCCTCTCTCCACAGTTGTTTGTCCGGTCTCCCCGATGGCAGATCATTAGAGCCGTCCCCACCCCAATACCTCTTTCCGCTAGGCCAATATAAGGATGTCGGATGTGCCGATGTGCACCTTGACGGCATCAGACGCCGTTTGGCGATGATGATCGAGAATGGCGACATCGGCAAAGCTGTTGCCGCCTCCATCCGAATCGAGCTGCAGGGTCAGCGACGTACTGTCGCCAGGCGTCACAATGACCTTGACCCAGCCCGAGACCGGTCCGGCAAACGCCGCTGTCAACGCGCCGTTGACGTCGATGATGTCGTTCTCCATTAGGCTGTAATCAACGATCCTATCGACGTTCGCCGCGACAGTGCTGGCGAAGTGAAACGTGTCGGATCCGGCGCCGCCCGACAGGATGTCGTTGCCGGTGCCGCCATGGAGCGTGTCGTTGCCGGCGCCACCGAGCAGCAGGTCACTACCACCGCCACCCCATAGCGTGTCGCCGCCGTCACGCCCGACGAGGATGTCATTGCCGTCTGCTGACGCCTCATTGCTGTCGCTCGTGGCGCCCGCCTTCAGCGTCTCGTTTACGCTACCTGCTGCGCCAACCCGCGTGTTATTTGCGTTGTCGCCAGTAAGGCCGATAGCATAATTCGGCAGATCAGCGTCCGTAGTGCCGGTATCAATGGCACTATAAATGACAAACCCATCGTGGCCGCTGGTTAAGGCTAAATGAGCGTTCTCGAAATTGTTGACGATAGCGTTCCAGGCCGTGCCGCCCAGACTTACGTTGGTGTTGATGTTGCCATCAAGAAAGCCCTCCAGCGCAGGTTCGGCGGTCACAGTGTCGGCCAAGATCGCCTCAAGCTGCCAGGGTGCCATGACCATCGTGACGGTGTCAGTTCCCGACCCACCGTTATAGATGACATCGTCAGTTGAAGGTCCGTGAGCGGCCGCGGTGATATCAATATCGGCATTATTGCCGACATCGACCGTCCCCTCGTTGATATTGAAGCCCGCGAGATTGAGGCTAGATTGGCTCGTGTCCGGCGTCTGGTAGTCGAGTAGGATCGCCTTGGTGAAGACGTTACCTCCCGCTGCGACACCATTGTCGTCGATTGTAACGGTGATGACCTGGTCGACTTGGTTGCTTCCCCCACTCGGATTTCCACCCGAGGTGGTTCTCCACCAGGAACTGATTGATATCGGCGATGCTGCCTGTGAGCGTGACGGTGTTTGTCCCGCTGCCGCCAGCGGTGACGCCCGAAAGCGAACCAATCGTATTGAAAGTGTCGCTCGCGTTTTGCGATGTGAAGCTAACCTGTACGCTTGCAGGTAGATCGCCGTCGAAAAAGTGGATGCGATTGACGAAGTCCTGATTGACGGTCGTGTCGTTGTCCGACGTCCAAAATGGGTGATCAACCAAAGTATAGATCAGCGGCTGGCTGCCCACTGGCAAAAGGTGGACGGTCAGATTGGCCGGCGCCTGATCTCCATCGTTGTCCACGATTTTGTAGCTGAACACATCGTCCACCGCCGCTGGAATATTGGTAGGCGTCGTGTACGTCCATGCTCCGGTCGCAAAGTTGACGGTCAACATCCCACCCTGGGGCGTCACGACATTGCTGAAGTTCGAGGTGTAGGTTATGGCTCCAACGGTGACTGACAGAAGATGTCCGCCATCAGCACCAAACCCATCGTTCGTCAGCAAGTTTCCGCTCGTCGTATTGGGAACGGCACTGACCAGGACATTGCCCAGATTAGCTAGGTTGTTGTTGTCAACGAGCACCACGTTGGGGTCAGCAGCAGCCGTCGAGAAGGTCGCTTGAAGTTCCGGCGGCGCCCATGCCACCGGCTCCAGCTGATTTGCGTTCGACGCGTTGAGACCGCCAATTCCGACAGCAGTAACTTTCTGCACGTTGTTATTGGTGAGGAACGAGATCCATTGGGTTTCCTCGGCGGGCTGTACGCCGTTGTCGGTGGGGTTTCCACCCGGCTCGTTCGGCTCACCATCCGAGATGAAATATCCGAGCCTGCCATCGCTCGGTGTCGCGGGCAACGTGTCAAAGGCATGTATGGCGCTCGAAGATTGATCGAACAATGAGGCATCGTAATCGGTGCCTCCGTCGCTAAAGACCGGGTTGGTGAAGTTGGATGCGGTGTTGACGAAAGCAATCGCCTGATCCTTTGTCAGCCAGGTCGTCGACGACGACTCCGTGGCAAATAAGACGAACTTCACCTCGCTAGTATTGGAGTCTCGTTGATGAGTTGCAGGAGTGAAAGCCGCGCAAGATCAAGGCGCGTGTTGCCAAATCCAAAATCCGTCGGCACCCCGGAGATGGTTGTATCCATGCTCCCCGATACGTCGACAACTAACAAGAGATCGTTCTTGCCCGTTTGCCCAGTAGTCACCGAGGCCTCGTCGTTGCCCGCCACCCCACTGTCGTCGTCGATGGTGACCGTCAGCTTGCCGTTCGCGGCGTCGCCGTTGCCATCCTTCACCTGATAGGTGAGGTCGATGACGACATCGTCCTCAGTGGTGCCATCGGGGTGATCGAGTGGCTTGAGTTGCGTGTAGGTATACGCGCCGCTCGACGTGTTCAGGACCACCTTGAACGCAGCGGTCGACTGCGCGTTGGCAAGGCTGCCCGTATCGGTCGAGGCATAGAGCGTATCGCCCGCGGAATCCCAATAGTACTTGAGGGCAACACCGCCTGAGGAGACCGCAGCCGCGCTCGTATTGAAGACCGCCGTGGTGTGCGTCCCGTTATCCAGCGGCGTGAAGTTGATTGGGTCGGTCGCAAACGCGCCGTCGGCATTGAAGGTGTGAATAAGCGTGCCGGGCTGGCTGATCGCCTGACCGATGACGTCGCCGGAGCTCACGCCGTTTCCGGCGATGCCGTTGGCGAGCCCCTCTTCGTCCACCGTGATCGACTGCTCCCCCGCGGTCGGGGTGGAGTTTACCGCCGTCACCGTGGCATCGTCCGTATCGGTTGTGATCGTGCCCTCGTCGTCTTTGCCAGTCGCCGTCACGACGTTGGTGAGATGCTGTCCAGCCGACAGCACCACGTTGGTGGTGTATTGGAAGTTCCAGGTCTCACTGGCGTCGACTAAGTAGTCGTTGTCGGTGTCGCCACTCTGATAGTAGTTGCCGTGGCTGGACCCGGAGATGAAGTTGGTGAGCAGATTGACGTCGTCGCCGGTCGGCACCGTGCCGCGGTCGTCGACGAGAGCAGTCAGCGTCAGCTCGCCGTCGGTGCTCGCCGAACTCGTATTGGTTACCGCATAGCTGTAGGTGACGCTCTGCCCGCCCGCAAATATCGTTGTAGGATTTGCGGTCTTCTCCACCGTGATCTTCGGCGCCACGTCCTGGGCCGTTATCGTGTGGCTGTCATCGTCCTGGGTCTGGGTGTTCTCGTCGTCCTTGCCGATGACCGTCACCGTGTTGGTGTAGGTCGCGCCAGAATTGAGCAACAGGTTGCCGACCGGATTATAGTCGAAGCCGAATGAGCCACCCGGATTGAGCACGATCGGGTTGCCGCCGTTCGCCGCCACCGCTGCTGCGAGCAGGTCGCCGAGCTTGTCGTCCATCAGCGAGGTGATCGTCACCGGATCGGTCGAGGCGTTGCTCGCCCCCGCCGTGATTAGGAAGTGCCAGGTGACGTCCTCGCCGCCCTCGTTGATCGTCGCCGGACCCGTCTTCTCCACCGTGATCTTCGGCGCCACGTCCTGGGCCGTTATCGTGTGGCTGTCATCGTCCTGGGTCTGGGTGTTCTCGTCGTCCTTGCCGATGACCGTCACCGTGTTGGTGTAGGTCGCGCCAGAATTGAGCAACAGGTTGCCGACCGGATTATAGTCGAAGCCGAATGAGCCACCCGGATTGAGCACGATCGGGTTGCCGCCGTTCGCCGCCACCGCTGCTGCGAGCAGGTCGCCGAGCTTGTCGTCCATCAGCGAGGTGATCGTCACCGGATCGGTCGAGGCGTTGCTCGCCCCCGCCGTGATTAGGAAGTGCCAGGTGACGTCCTCGCCGCCCTCGTTGATCGTCGCCGGACCCGTCTTCTCCACCGTGATCTTCGGCGCCACGTCCTGGGCCGTTATCGTGTGGCTGTCATCGTCCTGGGTCTGGGTGTTCTCGTCGTCCTTGCCGATGACCGTCACCGTGTTGGTGTAGGTCGCGCCAGAATTGAGCAACAGGTTGCCGACCGGATTATAGTCGAAGCCGAATGAGCCACCCGGATTGAGCACGATCGGGTTGCCGCCGTTCGCCGCCACCGCTGCTGCGAGCAGGTCGCCGAGCTTGTCGTCCATCAGCGAGGTGATCGTCACCGGATCGGTCGAGGCGTTGCTCGCCCCCGCCGTGATTAGGAAGTGCCAGGTGACGTCCTCGCCGCCCTCGTTGATCGTCGCCGGACCCGTCTTCTCCACCGTGATCTTCGGCGCCACGTCCTGGGCCGTTATCGTGTGGCTGTCATCGTCCTGGGTCTGGGTGTTCTCGTCGTCCTTGCCGATGACCGTCACCGTGTTGGTGTAGGTCGCGCCAGAATTGAGCAACAGGTTGCCGACCGGATTATAGTCGAAGCCGAATGAGCCACCCGGATTGAGCACGATCGGGTTGCCGCCGTTCGCCGCCACCGCTGCTGCGAGCAGGTCGCCGAGCTTGTCGTCCATCAGCGAGGTGATCGTCACCGGATCGGTCGAGGCGTTGCTCGCCCCCGCCGTGATTAGGAAGTGCCAGGTGACGTCCTCGCCGCCCTCGTTGATCGTCGCCGGACCCGTCTTCTCCACCGTGATCTTCGGCGCCACGTCCTGGGCCGTTATCGTGTGGCTGTCATCGTCCTGGGTCTGGGTGTTCTCGTCGTCCTTGCCGATGACCGTCACCGTGTTGGTGTAGGTCGCGCCAGAATTGAGCAACAGGTTGCCGACCGGATTATAGTCGAAGCCGAATGAGCCACCCGGATTGAGCACGATCGGGTTGCCGCCGTTCGCCGCCACCGCTGCTGCGAGCAGGTCGCCGAGCTTGTCGTCCATCAGCGAGGTGATCGTCACCGGATCGGTCGAGGCGTTGCTCGCCCCCGCCGTGATTAGGAAGTGCCAGGTGACGTCGCCGCCCTCGTTGATCGTCGCCGGACCCGTCTTCTCCACCGTGATCTTCGGCGCCACGTCCTGGGCCGTTATCGTGTGGCTGTCATCGTCCTGGGTCTGGGTGTTCTCGTCGTCCTTGCCGATGACCGTCACCGTGTTGGTGTAGGTCGCGCCAGAATTGAGCAACAGGTTGCCGACCGGATTATAGTCGAAGCCGAATGAGCCACCCGGATTGAGCACGATCGGGTTGCCGCCGTTCGCCGCCACCGCTGCTGCGAGCAGGTCGCCGAGCTTGTCGTCCATCAGCGAGGTGATCGTCACCGGATCGGTCGAGGCGTTGCTCGCCCCCGCCGTGATTAGGAAGTGCCAGGTGACGTCCTCGCCGCCCTCGTTGATCGTCGCCGGACCCGTCTTCTCCACCGTGATCTTCGGCGCCACGTCCTGGGCCGTTATCGTGTGGCTGTCATCGTCCTGGGTCTGGGTGTTCTCGTCGTCCTTGCCGATGACCGTCACCGTGTTGGTGTAGGTCGCGCCAGAATTGAGCAACAGGTTGCCGACCGGATTATAGTCGAAGCCGAATGAGCCACCCGGATTGAGCACGATCGGGTTGCCGCCGTTCGCCGCCACCGCTGCTGCGAGCAGGTCGCCGAGCTTGTCGTCCATCAGCGAGGTGATCGTCACCGGATCGGTCGAGGCGTTGCTCGCCCCCGCCGTGATTAGGAAGTGCCAGGTGACGTCCTCGCCGCCCTCGTTGATCGTCGCCGGACCCGTCTTCTCCACCGTGATCTTCGGCGCCACGTCCTGGGCCGTTATCGTGTGGCTGTCATCGTCCTGGGTCTGGGTGTTCTCGTCGTCCTTGCCGATGACCGTCACCGTGTTGGTGTAGGTCGCGCCAGAATTGAGCAACAGGTTGCCGACCGGATTATAGTCGAAGCCGAATGAGCCACCCGGATTGAGCACGATCGGGTTGCCGCCGTTCGCCGCCACCGCTGCTGCGAGCAGGTCGCCGAGCTTGTCGTCCATCAGCGAGGTGATCGTCACCGGATCGGTCGAGGCGTTGCTCGCCCCCGCCGTGATTAGGAAGTGCCAGGTGACGTCCTCGCCGCCCTCGTTGATCGTCGCCGGACCCGTCTTCTCCACCGTGATCTTCGGCTTGACGTCGGTCGCCGTCGTGGTGGCGTCATCGGTATCGGTTGCGGAGTTGCCCTCGTTGTCCTTGCCCGTCGCCGTCACGACGTTGGTGAGGCTGCCCCCAGCGTTGAGACCCACGTTGGCGGTGAAGTTGAAGATCCAGGTCTCGTTGGCATCCACCTTGTAATCGTTGTCGGTATCCCCGCCGACGTAATGTGTCCCGTGCGAGACGCCCGCTACAAAGCCGTTGAGCAGATTGATATCGTCGCCCGTATTCGCGGTGCCGAGGTTATCCTTTAAGGCCGTCAGAGTCAGCTCTTTGTCCGTGCTCGCCGGGCTCGTGTTCGTCACTTCATAAGCGTAAGTGACGCTCTGCCCTCCTTCATGGATCGAGGCCGGCTCGGCCGTCTTCTCGACATGAATAGACGGCGCACCGTCGTTGGTGCCGAAGATGGAAATCTTGAGGGTGGACTTAACGCTCGTATGCCCGTTGGTAATCTTGTAAATGAACGTGTCGACGAGCGCCGGATCGTTCGGATTGAGCGCCTTTACCGTCGGGTTTGCATTATTGAGGTGGTAGGTGTAGCTGCCGTTCTTGAGGAGAACGAGCGTACCGTACTTGCCGACAAATGTGCCGACGCTGGCAACCTTGATGTTCGTGCCGGTGTCGGCTGCGTCTCCAAATACGCCCTTCGGCGCTCCAGGGTGCGCTAGCTTTTTGAGGACGTTTCCTGTCGCTGCAAGGTTCGTATCCTCCTTGACCCAGTTCGTATCCGCTTTGGCGCCCAACGCCCTGGCACATAATTCCGCAAATGTAAGCTTCTTGACTTTACGTGCCATGACGCAACTCCTCGAACAACACAGACCCGCACGGCCTGCGAATGCAGACTGACCGCTGTTCAGATTAGGAGCTGGAGCTGGAAGCCGGAGGAGATTCGCACACTTTTTCGGCGGCGAGTTCGATGAACAAAGGGCCCCCGCCCCCAGCGTACGATCGAGCCTCCGCCTCAAAACAGAACAGTTCTAAGCCCTGTGCAATAGGCTGTGCACAACCTGGGCATAACTCACATTAACTTAAAATTAATCATTAGAGAAACGATTTCTCTCTTAAGCATTAAGGCCTCGTAAGCAACTGAGATTGCAAAGAAATGTGATTAAGGCACAGAGGCCCTTGGCGCTCTGCACCAGCTTAGGGAAGGCGTCGAGGCAATAATGTCGCACCTTTCGATATCATGATCGGGCGCACGGGCGGGCGCCCTAAGATGGCCTGTGGGATTAGCCCACGAGAGCTAACCAGACCTTTGGCCCGACGGAGACCGCGACGACCGAGGACCAATGTAGGTCGGCTCGGCGTTGGGCCGCATTGGCGGGGCCACCAGCAACATTGCTCGTCTTTTCATCTTCGACGTGGACGAGCCCGTCCATGCGGCCATCATCGGCATTGGGACCCATAGCGTTTACCCAACCCCAAGAGCCATGACGCCTACGTCCAGCCCATGTGCGTGACAGCCGGCCTGCTCAAGCCTAGGCCCCGGTCCCAAGCCGGGGGTTATGTGGGGGGCTAGGTTGCCAGCTGCGGAGCCGTCGAGCGCGCGACGCCTCGAGCCGCAGAGCCTCTCGGCGCTTTCGCAATCTGATTGGCAGGTCCCGCGGAATGAATGCGGGTGTCGTCCAAGTTGATCGGTTGAAGTCCAATTGTGGATGCCAATTTGAAGAGACACGCGACATAAGCCGAATTGCGCTACCCGGTACGCGTGCCGCCCCATCATTCCAGGCACACCCTCGGTGCGGGAGCCCTGGTGCGAGCCGGGACTCCATACGCGCCCGCTGGTCGGAGGTGCCGAGCGGCAGGCCCCGGTCACAAGCTTTGCCTACTTAACCCCGGCTAACCTGGGGTGTTTTTCTTGCTTGATATTGGATAGGCAGTTGGGCGACCAGGTTAGGGCAGGCGCTTCTTTAAACGCAGGCCTGGACCGTATTTCTCGTCTTGGTCGATTAAGATTATCCCTGCTGCCTCGAGGGCCTTTCGAATACGGATCACTGTTCGCAGGTATGCTCGTAAATCTTCATCGCTGTTCTCAATCCTTTTTGTCGTAGAATCAGTCCAGCCCGCGCCGCGAGCTCAGTCTGACTGATGTCAATCAGTCGTGCGCAGCGCGTATTTGGCTCGGATAAATCATTGCCGCCATGCCCCGGTTCTATTGACATGGCTGGCGGAGGTACAAAATGGCTCGTAATAAAGCTTGCCCCTGACGCGCCGCTATAGCGGATCCATCATCCCTGACTCGATCAGACGGCGATGAAAAGTGAGAATTTCCCCACGCTTCGTGCAGCCGTAATAGCGGCCCTCGCAAACCCTCATCAATCGTCGGCGTTCCCTATATGCGTCCGACAAGGGAAGTCGCGCCGCCTCGAGCAGCACGCCGCCGAGATAGGGCACATCGAGCGTGTCGACATCGGGCAGTGGAGGTGGATCGTAATTGATCCCTTCGATCGCGTAGTAGGTGATAAATGCTTTCGCCGGAAGAGGCGTCGAGGTGTCGATCCCCAAATAGGTCCGCGTGGCGACCGGCTGGTGATCGCCGTACTGCAGGATCAAGAAGCGCTCATTGGGAAAGCGACGTGCAAGCTCAGCCTTGAACGCGTCGTAGTCGATCCGAGCCATGGATAGGCGACGCAGATACTCATGCATTTGCGGGTCTGTGCCGGGACCGCCGCCCGGAACGTCAATCTCGCGCATGAACGGCCGGAGGTAGGGCTGATGGGCGACTATGGTGAAAATGAATGTGAAGAGCGGCCGATCCGACGTTCGAAAGTGCTCCTCCATGAGCGCCATGGCGTTCGCATAGTAGAAGCGATCGCGCTCCTTAGGCCCCGCCTTCTGGGCGCGCATGTCGTAAATCTCCGGCATGCCGATCGCGGCGTAGAAGCGCCCGTTGGAAACAAAGTCCTTGTTGAGCGGATAAAAGACGACGTTGCGGTAGCCGCAGAGGCTCAAATTCTCGGGGAGCGTATCGCGCACCTTTTTGGCCATCAGCGATTGTACAAAGGGGCGCATCGAGCCGAACGAGTAGGTTGAGACGCCGGCGAGAACCGAGAATTCGGTCAGCCAGGACGCGCCGCCGTAGGTTTCCACCCTCAGCTTATGCAGCTTGCCGTCGCTCGATCTGAAAAGACGGTCGACACTCTTATCGTAGCTGAGCCCGGGAAAGTACTCGGGCGGGACCACAGATTCTTGGTGGATGAGAATGATGTGCGGCGGCTTCGTTGCGGTTTCGCATGAGGTTTGCGCCCTAAGGGAGGCCCCCGTCGTTGCGCTGGCCGCCTCGATGAGCTGACCGTGCCAAAGGACTTCCATGAGGTCGGCCCATGAGGCGTAGAATTGCGAGACGATGAAATCCTGCCCCCTCAACTGGATTCGGGGCTGAACGGCATTGGATGCCGTCAAGGCCGTTGCCGTCGTGAACCCGATTACTGCGGCGAGGCTCCAGGCTCTTGGCACGCGCGTCGAGTCAACATGATAGGCGAGGGCTGCAGCGATGCCCGCACCTGAAATTGCCACGGCGAGCGCCGCCAGCAAGCTGGGAAACTCGACCCACAAGAAAGAGAGCGTCGACCACGACGTGAGGTAAAAGACCATGTCATAAGCATGGACTGCCATCGACATGGCCTTGAGCTTGGCGGTGCCGGCCCGATCAAGAATGACGATCAGGGCCACGATCAGAACGGTCGCGATCAGCACACGGCGGGCGGCGAATACGATCCAGGCCGCAATAAGCAGGGTGGCGCTCCAGACAAAGAGCTGATTTGCCAGTCCACCCTCATACAGATGAAAGTAGAGCCCAAGCCCCGCCGCGACGGTCAGAGTTATGGCTGTGACTGCGCGCCGGCCGAGGATGTCGGCGGTCTTATGGCGGAAACGCGCCTGGGTCAGTCGCGCAGCGAAACTTGTCCAACCGACGCTTGGATGAAACCTCAATGCACGCCACATCTAACGCCGCTTCGCTACGCTCGGGAGAACACGCCCCCATGAGGCCGGAGCATCCCTCCGGCCTGCATCGCAATAAGCGCACATTACGGTTGTTGTGAGGTTACCACGTCGGAAAGGCTCGGGTTGCGCGCGCAACGCCGCCGACTTGGCAGACTGAGTGACCCCGGCGAGAAATTCCGGGCATGCATGGCGCGCAGCCGCGGCCGTGGCTTATTTTGGTGGCGGCAAACTAAAACCAGCTCGAGCTTCGGTCGCGGCAGCTGGCCCCCTTCCCGGACGAGACCGAGAGCTCGGCCGCATAGGACGCCCCAGACCCGAGACTGACCTCGCCGACAACGCTTTCTGCGCCGGCATCGACAGAGAAATCGCCAGCCTGGTTGACGTTCGAGCCGCCACCGGACCCGCCGTTGCGAATGGTGAACCGATAGGTGCCGCTCGCGGGCGTCGCCGACGAGACGACGGCATAGAGAGCGACGCTGCCACTCTTACGGGATGCACGAATCTCGCAGCGCAGTCCGCCACTCGCCGCCTCAGCGCTCATCCCCAAGTCGGGAAAGGCTGAGCCTGCACCGACCGCAGCGGAGAGGCCGACCGCGAGCGTCGCGGCAGAGAGAGCGATCACAGTGTTACGAGCCGACATGGCAAGTTCCTCCAAATCGAGATGAGGGAGGAGGGCCACCATGGCCCTCCTCCACCTGCGCGCCGGCTTACCAGCCGCCCTGGACGACGATCGACGAGTTGTTGCGGCCCGCCTGCGTGACGGAAGCCTTCTGGCCCTTGCCGACTTGGATCACCGCCGTGGCGTTGCCCGAGCCCTTCTGCACCGCCGTCGCGGAATTGTTGGCGCCGAACTGGGCGATGCCCGTCAGATTCCTCCCGCCGGTCTGCGACACGGTCGCCTTGTTGGCGCGACCCGCCTGACCAACGGCGGCCTGGTTCCTGGTGCCGTATTGATACGAATTGACGTAGTTCCAGTAGCCCTTCTGATAGACCGTAAGGTCATTGCGCTTGCCGTATTGGCCGGCGGCGACCGCGTGTCCGTTGCCGTACTGCTCTATGACGACCCTCGAGCTGTTGCCGGCGAGCGCTGACGAAGCGCTCAATCCTACAACGGCCGCGAGAGTCCCTGCAGCGATCCAAAACCGTGTCATCGACTTCCTCCAATTCAAAGTTCGGGTGCCATGTCCCCGGCACACACGATCTTTCTAGTGGAGCGAGACTGAACGCGTTTTGAACTCGCCCTTCACCTCGGGTTCATCGCCCTGCGGCAGCGCGTGCACGGTCGCACAAGCAATTTCATCGGCGCACCAGGGACTCCGTGCAGCCTAAACAGCTGTCGAAGGTGGCGTCGGGTTCTACTTTAAGGGTTCCGCAACGACCCCGTCCCAATTGAACCTGTAGTTGAGCGAGACACGGGCGGTCTGGATCGTCGGATCGAGCTCCGTCGAGACGAAGCTGTCGAGGCCCGGCGCGAGACCCGGCCAGCAAACGTCAGCTCCTCCGGGTCGAGATTGGTAAAGCCATACTCGCCCTTGATTGAGATCGTATCGTTATGCATTCAGTGCTGCCGCCGAGGAAGGCGCCGAAGTTGGTATTGCGTCGAGGGCACCCGTCCGTCCGGACACTACGAGCCGCAGCGCACCGAGCTCGTCGGGCTCGGCAACGGCGGCCTCGCCCTCGTGTGGGAGGAGTACGTCGGCCCGATCACGGCCTCGACCGCGAAGGAGATCCATCTGCAGCGGTTCTCGCCGACGGGCGGCAAGGTCGGCGGCGAAATCTTGATCGACCGCGTGCCGAAAGACTGGAGCTACCTCTGGATCTCGCCGGTCGAGCTCGCCAACGGCGGCTACGCCATCGTCTGGCGCACGTTCGATCCTTCGGACAATCCGGCCAAGGTTTTCGCCCGCGTGTTCGACATGAAGGGCGCCGAGATCGGCCACGAGGTCGAGCTGACGCCGATCGGCAACGCGGGCGGCAGCGGGCTCACGAACATCGTCGACCTCGAGCTCATGGCGAACGGCCAGGTGATGGCGATCGGCGAGATCCTCGGCGGGTCGACGGTCACCTTCGCCACGCAGATCTTCGACTTCGGCGACGAGCGGCTCATCGGCACGGGCGCGGCCGACAAGCTCTATGGAAAATACGCCGTCGCCGACCAGATCTTCGGCCTGGCCGGCAATGACACGATCTTCGCTGCGAGCGGCAGCGATGTCGTCGCCGGCGGAGCCGGAAGGGACACCATGACGGGCGGCGCCAATGCCGACCGCTTCGACTTCGACGCGGCGGCGGAGACGGGCCGGACGGCCACCACGCGCGACATCATCAAGGACTTCGTCCACAACGTCGACAAGATCGATCTTCTCGACCATCGACGCCAACGGCGGCGGCGCGGGCGACGGCGCCTTCACGTTCCTCGCCGCGAACGGCGCCACCTTCACGGGAGCCGGCGCCGAGCTGCGCTGGGTGCAGGTCAATCCCGCCGGCACCGTCAACGACAAGACCATCGTCGAGGGCGACCTCAACGGCGACCGCGTGGCCGACTTCCAGATCGAGCTCACCGGCCTCAAGGTGTCTGACGGCGGGGGATTTTATTTTATAGGCCGCAGGCTCGACATTTCCGAGAAGGCCTATGAATCGCGCCACGTAGGCGCCGGGGCCGAACAGCATGAGTTGGTATTGCGTCAATAAAAATTGGCTTCGTTTTGCAGTCGCGCCTTAGGGCGGACTTCGGCCCACACATCATAACCACCTTCATAACTACCTTCGCGTCGCGCAGGGAACCAGAATTGGCTTCGTTTTTCCGAAACGCATCCTCTACCTCAACACAATGTGTTGCCTATGCACCCCTTGATCCAACACTGGTTCGCGGACTTTAACCGTAGGCTGATCAATAGATCGGCGCGTGTGCTAAACGATGCTTCGCCTACGGGCGATGGTCCGGATAGGAACGAGGTCGCACGACTTGAGGCTCTGCAGCTGGTCCCCTGCCAGGCGGGCCCATCCGGCATTTAAGCCTCCGATAGGGGAGCGCGACCTCCGGCCTCATTCTCATTCTGCGGCTTCACGCGGTGTCAGCGGTATCACGGTCGAGAGAACTTTTGCTTCGCCTCCCTCACCTGCGGCCGAGGTGTCGCTCTCGAGCATAGTGGGACCGGCCGCCCGAGCCTCGCGCATTGCCACGAGCTGCGCCATAAAGGCTTCGGCCTGGCGGCATAGCCTCTGCTCGTAGTCAGTAAGTCGCATCAAGACACCGTTATTCAACGCCCAGTTCACGGCAGCTCCAAAAGCGCAATCGAGGTCTGGCTGAGATTTTCGAAATTCTTGAAGGGCGAGATCTATGTTGAAATTTGGGTGCTCCCGTTTCACGTCCACGAAATCTGCAACCTTGTCACGGCTCACTTTTATGAGTGCCTTCGTTTCCCGGTCCGAGGCCCATTTTAGGATTTCCGCTTCGAACCGTGGTATGCGTCTTAGCCGCCAATAGATCGCGACTAACCGCTCGCTCAGCTCGTACTCCAAATAGCCAATCGGATTGATCGCGTTGAGGACTAGCTCTTTGAACGAAGTCATAAGCGGCGCGGTCCTCGCCGGGGATCACGACATCCTGAGCCGTGAGACCGTGCTTTAGAGCATTTAGGCTGCTCGTGCGCTTGCCCGTGTCGGTGCGGGGCCCCGTGCTCTTTGACGCATTCGATCGGTTCGCTGCGATCTGCTTTGGTGAAGACATCTACACTTCTCCGTACTCTCGTGATGTGCTCAAGCGCGGCACTTCGAGCCGCACGGGCGGTGGCAATAGCGCCTAAAGGTTAACGGGACTCTTAAAAGGTCCTAAGAATTTGTTAGTGCGGTGAGGCCAAGAAGTGAGCCGGGTGCGACGTAGCGTGGAAAGGTCGGCCCGAGGCTAGGGATGCAAGCCCTCACCTTCGGCGTTCGTGCTCGCTCGCGCTGATGTCGCGAGCCTCCGTCGCCGATGCTTGTGACGCATCCAAGGCGTGCGACGCCGCCCAAAGCTTCTCCGCCACCTTCAACGGGTCGAGCACTCCATGGCGCGCCCACCAGGCCCGTTCGTCTCCTGTCTTGTGAACGGAATCATGGTGCGTATTGCAGAGAGGAACGGTGAATTCATCGGACACCTTGAGGCCCATGGCGCGGGGCTGGGCAAAGCGCAGATGATGGGCCTGAGAGGGGCGTCGTCCGCAGATTTGGCAGGGCTGGTTGGCGACGAAGGCGAGGTGGTCCTTATCGCGCAGACGCCGCTCCTTTGGAAAGGCAAAGTGTGAGGTTTGCGGTGTCCCACTCTTGTCGCTATCGATTGCCTTTTGGTGACCAGCCGCTCGCAACCCCAACGCGCGCGCCGTCGCCTTCAAGGCCGTGACGATGGTCGTCATGGGATCACTCTCCGGCTGCGTCGTCAGCTGACGCAGTGCCCGAAAGGTCTCGATGTTGGCTTCCCAAAAGGCATAGAGGTCATCGATGGTGCGCACCTGGGCCACCGCCTCGAGGACCGCGGCAACGAAGGCCTTGGCGTCGGTGAAGCGTGCAATGCGTCCTGGCGCGGTTTGCAGGGCGAGCGTGACAGCGGCTTGTTCGGGCTTTGGGTCAGTCGCTTTGGACACCGCGGCCGGCTTTGGCGGTCGCGTGACTTGGCTGAAGTCCTTGTCGTAGAGGGCGAGCCCAAAGGGATTGCCGAACGTCGCCAGCGCACGCTTTGTGGCATCGGTCTCCGCAGCCTTGAGCGCGATCTCGTGGGCGAGCTCGGGATTTGGCGAGCGGCCCATGCCGGTGCCGATGCCTTCGCGCACGGTGATCGTGCCACCCGCTCGCACCGTGATGCGGACCTTGGTCGAGTAACAGCAGAGAAGCTGGCCGCGCTGCGTCTCGCTCCAAATGCAGCGTGGCGACAGCGTTGTTCGGTCCCAGGCATCGTAGCCGAAGATCCGGTTGGCCTCGGCGATCACGTGCCACCCTTCGACATAGGAGATCTTGGAGCCGTTGCTGGCCCTGGTTCTGACGTGGCGAAAATTGAGTTTGGCCTTGAGCGCCCGGCTCTGTTTGTCAGTAAACGCCATCACTTCGTCCTCACGCTGAGTTGCATTACTGGGGCGGCGCAAGGCCACGCCGTCGATGTCGACGCCGTTCTTGAGTGCCGCGAGCAGGCCTTGCCGGTCGAGCTTCGGATGGCTGCGGCTTCCAATAGGCGACCGGGATCTTGTCCTCGGCCACGACCTCGAGCGCGGGCGCGCTCTGGCGTAGCGAGGCCGTGAAGTCGGCCTCCTCGAGCC
The DNA here is from genome assembly GCA_963699485.1 of uncultured Alphaproteobacteria bacterium. Lineage (GTDB taxonomy): Bacteria > Pseudomonadota > Alphaproteobacteria > Rhizobiales > Hyphomicrobiaceae > Hyphomicrobium_C. The sequence continues at coordinate 262,938 of CAVOUC010000015.1, read as the reverse complement.
TGCTTGATGCTCGGCTTGGGTCATCGCCTCGAGCACGAGCGTGGCGCTTGCGCGCGGCGCGGGTCTCCAGCCGCTCGAGGCGCGCTTTCATGTCGGAAAGACGTGTGGAGAGGCCCGAGGCGAGGGCTTCATCGACTAGTGCCGAGCGGACGAGCTCGGCTAGCATCTCCCTGAGATCGGTGATTCCCTCGAGCGTGTCGGCGAGGGTGTCCTCGTCGAGGTCGGGGATCTCAGCGAGGAGGCGGTCGCGTAGTACACTCGCTCATTGCTGAATCAAGTCTAACCTGATCTTCGCCCAGGGACCTCGTATTCGCATTATTTTTGACCTGTATACAGTGTTTATTAGATCTGTTTTGTATCAACAACGATCGCGATTGTCAATCTCGCACGTGCGCCATTTTGAGGGCGCGCGGAATGATCCATCCGATGCAAATTCACGCTGCGCGAGGGCTGGTCTGGAATCAGCCAAGCCGAGCTTGCCGAACGCGCTCGACTTGGATTCAGCAACGTTGCAGCGCCTCGAGAACAGCGAGTACTGAATTGCGGGGTCGGCGCAGACAATGTGGAAGATCCAACGAGCCCTTGAAGCAGCTGGGATCCTCTTCATCGATCAGGACGAGAAGACGGTCCCGGCGTGCGTCTGAAGAAGCCACTGCCTTAGCCTCGCGGTTTTGTCGCCGGCAAGTGCCCAAAGCTGTTGCGTTGTTCGCTGCAGGCACCAATCGGTTCACCGGCTACAGCGCTTGCAATGCGCCGCCGAGCTGCTCGAGATATTCCGCAGCCGCGGAGGGAGCAAGACACGAGGTCCTGTTTTGCGCGATGAGCCTTGCCGTCATTCTTGTCAATTGGCACGATGAGGATCAGACCATTCGCTGCGCTCGAGCGGTGAAGAGCTGGCACACGCTCAGACCCCACCTCATTGTCGTCGATAATCAGTCGACGCAAGCTTCGTTCACGGCCTTGTCGGCGGCCATGAGCCCCGACGTGCCGATCGCAAGCCCCATCAATCTAGGATACGGCGGCGGCAACAATCTCGGCATCGCGCAGGCGCTCGCTTCCAAGGCGGATTACATCCTTCTCCTCAATTCCGACGCCGAAATTTCGGAAGCGGACGCACGCCGCCTGATCGAGAGATTGGAATCCAATCCTGAAGTTCTCAATCCTCGGTCCGGTGATCGTCGAAGAGCACAACGGAAGCAGACGGCGCTATATCGGCGGTCGAGATATCGCCCGCCATGCGTTGACCAAGATCGTCGCTATAGGCGAGGATCTGTCGGCGATCGAGGGATATCCCCTGCACAAGGTCGATTACGTCTCGGGCACCGTCTTTCTGGCGCGCGCGCGCGTATTCGAGGACGTGGGGCTTCTGGACGAGCGGTACTTCTTCAGCGGCGAGATCGCGGACTTCTGCAAGCGCGCAAGCGCGAAGAGCCACACGGCCTACGTTGATCTCGACGTCGAGGCGCATCACGACATCGGCCATGCCGGGCCGGACTTGAGGGACACTCTTTACGCCTACTACACGCTGCGCAATCGCCATCTCTACGTCAGAAAGCACCACGATCCGGAGAAATTGCAGTATTTCGCTTTCTGGGCGAAGGAGGGAACGCTCGATATCCTGCGGGCCTTGAAGCGCTGGAATTTCGCCAAGGCCCGCGCGATTGTCCTTGCGCTAACCGACGCCTACACAGGCCGATATGGCAATCAGAACGCCAAATTCCTGTAAGAGACGACGCGTCTGGCTTGCCGGCAGGTGGGCCACCTGATGTCGGTTCTGTATCTGCTCACCGCGCCTCCGCCTCTCATGCCTGGCACCGACGCGGTCTTCACCGAGGTCGCGAGGCTGGAGCGGGCCTTCCAGGGCGAGACCGTGAATCTGTTTCCGCTGAGTAAACCGGACAGCCGTGTGCCGCGGTGGCTCTATGGCCTGCACAAGGGAGCGCGCGCTGAGGGAGCTCGAGCGGCGCCACCGGGTCAATCATCTCTATTTCGGGATGCTGCATTGGTTTCCGGTGCTGGGACTGCTCCGCAATCCGCTCGTCTATACGGTTGCCGCCAGTCTCGAGGGCTCAGCCGCAAGCCGCGATCGCTTGCGCGGCTGCGCTCGCTTCATCGTATCGTCGTGTCGAACGAGCGTGACGCCGCCGTCCTCCGCTCCTGGGGTCTTCCGAACTACGAGATCATACCTCCCGGCATCGACACGTCGGGGATCACGGCCCGACCTTTGCCGCTCGGCTCCAGGCTCGACGCTGCTGATGGCCTCGGCACCCTGGGAGCGCGCGCAATTCGGCCTCAAAGGCGTGGATACGCTGCTCGAGGCCGCCTGCAGGCTGCCCTACCTCGACGTCATACTCTTGTGGCGCGGCCTCTTCCTGAAGGAGCTCGAGGAGCGCATCGATCGCATCGGGCTCGGCGGCAGAGTCGAGATCGTCAATCGCAAGGTCGACGTGAACGACTATCTACAAAGGGCGCACGCCGCGATCCTGCTCGCCAAGGACGCCAATGTCGTCAAAGCCTATCCGAATTCGCTCGGTCGAATCGCTGGCCGCGGGAAAGCCCGTGCTCATCAGCAACAAGATCCCCATGGCGGACTTCGTGCGCCGGCACGACTGCGGGATTGTCCTGGACGAGGTCAGCGCGCCGGCTCTTGTCGCCGCGATCGAGGCGCTGAGGCGGCGCTATCAAGAGCTCGCAAAGAACACGGCCGCGATCCCGCCGGATGCGTTTTCCATCGACGCCCTGATCGACAGCTATCGCCGCCTTTACGCGACCGCCTCATAACCCCTTGCAGCAGCCGGGCTCCGGAATGCCCCCGTCTCTCGCTCAACGTCTGCGTCTTTGGGTAAAGCACATCAAACTGGCCGCGCGCCTGATCGGCGCGGCTCCGCAAGCGCTGTGGACGCTTCGCCGCCGCGACGAGAGCTTATCTGATGTCGCCGGCGAAGGTGCGCCGCGCCTTGCGCGCCCAGGGCACGCGGGCCATCACGTCGCGCCTCGCCATGACGTGCGGGGCTCGTGCATCGGGACCCCGATGCCGAGGAGGTTGCCCGCATCCGCCGGGAACTCTCGAGCTTGGCGCACAAGCCCCTGATCAGCATTGTCATGCCGACCTACAATACGCGCGAGGACTGGCTGCGACGCGCCATCGGCTCGGTCACAGCACAGCTCTATCCCCACTGGGAACTATGCATTGCCGATGATGCATCGACGGACCCGAGCGTGGTCAAGGTGATCGAGGACTTCGTCCGCAAGGATGCCCGCATCCGGCTCACCCTCCGCAGCACCAATGGCGGCATCGCGGCCGCCAGCAACTCGGCGCTGTCGATGGCGACCGGCGAGTTCGTGGCGCTGCTCGATCATGACGACGAGCTGGCGCCCGACGCTCTCTTCCATGTCGCTCGGGAGATCAATGCTCATCCCGACGTCGAGCTGATCTACACGGACGAGGACAAGATCGACCCCCAGGGGCTGCGCTGCGACCCTTATTTCAAGTCCGATTGGAATTACGATCTCTTCCTGTCCCACAATCTTATTACCCACCTCGCGGTCTACCGCACGGCACGACTAAGAGCGCTTGGCGGATTCCGCGAAGGCTTCGACGGCGCCCAGGACTACGATCTGGCCTTGCGGTTCATCGCCGACCTGCCGGAGCGCCGCATCAGGCACATCCCCCGCCTGCTCTACCATTGGCGCAAACACCCCGACAGCACGGCGCACTCGCCGGCCGCCAAGAGCCATGCGCCAGACGCCGCACGGCGCGCGATTGCCGATCATTTGCGGCAGAGGGGGATTGAGGCGGAGGTGCTCCCGGCCCCCCAGGCACCCCAGTGTCACCGCGTGAAGTATGCGCTCCCGTCCGCCAGAGCCTCGCGTTACGATCGTCATCCCCACCCGCAACGGTCTCGAGCTTCTGAAGCCGTGCGTCGACAGCATCCGTTCCCGCACCGACTACAGGAACTTCGACCTGCTGATCGTCGACAACGGCAGCGACGATCCGGCCACACAAGCCTACCTCAGCGAGCTCGCCCGGTCGGGACAAGCCAAAGTGGTGCGCGACCCGCGGCCGTTCAACTTCTCCGCTCTCGTCAACGAGGGCGTGCGGCACGCCAGCGGCGAGATCATCGCGCTCTTGAACAACGACGTCGAGGTGCTCGACGGCGACTGGCTGGGCGAGATGGTGAGCCACGCCGTGCGCCCCGAGATCGGCATCGTCGGCGCACGCCTTTGGTTTCCGGACTTCACCTTGCAGCACGCGGGCGTCATCCTCGGCATCGGCGGCGTTGCGGGCCATGCCCATAAGCAGCTGCCGAAGGGGCTGCCGGGCTATGCCCACCGCGCCGTGCTCATTCAGAACTTCTCGGCGGTCACCGCCGCCTGCATGGTGCATGAGAAAATCCGTATTCGACGAGGTCGGCGGCTTCGACGAAGCGCTGGCCGTCGCGTTCAACGACGTCGACTTCTGCCTGCGCGTGAGGGCCCGCGGCTATCGCATCCTGTGGACGCCGTACGCCGAGCTGCTGCATCACGAATCGGCGACGCGTGGCTATGAGGTTTCGCCCGAGAAGCGGGAGCGCTATGATCGGGAGCACGCCTTCATGAGGGCTCGGTGGGGAGACGCGCTGCTCGCGGACCCGGCCTACAATCCGAAATCTGACGTTGGACCGGACGGATTTCACGATCGCCTGGCCGCCGCGAACGTTGGTACCGGCCTTATAGCTTTTTTCGCTGCCTTTGTGGACGCGTCACCGTTTGGGATGCGGGACAGCGGGACACTTGCGAAAACGATCGCGAAAAAAGCGGCCTGATCCCAGATACTTAGGTTTGAAACGGCGGCGAACGCAATGTCGAGCTCAAGTGTGGAACTCGGTCTGCCTCAGCAGATCGCTTGCGATCCGAAATCACGGTGTAGAGGGACCCGAGACGCATCGGATCGCGTCGCGGCGGTCCGAAGGTGACGCTGAGTTGAAAGCCGTCGGTGAGAAGATTTCGGAAAATCTGAGACCTAATATAGGTGGCTATAGCTCGGGACGATGGGCACCGCAAACCAACAGCCGAAAGCGTGGAGCGGCTAGATTTCGTCCGGCTGCGTGTCCTGAGCCGTATCTCCCCGAGGCCTTTCGAGGATTTGAAACACTAGGCTTGACCGGGCAAATCCTAAGGCACGGCAACGTCGCGCTACAGCAACACGAGCTGCACCACGGCATAGAAGGCTCGCAGCGTCCTCGTTGTGGGGCAAAGTGAATAATTTAGGGTTAGCGCTTCACCGCAACGATAGTCATCTCGTTGCAGGCGTTGAACAAGATGGTCCTGGCACGCTCAAAGGGAAAGATCAGCCTCATCCACCACGGCAGCGCGAGATAGATGGGGGACGGCTTAAAACGCCGTTCTACAATCCTAAAAAGGCGCTGAAATGGTGCATTTTCGTCGAACCACTTCTCGGTGAGGAAGATGCTGTGCCCCGGATACATTCCATCTGCCGAGTTCGCATATGGCACGGCGAACATGAAGATGCCGCCATCCACCAACACTCGGTGCGTTTCCGCAAAAATGTGCTCAAGGTTTGAATGCTCAAGAAAGTGTGAGGAACGAACTTCGCTGCAGCTACCAGCATGTAGCGGGAGGGGACTTCGGTTGAGATCCATAAGGACGTCTGGAATGTTGCTCTGATCCGCGACTTGAGTATCGGTTGCACTCATGTTGTCAAAGCCGATAAAGCCCTTCGGCTTGTAAAATCCGCTGCCGAGATCGATCTTAATTAGCCCGTCCGGGCCGGCGTACTTCGCGCACAGTGCGTTGATCGACGGCACGCCATTGGTAAGCTCAAAAGTCTCAGCCACGTGCACCTCCAATAAGCCACCCAACCCCTCAGGTCCGGCTCATGCCTTACTCACATTTCATTACACTGGAGACTGCCAAATTACATCGGAGATCGCCAATGCCCCTAGACACGCCTCGGTGCTTGACGCCGCATAACTCAAAGAGCTTAGCCACTTGCCCGGCGGACGCATAGGCAGGGCACGCGGCCAGTGTCGCAGCGTGGCAAGAAGCTTTTCTACACGTTGGGTGCAATTGAACGCGCACGCCGCCAGAACAAACGTACGGCGACACTTAGGACAACGGCGACGGTCGATCTATCGCCGATGTCGAACTCAACTTTGCGCATCTGTGGAAACACGGCGCAAACTCGCTGCCGATCAACTCATCCGTGAGGCGATCACATTTTTCGATTGGCCCTCTGACCTTGACCGATTGCATCGGTCCGTCTTTGCTTTGCCATAAACTACAGAGTCGTCTAGATTGGAGTTGGAGTTCAACCCAGAATGCGGTATTTGAAATAGAGAGGCCGACTGACCATGCCAATAGGAAGAATTGGACCTGCTCTCCGCATACTCTCTGCCACTAGCAAGGGTAAAGCTTGACCATCTGCTGATTTCGGGGGTGCCCGAAACCTCCCGTGCTGGCAACTCTCCACCCCGCCGATCCCGCGATGTAGTCGATGTCGCCGGCGCGGTAGTGATACGGATCCTTGTCACCGAACGTCGTTGAGCCCGCCCGGCTGATGCGTCTTCGGCCTCCAGGTTGGCATCTCATCGTCGCAAAGAAAGACCGACGCGTAGAGAACGCCTCGTGGGCTGCAATACGGCCGTAGTTTCTCGAGACAATCCCGCATCATATTTAGGGGACGTGGGTGAATAACGAGCGGGCCAGTGCGAAGTCGAACCGTTGGCCAAAGCGTCCGAACTCGAAGTTTGCACTCTCAAGAAGGTTTCCGCGCGGCACCTTCTTGTCCAATCCCACTGGCATTAATTTCCTTTCAACTCCAGCGTCGATCAACGCGCCATTTATATCGATACCACAATAATTTCCCGCATCGAGAAAGTTGACAAAATGAACGCCGCCGCGAAAGCTACCGCAACCGACATCGAGAAACCGGTAGTGCGGGTTAAGGCCCTCGGCGCGGATAAATTCGAATTGCAAAGTACCGATTTCGTCCCACATACGCCCGATAACATCGCGGTGATGCCCGGATTGCACCGCTTGCTCTATCGAAGACCGGTCAACATAGTGGCTGTGATACCGCTTTTGATTGCCCATGTTAGGATATCTGCAAATGACCGGGCTACCTCTCGCGTGGTTACCGACGTGCCCAGACTGAAAAATCCGTAATCCACACCATCCCCTGAGAAGATCGAGGCATCCCCCACGGCTTGCTCGAAAGGGCAGCGTTCCTCCTGATTGTTGCGCGTAATGGCTCCAACCAACCGTCAGCGCTCATTGCAAGCAGCCAAGAGACGGTCAGTATTGGTATCGCTGACAATGCCAGAAGCCCGAAACCGCGCTCGGAGCTGCCCAGCGTTCCGATCACGAAGCCAACAATCCAGTGACACAGGAACATGGGGTATGCTAGGTCACCGATCTTTCGGCCAACCACCTTAAGCCGCGAAGAGAGGCTTTCGTGCGAAAGTCCGGCGATCAAAGCAGTGAGCAGAAGCACATTCGCGTAGAAAAACAGGTCCCGATAAAAGTTACTCCTGGGCCATGCCACTACAAAAGCTATCGTGTTCGCAATCCAAACCCCACCAAGCACAGCTGTGAGAAGAAGTGCGGTCCTATTGGTCAGCATGTACACGCGCCCGCGCGCAAAATAAATTAATGCTCCAAGCGCGAATGGCAGCACCGCCGCATAGCAAGGCGTGTAGCGTCCCGCGAATGGCACTCCCTGATTCAGTGCGACCAAATGAAAAAGCGCGCCCGCAAATGTTGCGGTGATGGCAGCCGCTCCGCTCCTGGCTGTGAAAAGCCAAAGGAGCGCATAGTTGATGATTTCGACCGCCAACGACCAAGCGGGCGGGACCAGCCGGAACTGCCGATCATAGACCTCGAATGGGACTATGAATACATTACCGAACCAATCCATTGCTCGCCCACTCAATGCGAAAGCCTTGTGATATTCTGCGGCACCTGGAATGACAGAAATCAAGAGGAGTGTCCACTAATGCGATTACATAATAGAGGGGAAAGAGCTTGAGGAAGCGATTAGCCGCGAAGGCGCGTGGATCAAAGTGGTACGTCTCCTGTAGAACCATCGTCATTAGATAGCCGGAGACGATATAGAAACCGAATACACCCAACGCACCGAGCCCACCGACTAACGCCAAGTGAGTAAGCACGACGTACACCGCAAAGGTGAACCGCAAATCCCCAACATCAGACCCCCAATTCTTAATAACTTTAACACAGAGCCGCCGACCGGCAAAATGTACCTGACTGGTGCCCCGGCGCTCGACGAGGAGACGTGGCACAGATGTTTGATTGGCCGTAAACAGCGTTCGAGGTCATTCAAACAGGGCGGACTTGGTGTGGGGCGCTTGATTTCGTTCTCGGAACGCAGGAGCGACTGAGTGCGCTAGCGTGACCGAGCATCGGCCATGAATGCAAGACGCAGTTCGTCACAATTGCGGCTGGTGTCGTCGCCGTCTCGGGGCCTCTCCCAAGGCCCGTTAAGCCGACAGCTCAGCCACCTTAGCGAAGTACTGTGGGTGGCGATCAAGAAGAGTTACGGGCGCACTACGCCAAACTGGAATATCGGGTAGTGTGGCGGTCAGTGAAGGTATGCTGAAAGATGATAAGCAGCTAAGTCCCGCTGCTCAACTGAAAGCTCTCGGACCCCTCGTCCAATGCTCCGAGCATAAATCGTCGCGCTTTTCGATGCCTTCAAGTCTTCTATCCCCGTGCCCCGCTCGAGTGCATTGAGAGTTGCAAGCATTCCCGGCTCGTAATTCTCACCAATACGCTCCATGAGGCTACGTACAGTTGCTTCAGGCGCCGTAACGAAATTCTCGTAAACGACCTCAATGCTCGATGCGGGATTGGCTCGGCAATACACCTCTCCATAGTTGCGAAATTTCTTGTAAAGAAACGCCTTGCCTTCGAAGTCCATCGGAACTGCTTTCTCGAAACCGACTTCAACCAGCGAGGCTAACGCATCAAGTGGATTGCGCACAACGTGCACAAACAAAAATCCTTCCGGCAGCAACACTTGCCATTGAGGAAGGTACAAAACGTTTTCAGGGTTTTTGTCGGCCCAACGCGCTTTTCCGGCCGACCGCGCCGCGTCCTGGTGAAAGGCAATGAACGCACGTCCGAATGTCGAAAGCAATTGCGATTCAGGCAAGTGGTAGGACCGCGCGGTGGCGAAGAGACGCACGTGTGCAAGCGGGTCATCTTTGTAATCGCCAAAGAAGTCCTTGAAGAATTTGACCTCCGGCCCGCAATGAATTCTGGTATGTGAAATCGAGAATGCGGCGTACTAATGTGGTTCCCGACCTGTAAAATCCTCCGACAATAATTGGTTTAGCTCTAGTCACGCCGCCTCACAATAAACTGGTGCTCCGTTTTTGGTTCACTTTTATCCCATTGTCCGTCGCCGCAATAGAGTTTGAGCCGGTCGACCGAAGGCAGCACGACATCCCATTTGGAGAACTCTGCGCGCCATCCATGCCAGTTGCGGTCGCTCACCTCCCTCTGCGAGTACACGCGACGAGAATACTTATTTCTCAAATGGTTTGCACTTAAGCCTATGTAGTGACGCAGGACGAATGGTATGGGATGAACACAGCGGGCTCGAAACACTGCGTCATGGCCGCCGGTGTCAATGAGCGAGACGACTGGCTGCCGTCGCCACATACGAACGAGCCGCATCCGTATTGGTTCGAAGAAGTAATAGCGCCGCATGCCAGTAACATAGTCTGTATTCTCGTAATGCACATCCTCACTCGTTGGCACAAAGACGAACTCGTCGCAGTTGATGGCATTGTAGCCCGCCGCATCTACCGCCACAATTGACTCAGCGAGCGTAGATCCTCCGAGTGGGGATTGCATGATCTCATCTGCGTCGTGATGGATAAACCAATCCGCGTCGATCTCCCCTGCAAACTGCTCCTGCTGGCGGCATTGCGCAACGAGATCGAAATACCCAATGAACGGCAATGTCTCGATGCGGCAGACCCCGTGCCCGAGGTATCCTTTTGCAATCCGACGTGACGCATCGGTTGATTCGTTGTCGATCACGCACACCTCTATGCCTTCACCGATCAGATGCTCTAAGCATCGAGGAAGGTACAGCTCTTCATTCCGAACCGTAAGAAGAGCAACGATCCTCACAACGATCTCCCGGGGTTAAGGACAGTTTCGAAGATGTTCGACCAGTTGCTTAATAAAAACATCACGAGAGAACCTTTTTGCCGTCTCCACACCTGCGATACCAAGCGCTGAAGCTTTCGCGTCGTCCAGAAGCAGTCCGATCAGGCTTTCGGCAACTGCATCCGCGTTCGGATATGGCCAACATTCGCTGTTCCAACCAAATTGCATGTATTCCTGTCCACCAAATCCGTGAAACCCCACTACGGCCACAGACCGCGACATCGCTTCGAGCGGGATCAAGCCAAAACCCTCACTGGGGGAGAGGGTTAGAAGATAACGAGCGTTCTCTAAATGGCTCAAAAGGTCCTTGTGCTTGAGTCCAAACCCATTGATCTCGATAAAGCTCACATCGGGGCATACCAACCTGACCCGTCTATTTATTCGCGCAAGTAGCAATCGGCACAGCTCTGCGTCACGCTTGCTGTTGACGAGTACAACACGCGCCGGGCGCTCGATCCAAGGTAACGGAGCGTATGCCGGCGATTCGACAAACGGGTGTATTACTACAGACGCAAGCCCATACCGTTCCTGAAGAATTCGCCTGCAGTAACTGCTGACGCAGACATAGTCATCGAAAAAGCCATCGATAATCGGGACCGTATCAACCGCCTGAACATACATGATCTTCCTGCAGTTCAACCGTAGACCCCACCAGCTGCCGGAGACCCACGCCGGTGATGCAATCAAGACGTCTTCTGATCTCGTCGCAGATGGCAACTCGGCGTAGCTTATACGGGGAAAACTGCGGCGCGAAAACGGCGACCCAAATTCGTCTTCGCCATTTGTCATTACAACCACGACACCACAACCAAATCGCTCTGCAAGCAACTCACAGAGCACGTAATTCATCTGCGCCGCGCCCGAGGGCAGGTAACTCCCAACGACAAAGACTTTGTTCATAGATGCGTGCCTGCTTCAAGACGGTTGCTCAAAATGCACAAGTCTTACCGCAATAAGACGCGGTCAACGTATATTGTAACTTGTCGATTATTTCTCCGACATCTTCCGATGTTGGAACAAGATGAGAAACGGCATCAATAAGAACCGTTAAAGACGCGCCCGACCAGTCTCGTGCACCATAGTAATGCCGCAACGAGTCAGTTTCATTGATCGAAATTATACCTATAGCCTTAATCAAATCATGTCTAACACCATTCTCAAGTGCAAGGCTATTTATTTGTCGGATGATTTCGATTACAGCGTCGCTGGGTGACGCATTTTGCCTAGTCAATTGATGCAAGCCCTTCAGTCTGTCAACGCCAAGTAGCGTTTTAAACTGTCCAAACCAATTATCTTCATATCGGGTGACGCTTACCTTTGACGCCCCGAAAGCATTTCCGAGCTCGTCCCCGCCATCCTTTGCCAGGTCACGGAGCTTAATAACTCGCTCGACCTTAGAAAACTCCTCAAAGCGCAGAGCCGTTCCAAACGAGTAAGTCGGATTGGGTTCGTTTATAACTGATTGCTGATAGTACGATTTCATCCATGATGCATCGCTTCTCAAAACAACAAAAACTATTTTCTCGAACTCCGCAGTTACCTTGCGAAATGCGTCAAGCGCCGACCTTGGAAAGTCAAAAAACTGATTTGTAAACCCCTCTGAAGTCAAAAGTATATGTCGTCCGTGTCCTGAAGCAAGCAACGTCTCAAGTCGAGGAAAAAAGCCGGTTCTTAGCTCGCGCACAGCGAATTGGTGACGTGGAACGACCCAGTTCGGATCCCAATCCGGAAACTCAATATCTGCTTTACGCAGGGTAACTCTCGATGCCGCACACCAATGTTGAAGCGCTGACGATCCCGTTTTTGGCAGTCCGACGTGCATAAATAGTCTTCGCGGATTCGCCATGGCTACACCCTATACGTGCCTTCCGAGTTTTACGATCTTAGAATCGGATCAATTGAAGCGACCCCTGTTGCAATATGAGGAAAATCGGCAACAGCACGAAACATTATGATGTCAAGCGCGCGATGAATAAACTCTTGCCCAGATCCAGTATCGCCCCTCACTCCGCAAATTGCAAAGTATACGCCGCCCAGAAAAAGACAAGTGAATTCAATCTGCGTCTTGTGCGTTTCTCCGGATTCGACCTTTTTTATTCTCATCGCCCTAAATTGGCTAGTGTGGGCACCGGAAATCAGAAAACCCGACGTCGTCCGCACGCCAAAGCCAAATCCAACATCACGCGCATCGACGCTGAAGTCCACGTAATACTCGAAAACATACCGCTTGCCTGTCCTCAACACATTCACGGGCTTGCCGTCGAGCGTGGTGATACGGACGTCGCGGATTCGGCCCCCGCGCTCCTCGAGGTAGACCGTGGACTTGGACTTCAAATTCGGGTCGAAGTAATCGGCATGTCGGCCGCGAGCGTCGGCCGACGCAGGTGCCGGCGCCTTCACGGCATGGCCGTTGACCAGGTCAATCTCCTCCGACGCCTGCTCGGTGACAGGCTCCGGCGCTGCCGACGGCGCGTCGCGCAGGGCGACGATGGCAGTGCGTACCTCGCTTGCTGCTTCGGCACTCGCGTTCGCGAGCCGCTGATACTGGCTCGACCACCGTCTTCGGCCGGCCTTCGAGCAGCAGCTCGCCGCCGTCGAACAGCAGCGCGCGGTCGCAGAGCTGCACGATCGTCTGCGCGCCGTGGGAGACGAACAGGATCGTGCCGCCCTTGTCCTGGATCTCCTCGATGCGCGCGAAGCACTTGCGCTGGAAGGCCTCGTCGCCGACCGCCAGCGCCTCGTCCACCACCAGGATGTCGGGGTCGACGTTGATGGCGGTCGCGAAGGCAAGCCGCACGTACATGCCGCGAGTAGGTCTTGACCGGCTGGTCGATGAAGTCGCCGATGTCGGCGAAGCGCGCGATGTCGTCGAAGCGGTGCGTCGATCTCGGCGCGCGACAGGCCGAGGATGGCGGCGTTGAGGTAGACGTTCTCGCGGCCGGTGAACTCCGGATTGAAGCCGGCGCCGAGCTCGAGCAGCGCCGCGATGCGCCCGTTGACCTCGACCGTGCCCGTCGATGGGCTGCAGCGTGCCGCAGACGATCTGCAGCAGCGTCGACTTGCCCGAGCCGTTGCGGCCGATGATGCCGACCGTCTCGCCGCGCTTGCACCTCGAAGGAGACGCCGCTCAGCGCCGCAAAGTCGCGGTAGTAGTGGCGCGGGCGGCGGCCGGCGAGGCGCTGCAGCCGCGGCACGATCATCTGCTTCAGCCGGTCCTCGGGCCGCGCGAACATCAGATAGTGCTTGGAGACGTCGCGAACGCGGATGGCGACCTCGTCAGAGGACATCGGCAAAGCCCTTGCGCGTCTTCTGGAACCACGTGTAGCCGAGCGCACGCGATCGTGAGCGCGACGAGGCTATAGACGGCAAGCGCCGGCAAAGTCCGGCAGCTCGCCCCAGATCAGCACCTTGCGCGCCTCCTCGACGGGCAAGCGCGATCGGGTTGAGGAAGAGATAGGGCCGCATCCACTCGGGCAGCGCCGAGGCAGGAAAGAAGATCGGCGACAGGAACATGAGCGCCGTCACGAGCGTTCCGAGGACCTGACCGATGTCGCGGAAGTAGACGCCGACGGACGGCGAGGAACCAGGCATAGCCCGAGGATGAGCACGGCGAATGGGGCAATCACCAGCGGCAGCAGCAGCGCGGTGGCCGGTATATGGCCCATCGACGAAGAGCATGAACGCGAGCAGGATCAGCAGGCTCACCGCCGCATGGAACAACGCCGAGCCGAGCGCGACGACGGGCAGGATCTCGAGCGGAAAGACGACCTTCTTGACGTAGTTGACGTTGGAGAGGACGAGCGTCGGCGCGCGAACGACGACCTCGGCGAACAGCTGGAAAACGATGAGGCCGGCGAAGAGAATGATGGCGAACTCGCCCGTCGTCGGAGTGGCTCCGCCGGTCGCCGCCCGTCTGCACCCAGCGCGATTGAAAGATCGTGCCGAACACGAACGTATAGACGCCGAGCATCAGCAGCGGCGTCAGCAGCGACCACAGGATGCCGAACGCCGAGCCGCGGTAGCGTCCGACGACCTCGCGGCTAATGAGCTGGCAAGTTAAAGATCGACTGGCCCAGAGGCTACGTAAAGCTCGGGCCGGCTCCAAGGCCGATACACGGGCAGTCATGCATCTTGTCTCCCTCACGCAAATTTACAGCTCGCCTGACATATCATTTCGCTTCGCCGTAAACTCCGCCGCAGAGGCCCGAAGTACTCACGTCTGGGCTGTTGCGCCATGACCGCACCCTGTGACACGCGCCATATCGGCTGGCCATATAGAAGCGTCATGCAAATCGGTAGCCCTCAACACCAGTATACACGATTTTGCCAAAATGCTGGCTGTATGTTGCTTGTCACGCAGATGGCACCAGGAACCGAGCCGGGTGCTGTTGAGACCAGTCGCTAGAGCCTGTTGTCCAACCGACTGGCACTCTTGGGGCAGTAATTGACCGTGAGAATCTCGCCCTATTCGCGTGCGATGCCGTCGATCGTGGCGACCCGCATGATCCGGCGGCGGGGGATCTATCATTAGTCGCCGTGCATGAAACTCTTGATACGGTTGGGTACATGTATGAGTACAAGATAGCTACGGACGGCGTGCAGGCTTCCTATCCTGCAGCGGCGCACGCCGACAAGAAACGCATCTGCCTCATCGTTGTGGGTATGCACCGCTCCGGCACGTCCTCAGTGGCGCGCGTGCTGAGCCTGCTTGGAGCGCAGCTGCCAAAAAACATCCTGGGAGTTGCTCCCGGGAACGAGCGAGGCCATTGGGAGCCGCAGCCGCTGATCGCATTTAACGAAGCGACGCTGGAAAAGCTTGGCAGCCGCTGGGACGATTGGCGCGCGCTCAGTCTCGACGGGCTTTTAGTGCAGGAGCAGGAAGAGATCGAACGGGACGTCGCATGCCTTATAGATGAGCAATATGGCCACGCGATGCTTTTTGTACTCAAGGAGCCGCGTATCTGCCGATTGGTCCCAATTTACCAAAAGGCACTCGCTAGGCTCGGCATCGAGCCGCGATACGTCCTGACATTTCGCAACCCCCTGGATGTGATTGCGTCACTCGGCGCACGTGACGGCATGACGGCTGGCTTCGCCGCCCTTCTTTGGCTGCGCCACGTCCTGGATGCAGAGAGAGTGACGCGTGGTTTGCCACGCGCCTTTCTCGCCTACGAGACGACGCTCACAGCCTGGCGAGAAGCCTTCAGCTGCCTTGGCGAGAGGCTCGGCATTGTGTGGCCGCGCCCGCTCAATGCGGCTGCGCTGGATATAGAGGCATTTCTAACTCCGGAGCTGCGCCACCACAAATACTCGCGCGCCGACGTCGAGCAGAATGAGGGGTTGACGGGCTGGGTAAAGCAAACTTATGCAGCACTTCTTGCTCTCGATCGCGGCGCGGACCAAGAAGCTTTCGCCACACTCGATCGCGTCTGCACGGAGTTCGAGCCGATGGCCCAGATTTTCGGCGAAGCCGTGTTTCCCGAGCTGGCCGCCCGTGAAGTGAAACTATCAGAGCATAACGACCCGCGCGTGCGCAGACTCACCCTGGCACTGGGGGCCAGCGATCGGCGCGTTGAGGATCTTACGCTGGCGCTGGCCGGAGGCGACCGACGCGTCATAGATCTGACGCAGTCGCTCGCGGACAGCGATCAACGTGTCAACGACCTCTCCGAGGCGCTGGCCGCAGGCAAGGCGCGCATAGAGGATCTGACGAATGCGCTTGCGTCGGGCGACCGGCGTGTTGAGGATCTTATGCTGGCACTGGCCGGAGGCGACCGACGCGTTACGGATCTTACGCAGGCGCTTGCGGGCAGCGATCAACGTGTACGCGACCTCTCCGAGGCGCTGGTCGGAGGGAAGGCGCGCATAGAAGACCTGACGAACGCGCTTGCGTCGAGCGATCGGCGTGTTGAGGATCTTACGCTGGCGCTTTTCGGAAGCGACCGACGCGTCATAGATCTGACGAAGTCACTCGCGGACAGCGATCAACGTGTACGCGACCTCTCCGAGGCGCTGGCCGCAGGCAAGGCTCGCATAGAAGACCTGACGAACGCACTTGCGTCGAGCGACCGGCGTGTCGAGGATCTTACGCTGGCGCTGGCGGGAGGCGACCGACGCGTCACGGATCTTACACAGGCGCTTGCGTCGAGCGACCGGCGTATTGAGGATCTTACCCTGGCGCTGACGGGAGGCGACCGACGCGTCATGGATCTTACGCAGGCGCTTGCATCGAGCGACCGGCGTGTTGAGGATCTTACGCAGGCGCTGCAGGCCAGCGACCAGCGTCTTTGCGACCTCACCGAGGCTCTAGATGCCAGTGGCAGGCGCGCTGAAGACCAGGCGCAGGCGAGAGAGGCGCACAATACAGCAACATGAGCTCGGTCCGCTGCCGGGAATGTGCCATCCGTGAGATTGATCGTTCGCCTCTAAAAGCATAGAGGAGCAATTGATGAGAGTTGCCATCGTCTCTCAGCCCGAATATTTTCGCTGCCATTACGAGGACGAGCTGTCGTCGGAGTATGATTTTGCTGATTTCGACATGCGTTGGTCAGGCAAACCAGATGACTTCCGTGCGCTTTTAGAATTTGCGCCGGATATCACGTTCGTATTTCGCGGCGAATTACTACCGCGTGAAACCCTGCAGCGCCTAACCGGAACTAAGGTGGCGTTTTCATCGGAGCCATTCCCAAAGTTTTATAATGATCAATTCCACTATACATCGGACAGCCTCGCGCGTTTCGAGTTTTTTTCGAGCATTCGGGATTTGCCATACGATTACGTATTTCACTATGATGCCGCTAGCGAGATATTTTTGCGCAACCAGGGGTTCTTTTTAAGCGGTTACACGCCCTTTCCGATTGCGAGGTCCGTCTACAGACCGGTTAACTCAAGTATTAAATGGGACATCTTTTTCATTGGCCGGTCTACCGAGCATAGGGAGCGTTTTCTAGGTCCCTTGAAGCGCGATTTCAAGTTTTTACACATTGCCCACGGTGTACAGGGGGCCGAACTAGTTTCCTACATCTGTTCGTCGAAAATCAATATCAACCTTCACGCAGAGGCCGAGCTGTCCTGGGAGCCGAGGCTGCAGATGCTTCTAGCGTGTGGAGCACTAGCGCTTTCCGAGCCAATTCCGGCAAATGCTTCTTTAAGACCAGGTTGCGAATTCATCGAGGTGCATAACCCCGATGATTGTTACGCTGCCTGCGTATCCGCGTTGAATGAACCAGATCGGTTTGATGCGTTTCGTAAAGCCGGATTGCAGGCAATTACCGAACTTTTCTGCGCAAAGCGTTTCTTTCGCAAGCTCATATCCGAGTTAAAGGGCGACCGTTATGAAAGACCGAGATATGTAAGAGAAAATATGCGATTAGCTCCTTTTAAATTGGCGCGCAAGTACCCTGGATTCGATCACCTGCTCGAAGAGATGAAGCATGAGATGCTTTAAAATTGCGTTTCTGATGTCTAACCTCGACATCTCTGGCGGGGCAAATGTTATTTTTCATCATGCAAGCTCCTTGGCTCGCGCGGGACACGAAGTATGGCTGGTCTGCGACCGCTTCAACGGCGAGCCCGCCATTGACTGGCATCCCATCGGCGGGCAGCTCGACAGGCTCAAGATCAGGATCTGCAAGAAGGAGAACGTCGTCGACATAGCTTTCGACATCGCAATAGCAACTCATTGGCGAACGGTATTTTGGGCTTGGCAGGTTCACGCCGCCAAATACGTCTACTTCGTTCAGTCAATCGAGTTGCGGTTTTTCTGCGCGGACGAGCTAGTGCTACGTAGGGTCGTCGAGGCGACCTATTCGCTTGACGTAGGCTTCGTCACGGAAGCGAGGTGGATCAGAGAGTATTTGAGCGAACTTTATGCGAAAAATGCTTTCCTCGCTCGAAACGGGATCGACAAGCGCATCTTCAACATACAGACGCATTGTCTGGGCCCACGCAGCCCGGCAGGCCTACCTCGCGTGCTAGTCGAGGGACCGCTCGGCGTACCTTTCAAGAACACGGAAAAAGCCATTGAGCTCAGCGTGAAGTCGGGTTTGGGCCCCGTATGGCTACTAACCACGTCACGTTGCGATGGCATAGAGGGAGTTGAGAGAGTCTTCTGCGGCCTCCCGATGAGTATGGCTTCGCGTGTCTATCGCTCGTGCGATGTCTTGGTAAAGCTCTCTTACGTCGAGGGAATGTTCGGTCCTCCGCTAGAAATGTTCCATTGTGGAGGGACGGCGGTTACTTACGACGTTACTGGGCATGACGAGTATATCCGTCCCGGTTTCAATGCATTGGTCGCACCGATCGGCGACGAGGTCAAAATCCTTGAGTACCTGGGAGACTTGCTTAGATTTCCCGAACTACTTAAGCAATTGCGGAAGAACGCGATTGAGACAGCAGCAGAGTGGCCGGATTGGAGTGAGAGCTCTGCACAATTCGCGACCGCGATTCAAGATGCTGCGGAGACATCGCGAGCCACTAGATCCGAGCTTCGCGAGTTCGCCATGCAGACTTGGTCGATGCTCGATCTGCACTGGCGGGAATGTCGTCGTCTAACTGGACGCGAAAGGCCCGCACTCTGCGCGCCGAACGGCGTTTACGAGGAACTACAAAAAATGAAGACCAGCAGCTCCTGGCTCCTGACTGAGCCCCTGCGCGCGCTAGCGAGAAGGAATCCGAGGCTTCAGCAGTTGATAAGGGCACGAATCGTGCCTCAGCTCTCGCGTCTTATGCCACGGTAGCAGCTGGTCCCTAGTGGTACTCGCTTTTGCGTTCCTAGATAATGAGTAGGATGTCACTCCGCTGCCAATGTCTTTAATTAAGGGAGGCTAGCTCTTGCAGGTCCCGTCATCGCGCGACCGTGCTAGCTGCGACAGGGCGTTCTTCAGAGATTTTTCTTTTCCGTTGTAGTAGAAGACGGCGATCTTGCGTCCCGCCGCAACCGGTTCGGACAACGTGATCTCGAAGCCCGCGTCGCTTGGAAGTCCATGCCGTTCGAGATCGGGGCGCTCTACGGCAATATAGCTGCCAGATATCGCCTCGCCATCAACCGTCACGATGACTGGCACGGGAAGATCCCCAGCGACGGCCCACCCCCTCAATTTCTGACCCTCGCAGGCATCCAGCGCTCCTCTAAAGTCCGATAGAGTTTCCTGCGCGCATCCGCCGAGAGCCCTCGGTCAGGCCGACGCGATCCATATCGCTCGCGCGTCGTGCGTCAAACGCGCTTGAGCAGGACGGCAAGAGCGAGCGCCAGATGTTTCCCGGCATTGTCTGACGGTAGATGCCTGACCTCCGGTATGCGCCGAAGTCTCGAACGGAGCGGGCCATCCCGCATCCGGGCAACCTCGGCCAAACCTCGCGGCTGTCGGACGTCAGATAAGGCTCCGCGATGCGAAACGCCGCCAGATTCTGATCATTCCAGTGCCGAAAGCGGCCGCCCAGCAGCATCCGAATGCGGGCTCGCGCGCGCGCGCCAGCCCATGTTCGAGCCCAATTGGTTGGCATCGTGTTGGCGGTAGAGAACCGTTGGCTCCGGATCATAGTAGACGTAGCCCGCCCGTCCCCGAGACCAGCTGATAGAGCCACCAGTCATGCGCGACCGGCTTGGCGGCGGCCGTGCGCACGAGAAGATCGCGCGTCGCCCGGTTGAAGACCATCGTATTGCCGCCGGCGATGCTCTGCATGACCGCATTGCGGAAGCTAGGGGGACGCGCGAACAGCGGCGACTAGCCGATCTTGTCGCCATCTCCGTCATCAGAGCGTGCGGCCGCCATAGAGCGCCGGCGTTTCGGCGGGAATCGCCGACAGCACGCGCGAGCGCCCGCGACAGGTGATCGGGCATCCAAACGTCATCTTGATCGGAGAACGCAAAATAGTCGGCGTCGATGCTAGGGTCGGTAGCGAGCGACAGGAAGTTGCCGACGACGCCGGTCTTGGGACCGGTCCTGATTGTGACACGCTGCGGGATGTTCGCGCGCATATCTCTCAAGAATGGCCATGGTCCCATCACTCGACCCATCGTCGGACGCGATGAGCGACCAATTGTGGTGCTGCTGCTCAGTGAAGGAGCGCAGCTGCTCGTTCAGGAACCTGGCCCCATTGAACGTGCAGAGACAGCACTGCGACTGACGCTGACCCGCCGACGTCACCTCCATTCTGCGCCATCGCATCCACATCCGCAAAGATTTCATCAAATCCGCGCGGCAAAGACGTGCGCGCGATTCGTCCCTATCGGGCACAGGCAAGCCTTAGTGAGACGCCAGCGCCGCAATCAACGACCGAGTCGGTCGCACGGGCTTTTTTTCTTCGCGCCTTCGCCACGAAATCGCTAGGGTCGCCGCCAGCGTAACAGCCCTCACACTGACCGGTCCAAATGACGTGGCTGCCCTTCCTCGCCTTCCTCGGGTATTTTCTCGCCACGCTCTGCGTGATCGTCATCCCCAAAGCAACCGTTGTCGTCGTTCTCGTTCTCGCCGCGCTTGCGCTCGGGACGCTGTGGCCGCAACGGAGCCGCCGTCATCAGGACGTGCGACGCTCGCAGCGACCAACGCTATGGCTGATCGGATTCGCGAGTTGGACCGGGCTCTCCGCGCTCTGGTCGCCCGAGCCTCTCGGTTCCCTCGATTCCGCTCGTATTTCTCCTCCTTCTGGCCGGAGCCACGGCCGCGGTCGTCCACTCGGCCCGTTACGCCCCCTTTGCATTGGCTGAGCAGTGCACCCACGGACTCGTGGCCGGCGCGCTCGCCGGCCTCTTGCTCCTCTGCCTCGATCTCGCCACCGATCAAGGCCTATCGCGTTGGTTCTTTACCGCCTTTCCCTCCCTCTCGGAAACCGTCGGCAAGCACGTGTTTCTCGAGAGATGGCAAAGTTATTCATGTCAGTGAAGCCAGTGCCAATCGACGGGCGGCCATCGTTGTCTTGCTGATGCTGCCCATGGCCTATTACCTGGTCCGGGCGAACACCGTCGCGCCAGCGTCTCTTGGCAGTCAGGGCTTGCGGTCTCGAGTTATGCGACAGTGTTTTTGCTGACGGCAAGTCTTTCGGCGCAATTGGCCCTGGTCGCTGGCGGCCTCGCCTGCTTGGCTGGCCGCACGTTTCTCGCCTCGTCTCTGCGCTCGGCTTGGTCGGGGCCGTCTGGACGCTTGCCGTCGCCCTCGTCATTCCCGTCGGCGATGGCCCTCGATGGGGCCGGGACTGAAGGACGCCTCCTGGCTGCCCGTCTCGGCCCGCGAACGCATCGTCATCTGGAATGTCACCGCTCGAGCAGGCCTTGCGCCATCCGATCATGGGGATCGGCGCCAATGGGAGCCGCGCCGTCGCCAAGCAAGACGGTGAGCGCGGCGCCGGTCGAACGCACGCCGCTGGGCCGATCAGAATTTCCCCACCCGCACAACGCCTATCTGCAGGTCTGGTACGAACTCGGCGTCGTGGGCGCCCTGCTTTTGGGCGGGCTTGGCCTAAGTCTTGTGCGCGCCATCGGCGACGCTCAGCGTCGAACTGCGTCCCTACGCCTTGGGCCAATTCTGTGTCGTTGCGTCTCTTTTCGTCCTCCTCCTACAGCCTGTGGCAGCATTGGTTTCTGTCTGCCGTTTCCTTAGGCATCATTGTGCTCCTGGTGGCGCATGTCGTGCACTGACGCAGGCGAGCGCTTCGGGTCAGGCGGGTGGCGGCTCTCTGAACGCGCGAGCCGATCCGCCTCGAGACCGGCGAGCTGTGCATAAGCGGTCACTGTGGATAACCGGCCACAGTCATGAGCTCAGCACTTTCGCTCTTGCGCGCTCTCGGCATGACCCTTAACCTGAGCTTTGAGGGTTACCGATAGTTGCCGTGTTCAGCAGCGCGTAAGGTTGTGTAATGAGGGTACTGGTCACGGGGGGGGCCGGCTTTATCGGCTCTGCGGTCTGTCGCTACCTGATAACTCACTATGGATGTTCGGTCGTCAACATCGACAAATTGACGTACGCGTCCAACCTCGCGTCGCTCGACAGCATCGCCGACAATCCTCGCTACACCTTCCATAAGCTCGATATCTGCGACAGCGATGGCGTCCGCGCCGTGCTCGCGCGGGAACAGCCGGATGCCATCCTGCACCTCGCTGCGGAATCCCACGTCGATCGGTCGATTACCGGGCCTGCCGCCTTCGTGCAAACCAACATCGTCGGAACCTACGCGCTGCTGGAAGCGGCGCGCGGCTACTGGCAACAGCTGAAGGGCTTGCGCCAAGAGTGCTTTCGCTTCGTCCATGTGTCGACCGACGAGGTCTACGGCAGCCTGGGCGAGGACGGTCTCTTCACGGAGACAACCCCTTACGATCCAAGCTCGCCCTACTCGGCGAGCAAGGCGGCGTCCGACCATCTCGCCCTCGCGTGGCACCGCACCTACGACCTTCCCGTCGTCCTCTCCAACTGCTCGAACAACTACGGGCCGTTCCAATTTCCGGAAAAGCTCATTCCGCTTGATGCTGACCAATGCCATCTTGGGGCGCCCGCTTCCCGTCTATGGGCTGGGGCAGAATGTCCGCGACTGGCTCTATGTCGACGATCATGCCCGCGCCTTGTTTGCCCTTCTCGTGCACGGCACACCGGGCGACAGCTATAACATCGGTGGCCGGAGCGAGCGCAGCAACATCGCCGTCGTCGAAACGCTGTGTCAGCGCCTCGATGCGCTGAGGCCGCGCGCGGACGGCGCCCCGCATCGCAGCGCGATCCGCTATGTCCTCGATCGCCCCGGTCATGATTTCCGCTACGCCATCGACCCGGCAAAAATCGAGCGCGACATCGGCTGGCGCGCTCAGGAAACGTTTGAGAGCGGGCTCGAAAAGACGATCGGCTGGTACCTCGATCACCAAGCGTGGTGGCGGCCGCTGCGGCAGACCCGCTATGACGGCCAGCGGCTCGGGCTTGAGCTGCCGGTGGCGGCCGAGTAGACCGTCGACATTGGTCATCGATCGGACCCGTATGAAACAGCGCCCGGTTCTTGTCATCGGTGCCGCGGGCCAGGTTGCCCGTGCGCTTGGCGCGCCGCAAGACCGTCGGCGAGCATCCGATTGTGTGCGTCGGCCGGCCCCACTGCGACCTCACCGATCCCACGTCCCTCGAGGCGACGTTTCAAGCGCTCTCCCCCATCGCTGTCGTCAATGCCGCAGCCTATACCGCCGTCGATCAAGCCGAGCGGGAGCGAGGTCAGGCCTTTGTCGTCAATGCGACGGGGCCCGAATATCTCGCGCGCCTCTGTCGCAATCGCGCATTCCCCTTGTCCATATGTCGACCGACTATGTGTTCGATGGCACCAAGCGTGCGCCTTATCGGGAGACGGACCAGATCGGGCCTCTCTCAGTCTATGGCGCCTCGAAAGCCGCCGGCGAAGCGGCGATTCGCGCGACGTGGGCCCAACACATCATCCTGCGCACGGCGTGGATCTACAGCAGCGACGGCCACAACTTTCTCAACACCATGATCAAGCTTGGCGCGCAACGGGACGAGTTGCAGGTCGTCGATGACCAATGCGGCAGCCCCACGTGGGCGGACGATGTGGCCGGTGCCATCGTCCACATCATTCCTCAGCTGCTCAGTGGTCCCACGACGGATCTTTGGGGCACCTATCATCTGACCAATGCGGGCGAGACGACGTGGTTCGGCTTTGCCAGCGAGATCTTTCGCTTGGCCGCGGAGACGGGGCGGAAGGTGCCCCGTCTGACGGCGATCCCCAGTGAGAAGTATCCGACGCTCGCCAAACGGCCGGCCTATTCGGTGCTCGATACCGCCAAAATCGCCACCGCTTTTGGAGTCCGCCTTCCCGCCTGGCAGGCGAGCCTCGCCCGTTGTGTCGAGGCTCAGCCCACGGCCGCGTTGGTGGCGTAAGTCGTATGAAGGGCATCATCCTCGCCGGCGGCAGCGGAACTCGGCTCTACCCGATGACTCTTGCCGTGTCCAAGCAGATGCTGCCCGTCTACGACAAGCCGCTCATTTATTATCCCTTATCCGTGCTCATGCTGGGCGGCGTGCGCGACGTTTTGATTATATCGAGCCCGCGCGATCTGCCGCACTTCGAGACACTCCTCGGCGACGGGGCGCAGTGGGGATTGAGCCTCTCTTATGCCGAGCAGCCGCGGCCCGAGGGCCTGGCCCAGGCCTTCATTATCGGCGAGCGGTTCATCGGTCGGGATCCGTGCGCGATGGTTCTTGGCGACAATATTTTCTACGGCCATGGCCTGTCCCGAACTCGTGCGGAGCGCTTTCGGCGGACGTTCCGGCGCGACCGTGTTTGCCACCCAAGTGACCGATCCCGAGCGCTACGGCATTGTCGAGTTCGACGGATCAGGCCGCGCCATGTCGATTGAGGAGAAGCCGAAACATCCAAGATCAAACTGGGCCGTGGTCGGCCTCTACGCCTACGACAACGCGGTTGTCGATATCGCCAAGGCGTTGACGCCGTCGGCGCGCGGCGAGCTCGAGATCACCGACTTGAACTCGACCTACCTGAGAGAGGGGCGCCTCAGAGTCGAGACCCTGGGACGCGGCTACGCGTGGTTCGATGCCGGGACGCCAGACAGCCTGCTCGACGCGGCCAACTACGTCGCCACGATTGAGAAGCGCCAGGGCCTGAAGATCGCCTCACCGGATGAGATTGCCTACCGCATGGGATTCATTACGGCCGAGGCGCTCGAGCGGACCATTCGCTGCACCTATCCGAACAACGACTATGGCCGCTATTTGCGGGCCGTCCTAAGCGACCCTGCTCCCTCAGGACGGCCAGCCAACAGCGCCGATTAGCAGGCCGAATTCCGGCACCGACGCCCAAATCCAAAATTAGCCGCAGTTTTCATTAAGATGTTGTCCTTGCGAGGTTTTGGCACCCGTCGCTGATCTGCTGCGGACGCCGCTGAGTTGCGGGGATAACATCAATCATCCTCATCACGACCACGGCGTCGAATCAGCTAGGGGAGGGGATCAAGAAGACTGTTGGCTCTTTGCGAGCGAGGCCCACCATGAGCACGCACCAGGACAAGATCTCGGCCGCTGGCCCAGGCGGACCGTCGTCCTCGCGATTTGAGAGCCTCGAGGAATGCATTCTCAGCGGCCAACTATCCGAGGCTCAGTTGGCGCGACTTTTGAGGACTGATCCAACATTCGCGACGTGGCTCTCGGCGCGCGCGCGCCGCAGAACGCAACCCTCAGGGAGCGCAGCGAAAGACTTCCCCAACCCCAGTTTTAACTTGGATAGCTGAAGTACGCGGGAAGTTCGTGTAGCCTGGGGTGTCGGCGGTCCTTCGCTGAGATCGTGGCGTCCCCATCCCCGACGGGCCAGGCGATGGCCAGTGCCGGGTCATCCCAGCGGACTCCACAATCAACCTCAGGGGCGTAGTAGTCCGTCACCTTGTAGACGACCTCGGTCTTGTCCTCGAGCGTGCAGAACCCGTGCGCAAATCCAACCGGAATCCACAGCTGCGACCAGTTCTCCGCCGAGAGCAGGGCGGAGACATACCGACCGTACGTCGGTGACCCGTGGCGCAGGTCGACGGCGACGTCAAAGATCGAGCCCTTAACGACCCGCACCAGTTTCCCCTGAGCATGGGGAGGCGCTTGAAAGTGGAGACCTCGGACGGTGCCCTTGCTGAGGGATACCGAGTGGTTGTCTTGAACGAAGGTGGCCTCGATCCCGTGGTCGAGCCAAGTCTTGCGGCTGTACGTTTCGCAGAAGACCCCGCGATCATCGCCGATGAGCTTGGGTGTCATTTGAATGATGTCGCTGATCGCAAGCGGCTGGAAGTTCATGTCGCCGAGACCTCTCGTTTAGTGTCGTCGGGACATGCCAAACTGCACGACCCAGCGCAAGTCGTCCGGCGCACCGCGGCACGCCGCCGAATAACTCGGACGTGCAGCCTTGGCATTGATAGAGACGTCGGCGGTGTGGTCGTCAATCAGACACCGCGCGACATCGGGCGGTGCTCGTGCACGGGCTCCCAAGTCGTGCATGACCAACGCGGCGTGTGGAGATCGTGCGTCCTGCCTAGCGTTGGTCGATCAAGCCAGACGGCGACGCAGGCAACGCCAGCATGACGACCAACACACGGCAAGCCCTAGCCCGCCGACTAACGCGACTGCAGCAGAGCATCTTGACACACCCGCACAGCGTACGTGCCGTCGTACACCAAGTTGAGTGTAACGTACTGTGCGATCGGC
This sequence comes from uncultured Alphaproteobacteria bacterium, assembly GCA_963699485.1. Taxonomy (GTDB): domain Bacteria; phylum Pseudomonadota; class Alphaproteobacteria; order Rhizobiales; family Hyphomicrobiaceae; genus Hyphomicrobium_C. The sequence continues at coordinate 236,554 of CAVOUC010000015.1, read as the reverse complement.
AAGCGGTGTAGCGCCTGCGCAACGTTTCCGGCAACTTTCTTCAGGGACGATGAACCGAGCCTCGCATTGCGGCCGGTGGACCGTCCTCAGGATCCAATGCGGCGAAGATTAAGTGGTGAACGGCACCAAGCCAGCTGGGGGCACACTGAACAGGGAGTCATGGTGCGTTCATGTTTATCGCGCTAAGACTTCTGATTCGGCCCTGGATCTGAAAGCCGCCGGGAGCACCGGTTTGACTTCTCTGGCGGGGCCCGCCACATCTGTTCGCCACGAGCCGAGGTCGTGCTTACGACTTGGCCGCCGCCACCACCGAAAGGCCGCTAGCCTTGTTCATCAATCTGTTTCGCAAGGCGGTGAGCGCGCCCGCCTTGTCAAGACAGTCGAATTCGAGCTCGTAGAGTTGGCGGATAAGGTCTGCGCGGTCGGGATGACCAGCTTCCGCGCAATACACAAGCAAAACGTCCTTCAAAAATGTCATCTCTTCTTCAGTAGCAACGGCGGCAGGCTGGCGCAACATCATTCCATGTCACGCTGCCCCCAGCCCGCTATCTCTTGCGTTCGGTCCACCCAGTTCCCCCTCTGGTCGCTGCGGGAGACCAGCCCGGAGCGATCCGGCTTGAACCAATCTAGCTCGCTTCCACGGACGGGGGAAGCCAAACTAGCCCGTGACGGTTCTGATTGTGCACAGTTCGGCGCACAGCAGCGTTGGCGCACCGTGAAGCGACGAATTTGGGCCCTGCCCACGCTCGCTCTCCGCGCTGGTAGGCGGAGACACCTCGTGGCTGCTGGTCCTTCAGACTGTACTGGCCCTCATCATAATTGGAGCTTGAGTTCTCGTCCTCGACCCGAGAGCTTCTTCCAATCGCGCGTCCCGTACTAGCTGCGACACGGTGAATTTCTCAGGGATTGGCCATTTCCCGCGTAAAACAACACCGCGATCTCCCGTCCCGCCGCGACTGGGTCAGCCAACATGATCTCAAAGCCCGCGTCGGCAGGAAGGCCATTTAGTTCCAAATCAGGTCGCTCGACGGCAAGATACCGACCGGCCACGGGCTCGCCATCGACAGTCACCGTGACCGGAACATTCAAGTCTCCAGCGACGGCCCACCCTCGCAGTTTCTGACCGTTGCACGAGTCCAAAGCACCTCTGAAATCTGAGAGCGTTCGCGCATCCTCGAGCGAGAGCTCGCGTAAGCCGAAAGCGATCGGCGCCCCTTCCGGTTCAATCATGAGCAGGAGATCGGCGGGAGACTTAAAGTTGAATGCGGCTCTTGGGATGATAAAGCGCCGCTGAGAAATCCGCCGCTTGGACGACAGCGGCCACATGCCGACATCGAAGCCATTGAAGAGCACGCGGACGCTAACCGCGGCGCCTTGGGCCTTGAAGTCCGCCCGCCCGTCGAGGATGAGCTGGATATCGCTCCGTGCCTCGCCATCGACGAACAACTGAAGCCAAGCCCGCTCGCCCTTCATCGGCGCGCCCCACTCTTCGGGTCGGCGCCAGCCGTCGCCGAGCACGTCTTGGGGCACGCGGTCCGCGTCCAAATGCAGCCTCAAGCCAACGAAAGCGTCGCCGGGTGGCGAGATCTCGGGCGCGGGTGCGAAGACGTAGCTGCCGAGGACGGCGCCGAGGATGACCCCAACGATGGCGACAAACCAAAGCGAACTTATTGCGCGCATTGGGCAATGCTGTCTTCATCGTCGGTCCGCACGACTCCGGGACGCTGTCCCGGGCCAAACAACTCACGATTGTTCTGGTAGGATACGGTCGTGAGAGGTCGCTCACCTTGCTGGCAGGGTCGCACTATCGCCAGAATGTTGTTGACGCAATTGTCTTTCGCCCTAGACAGTGGCGAAAATATGCACTCGGGGGAGGTGCAAATGTTGGAGATGCTCAGATCGTGCTAGGTTTCGTCCTTTTGGTCCTAGCCTTCGGAACCTTCACCATCAGCATGGCGCTTGCCTTCGACGAATGAGACTGTCCGAGCGAGGCTCAAGTCCGTTGCTGTCAGACAGAGCTCGAACGTTTGTAATTCTGGGCGTTCGCGCGGACAGGCGAGTTTCTCAGCTCGCCCGTTTTTTCTCGCGTTGGACCCTGTCGAGCGTTTACGGCAGATCGACATCAACTGACACGCCGCCTCCGGCCGCGGGGCGCTGCTCGTCGTTATCGTGCGAGGCGCAAGAGTTCGCTGGCAAGTGCCGCCGTCCTAGAGCGGCAAATGATCCGTATCCGGACGCAAGGACACCCAGCCACAGATCCTGGCGATTATCCCCTGCGCCGCCAAAATTACCCGTAGCAAGCTTGGCCGACACGAGAACGAACGCCACAGCCAAGGGTTCATATCTGTCAATGCTACCCTCAACTCACGCCTTGCGTCGGCGGGTAAGCGCCTTTCTTGCGCCGGCAGATGGCATCGGCTACTAGTCGGAACCGTGGGGACGCCCTGAAGTTTCAGGCCTTGGGGCCCTGGCCTCGGATCCAGGAAGTCTGGCATAGCTCGGGGAAGGGCGGGGTGCGACGTTTAATGGGCAGGCTCGACCCTGTGATACCAAGTGTGCGGGTAATGTTTCTCTACCTGGGCCGCCGTGGGGCGCTGGGGCAGTTTACCTGGGAGCTGAGTGACGCGGCCGCCCGGATCCCGGAGCTCGATGCACAATTCACCCTCTCTTCGTCGAATCGGTTCGCCGCGCTATTCAAAAGATATGGCTCTTCCTTCCTGTGCCTTGACACATTCGACAAGCCTCTCGACGTCCTTAGAAACTTTCCCGCGGCGCGTCGTCGGTTGTTGGCGTACATCCGACATGAAAAGCCAATGGCCGTCATCACCCTGATGCCGCACGTCTGGACCCCGTTGCTCGCGCGCGACATTCGTAGACTTGGCATCCGCTACGCAACAGTCATCCATGATGCTCAAGGTCATCCCGGAGACTCGACAGGGTCCATCACTTGGTGGTTGCGACGCGAGGTGCACGCTGCCGACCTTGTCATCACGCTGAGCCGCACCGTTGCCGATCGCCTGTTGATGATTGAGCGCATCCCACCTAGCCGCATTCTACCATTGTTCCATCCCAATCTTTCTTTCCATAGTGCGCTGGCCAATCGGTCGCGGCAGGCGGATCGGCCTTTGCGCTTGCTGTTCTTTGGTCGCATTCTTCCTTACAAGGGACTGCCACTGTTGATTGAAACCCTGGAACTCCTGCGCAAGGAAGGGATCAAAGTCGACCTGGGCGTCGCGGGCGACGGCGACCTCAGTACCCTGCGCGAAAGGCTCGTGGCCTTAGACGCCGAAATCATCAACCGTTGGTTGGATGAGGATGAGATCGCCCCGCTGCTGGCCCGCTACGACGCCATCGCGCTGGCTCACGTCGAGGCGAGCCAGTCCGGGGTTGCCGCTGCGGCCTTTGGCGCCTGCATGCCCGTCGTCGGTATGCCGGTCGGTGGCATCGCCGAGCAGGTCATCAATGACCGCACCGGCGTCCTCTCCCATCGGATCAGCGCACGCTCCTTCGCTGACGCGATCCATCGTCTGGCCGCCGACGCGGCGCTCTATGAACGGATTTCCGCTCACCTCACGGCAACGGCGGAAGATCGGTCAATGGAGAGATTTATCTCCGACGTCGTCGCGGAACTCGTCGGGCTCGAGCGAGAAACCAGTCCCGCCATCAACGGGAGGGATGCGTCACGTGCTCCCGGGAGCCAGCACGAACCAAAGGTTCGTGAACTGGCTCAAGGGCGTCCGGTAAAGGCTTGGCCCACAGGTGACCTCTAGCCGTCGTCATCGCGCCATGTGATTGCCCAAGCAATTTGTCCGGTGTCTTCACCGACGGCCGTTGTCAGCGCCATGTACCCTCCTTGCAAGCGACGCTGGCGCGCCATCCGCACCGACGATCTCTATCGTCGCGCTCCAGAGGAAACGAAATAGGTCCCACCCTCAACACTCGGTCGTGGCACCGGATTCGATTACAGAACCCCGAAAGGGAGATGCGACAACCGACGAAGGGGTGACGGAACAGGACGGGGCGTATCTCGAAAGGTTCTTGTTTGACAACGGCTTTGATGCTCACGGCCTCCTTCGGTGCAGCGCCATTCCAACCGCCGAACGTTAACGCTCGTATGCAATGAGGCAACGACGCAGATGACCAACGGCGCAGAGGAGGTAAGCCTGCCTCCAACGATTGCCCGCAGCGCCTCACGCCATCTTAAGAAATCGCGAGATGATCTTGAGCCCGGTCTTGCCGCTCTTCTCCGGATGGAACTGGGTGCCGAACACGCGCGCCGTCTGAACGGCCGCTGTCAGTCGCCGCCCGTTGTAGTCGGAGACCGCGAGGATGTTGTCCGGGTTGGTCGGATTGGCGGCGAACGAGTGGACGAAGTAGCATGTCTCGCCCGGTTCGACGTCCTCGAGGATGGTCCCCTTCCAGTCGTGCGCGGGCGGCGGATTGAGCGCGGCCCACCCGATGTGCGGGATCTTGTGCGGCCTGCCCTCGGCGCTAGTGTTCGGGATTGCCTGCACGCGCCCCGGGATCAAACCGAAGGCTTGATGCTCGCCGAACTCCTCACCGACCTCCAGCAGTACCTGCATGCCGACGCAGATGCCGAGCATCGGTCGGCCGGAACGGGCGAACTCGAGCACCGGCTCAATCAGACGACGGCGCCTCAGCTCGGCCAGGCAGTCGCCGATGGCGCCGACTCCGGGCAGGACGACCCGCTCTGCCGCGGCGATCTTGTCCGGGTTGTCGGTCAAGATGATGTCAGCCTCGCACGCCTCGAGCGCACGCGCGACGCTCAGCAGGTTGCCGACACCATAGTCGACCAGGATCACGTCTTTCGCCATCAGTGCCTCGTTACGATCCCGGCCGCGAAGGCCCCCTGCCTGATCTCCGCGAACGGAATTCGGTTGTAATGCAGCACATCGGCCATGGCGACCGCGTCCGCCTCGCCTTCCTTGACCACCTCGACCAGGTGCGCGACCTCGCCCATGCCGCCACTGGCGATGACAGGGACGCTCGCCACGCGCGAGACCGCGCGCGTCAGCTCGACATCGAAGCCCTTGCGCGTTCCCTCGCGATCGACGGAGGTGAGTAGGATTTCGCCGACGCCGAGACCGATCGCCCGCTTCACCCACTCTATGACGTCGAGGCCCGTATGCTCGCGGCCGTTGTCGGTGAAGACCTCCCATCCGACGCCCGACGGATTGCGCTTTGCCTCGACCGACAGCACCATGCATTGAGACCCGAAGCGGCGCGCCACCTCGGTGATTACCTCCGGTCGGCGAACGGCCTCGGTGTTGATTGCCACCTTATCGGCGCCTGAGCGCAACATTTGCTCCACGTCGCTCAGCGTCCGGATTCCGCCGCCGACGGTGATCGGGATGAACACGTGTTCGGCGGTCCTGCGGACGATCTCGTGCAAGCTCGAACGATTGTAGAGGCTTGCGACGATGTCCATGTAGATGATCTCGTCAACACCGGCCTCATAATAGGCCTGTGCGTGCTTCTGCGGATCGCCTATCTTCCTGAGGCCCTCGAGATGAACCCCCTTGATCAGATTGGGCGCCTTCACGTCGAGGCGAGCCATTAGGCGAACGTTAGACATCCGAACCTTGTCAGCGCAGGTATTGGTCGCTCGTGGGCGTATAGTCCCATACTGTATGGCGTAGCTTCCATTCGCCCTTCTCGAACTTCCAAAGGTGCGGCGAGCGGAAGCGATCGGCCAGGTGCATGAAATAGACGCGATCCATGACCGGCTGCTCGAACATCTTCGCTGCCTCGGGCATGTGCTTGGGATCGACCGTGAGGTAGCGGAAGATCTCCTCGGCGAAGCGCTCCGGGAACTCGCCGTCGAAGCGCCGGACCAGCGCCACGCCCTCCTCGCGCGTCGATGTCGCCGGAGCGGATCTCCTGGGCGGCGTCGTAGGTGGCGCGGCCGATGCCGAACTTGATGCGCGTCGTGTAGTAGTGGAAGTCGTCGATGCGGTCGTCGATCGAGTTGTACTTCGAGTAGGTGCCCGGCGTGCGCTCGGGCGAAGCCTGGAAGCCGCCGTGCTCGACCGCGTAGTAGTAGCAGCTTTGCGGGTGCCATTTGAGGTAATAGCCGAGATAGTGGACCTCGACTTTCTTCTTCTCGAGCTCGCTGCGGATCGGCCGGCAGGTAGGGCTGAAGATCGACGAGCGGCACGCCGAAGCGACTGGTCAGATCCTCGCACCGAGACGCCGCCGAGATAGATCTGGCTCTTGTCGTCGGCGGTATAGTAGGTCCAATCGCGCTTGGCGGTCTCGGTGTCAGAGCGCGGGTTGCCGTACTCGGCCTCGTTCTCGCCGTAGAACACCAGCGGGATGTCGAACAGCAGCGCCATCTTCGGCGCCAAGTTCTTCTGCCCGAGGATGAACGGCTGGAACGGGTGGAACAGGTTCTCGACCGCGAGCCGCGTCAGCAGCCGATGCGTCCGGCCGTTCGGCGTGCAGAGGTAGTTGTCGAAGCCGGCATGCAATCCAGGATTGGAAGTTCTTCCAGCCCCACTCCGTGTAGATGTGCGGCGCCCACGTCACCGTCAGCGGGTGCATGTCGTACTTGTTCTTGAGCACGTGGGCCGCGTAGAAGCTGTCCTTGCCGCCCGAGCCCGGTACGAGGCAGTCGTAGTGACCGTCGTTGCGCCGATACTTGTCGCAGAGCTCCCTGAGCTTGCGCTCGCGCTCCGTCCAGTCGATCTCCTTGCGCTTCTGCTCGGCCACCCGGCAGGCGTCGCAGACGCCATGCTCGTCAAAGTGGATGGTCGATTTCTTGCTGTCAGCTGTGTGCTTGAACTCGACGGCGGAATTCGGCCGCTGGTTGGAGATCACGCAGGACGCGCAGAATTTCACCTCCTGCGGAAGTCCGTACTTAGTCTCTGGATCGTTGATCGAGGCATCAAATTGCGAAAGGTCGATGTCGAGGTGCCGTCGGTATCTATACATTTTGCGGTGCCACCTTCGTTTCCAGAAGTGCCAAGTCTTCTTCCGTGTCGACGTCAATAGAGCGCGCCCTGCTCATGACGTATGCCAGGGTATCGGGGGCGAGGAACGACCCGCCGTTCATGATGTGGTCAACCCGAGCGACAAACACGGCCCCATTGAGCACATAGATCTGAGGGGCCGCTTGCCTGCTTGATGGGATCTCTTCGGCGGCAAACAACGGGACGAGGTGAAGGCGCGCATCCAGCTTGAACATCCAATACGGCGTCTTGTCGACCTCGCAGACGCTAACACAACTGGAGACATTGGAAGTGTTGCAAAGCCGAACGCAATTTTCAATGTCCTCGCCCGTCCGCAGCGGCGAGGTAGGCTGAAGCAGCACCACGTAGTGATAGTCTCCACCGGTTGAGGACAGCGCGTGGCGCACGACCTCGAGGCTCTCTGCCGAGTCAGTGGCGAGCTCGGGCGGTCGGACGAAGGGCACCTCGCAGCCCCACGCGCGGGCGACCTCGATAATTTCGGCATCGTCCGACGACAGGATCAGCCGGTCGATGACTGGCGCGTTCCGTGCGGCCTCGATGGTCCAGGCAATCAACGGCTTACCGCACAACGGCCTGACGTTCTTACGCGGAACACCTTTGGAGCCGCCGCGAGCAGTGATCAATCCAAGAACGTTCTTTGCGTCAATCATCTCGCGGTTTGCGTGGGTTCGTCGCCGAAGACCATATCGAACTCGGTCCGGGCCCGGTCAAACTCGTCCATGCGCCCAACGTCGATCCAATACTCGCGGATTGGAAACAGACAGGCGTGCTGTCCGCGTCCGACCAGCGTCTCAATCAGCATCGGCATGTCGAAGGACTCGTTGCGCGGGATGAATTCAAGCGCGTCCGGCTGCAGCGTGTAGATCCCAGCATTGACTAGGAATCGATGGTTCGGCTTCTCGCGCAGTCCGCGGATGCGATGCCCGTCGTTGTCGACGACTCCGAACGGCACCTCCACGAAATAGTCGCGAACGCACGTCGTCGCCTGCGCTTTGTGCTCCTCGTGGAAGTGAAGCAGCTGGCGAAAATCGACCTTCGTCAGGATGTCGCCGTTCATCACGATCAGTGGCTTCTCCGCGCGCTCGGGCAGCAGCGAGAGGGCGCCCGCGGTACCGAGCGGCTTCTCCTCGTTGAGATATCGGATGTTGACGCCCCACTTCGAGCCATCACCGAAATGGCTGCGGATCATTTCGCCGAGGTAGTTGAGCGACACGAAAAACTGCCGGAAGCCCTGATTGCGGAAACTCTCGATGATAATTTGCAGGATTGGGTGTTCGCCGACGAGGAGCATCGGTTTGGGCACCGCCTCGGTCAATGGCCGGAGGCGCTTGCCGAGCCCACCTGCCATTATCACGACCCAGTTGTCATGATGGCCGTAATCGACGTACTCCTGCAACGACTCCATCGAGACAACGCGGCCCTCCTCGTCGACGATCGGCACGTGCCGGCACACATTGCGGCGCAAGAGGTCGATCAGCGGCTCGCGATCGTCCCCCACGCGGCCAACGCGAGGTGACGTATTCATGATCCTAGCGACCGGGTCGGTCAGTTGGGCGCCCTTCAAGATTGCACGCCTGATGTCGCCGTCGGTCACGGTGCCCACGAGCTTGCGCTCGTCGTCGACGACGAGGGCTATCTTTTCCGTCGAGCGCTCGATCGCCGCGATTGCCCCCCGGATATCGTCGGTCGGGGCCATGAAATTGGTTTCAAGATTTTTCATCGTCGGCAGCTCCCCACTATCCTCTGGCGCTTCAGGGCCCCGCCTGCGCGGCCGACGGGGGCCGCGCGGGAAACGGTAACCGGAATGACGCCACATTGACGGGCGCCGGCTTAGCAGTGGGTTGTGGCAGATCGGCGACACGTTGAAAGTGCGCCAGCGGCCGATTGCGCAACCGATTGATCCTTCTAAAGATTGCCCTCCCCAAGCTTTGTAAGCGCCCACTCAATCGAGAGCCTCCTCGGCGGCGTAGTCGCGCGTGGCCGGTGTTCCTACGACGTCCCAGAACTCCATCGGGGAGCGCCCTGTGCCGGGCCGCAGCGCCGCAATATTATCAGCAGTGAACGGCTCCCCGGCGCGAATCGGACGCACGGCGTGCAGCGAACGACGGGCGGCCTCGGCCGTCGCGAGTTCGGAAGCGGTCGGCGCCTTCTCGGCGCTGCCCAGGCACTGGGACGCCTGCCGGATGGCCTCGACCATCGCCGTGAGCTCGCCCGGCTCAAGCGAGGCTGCATGATCGGGGCCGGGCAGCGTGCGGTCTAGCGTGAAGTGCTTTTCGACGACGCAGGCGCCCCGCCCCACCGCGGCAATCGGCACCGTGATGCCGACCGTGTGGTCAGAGTAGCCGACCTTGAGTCCGAAGGTTTGGCGGATCGTGTCCATAGCCCGCAAATTGACGTCGCCGAACGGTGTCGGATACGCGCTCGTGCAGTGCAGGAGCGTGACTTTATCCTCTAGCGCGCGTCTACCGTGCGTCGAGGCCAGGGCCTCTGCGAACGCGGTGCGTGAGGGCGCCTCCCCTCCCACGAAGCCAAACGCTAGCACGCCCAAGGCGTCGGCGATCTGCCTGATCGTGCTCATGCCTGTCGAGAGAAGGATCGGGACTCGGGTCCGAGCCATCCTGAGCAGCAGGGGCCCGTTCGTCAGATCGCCCGACGAGACCTTTAAACGCGCGACAGCGAGGTCGTCGATGAGGAAATCCACGCTCGGTTCGTCGAACGGTGTCGACATGAATTCGACGCCGCGTTTGCTGCAGCGTGCCCTGATGCGGTGGAACGCCTCCCGTCCGAGCTCGAGCGCCTTCAGCATCTGCGCCTGCGTCTGCCGCGCCCCGGTCTGGCGAATCTGATAGTCCGCCTTGGACGCTGCGCCCGTGACTAGCCTATCGGTGCGAAAGGTCTGGAACTTGACCGCGTCGACCCCAGCGTCGGCACCCGCATCAACCAGGTCCATCGCGCGCTCGACATCGCCGTTGTGGTTGACACCGACCTCAGCGATGACAAGACACCCGTTTCCCATCATGACGCGTCGCCCCCCGTGTCCAGATCGTGGAATCTCTTGCGCAGCAGCAGGCTGGCATCGGCCTCGCGCAAGACCGACAAGATGAGGCCGGCAACGGGTCGAGGACGACCATACGGACGCGGTGTGCCGGCCGCCTCGACCATGAACGCGGGAAGTAGCGCCCGCGTGATCGCACGTTTGATGGCGCCTCGCTCTTCACCACAGTCGATGATGCTCGCAGCCTTGAGCCGACCGTCCTGGCGGCTGCCGATGTTGACGGTCGGCACGTCGATCGCGGGAGCCTCGATGATCCCGCTCGAGGAGTTGCCGATCACCGCCGCCGCGCCCTGCATCGCACCAAGATAGCGCGCTTGACCCAATGCATCGACAAGCCGAACCCGCAACGGTGCTGCACCGGCGTATGCGGCTAGCCGCTCATTGATCGCACGCCCACCCGGATCGGCGTTGGCCTTGGTCGCCACAATGTTGTGGTCAGGAAAGTCGTCGAGTGCAGCGAGAATCTCCTCTAGCGCGGCAACCGGCAACACCGCATCGAGCGTCGCCGGATGGTAGGTAAAGAGAAAATAGCCGTGCCGTAGATCGATCCCAATCTCGGCGGATAGCTCTTCCCGATCGGGCAGCTTTAGTCGGACGAAGTTTTCGAGGCCAAGAGCGCCCACCGTGTGGACGCGGTCGGGTTCCTCGCCCATCTGCACGACACGCCGGGCGTAGGCCGGCGTCGCAACGAAATGCAGGTGCGACATCTTAGTCACGGCGTGGCGGAAGACGTCGTCTATAGCCCCCTCCGAGATCTCTCCTCCATGCATGTGAGCAATCGGGATGCGAAGCGCGGTGGCCGCTGTCGCGGCCGCCAGGGTTTCGAATCGATCGCCGAGCAGCAGCAGGATGTCGGGCGAGAGCCGCGAGAAGGCGTCGACGAATCCGAGGTGCGCGAGCCCCATCGATTTGCCCATTGCGACGTGGTCGTCGCCGCCGATGAGACAAGGCACCTCGGCGTCGACGTGGAAACCGTCGCGTCGAATGAGATCCACCGTGCACCCGAACTCTGGCGCCAGATGCATCGCGGAGACGACGAGCTGGAGCTCGATATCCTCAGCCGTCGCAAGCTCGCGCAGAAGCCAGTACATAAGGCCATATTCGGCCCGTGTCCCCGTCATGACGCAGACCTTGCGACGGTGCTCCATCGAGGTGTCAGTCTCCATGCTGATAGATCCGAGCCACGAGCTCGGTGGTTCTCAGCGCGTCCGCAATCGTCGGAGCAGCCGAGTCCTCACCGCGCCAGGCCGAAACGACGCGCTCCGCTTGCACTCGGAAGCCCGGCTTGTAGTCGCTGTCGCAGGGATCGGGCTCGAGGGGATTGAGAGCACGCTCTCCGGCATTCTGAAACGCGGCGCTTTCCAGGGGGCGCAGTTCCCAGCGCCGCCGCGACGTCGTCACGGCGCACGCCCACGGCCCGGGCGCATGCCACAGTGCCTCGTAGAGGCCGACATCACCACTCTCGAACGCGACCTTAGCGAGCACCACTCCGGGACGGGCCGGATCGAAGCGCGCGAGTCGCTCGACGCTGCGGATCTCGCCGCGGCCGAACGCCATGAGATAATCGACGAGATGGATCGAGTTGGCGAACATCCAGTTGTCGACGACGGCCGGGTGGTGTCCGATGGCGCGCGCTGTCTTGAGGCTCTGCTGGTCCTGGACGTGGATAAATCGCTGGTTGGGGTCCGCGCCGAGGTCCTCGATCACGGCGCGCGTGGAGCAGAGCGCCCGGCGGTTGAGGCCGACCCACACTCGACGACCGGCCGCATCGGCTGCCGCTGCGACCGTGCGGGCCTCCGCAAGATCGAGGCCGATCGGCTTTTCCATCATCACCGACCAGTCGTGCTCGAAGCACGTCAACGCAACGTCGCGGATCGCTGTCTCGTAAACCGCCATAACGACTAGATCGGCGTTGGTGGCTGAGCGCATTTCCGCGATCGAGTCATAGACCGCCGGAACGCCAAACTCCGCGGCAAGCTGTTCCGCTTTCTCCCGGGTCCGGTTGGTGATGCCAGTAATCTTGACACCAAGCGTGTCGCGAAAAGCGCGAATGTGCTCGCGGATCATTGCGCCGGCCCCGACAAAGGCAACCCGACAGCTCTTCCGGTTCATCCTCGGTTCCCAAAAGCTCACACCACGTCAGGAGCCCGGTTTTCTAGCCTTGGCGAGCAGCGCGACGCAAGTCGCCGCCTCTTTGCGGGTCGCCGCGCGCATTTGTCCCTCGCGCCGCATCACGGGCCTATCGAACGAGCCAGCGGCTTGGTGAACCAGGTCCTGTCCCTTCGGTTCGAAAGATCTTCGAAACGTCAAGGGTTCCTCCTGCGCGTGCCCTGCTACGCTTCAAGCCCAGGGAAAGACGCGGTCGCGGGGCAGCGAATTGGTGGCGAGGTCGATCGTCTCACCACTACGCTCGTCGGAGATATGCGCGGCGACAAGCACCTCGACCACCGACCGCCCAACCTCACCGTCAGGATAGTTGGCACCCTCGAGCAGGGCTGCCATCACGGCCCGCGTGGGAGCGACGGAATCGGCCGGTGTGATGGCGCGCTCCGTCGTGTCCGCGGGCATGCCATAGCGGGTTGTGGGTTGCGCCTGGTGTTCGCTCTTGCGCACGACGAGACGCATGTGGCCGGCAAGTTCGTCGACGTCGAGACGGCCATTGCGCCCCGCATAGCAGACCAACATCCCATGCCCCTGATCCGAGCTGGCGTCCATGTAGAAGCGCTTGCCGTCGGCCGTCTCAAGCCGTACGCAGCCGGCGCGGTCCTGGAACTCCGGCCCACGCGGATTGGCGAGCATCTCGTCGGAGAACCAGGCGTTGACCTTGACCGGAGGCGTATCCGTCATATAGCGGAACATCTCGAAGTAGTGCGAGCCGTTCATGGCAATACCGAAATTTCCGGCGACGACGGTGACGCTGCCGAGCCCGCCGAATAGCGGGCTATGTACAATCTCCTTGGGCAGTGTGTACTGCTCCATGAAGCGCATCTGATGGTTGATGGCGAGCCGCGTCCCGGTTGCCCTACAGGCGTCGATCATCCGGTCGCATTCGGCGAGCGACACCGCCATCGGCTTTTCGCACAGGATCGCACGGGCCCCGTTCTCGGCCGCCGCGCAAACCAACTCGCGGTGGGAGGGGGCAGTAGTGGCAATGACCACGCACTCCGATCTTAGCTCCCGAAGCATGGCCATCGGATCGCGGAACAATTGATCGCGCAAAAGCCCCGCCTCCTCGCCCTTGGCGAGCGCCTGCTCATAGCGGTCAGCCGCACCCGCAACATCGAGCCTGAGCGATCTCAGGACCTCAAGATGTCGCAAACCCATTCGGCCAAGTCCGATAAGCGCTGTCCTCACGCTTTAGTCTCCGTCGATGCAATGCGTCGGGTCCTAACCAAGCCGGGGCTGCTCGGCAGACTGATGAGCCGGCTGGCGATTGCCTCGCAGGCGCTGAGGTCCATGCGCGGGCAAGAGGCGTACATCGGCAGTCGGTGCATCGGCGTCCATACCGGACGGCAATGGACCCCGCGTGCGATGAGCGCCTCAATTAACGTGGCGCGAGCATCCGCGTGCTCCTCATCGAGCAGGAGCGCGTTGAGCCAGTAGTTGCTGGCTGCGCCGGCCGGCTCACGGAAAAACGCCACCCCTTCGACGGGGGCCAACGCCTCAGCGTAGAGGCGAGCGAGCCCGCGCTTGCGCGCAACAAAGTCGTCGAGCCGCTCGAGCTGCGCGCAACCCACCGCCGCATTGATGTTGGGCATGCGGTAGTTATATCCGATCTCGTCGTGATCAAATGCATAAGGGTGCGGCTTCTTAGCCGTCGTCGTCAAATGCCTGGCGCGCGCCGCCAGTCCGGCCTCATTGGTGAGGATCGCGCCGCCGCCGCCCGTCGTAACAATCTTGTTGCCGTTGAAGCTCAGCACGCTCAACAGCCCGTGACCACCGACGGGCCGATCGTCGTAGCGCGAGCCCAGCGCCTCGGCGGCGTCCTCAATCACCACGAGACCGAAGCGCTTGGCGACGCGCGAGAGGTCGCGCATGCGGACCGGATGGCCGAAGATGTGCACCGGAATAACGGCCCGGATCGACCGCCCTGTTTCGCGGTTGCGGCACACGCCGTCCTCGACCACACCGATCGCCTCGAGATAGACCTCGAGCTTATCCGGGTCGAGCCCGAGCGTGGTGAACTCGCTGTCGACGAAATGAGGGATAGCACCTGCATGCGCCACCGCGTTGGCCGTAGCGACAAATGTCAGCGAAGGAACTAGCACCTCCTCGCTGGGCTTGATCCCGGCGACGAGCAGCGCTACATGCAACGCCGCTGTGCCATTGACGGTGGCGACGGCGTAGTTCGTCCCAATGACCGAAGCTAGATTTCGCTCGAGGCGGTCGACAAACTCCCCCAGGTAGGACACCCACCCGTCCTCGATGCATCGCGTGAGGTATTCCAATTCCCGCCCCTTGAACTCGGGCTCGTGCAGCGACACGTGGCCTGCCCCGCCGATCACGTTGCGCACAGCATCAATGACCGCTTGTTGCGAGAACTGGACCATATCGTGCTCCCCCTCCTTCGGGTGCTCAGACGGTGTACTGGCCCGCCTTGTAGCGCTCTCGGTTCCTTGGATTGGAGAACCACGCGATTGTGAGCTCAAGCCCGCGCGAGAGCCCGTCGAGTCCGTCGAATTCGGGCCGCCACGCGAGCAGGCGCTTTGCCTTGCGCGTATCCGCCAACAGTCGCTCGACCTCGCTCTTTCCGGGTCGAATCCGCGCCTCCTCGGCCTCAATCTCGATCTGCGCCCCCATGAGCTGCGCGATCTTCTGCACCACATCGCTGATGCTGATCTCGAAGCTCGAGCCCAGATTAATCACCTCGCCGACCGAGGAGGACGCGTCATAGACGGCGATCATCCCGCGGGCCGTGTCCCGGACAAAGCTGAAGTCGCGCGTGGGATGCATCGCGCCGAGCTTGATCCGGCGACCCCCGTCGGCGATCTGCGTGATGACGGTCGGAATGACAGCGCGCAGGGATTGCCGTGGCCCGTAGGTGTTGAAGGGGCGGACCACTGCGACGGGAGTATCGAAGGATCGGAAATAGGACAACGCTATCTGGTCAGCACCGATTTTACTGGCCGCATAGGGCGACTGACCGACGAGGGGGTGGTCCTCATGTATAGGCACGAACTGCGCCGTCCCATAGACCTCGCTGGTTGACGTCACCACCACCTTGGAGAGGCCCAGTTCACGGGCCGCATGAACGATATTGAGTGTTCCAAGCACGTTGGTGGCGACATAGCTGTCGGGAGCGACATAGGAATAGGGAATGCCGATCAGCGCCGCCAGATGCAGTACGCCCTCGCAGCCCTCCAGGGCCCTGCGCACGGTACTGGCATCGCGGATGTCGCCGGGGAATACGTCGATCGCCTTAATGACTTCGTCTGCAACTGTATCGAGCCAGCCCCATTGGTCGAACGAGTTATAATAGACGAAAGCTCTGACCTCGCGACCCTGTCGCACCAACTCCTCCACAAGGTGGGAGCCGATGAACCCATCGGCGCCTGTAACCAGAAGAGGTCCCATTGTTACCCTTTGATCCACGCTTGCATTGCGTGACGTGCATGTCACGTTCAGCCGTCGCCCTGCCCGGGCCGAGTTATATGTCAGAGACTTGGGTTTTCAAGCTCATTGGGCCGCCCGAGCCCGCACCGTAAACGGCCTTACCGTTCGCCCGCTCGAGGCTGACCCCTTCTCGATCGTTTCCGCCACCAGCTCCGCCAACCGATCTGCGAATGCCTCATCGACGAGCCCCCAGCGCCTCATAACGCTGCGCTGGCGCTGTGCAAGCTCAACCGCATACGTTTTGTCCGACACGAAGCGCTGAAGTACGTCGCGGAATTCGGAGAGGCTTTCAACATGGGCCACCCCCCGCGCCGTCATGTAGTCGCCGTAGCGATAGCGGAATGCATCGTAGTTGATGACCGGGATGCCGCAGGCGATCGCCCACCGGATGGTTGCCGATATCGATGCGACATAGAGATCGCACAGCGGGATGAGCTCTGCGGTAGGCACCATCGTGAGCCTGATGCCAGGTCCCTCAAACGCCTGAAGCCTCTTCGGAGCCAGGCGCGGATGGGGCCTGATCACCACGTTCGCCTTCGCGCCCAGCGCCCTGAAACTCCCCATCCACGCCTCGATCAAGGCCTCGAAGGTCGGAAACTCAAACGCTTCGGTGCTCGAGCCGCTGTACTGGTCGGGAGGAAACGCGCACACGACGAGCGGCCGATCCCCATCGAGCCCGAGCTGGTCGACCAGCACCCTGCGCCGCTCTTGCCGCTCGCGCTGGCCGATGAACAGCACCTCGCCGTTCATGTCACCGACTACGCTCAACTGCTGTTTCGGGAACCCCAGGCCGACATAGACATCGCGTTGCACCTCGCTATCGAGCGCTATTACGGCCGCATCGCCGCGGTTGAGGATCCAGGGTGCGGGCGTGGAGAGGCCCATGGCCTCGATTGCCAACGCCTTGAGTGCGGGCAGGCGCAATAGTGCTTTCCCCTGTTCCACCAAGCGCCATTTGCTGCGCAGCCCCGTCAATATCCTCGCAAGAATGCTGCGCTCCTGGTGCAGCGGGTTGTCTCGATAGAACTGAGCCGGCTCGAGCGGATTTGGGATCGTATAAGGGATTATGACGCTCGGGATCCCTCGCGACCGGCCGATGCTGACAAACGCACGCGAGAAAGTCTCGATGTTGTCCTCCGCCAGCACTATCGCATCAGGCTTGATCGCGCGGAGGAAGCCGCGAACCCCGTTTACCGCGCGCAGCCAATAGCCCAATTGCCAGATCGATTTCGCCAGACTTGAGCGCCTGAGGGGCGAGATGGCAATACGCACGCTCCGCTCGATGGCGATCCCGATGGCCGCGACCGGGAAAATCATGATCTTGGCGACGCGGGCCATGCCCGTGCTGACCCGGCGCTGCGAGATGGTCGACCAACCCCGGCTCAATCGAAGGAAGGCACGCAGGCCGATCAGCGAGACGACCGAGAACGAGCGCTCGATGAGTGGCTTCCTGCGCTCCCGCATGCGCATCATTATGCGATGGACCCGGCGGGCCGTGCCAACGCCCATCCAGGTCAGGATCTGATATCGAAAGTAGGCACGCAGGCCGATTGGCGAGGCGACCATAGTGCGCTCGATCGGTGGCTGCCTGCGCATCATCATGTGATGGACCCGGCGGGCCATGCCAACGCCCATCCAGGTCAGGACCTGATCGCGCACGCGGGGCGGTGACAGTAGGCCGACGCATCGCGTGGGGTGCCACACCGGCTCGAATGTGGTGCGATAGGAGTGCAGGGCCGAGTAGTCGTGGATCTCGTAGAATCTTAGGGGCCCGTCGAAGTGCCTAGCGCTGTCAATCAGCATCATGACGATATCTGCGGGTAGCTTTTTCCGCAATATTTCTGCTGCCATGACGCAATGGGAAAGCGTTGTTGTAGAATCGACGTAGACTAAGATTCTTCTGCGCTTCATCTCCCAAGCACGCCCTTCAAGGATCCGATCCTATCGTGCATCATTCCGGCTTCGCTCCGTCAACCTGCCTGCGCGGCTTTCTCCGGCGGCTCGTCGTCCAGAAGATCGAGCGATTGAGATCGGATCATGCGCCAATAAAGTCCCTGCTTCGCGAGCAGGTCGTCGTGGTGTCCCATCTCCGCGATCCGGCCCTGATCGAGGACGATTATTTTATCGGCGCGCCGGACCGTCGACAGTCTGTGTGCGATCACAACGATGGTCTTCTTGCGGGAGAGCGACAGGATCTGCTGCTGGATGATCTGTTCGGTCAGGGTATCTAGCGCGCTCGTCGCCTCATCGAGGATGATGATGTCTGGATCGCGCAGGAATGCGCGAGCGAGCGCGAGGCGCTGGCGCTGGCCACCCGACAGGCGCGAGCCGCGATCACCGAGCACGGTGTCGTAGCCCTCTGGCAGGCTCTCGATCCAGTCATCGATCGCCGCCAGCCGCGCCGCCGCCCGCAACCGCTCAATCGAGACAGGCTCCTTAAGACCAAAGCAAAGGTTAGCGCGAATCGAGTCGTTAACGATCACCACGTCCTGCGAGACCACGCCGAGCAGGCGCCACCAGGATGCGATCGCCAGATCTTCAAGCGGCCTGCCATCGACCAGGATGCGGCCAGCGCTCGGCCTGTACAGGCGCGTAATCAGGTTGATTAGGGTCGACTTGCCCGAGCCTGAGGGACCGACGACGGCCGTCATCTGCCCCTTGATGATGTCGGCGCAGATCGCGCTCACCACCTTTGGCTGATCTGTCACGTACCTGAAATCGACGCCCTCAAGCCGGATCCGGTCGTGGAAGCCGTCAATGTGCACGGCGCCGTCGCGCTCGCGCGCGCGCTCCGCGGCCGAGAAGAACGCATCCAGCTCTTCGAACGCGTCGAGATGGATAATGATGTTGTTGCGCGAGATGTTGATGATGCTCAGCGGAGCGAGGATGCGAAGCACCAGGACAACGAAAATCACCAGCGTGCCGACGGCCTGCGCAGCCAGCTCGCTGTTCATGAGACCGACGATCATGACGAGGACGCAGATGAGAATGCCCCCTACGACGCTGAAAAAGGGCACGGTCATGTTCTCGACCGCCACCGTATGGTCCCGCGCCCGAGACAGCATCCGCACTGTTCCCTCCAGGTCGCGTTGGACGTCGCGGGTCGCCCCGGCAAGCCGGATGAGCTTGGCACCATTGAGGATCTCGTAGAAGATCTGGCTGAACTTTTGGTTGGCCTCGGTCAGCTCTCGCCCCACGCGATGTACGATCCCCGTCGTCATTCGCTTGAATAGAAGCGTCGAAAACGTCACGTAGATTCCGGCGGCAAAGCACAGGATTGGCGCGACAACGCCGAGGACGACAACGTAACTCACCAGCACGAAAATATTGGCGATAAGCGTGGCGCCGAATCGCAGGGCGATCCCGACACGAGCCGGTTGGTAGACGGTGATACTGGAGATTTTGCCCGCGCCAATCGAGTCGACGTAGAGCATGCTCGTATTGACGAGCGCATCATAGGCGCGCAGGCGCAGTTGTAAGTCAATTCGATGGGGGATGGCATAGCCGATGAACTCCTGCGCCATTTGGAGCGTCCCGCGCAGCAGCACGACGACCAGCATGAGGGTGCCCGCCCACAGGAGCCGAGTGTCTGCTGGCAGCGAATCGAAGAACCGCGAGATGTGGCCGAGTAGCGGCACGCTGGAGAAGATATTATCTCGGCCCATGGTCTCCAGAAGCGGGACGAGCAGGAACACGCCCAGGCTCTCGGTCAGCACGCCCAGCACCGACAAGACAACGAAGGTCACCAGCAGTACCTTCTGGCCGGAGCAATAGCGCAACATGAGCGCCAACGGCTGTCTGTACCGCTGTAGCTTTCGGCGGATCATGTCGCCCATTGCAGTCCTGGCCGCCATCTGCTGACACTAACTTTTCATATGTTCGGGACTCGGCGAGTGGCAATGATCCTCCCTTCCGACCAGCGGAAGAGCGGCCTCCGTGCACAATCCGAAAAGGCGTTTCGTCCAATGCCACCCGCGTTGCCCGATCAGCACGTTACTGATCGGCAAACTCTCAAGACCAAGTACCAGGACCCCTCCGACGTCTTTGATGCGTGTTCCCTGCCATGTACGCTTCCATAAATCCAACGATTTCCCCAAAATGCGGCAAAGTCCTGACCCGTGGAGGCCCCTTTACTGTCAGCAGGCGTGCAAGTTCTCGAGCCGCCAGCCACTCGTCCGGCGCGACGCGTAGGAGTTCTGCAGGCACGTGGCGGCCATAGAGTTCCTTGGCGCAGGCTTCGACAGCAACTGTCGCGATCCCCATTGCCGCCGCCTCAAGTGTGACTGCGGAGAACTTGGTGAGGTGGGCGCCAACCCTTGCCAACAGAAGGGAGAGTACCGACGTGCTGGCCAACGTTAATTCAGTGCTCCGCCCATTGAGAGTCGCGGGCACGGCTGTCCCGAGATCAGACCCGTGACGGCGCACCCAGAAGAGAACGCCGGGAGGCAGCTGGGCCGCGAAGGACTCGATCCACCCGCCGCTGTCGCCCGGCTGCAAAGAGACCAGGATCTCGTGTGCCGCACCAACGCTTCTTGCATACTCATCGAGGACGCGCTGCTGCTCTTGGAAAAGCCGTCGCAGCTCCTCGTGGGAGCGAAGGTCCGTTCTGTGAGGGGAAGCGAGGACATTGGTTAGATGCAAACCAATCGGGCCGACGGACAATACTGCCGGATTGCCGCGAGGCGTAAGCTCCCACGAAACCAATGCATCAGGAGCCGTGTTAAACAAGGAGAAATCCACATTCTGTCCTGGGGCAGTTACCGCGCATTCGCTGTCTGCACCGTGTTGCACTTCCACAACCGGGACCCCTCTGTCACGGGCGGCCGCCGTCAAACCAACGGTCAACGCGAAGCCACCATTGAGCATGACAAGCAGGTCCGGAAGGCCCTTGGTATCAAAGACTTCGCCGTAACACAGAGCAGTAGATCGCGCTAAGTTCACCTGTCGGGCGAGCCACATCCTCATGAAATCGTTCGGCAGGCTCAATAAATCGGCGACCGTGGCACACCAGTTCGGGAATTGTGGCAGCTGCAGCAGATCGCGTGCCGAGCTCCATGTCCGTGCGCGATTTCTGGCTGCGTTAAGGAGCGGCGCAACGCCGCGCGCCGGCGGGTTAAGGCACTCGCTTAGCTGCGTATCGTCCGGACTCAGATCATCGAACCAAAGCACACCGTCATGGTTGGCGCGGCGCATCAGAGTGGCCGGGACATCCAGCGGCGCCGCAACGAGGACATTCCCGATCCTGCGTGCGTGCTGGGAACTGCAATGATATAGAATACGATTGGTTAGCGTGTCCGGTGGACGGTGCGACGCCCCAGCGCGCCAGCGCATACGTCGAGCCGGACCGAGGGTCCGTTCATCGAGAAGCACAGCCGTCCGCCAATAGAATCCCCCAACGCTCACCCGAAGTTTACGATGTGGAAGCTTCCGATGTTTTGTTCGAGCGAGGATCGCAAGGCTCACGACACAAGTGCTGAAGAGCGGCCAAACATGCAATCCCCCGACTTGCCAATCTAGGACAGGCACGGACTGAGGGACGTCCTTCAACCAGCTTTCAAGCGCTGTAATGTCAATCTTGGAAATTGTGTCCCTCCCTATTCGGGTCCATGTTGTGAAGCCTCAAGATGTTGTTCCTGGTCAGGCAGAGGCAACTGACTGAGGGGTATGGCACCGAGGCTACCATGGGGCCTTTGGAGCTTGTAGCGCTGGAGGTATCGAGGTAACTCTTCGCGAACACAGATCGTGATATTATGGCATGTTTACGTGCTGTCTCACCTTCCAACCGCCACCGTTGAGCTGCGTCGATGCAGTTGCGGCCCTCTTGCGTCGTAGGTCCGGTCGATCGCGCCGGCGCGGTTGCGACACGTACCGTTGGCGAGTCGTTGCATTCGGCGATATCGCTCACCCCGCCTTTGTCGAGACGGCGCAGACGTGGTGAGCGTGGCGGGATGGCGAGATCCCTCGCCGGTTCGACTATCACATCCGCTACGCAGATCCATTGACTTCGGCGACGAGCGGCTGACAAGCTCTAGAGTAAGTGGGTCTTGCTACGACACGCTCTTCGGCGCGACGGCAACAACGCCGGACGCATTTATTGCGGTCGGCGGCATAGACGGTTATTTGGCCCGCGCGAGCATCCCAACCCGATACATGTCCGTCCATTCCGGTCTTTGGACCTGATAGTGCATGACGGTTCACCTGTGCGCCTCCGCCATGCCTTTGTAGTTGTGAATGAATGAGAGCGAGTTATGAACAAAGACGTTTGCGGCCAATTCATTTCGCGCTGCCCCCGCCTCGCCCTACCCGCGTTTGTGGAGCCCGCCACGCACCGGCTCGCCGTGGGGGGCGCGAGGAGCCTTGGGACACTCGCCGCTGTCTTCGTCCTAGCGTTGCCGGCTGAGGCGTGCGCGTTAATTGACCGTGTGCCGGCCGTTATCGACGCGCCAGGCTGCTACCGGCTGGCTGGTAACTTGGAACTCGAGCGGCCTGCCGGCGAAGCGATAATGGTAAAGGCCGATAACGTGCGCCTTGAGCTTGGTGGATTCCGGCTAACTGCGCCAAAGACCCCAAACTCGATGGCCGTTGGCATTTACGGGAATGGGCTGCGCAGATTGACAATTACGGGCGGCAGCCTTGAGCATTTCTTCTACGCTGTGCGCCTGGATCACGGCGGTCGTGCGCGCGATGTTGACGTGTCGCATCTCGAAATCAATGGTGCGACATTCCGTGGCATCATGGCGTCTGCTGATCAGGCCGTAATCCACAACAACCGGATTACCAATACTGGCGGCTCGACGGTCTTCCAAGACGCTTTTGCGATGGGTATCGAGGTGATGGGAAGCGAGTGTCTCGTAACTCGCAATTATGTAACCGACACCTATCCCGTCGGCATCGGCGAGGGAGTTGCAATTTCACTCTCGTCGCGAGTGGCCGGCTGCCGAGTGACCGGCAACACTCTCGTCAACCAGAGACTGCGATCAGATGTGCGCACGTTCGGGCTCTGGACGACAAGCATCGACGGGGACCAAATTACCGCTAGCAGCAATCACCTGTCCGGCTTTACTTACGCCTACTGGATCACACGTGATTGGGACCGACCGGAGCGATGGCCGAACGACGCCATGCCGATCTTACACGATAACCAGGCGACGACTATCGACTGCGGGCCGTCCGATTTTCCATTGCACTATCGGGGGCTCCATCCGTCCAACACATTTACCGACGATCGGCCCGGCTGTAGTGACAGCCTAGTGGCACGTACGTCCGCGATGGATGGCTCAGCGCGTGCGCTGTTCGCGCTCGGTGTGGCGCTGGTCACGTGTATGGATTGCGGCACCGAGGACAGTCGAGGCCGGCCGACGGTTGACGATTACCAGCGCCAGTTGCGCGGTATCCAACTCCTGGAGCAGGCTGCCGCCAAGGGGCTTGCGGAAGCGGAACGCATTTTGCCGCGCACGCGGGGATATCTAGAGAGCGAGGCCAAGCGGCTCGGCATATCACCGCCAACTCCCGCTCCTTGACCACGAGCCAAGGGCTTGTCATCACCGCGGCGATCGCCGACGACAGCGTGCTCAGCGAGACTTCATTCCTCGTGGCGCGCTGTGGCGTCGATCGCCGGTGCGTCGCTGCCGAACTTGTCGAGGTTGTCGTCACAGAATCGAGCTTTTCTCACGCACGGCGGCAACTCCATAGGCGCAGTTGTGGGATCACTTGCGACGAGCATAGCCCTTGGCGGCTGCGTTGCTCGCTAATCGAATTGGATATTACACATAGGCTTTACTGGCTTAAGCGATCGACCTCCCGGCTATACTGACGACGGCCGTGGGCGATAAAGGTCTATCCCAGGAGAGCGGAAATATGCCGCCACCGATTCCATTGCCAATGGATTTTGAACGCGCAGCTCTATCCTGGGTGACCGGAGCCGGGAGTAGCGGCCATTGGCGTGTCGTTGCGTCGGCTACCGCCTGGTCTCAGGCGGAGGGTGTCATCCGGCAGCACGTTCTCGCACCACAAGTATTGGCAGGCGACGTCTATGGCGCCGGCAGGCTTCCTTTGGACCCACCCTATACGTTCCAGGTACTTGCCTCGGCGCAGGACCATACAATTCTCCGAGAAGCTTTGTCGGAAGGGACCGTCAGCGACAACAGCGCGATCAATAGCAGCGTGTTCGAGAAACTGACCATCCGCGATGTCCGAACCACCTGGCGACCCCTGGATATGAATGATATTGTGGCGTGCGTCGATCACGTATGGCCCCTCAGTGCACGAATCCGAGCGCGCGTCGATTATGGTCCAGATTGGCTTTTGGACTTTCCTGTGCAGCATTTCAACACCATGCACGTCGGTCCAACTCCGGCATTCCAAGTCGAGACTGGACCAATTCTCGTACCAAACACGCTTATCGAAAATGAGAAAGATTCACCTGTCGAGGACTTCAAATTGGCCTACGTGTTCTTCAATAAGACGAACGTCGTCGACCTAATGCTATGGAGTTACGACCAAGGCAGGATCCGTACGAGACGCACGTTTTCTCAGTTCAAACGTCTGGAAAACGTCATCGTTGAGATTTACGGGATGGCCCTCCCCAGACCAGAGGGGTTTGCAGTCTAACAATTCGCGGGAGTATTTCTGGACCGGTGTCATACCCGTATGCTGCTTCCATGCCCATATCGGCCCATAAAAAAGTTTTGCGACCTCTAATTCGCCCCCGGGCTAGTTGGTTTCGTGCGGCCTCGATCCGCTGCATGTCTTGGCAGGCAGCGGTTATGAGGGCGCAACAAGAGTACAGCTACGAGACGGCTGGTCCCGGTCGTACTGGGTGGCGAGGCGGCGATAGTACATCATCGCTTCCCTGCGTCTGATCACCCCTGTAATCTGCCGGTGGCTGATTAGGGGCTCGTTGATGAAGTCGCTTTTTCTGATCGAATGCTCTGCTGACCATTGGATCGACGTTGCGCGGAAGCTGACCGAGTTTCGCATAGCCAAATGGACGGCGTGGGATCGTCTCAGGTCGCAGATCGGCCCGCCATTTCACAACACCCTCGACGCTAAGCTCGCGCTGCACGCGGATGGGACGCCGCCACGCGAAACGCTGTTCGATGAAGCGTGCGAGCGTGTTTGGCGCGATGAAGCTCAGATCGTTTATGACATGATGAGCCGCTTCGATCATAGCCGCGACCAGCGGTTCATCGAACGGGCCTCGCTCTTCGCCGACCACATTTGTCTGTGGCGATCAGAGATCGATCGCCACAGACCTGACCTTGTCGTTTTTTCCACCCCGCCGCATGTCGTCTATGACTATGTGCTGCTGGCGCTCTGCAGGGTCCTCGAAATTCCCACGCTGATGTTTGAGGAGATCCCAATCTTCCCGCCATACTCAATTGCAATGAGGGACTATAGAGAAGGGTCAATCGAGTTAGCTGCGGCGGCGAAGAAGTCGTATCCCGTGAGCGAAGATACCCAGCGGCTTGTTGCGCGGCTTCGCGGATCATATGACGCCGCCAAACCACCGAGAGAGGTGGAAGCGCAGGCCGCGATGGAGGCCTCGCTGGCCGATGGTCGTAAGTACATCAAGACGCAGATCAAGCACATACGTAAAGACGACCGCCGCCATTGGGGCAGCAACGAGAAGAACCCCAAGATTGTTAACACTGCGTCTCTCAACAAGGAGGCCGGAACGCCTCTTCGATCCTCATTCGTCGGTCGGTTTGCCAACACCCGTTACACCTACCAATGGCTACGCGAAATTGCCTACACCGAGAAGCTGCGGCAAGCGTATGTGCGGGAGCAGGTTGATCCAGAGACACTGCGTGCGCCCTATATCTATTTTCCTCTGGCCGGTCAGCCAGAACGCACCAGCAATCCTCAGGCCGATATTTACACCAACCAGCTTTTGATCGTTCGGCTCTTGATGGCGGCAAGACCAGCCGGGTACGACGTGATTGTGAAGGAACACCCAAACCAGTTCCATCCGAACTTCGCTGTTAATATGTGCCGAGATGAGGACTTCTATGCAGCAATCGCGCGTTTGGGCGCCAAGATCGTTCACCTCAAGAGCGATCCCTTCTTGCTGATCGACAATGCAACGTGCGTGGCAACGACCGGTGGGACATCAGCAATCGAGGCCGCTGCGCGCGACAAGTTCGCGCTGCTATTCGGGGATGCGTGGTACCGCCACTGCCCTGGCGTTCACCGGGTCCGCAATCTTGCAGACTTGCGCCGGCTATTCGCGCGCGATCTCGACAGTCTGAGGCCGGCGGCCGGCGAGTTCGCCAACTACATAGAGGCGATCCGGCATGCGTGTTTCGTTGGCATCGCAGATGCGCCCGGATCAGATTTTCAGGTCGATCGCGAAACTAACGTCGCGAACCTAGTCGAGATCGTCACCGCTACAGCCAACTGCGAAGGCGTTCAGATCCAGGCGAACCGCTCTCAACAAACGTCTGACACCTAAATATCCTAGTCGAATTTTTTTATGTGAGCAGGGATGGAGCGCTCTGGCGGAGCGTTTCGCCGACAGCAAGCAGAGCGTTCTTCGATCACAGGCGTGAGAAGCGCGCGTAGGCTCTGCAAAGAGGACATCAATTCAGGTGGCATGGCTCGATTACAGAGTCGGGGCCCCCGTATTCAGGATACTCGAAACATGGGATAGGGGTGAGTTGAACACCACATCTCCTTGCGGTCGCTTCCTTGCCATCGCTCACACCGAAAAAGCCACGCGCAAGGTGAGCGCATGCCTCAGGGCCGCATCGTGCGGGGGCAATACAAGTGCTAGGCGATTGCTCGACTATGGACTGCCGCAATTCGAGGCGGGTCCTTTAACGATGCGACCGGGATTGCCAACCACGGTGACGTCCTCCGGCACGTCCCGGATGACCACGGTGCCGGCCCCGACCACGGCGCGCGCTCCGATCCTGACGCACTGCTTTATGCTCGCGCCCGTACCAATGAAAGCCTGCGCCCCGTAGTGGACGGTGGAAGCGGCATGGACGCCAGGACAGACTTGCGACCCCCTCATCCAGCACGCTGTCGTGGTCGATCGAGCAGGCCGTGTTGAGGATGCAGCCCCGGCCAATCCGAGTATTGGCATTGACGACAACCCCCGGCATTACGACCGTGCCCTCGCCGATCTGACAGGTAGGCGAAATCACCGCCGTGGGATGTACGATCGTAGGAACCGGAAATCCTAGCAATCGGGCTTCCTCGATGAGCCGACAGCGCAGAGCATTTTCGCTGGCGGCGATGAACACGGCGCAGGCCCCGCCGTCTTCCGACTGCACAAGCTCGCGCAACGTCCGATAAGGGATGGGTTTTCCGTTGACCAGTTCCCCCGGGGTGCGAGGCATGTCAAGGAAGCCGGCCACCTGATAGCCCATCGCCTCGGCGACCTCCGCACACACTCGCCCATGCCCGCCCGCGCTCAGGATGAAAATCCTTTGGGAGGAGGCAATGCCGCGGCGCAAGCGTCGGCTTTTAGTGATCATCGCAGTGCGACCCATGGCTGCAAATGCCCTAGCCGGCGTGGGAAGACGCCAGGGCCCTGGACAGAAGAAGTCCAAGTATACAAATTTTAGCGCTTGTGCGGATCTCGCGTGCCAACGTGTCTGGGTCGCGGGGAACCGTGGCATGGATCTACAGCCGGGCATGGATCGCAGAACGGCGGGGGAGATCTAGCGCGTCAAGGTCGGATCGGGAATCCAGCTGTGCGAATCGCAGTGGCTGACGAGCCACTGCGAAGCCAGATTCGGATGTATGGCTATCATTGTTGATGAATGCCATCGTAGTAAAGATGAGAACGCCATCGTAAAGATTGGTGCTCATGGACGCTCATGGAAATTTAGGTGCGTAGGTATCTGGCTGTTTGCGTTGCGTTGGCTTCATGCGTCTTGGTTGGCGCCTCGTCGCGACCGGCCTGCACCACGCTTGACAACCGTATCGTTAGCAATCCGGGGCTCTATTGCCTCGTATCCGATATCAAGCATCACGTTGACATCCGCGCCGATAACGTGACGCTCGACTTGCGCGGTCACTGTATTCGCGGTTCAGGCGACCCCAAAGCTACCAAGGCTGGTGTCAACATCAGGCAGGGGCGCCGCAACGTCACAATCGCGAACGGCTGCATTACCGGCTTCATGTACGGAGTGCGCGCCGGCGGTCCGACAGGGCCGCGCTCATCACACATTACGTTATCGAAACTGCGCCTCACCGACCACAGCTTCCGTGGCGCCATGGTGTTTGCCGAGGAAACCACGGTCGAGGACAGTCACGTCGAGCGGATCGGCGGCACGGAAGTGTACAAAGATGCCTATGCCATGGGTTTGGAAATTCGCGGTAACAATTGTCGGATTGCCCGCAACGTTGTGCGCGAGGTGTACCCGACAGGTTCAGGCGAGGGCATCGGCATTTCACTCTCCAACTACGAGCCCACCGATTGTGTTGTTGCTGACAATTTTATCGCCAACTCAAGACTATCCTTGACGGGAAACACGTTCGGGATGTGGGTTGCACCCGTTGCAAGGATTGAGAACAACGTCGTGCGTAACTTTACTTACGGCATCTACGTGCCACGAGCAGCTTCGCTCCGGGGCAACGTAGTCATAGGCGAGCAGTGCGTGGGGGGATATCGCGTAACTAACACGATCTATCGTCCACTTCTTGCACAACCAGAATGCCCTGATAGCTTTACTGCGGCCACTCGCAACCTTGATTTCAATGATCGCTATTCCGTCTATCGCTTAGCGCGCATGTACCAGCGCGAATACAACGACAGCGAAGCAATCAGATTGTTCCGTCGTGCCGCCGAACTAGGCAGCCATGAGGGTCGGCGTTACTTGGAACTATTGCTAGCCAAGTAAGGTGCCCGCACCGCGATCTCCGCTCAATAAACATCGCCCCGATCCTTGCAGATCGGGAAGCTCGCATCTGTCGTCGCGCCATGGCGACAACGCCCTATTAGTCGAGTTGTGCTTCGGAAAACGAGCCCAGTTCCGAGGATCCCCAGGTCACCTACGATCACCCCGACACGTTGTGAGCAGAAGCCGATATCCCGCCGCCGCCGAGGCGCTGGTGGCCGATCCTCACCTACGCGCTGTTGGGGGAGCAGGCCGCCGCATGGGCCAAGTCGTTGTTCAGCTGTGCTGCAGACGCGAGCCGGATCGAGATTTTCGGTGTCTAATTGGCGCCTTAGTCTCCCGGCAACGTCGCGGCTCTACCGACGCGGTTCGAGCGCCACTAGCCTCTATCGCCTTCGCTGGGCCCCGTGGCACCGTGGTGTCCCATGGTCGCTCGGAGGGGTGACGGGAATTTTGTGTCAAGCTGGGCCCGCCGTTAGCGTTCTCTTTAACTCTGGGCGTTACCTTCGCTGTAGGATTTTGGGGTCGTTGCCCTCGACGTGGCTGTGGTGTGAGGTTCCGTGGCATGTTCGATGTTGAGTTTGAGGCCTTTGCCGAAATCTTCATCCCGGCATTTTGGCTGGCGGCTTGTCGGCCTGCCGGTAGCGCTGGTCGTGGCGACCTTTTGAAGAATCCGACTGCCGACGCGATCGTCGCACGCTCTCGATGCCGCAATTTGACTTGGGCTCCTTGGGATCTGGACCTTGACATGTTGCGGGCTAGCCGGGGAACCAGCCGCCGTAGCCTTGTCCTAGCTTGAGGGCCGTGGCTCCCGACGCCGACATCGACGGTCTGTCCCCAGCGCTTGACAGGTCCTCGACCTCGTACCCAAGGATCGAGGATTCACACGTGCTCGACGTAGCGCTTGAGGGCGCCGATGCGCTCGACATAGCGCTGGCGCAAGCACCAGAACCCCGCCCCGCACGCGTCACGGCTCACGAGCCAGCTTCGCTGCGCGTCGCGCAGCTCCTGGGTCTGATCGAAGTAGCGGGCGCGTTCGAGGGCGCGTCGGTACCAGCTGTCGAGCCGCTCGTCGAGTGCGCCGAGCCAGCGGCTCTGGCAGACGCGCCGCTCGGCGGCGTTGCGGTTGTCGAGCGCCATGCAGTCGAAGCTCGCGGCGGACGCGCTCCCGCTGCTCAATGAAAGCGTGGCGGCGACGGCGATCAGAGTGATGGGCAGTTTCATGGGCGCATTCTCCGGTGGGGCTTCGAGCCGATGCCGCGGAGCCTAGAGACACGCGCCTGAATTGCGCTGAAACGGGCGTTCATCTCGCCGTCAGCATGAGCCTGAGTGGCGCTTTGAAGGCGACCATCGCCAGCCCACATGGCCAGGGTCCGCGACTCGCTCAACCTCTGAGTGTACGCGACTGGTCAGCGGGCCAGACGACGTGGGCTGTCGCCGTGGCGAAGCAGCGGGCCGGCGGCCCGTGCTGTCGCTGGCGTCGGCGCCTGCTCCGCCGCGGGCGCGACGGGCGTCGGACGCATGGCGCGGCAAGCAGGCCGACAGCATGTCGTCGGTGAGCCTGCAAAATTTATGGGCGCTCTCAGAGTTTGACCGCCAGCTTCCCGCCGTGCTGAAACTCGCGCGGCTTCGTAAGCCGCTCCTCAGTGGGCCTGCCGCGGCAAACGGCCCAACAGGAACCTCTCCGGCGGCGGCCCCCTCCAGGGATCGGACACCCTCCGTCCACCACTGACGCAAGTGAAGGCCCGTCCGCGGCGCGCGCAGCAGGGAGCGGGCCAGATACCACATGCCGGCCCAGGTGATCGCCGGCATGGTGGCATGCCGCGGCACGCTCGACGTCGGTGTAGGCTTTGAGCCGCCGCAGCAGCCCGCGGAGGCGCCGGACCTGCGGCTCGGCCCCCCACTTGGCGATGAGGTAGCGGCAGGCCGCATCAATTTTCGTCGGGCTGGGGCGGGCCCCGACTTTGACCACGGCGCCGATGATCGGCGCCACCCGTAATTGTCCCCCGGCGAGACTGAGCCGCAACGCCCAATCGAGGTCTTCCAAACGCTTGAGTTCGCAATCGAGCCCGCCAATCCGCTCAAGGGCCGTCTTTGACACCAGCGCCGTCGAGCCCGGCGAATACCAACAGCCACTGGCGAGGTCGCGCGGATCGTCGGCACCGCGGGGCAGGCGCTCGATGGTCGCGCCGCTCCCGGCGGTCACTTGCCGGAAGCCGGTGCAGTAAAAGGTCATCGGGTCTGGATTGCGGGCTTGATCGTCGAGAAGGAAGGCAATCTGGCCCTCGAGCTTCCCGGGCAGCCAGACGTCGTCGGAATCAAGAAAGGCTATCCAATTGCCGCGGGCGGCGGTGATGCCGGAATTGCGTGCGGCGCTGGCGCCTTGATTGACGGGGTGACGGACGATGCGAATGCGGTCATC
Organism: uncultured Alphaproteobacteria bacterium; assembly: GCA_963699485.1. Classification (GTDB taxonomy): domain Bacteria; phylum Pseudomonadota; class Alphaproteobacteria; order Rhizobiales; family Hyphomicrobiaceae; genus Hyphomicrobium_C. The sequence goes on along the minus strand of CAVOUC010000015.1, from coordinate 205,621 downwards.
CGCTTCAAGGTCGCCCGGAAGGCGAAATGGCTCCGGTGAACCGTCGTCGACGACAATGATCTCAATCCATGGCCCTCGTTGGGAGAAGGCGGACCTTACGGCGCGTACCGCGCCGTGTTGCCGCGCGTACACGGGTATGACCACGCTGATACGCAGATCCATGATGCGCTCCCCCACAAAGCCGCGAAGATCGCAACCTCAACGCACATACCGGATTTTGACGCTTGCCCGACGCTTGTGTGATGCTCGGATATGTAAAGTGATTCGCTTACGAATTGCCAAAAAAGGTGGAAGTGCAGAAGCCTCTCCCCGTCGTCCACAGCTCGCCCACTACACTAGTGAGGCTGTGGCGCCGATCAGTCAGTGACGTAGCGAACTGATTTGGCTGTCGATCGGGTTGTATGGCCGCCAACCCTCCGCGCCCCGGGTGGCACAAGCTTCGTTACCCGAAGCCTGCCCGCGCAGCATGAGGCGCGCTTCCCGCTCGGCAAGAATTAGGCTGCTGTTCGATAGAAGTCGGCCACTTTGCCCTTATCGAGCATCAGGATCTTGTTGCAGACGCGCTTGATAATTTCATCATTGTGCGAAGCAAGCACGATAATGCCGGCTTTGCGGACGATTTCGTCCATCCGTAGACGTGCCTTATTTTGAAAGGCCTTGTCGCCGGCGCCGATCCACTCGTCCATCAACAGGATCTCGGGCTCGAAGCTGGTGGCGATCGCAAACGCGAGCCGCGCGCCCATGCCCTGGCTGTAGGTCTTAAACGGCAGATCGATGAAGTCGCCGAGTTCGCTGAAGGCGATGATTGCATCCATACGGCTTGCGATCTCCTCGCGCGTCCAGCCGTTGATGAGGCCGCGCAGAACGATATTGCGCCGACCGGTGGCCTCGCGCCGGAAGCCGAGATTGATGTTGAACAGGGCATCGACCCGGCCCTGGCGGTCGATGTGGCCGGCCGTTGGCTCGTAAATGCCGTAAAGCACCTTGAGCAGGGTCGTCTTGCCGGCGCCGTTGGGTCCGATGAGACCCAGTCGGTCTCCGGCCTCCAGCGCGAAGCTGACGTCCTCGAGCGCCGTGACGAATCGCGCGCCGCGATCGGCCCCGGCAAAACGGCCGCCGATGCGTGTCAGGCCCGCCCGGCCGGCGAGGCTGAGGGGGGCCGGCAATGGATAGCGCAAGGTCAAGTTTTCGGCGCGGAGGTGGACCATGGTTAGAGCAGAAACACGATCTGGCGGTTGAACTTGCCGAGCACCAGGAGGGCGGCGGCAAAGATGAGGCCCGAGAGCGACAGGCTGATGGCCCATGACAGCGCCGGCACGACGCCGTCAACGATCGGCGAGCGGACGATGTCGATATAGTGCGTGAGCGGATTCCAGTGGTAGAGGACGCCGCGCAGCCCGCCTTCGCCGCCATGGACCCAGAAGATCGGCGTGACGAACATGAGGATGCGCATTACGTGGCCGATCAGCAACGGGAAATCGCGAAAAAAGACCCCGGCGAATCCGAACAGGATCGCCATCGCCGGCGCCGTCAACACAATCAGGACGCTGGCGGGCACCACCGAGAGGAGTGCCGCCGTGGGCGTGACCCCATTGGCGGCGATCAAGACGATGGCGCCGGGAACGGCGTAGCCGGCGCGGAGCGCCGTCAGCAGGGTCTGGCGCAGCACGTAGACCGACACGGGAAGCGTCGTGCCCTTGATGAAGTTCTCTTCCCGCACGAAGATGGTGGCGCTTTGCGTCAGCATCTCGCTGATAAAGAGCCACACGAGAAGACCGCTCGCGACATAGGCGGCATAATTCTTATCGTCAGTGGTCGGGCCAAAGATCACGATGATGGTGCCGGCAAAGACCACATAGTTGAGCAGCGGCCACAGCGGGCCGAACAGGGTGCGCCGATGTGAATCCGCGACGTCTTCCGACGCCAGCGCCGCCCAGACGCTGCGCAGTCTGAGCGCCGCACCGATATCGGCGATCGCCCGACCCGTGAGGTCGATCATCGAAAGCCCCTCTCAAGCCCTTACCGGCAGCTACCAGGACCGCGTCAACGCAAAGCTTACGAAGTCCACGCGTCCTCTCGCCATCGTCCCCAACTGGCGACCCCGTTTACCGTCGCTCGCCCCCTTCCTCTCGGCCGCTGAGCCTGGCGCGGTGCCGTTGACGAGCTTGGCACACCCTGCAGTGCTCATGGGCTCGCGTCCGATATCCGTCTCCCAACCACCGAGGTCCCGCGCTGGCGAGGTCGCCGCTGTCAGCGCGCAGGGGATGCGCGACACGTGCGACAACTTTAGCGAAAGTTCAGCCGGCCTTAAAGTTATCTTGTCGCTCTTTGGCCACAAATCTTTGGCCACAACATGGCCACTCCACAGCTCAGAAAGCCCGCCGTCGACGGCTATTTTCGGCCGATGAGCAGCACGCGCTGGCCGGTCAAATACGGCTCGACCGGACCTGGCGTGTCGGCGGGTGGGACATACGGTTCGACCGTCGACAGACCTGCTTGGCGAAACAAGCGGATCAGCATGTCGCGCGAGGGAACGAATGAAAATTCGCGCGGCGAACAGCCGGCAAACTTTTGTGGATCGCCAAGCTCGAGCACAAGCCCCTCTCGGCCGGTGACCAACGAGTTGATAATCACCAGGTCCTTGGCAGCTGCGGCGAGAATCTGTGCGGCGCGCCACGGATCGGTGAGATGATACATCAATCCAAGACACAGAACGACGTCGAACTCGCGGTCCGGCGGTTGCCACCGCAGCAGATCCTGGAGGCGAAAGTCTATGCGATTGAAGGTCGCTGGATCGTTCAAGCAGTCGCGCACAAATTCGGCCTGCCTGATGATGTACGGCGACTGATCGAAGGCTAAGACTTCTCCGGCCCCCTGTCGCGCGAGTTCAAAGCTCCAGAATCCCGAGTTACAGGCCGGGTCGAGGCATTTCTTTCCAGCCAGCGTTCCGCCCGACTGATTGAGGATCAGGGGGATGATTATGCGCCGCCGCAAATCGTGCCAGGATTGCAGGTCCTCCGCAAAGGGCTCCGTGATCACGTCATCGCCAAGATCATAGCGATAATGCCAATGGGTAAACTGCCGGGCTCGCTCCTGTTTCTCCGTTGCCGAGAGAGGTTGGTCGGGTTTGACCGCTGTGCCTGGCGATAATCCCGTCATCACAACCAGCTTTCCATCGACGCTTTGACGTTGTGGCTGAGTTGCTGAGGCGAGGTCTGTTGCGTCGGGGGGTTCACCACTTTCACCCCTCGGTCACCGCTCTGGCTTTGCCCGTGATCCGCAGCACGGGCGCCGACACATTCCGCACCGACCGCGCCACCGCTTGCGGAAGAATTTGCCGACACATCAACCGGGCATAGTAGGTGTCGGTCTCCCATCCTGGCCGATAGGTGCGCGCGACGTGCCACCGCTCGACGGTGCGCGCCACCAGTTTCTTCTCCGAGAAGCCCCCCGGCAGAATGCTCGCAATCGCAATGGGAACATACGCAAACCGCGCGCCACGGGCATACATTTTGAAATAGAAGGCGAAATCAGCAACGACCTTATACGAGCAATCGAACGGGTTTGCGCGCATCAAGCTTGTCCGGGCCAGCAACGATTGGTGCGAAAAGGATATTCTCTGCCACATGACGTCCAACGGCCGCGCTTTCACCAGGACCTGCTTGTTGGGCAATTCAAATTCGCTGTCGCCGTAGATGAAGTCCGCCTCGCCGCCCCCCAGGCGCAAGGCACTTTCCAACACCGTGGGCGCAACGAGATAGTCGCCGGCATTGAGGAACAGGATCCATTCCCCTCGCGCCTGGCGAATGGCTTTATTCATCGCCTCGTATATACCGCCGTCCGGCTCGCTTACCCAGTACGCGAGCCTTGCGGCGTGTTGGCGGATTTGCGCGACGGTGCCGTCGTTGGACCCGCCGTCGATCACGACATAGTCGATGCTGGGGTGAGTCTGCGCCAAGACGGACCGCATCGTTCTCGCCAGCAGAGGCGCGGCATTGTAGCACACGGTGACAACCGTAATTGACGCCCGTTGATCTGGGAGTCGAGCTGCAGCACCAGGAACTTCAAGCTGATCTGTCATGACTGGCGCGTCGCCAATCCGCGATAAGCGCGCCAGGCCGCACGCCCAAGCGCATAGGGAACGGGTCCGGCCGATGCCAAGCGCTCCGCCATGCGAACGACAAAGGTCGCGTCCGTGGCTTTCTCTTTGGCTTTCGCGCGAGGATGGCGCACCGCAAACAGATGATCAAATTCAGACCTGGCATCGAGGTCGTAGGAGGGCGTGAAATCTGTCAAATCATAAGACAGGCTCGCGCATTCCGCCCGCTTGTGTCTCACCATGGCGCGCGCGAGCGCGGCAAAATTCGGGTCGGCGCGCAACAAATCACGCCATAAATCAACTGACTGCGCCTCAATGGACTTCGTTGACCACGCCTTTTTCTTATCGCCGAAGCGCCACTCCGAGCCACAGTCGCGCGCAAGGACCCCCAACATATCCGGCTCCGCCGCAATGCCAAGTCGCTGCATCAGACGCTCGAGCTCCGCGGTCGGATCGGCCACAAGCTGCTCATAATACACCTCGATACAGCGCCCCGTTTCTTTGAGCTTGAGCAGGTTGGCCAAGCCATTGCCGAGATCGATTTTCCAGTTGCTCATTTTGCGCACGTCAAACCCCACATCCTCATACATGGACCGCAGCACCGCCACGGGATGGCGCCACAGCAGAATGAGCTTTGCGCGCGGAAAAAGCTCGAGGATGTCGTCGGCAATTTGATGATAACGCGGCGTCTTGTCGAGGTACCAGGCCGCCTGATGCTTGCGCGCAATATCCCGATAAAGGCCAGCGAAGCAGGTCCGTAGCCAGTAGAGATAGTTTTCCTCCGTTCCGGGCAAATCGGCGATGAAGTCGTCGACGCCGAGGCGAGCAAGGTCATGGTTGTACGGCACCACCACGTCGCCGCGTCTTCGAGCATAGAGGGGGTGCAGCAATAGCCAGGGTTCTGACCGCGTGTAGATTTGCGAATGCCCGGCTAGCACCCGCTGCAGCAAGGTCGAGCCCGACCGCGGCAGCGAAAAGATAAAGATCAATCCCTCACCAAGCAGCTGGCGCTCGGTCAGAATGGGCGCCGTCTCCGTGTGCGGAACAAATCCGGATTGGCGCATAACGTCGCTAAAAACCTGGCGGGCGTCCGTCCGGCGCTCGGGCGCGAGACGCGCCTCGTGCCTGCGAAAAACGTGATTGAGCCAGAATTGACGCTCGCACCGCGGCACCCGTGAAAGGCCGGCGGCGTGCTGGACGTAACCCGTGCCTTCTTCACCGGTAAGGGCGAAGTCGGCGCGTGCTGCAAAGCGCAGCTTGAGGTCCCAATCCTCATAGACGGGCAACTCAAAGTCGTAGCCGCCGACGTCAAAATAGAGGTCTCTGGGAAACACAAAGTCGCGCGGCACGTCACACGAGCGGGTCAGAACCGGGAAAAAAATGTCGTCGGTACGCAGCGGTTTGCTCGGCTGCATCGGTACCGGACGGCAATTTTCGTCGAGAATGACTTGGCGCGAATAGCCGATCTTAGGTCGCGCCGCCGCGCCCGAATCGGCCAATGCCAATTCACAGTCGAGCTTGCGGGCGGACATATAGATATCGTCGGAGTCGAGAGTGGTGAGGTAAGGCGCTTTGGCAGCGCGAAACCCCATGTCTCTGGCACGCGCAGGCCCGCCATTTTTGTCTGTGCGCAGATAGCGGATGCGCGCGTCTTCGCCCTGGAGCCGTGCAACAACCTCGGAGGTGCCGTCCGTCGAACAATCGTCGCACACGAGGATTTCGATTTCGGACAGCGTTTGCGCTTGCACGCTCTCAATGGCCCGCGCAATGGAAGCGGCTCGATTGAACGTAGCGACGATCACCGAAACCTTCGGCGTAGACGACGCAGCCATGCAGCAACCTGTACCGAGAGTAGGCCCCCTGCGCGCCGCCCGAGGAAATTTGGCGGCAACGGCGAAGCGTCCTTACAGCATTTTTCCTAGCGCGAGCCTAGGGTCTGCAGATCGGCCGCGTCCGCAGACCTGTGGAAAATTGCTGTCCTGACACACTCGAGAGGGGGTAGGGCTTTGCTTCGGCCTCCCGCACGCATGATCCCTCCTCGCAATGGGCGTCACCATATCTTGCCACGCCGCGCTCCAAGCATAGTGGCAGATTGGTCATCCGCTCCGGTGACGGCCCGCTACCGTTTCCGTCCCTGCGGCGACCCCGAAGCGATTGCATCGCGCGCTCGCTTGCACCATAACCGCGACGGACCATGCTTTCGGTCCGAGGTGGGGGCAAGGTCAAGACCACGACAGCGAGCCGTTGCGGTCCGCTCCCCGATAGCCGGAGACGCCCTGCATGACCAAAAGAACCGCACTGATCACCGGAGTTACGGGACAGGATGGAGCGTACTTGGCTCGATTGCTCCTCGGCAAGGGCTATACGGTCCACGGGATCAAGCGTCGCTCGTCATCCTTCAACACCGAACGCGTCGACGACATCTACCTCGATCCCCACGAGCACTCGACCAACTTTTTCCTCCATTACGGGGATATGACGGATGCCACCAATCTGATCCGCCTTATCCAAGAGGCGAAGCCCGACGAAATTTACAATCTGGCCGCACAAAGTCATGTGCAGGTGAGCTTCGAAACTCCGGAGTATACCGGCAACGCCGATGCCCTCGGCACGCTGCGCTTGCTCGAAGCGATGCGCATTCTTGAACTCACCGACAAGGTTCGCTTTTACCAGGCCTCGACGTCTGAGCTCTACGGCAAGGCGCGCGAGATTCCCCAAAGCGAAACGACCCCCTTCTATCCGCGCTCGCCCTATGCCGCGGCAAAGCTCTATGCCTACTGGGTGACCGTCAACTATCGCGAGGCCTATGGTATGCACGCTTCGAACGGCATCCTGTTCAATCACGAGGGACCGTTGCGCGGCGAAACCTTTGTCACCCGCAAGATCACGCGCGCGGTGGCCGCCATAGAAACGTCGCTGCAGCACTGCCTTTACCTCGGCAACCTTGACGCCAAACGCGATTGGGGTCATGCCCGCGACTACGTCGAGGGCATGTGGCTGATCGTCCAGCAAGACCAGCCGGACGACTATGTGCTGGCGACCGGGGAGACGCATTCGGTGCGTGAGTTTGCCGAGCTGGCGTTCGCCGAAGTCGGCCGGACAATCGTCTGGGAAGGGACGGGCGTCGACGAGGTCGGGCGCGACGCCCGCACCGGGCAAGCTTTGATCAAGGTTGATCCGCGCTACTTTCGGCCGACGGAGGTCGAGATCCTGCTCGGCGATGCCTCGAAGGCGCGCAACAAACTGGGCTGGAGCCACACGACAAGCTTCCGCGCGCTGGTCACGGAAATGGTGCAGTCGGACTTGAAACTCGTCGAGCGCGAGCGCTGGCGTAACGACCGCTCGGCCCGCTAGCCCCATAGGCCCACGACAACTCTGCGCTTAGAAGCAAGCCATGATGACAAGAGCTTCTGCGACCCCCTACGCCCTCCCCGGAAAGCGCGTGTTTGTGGCCGGACACCGGGGCATGGTCGGCGCCGCGGTTGTCCGGCGGCTGGCGACGGAGGATTGCGAGGTCATCGTTGCGCCGCGCAGCCAGGTCGATCTCAGGGAGCAAAGCGCCGTCCGCGCGTTCTTGAAGGAGCGCAAGCCGGACTGCGTCATCCTTGCCGCAGCCCGGGTCGGCGGCATTCTCGCCAACGACACCTACCCCGCCGATTTTCTTTTCGACAACTTGGCGATTGAGATCAACGTCATTGAAGGCGCGTTCCGCAACGATGTTGAGAAATTGGTGTTTCTGGGCTCGTCGTGCATCTATCCTAAGCACGCGCCGCAGCCGATTGTGGAGAGCGCGCTGCTCTCGGGGCCGCTCGAGCCGACCAATGAGCCTTATGCGGTCGCCAAGATTGCCGGCCTGAAACTTTGTTCTGCCTACCGGCGCCAACATCGCGCGGACTATGTGTCGGTCATGCCGACCAACCTTTATGGGCCGGGCGATAACTTCAATCTCGAAACGAGCCACGTCATCCCCGCCCTGATTCGCAAGGCGCATGAAGCGAAGCTCAAGGGCGACGGCGCGCTTCGCATCTGGGGAACCGGGACCCCGCGACGCGAGTTTTTGCACACCGACGACGCCGCCGATGCCATCGTTCATGTGTTGAAGACCTACTCGGACGAGATCCATGTCAATGTCGGATCGGGCTACGACGTCACCATTCGCGAGCTGACCGAGACCGTGGCAGAGGTCGTCGGCTTTGGCGGCGCCATCGTGACGGATCCGTCGAAACCGGACGGAACGCCGCGCAAGCTCATGGATTCGTCGCGCCTCTTTGCCACCGGCTGGCGCCCGAAGATCGATCTCAAGAGCGGTCTCGCCACGACCTACGCCTGGTATTGCGATCAGCTCAGCCACCACCTGGCTCGTCTTTAGCTGCCGATCGCCGGACGGAGCCCTATGACAGCGTGCCTCAGCATTGCCATGGCGACGCGAAACTCCGAGGCATTCGTCGGCGAGGCGCTGGCAAGTATACAGCCCTCGCTCGGACCCTCAGGCCTGAGCTACGAGGTTCTCCTTGCCGACGGCCAATCCGAGGACCGCACCGTCGAGATCGCTGCTGCGCACGCCAATGTCCGTGTCGTTTCCCACAGCGACCACGGGATCTACGATGGCATGAACCGCGCCATCGCCGCAGCGCGCGGCGAGTTCCTCCTCATTCTCAATAGCGACGATCTGCTGCTGCCCAACGGCCTCAGTCGCCTGGTCGCCAGTCTCAGGGCAAATCCAAGGGCCGACTGCGCAACGGGCCGCGTCCTGATCGGCAGCGCCGCAACGGCAGCGACGGAGCTCACAAACCAGCGCGCCATCTCAGTCGAGGGCATTCTGTTTGGCGTCCCGGTAATCAACGCCCGTCTCTTACGGGTGCGATCGGTGGCAAGACTTGGGCGTCTTTCGTACCGACATTGGCCTCGGGGCCGACCGCGATTGGCTCCTACGCGCGGTCCGCCAGGGGTTGCACGGCACCGACGTCGATTGCCCCGTCTATTTCTACCGGAGCCATGCGCACTCGGCGACTCTTGCGGGTGGCGTCAGGAATCGCCAAAGGATCTACAGCTCCGATATAGCGCTGGCACGCGCGCTTCTCGCCGACCCGACTCTTGCACGAGAAGGGGGACATACCGTCAAAGCGTTTCTGGCATTAGCAGCCTTGAAGATGATGCGCGCGACGGCAACGCTCGCCCCGGAGCTGCGCGTCTTGCTCTCCGATGAGAAGATTGGGTTGCCCGATCTCCTGAGGGGGTTGTGGCTGCATCGGCAATGGCGGGGCATCGCCTCGGGACATTGAGCGCGGCCGACCGCTTTGAGTGCGGCCGAGACATGGCGTTTGTTGTCACATCCGGGCCCTGGGCTCCGTCCGCACCTCGCCTACGCTGACGAAGAGCGGTTGGCGTCCATCGTTCGCGGGCAGCAGCGGATTCTTAATTTCGCACTTTCCCGCCGCGCAAGACGCAGTCAAATTTAACCAATAAACGCGCGTTCCCTAATTTCCGGATCGTTTGCGCACGGCTCTTGCACCTACCCCCGCAGAAGCTTTCAGCAAGTGGTGTGCAGATGCCTGACAATGGGAATTGGAGTAGCGTTTTCGATTGGCCGATTATCGGCCTCCACGCGATCCTCACCTCAGACAATAAGCTCCTGACCTACGGCACCGATCAGTATGGCCAACAGGGCGCGCAACTCGTCTATGACGTGTGGGATTTTGCGACCAACACGCATTATACGTTGCCCAATCCCACCCCGACCGACATGTTCTGCTCGGCGGCAGCGACGATCCCGCAAACGGGACAAATCCTGATTCTGGGCGGGGACGCGCGGCCGATGGGAGACATTAATCACGGCGTCCACGACGTTAACGTCTTCGATCCCGAGACAATGACCGTTCAGCCCTTGAGCGAGGTCATGGGCGGAGGAATGGGCGGCATGGACAACCCGGACTTCGGACCCATGCAGTATGAGCGCTGGTATCCGACCGCGATCACGCTCGCCAATGGCAAGATCTTGACGATGGGCGGCATCGCGGGCCCGGGCGAACCGTCGGGTACGCCCGAGCTCTTTTCCGCCACGGGCGGTTGGAAGACCCTTCCGCGCGCCACCAACGATTCCTCGGCCTTCAATCAGTATTACCCGCGCGCCTTCCTCGCCAAGAACGGCGACGTCTTCTATTTCGAAGCGAACCCAGTCCAGGGTGTGTCGCGCGTGATGGTCATGGATCCGTCCGGCGACGGTAAGCTGACCTATGCGGGCACGTTGCCGTTCGAGACCTCGTGGACCGATCCTGCAATCCGCTACGACGCCAACAAGGTGCTGATCCTCGCCTCAAACGGCGACGCCTGGATCATGGATACCAGCGGCGATGTTCCGACCTTCCAGAAGACAGCCAGCCTCGGGACGACCCGACATTGGTCGAACATGGTCGTGCTTGCCGATGGCACGGTGATGGTGAGCGGCGGCAGCGACGAGAAGAACCAGCTCATCGGCGTGCACAACGATGTCCAGATCTGGAACCCGCAGACGGGTCAGTGGACGGAGGGGCCGGACGCCAGCATCGCAAGACTGTATCATTCGACGACGATCCTCCTTCCCAATGCCACCGTCCTGTCGCTGGGTGGCGGGGCGCCGGGGCCGCTGGTCAATACCAACGGCGAAATCTATCGGCCGGGATACCTCTTCAATGAAGACGGGACGCTCGCCAAGCGTCCTGTCATCGTCGACGCGCCGGATGCGATCGCCCAGCGGCAGAACTTCACCATCACGGTCGACGATGCAACCGAGATCGATCGCCTGACGCTGGTCAAATATGGCTCTGTCACGCACTCGCTCAATATGGGGACGAGCAAGATCGAGCTCACCTTCATCAAGGGGCCAAACAACACGATCACCGTCTACGTTCCCCCCAATGCCAACATCCTGACGCCGGGCGATTGGATGTTGTTTGCCATCAATGACAAGGGCACCCCGTCGGTCGCGGCGACGATCAAGGTCGGTCTCGGGGGAGAACTCTACGCCGACAGGATCGGCGGCTTCATGACCCTTAATGACAACGCCACCACGGCCAACGCCGCAGGCGACATCCTGACGCTGACCCAGAACGCCCAGAACATCAAGGGCAGCGCGATGTCGAATGAGCGCCTCGACTTGAACCACGATTTTAAAATCTGGTTCGATATGTCGTTGGGCAACGGGGCGGGCGGTGACGGCGCGGCCTTCGTCCTCCACAACAGCCGGTTCGGCGCCGATGCGACCGGCAGAGGCGGCGGAGCTTTGGGCGCCTATGGCATTGCCAAGGGACTCGGCATTCAATTCGACACCTACAACAACGGCGCGGCGTTTGGCGATATCGCGGGCCCGCACACGAACTTCTTCAGGACGAACGGGGTCGTCAACGCGGCGGCCAACGTCACCAATCCAACCGCCATTGGCGCTGCTCCCATCGGCCCTTGGCACAATGTTCAGGTCTCCTGGGACGCCACAGCTCACGTCCTGAGCTACTGGGTCGACGGCGTCCAGGTCGGGTCCGTGAGCGGTGACCTGGCAATGGACTACTTCGGTGGCTCTGACCACGTCTACTTCGGCTTCACCGCCGGCACCGGCGGCAAATCCAATGCGCATCTCGTCCGCCTCGTCGGGGTGGACGGCACATATGAAAACGGCAACCACGTCGTCACGGCTACGCCGGGCGATGCGACAGTTTCCTATGGCTCGGACAATGCGGACCACTTTAGCGGTTCCCCGCAGGACCGGACGTCTATTATCGGCCTCGGAGGCAACGACGAGATCAATGGCGGCGCTGGCAACGATTATATCGACGGCGGAAAGGGCAACGACATCCTCAATGGGGGCGGCGGCAACGACACGTTCGTATTCCGCATGGGCGACGGCAATGACACCGTGAATGGTGGTGCCGGCTTCGACACTGCCGATTTCGTGAGAACGGCTGCGCCGCTGACTGTATCGCTCGAGCAGGGAACCGCCACGAGTGCCGACATCGGCGTCGTGCAACTCGCGGCGATTGAAAAAGTGATCGGCGGCGGAGGTAACGACACGATCACCGGCTATGCCGCTGCCGACAGGCTTGAGGGCCGTGGCGGCAACGATACGCTGAACGGCGGCTTCTGGAACGATACCCTCGTCGGTGGCTGGGGGAATGACACCCTGACCGGTAGCTTCGGCAAGGACGTTTTCCTGTTCGATACTAAGCCCAATAATGTGACCAATGTCGATACGATCACCGACTTCAACGTGATCAACGACTCCATCCATCTTGACAACGCCGTCTTCACCAAGCTCGAAGGGTTTGGCCAGCTCTCCGCGGGTCAGTTTGTCTTCGGCAAGGCTACCCAAGCCGACGATCACATCATCTACAATAAGGCCAATGGGTTCCTTTTGTACGACGCCGACGGAAGCGGTGGCGCCCAGGCTGTTCACTTCGCAACAGTGGCACCGAATACCAATCTGACGTATTTGGACTTCATTATCGTCTAGCGCGTGGCTGAGAGATCGCGGCTCGGCGACGGGTGCTATCAGCCGCGGTGATAGGGATGGCCCGCGATCAAAGTGACGGCGCGGTAGAGCTGCTCGCCGAGCACGACGCGGGCGAGGCCATGGGGCAGCGTGAGCGAGCCCAGCGACAGAACCAGCGCGGCGGCGCGGAGGACCGCCTCTCCGTGGCCGTCCGGCCCCCCGACCAGAAGAGCGAGCGTGGAGACGCCGCCGTCGCGGCGGGCGGCGAGCCAGCCGGCAAAGGCCTCGCTCGTCATGGACTTGCCGCGGGCATCGAGCGCGAGCATCGCGTCGGCGCCGTGCGCCGCCTCGAGGAGCCGGGCGGCCTCGTCCGCCTGCCGCGCCGCCCCTCGCGCGGCCCGGCTCTCGGCAATCTCGGTGACCTTCAAGGGGGCAATCGCGACGCGCCGGCCGAGCGCGTCGAGCCGGCCGCGATAGAGGTCGAAAAGCTCCCGCTCAGGACCCGCCTTGAGGCGCCCCACGGCGACCAAATGAAGCCGCATAACGCCTCACCGCTCCCGCGCCCGGGCGGGAGTGGACGGCGTTCCCGGCCGAATTCGGCTCAATGGGCGAGCTGCTCGACGGGCCGGTCGGCGGACCACATCTTCTCGAGATTGTAGAAGTCTCGCACCTCGGGCCGGAACACGTGGACGATGATGTCCCCGGTATCGATCAGGACCCAATCGCACGCCTCGAGGCCCTCGACGCGAACTCTGCCAGCTCCGGCGTCCTTGAGTTTCTTTCTCACCTGATCGGCGATGGCGCCCACGTGGCGGTCCGATCGTCCGCTGGCGATCACCATGAAATCGCCGATGGAGGACTTGCCCTTGAGATCGATGGTGACGATGGCCTCAGCTTTGGCCTCGTCCAGCCAATGGACGATATCGCGGAGCACGGCTTCGGAGCTTCGGCCTTGAGGCAAAAGCTCGGCAGGAGGCGCACCCCTACGGGCGCCCTCGGTGGCGGTTCGCATCTTTGGGTGAATGTCCTTTCCTCATCAAACCCTAATGGGCTAGGCCGTCATCTGGCCCTGGTCCGGCGGCACGCATGGACGTACGCGAACACCGTAAGGTCAAGATAATCCGAGCCGCCCACCTCCTTCAAGCCCCCGCCCGGGACCCCGTGTGAAGCGTAATTGGGCGGGGCGCGCAGCTCCGACAGCCTCGCAAATGCGCGTGTCCGAGCGATGACAATGGGGAGAACGCGCGAGCCGGGCTCGAGTTGCCTATCCCCGCGTTACGGCAGCCTGCGGCCCCGAATCTCGGTCGAGGAGGCCTTCGACAGGCGCGAATTGAGAAAAACCCAGGCCGGAGGGCGGGCCGCCGCCAGGCCTCGCGCGTTTCGATCGAGGAGGCGCCGGCCGGCGAGCGCCCGTGCCGCGGGCGAGGAGAGCGCCTTGAGGCGCCAGCCGGGCCGGTCCACGACTGCGATGGGGACCGCTCGGGCGATCCCCCGCCAATCCTGCCAGCGATGAAAAGTGGCCAGATTGTCGGCGCCCATGATCCACACGAAATGCGTGCCGGGGAAGCGGCGGCGCAGGAACCCGACCGTCACGGCGGTGTAGGGGCTGCCGAGGGCCGCCTCGAGGCCCGTCACCACGATGCGAGGATCGCGGACCAGCCGGCGGCACGCGGCCATGCGCTCGGCGAGCGGCGGCAGGCCTTCGTTCGACTTCAAGGGATTGCCCGGGCTCACGACCCACCACAGCCTATCGAGCTGGAGACGGCGAAGGGCGACGTGCGAGATCGCGACGTGGCCCTCGTGCGGCGGGTTGAACGAGCCGCCCATGATGCCGATGCGCTGGCCGGGGAGAGCGAGGGGCGTCGGCACCAGGATCGATCCGAAGCGGCGACGATAGTCGGCAAGTGTCATCGAGGCTGCCGGCGGCGAGAGCGGGACGGAGCTCCAGGGCTGGCCCGGAGCACGAACGCTCTTGATGGACTGACCGCGCGTGCCCCTGCAAGCGCATTCGCGAGGTCTCCTTTCCGCACACGCCAGGCGCGCCGAGCAGGCACGCGGGCCCCGATCCCATGACGCCCGGTTTCGCTTCCCTTGCCAAGGCTGCCTATGGCAAGTGCTGACCCAATGACCCATCCTCAGCCCACGCCCTCCTCGGACATCGCGGGAAGCCTCGTTCTGCTCACGGCGACGGCGCTTGCGCTCGTCTTCGCCAACACGGCGCTGGCCCCGCTCTACAAGGAGCTGCTCGGCACGACGCTGCGCATCGGCATCGGCGATTACGCGATCGAGGACACGGCAAAGACCTGGATCAAGAACGCGCTGATGGCGGTGTTCTTCCTGTTCGTCGGCCTCGAGATCAAATACGAGTTCATGGAAGGCGCCCTTTCGCGCCGCGACCGCGCCATCCTCCCGTTCGCCTGCGCCCTCGGCGGCATGGCCGTGCCCGCCCTCGTCTATTCCTTAGTCGTCGGCGCCGACCCCGCGCTGATGGCCGGCTGGGCCATTCCGACGGCGACCGACATCGCCTTTGCGATCGGCGTCGTCGGCTTCCTTGGCCGGCGCGTGTCTCCCCCCTTGAGAGCGTTCCTGCTCGCGGTGGCGGTGATCGACGATCTCGGTGCGATCCTCATCATCGCGCTCTTCTACGCCGGAGGATTGAGCCTGCTCGGGTTCGCGGCGGCCGGGATCGTCCTCGGCGCGCTCGCCCTTCTCAACGCGCGCAACGAGACGCGGCTTGCTCCCTATCTCGCGCTCGGTGTCCTATTGTGGATTGCGATCTACCACAGCGGCATCAATCCAACGCTCGCCGGCGTGCTCGTCGCGCTCTTCGTGCCGATCAGGGGCGGCGAGGGCGAGGACCGCCCGCTCCATCGGCTGATGGATCTCCTCAAATTCGCAGTGACGTTCGTGATCATGCCGCTCTTTGCCTTCGCCAACGCGGGCGTTCCCTTGGGCGGCCTCGGGCTCGCCTCCTTTGCGATGCCGCTCACGCTCGCCGTGACGCTCGGCCTCTTCGCCGGCAAGCCCGTCGGCATCACGCTCGCGGCCGTCCTCGCGACGAAATCGGGATATGCGACCCTCCCCGGCGGCGCGACGTGGCGCGAGGTCGTCGGCATCGGCGCGCTCGCGGGGCTCGGCTTCACGATGAGCCTCTATATCGGCGTGCTGGCCTTCGGCGACGGCCCCGAGCTCGATCAGGTGAAGGTCGGCGTTCTTGCCGGCTCGCTCGCCGCGGCAGCCCTCGGCGTCGCGCTGCTGGTCTTCGGCCGGCCGCGGTAGGCGACTCCGGCCTCACGCGTTCTGCCAGAGAACGGCGGCGACCGGGATGGCGAGGAGAACGAGCGCGAGCCCGGCGCGCGGGGCGCGGTAGGTCCAGGCGAGAAACAGCCCGGGAACCACGAGAGCGACATAGGGCAGCGCCAATAGCATGGTAACGCCCTGGCCGATGGTCGAGCCGAGCGGCTCGGAGGAGGCCGACGGCAGCATGATCGACGCGAACACGACGAGAGCGAGAGTCTCGACCGCGCCGACGACGAGCGCGAGCGTGCGCAGCGAGGAGGGCGGAGGCTCGGGGGCGAGAGCCGGCGGCATGTGAGCTAGTCCTTGTGCGCTACGTCGCCTCGCCCTTGTCCGCCGCGAACTCGGCCTCGAGCTCGGTTTCGAGCTTCTTCAGGTCGTCCGGGATCGGCATGCCGTACGCCTTGAGCTCGTTGAGCTTCTCCATGAGCTGAAGATAAAGCTCGTGGCGGTCCTCGGGCTCGTTCTGCATGCGCGTGAAGAGCAGGCCGATTTCCGCCTTGATCGCCTCGAACGCCATCGTTGTCTCCGTTGGATTGCGCCGGCGACCCTCGCCAGACACTTCTGGTCTTATCATCGATCCCAGGCGATTGGGCCGAAGAGTGCGGAGGCGGGCTCCTCCGTCTGGTCATTGTCGTTGAAGACCGCGACATAGACAAGCGCGGGCGGCGCCGTGCCGAAGGCCTGGCGGTAGTCGGCGGCAATGTCGCGCCGCTCGCGCTGCCATGTTCCGACCTCGGCGCGTCCGCGCAGCTGGATGTAGCGCAGGCTCTTGTACCGGCGCGACTGGAGCACCTCGCCGTTGGCGATGCGGGTCGCCGTCCACGCATAGGCGAGCGTCGGCACGTCCTTGTTCACCATGCTCGGCTCGCCGAAGATGAAGAAGATCGTGGCCCCGGCGTCCTCGGTGGCGAGCGAGCGAAGATCGGCGCTCTTCTGCAGCCTGTCGACGCGCCAGGCCCAGGTGACGGGGCCGAGGGAGGCCGCGGCGACGTCGACGCGCTGGTAGAGGCCCGAGGCGGACCGCTGCGGCGTGCTTTTGAGGACGAGGCCTTCCTCGCTGCGCACCGTCACGAACAGGTTCTGGCCGACGAAATCCATGCGCCGCGCGGTCGAGATCATGCGCGCGGGATCGGCGAGGATCTGGCGCGCCGCGCCATGGACGCGGTCCGCAGGGCCGGAGAGCAGGGCGGCGGCCAGGATCAGGAGCGTGGCGGGGCCTCGACGCATGACAAGGGCACCTCCAGAGGCGCCTCGCAGGATAGCCCGAGGACCCGCAGGGCGCGACGCCTTTTCGAGGGCCGGCGAGCAGCGCCGGATCATAGCCCTCGCGTATGGATTTGAGAGCAAGGCGATATTTCAGCTTGGCGGCCCGCTCCGGCATAAACGGCCTCGGAAGCGCCGAGCCTGATCGCCCGGCAAGATCCAAGAGAGACCTGAACAGACGCAAACCTGAACCCTGGAGAAAGCCCCATGAAGTCCTTCATCCTCGCCCTTATCGCCGTCTCGGCCCTGGCCACCGGCACCGTTGCCGCCAACGCCGACACGTTCGCGATCCACGGCTACGTCACCCAGTACGGCCGCTAAGAGCCGATCGTTCGAGATGCGGGCGGCGACGCGCGCATCTCGAACGGCACACAGATTGCCACAGTCGAAGTCCTACGCACTTGCCACGTTCCCGCTGAGCGCTCCCCTCCCGCTCAGTCCCTGACGGCTGCGGGCTCCCCCTCCCGCAGCCGATTTTTTTTGGGGGGCGCGATGTGCGCGCGTGAGGCCATGCCTCCCAGCCCCTACCTCGCACCAAAGGTTGGTTCGCCCGAAATCGATCCTCGCAGCTCGAATTGAATGCGGTCCACCTCTTCGGGCGCCGCACCACCTCTCCCTGCCTCCCACCCCGTGATCGTCCGGCCGGCGAAGCCGGCCGCTTTGCAATGCAAGCGAAGCGCTTCGCGCTTCGGACGATCACGGGGTGGGAGGCAGGGCGTTGGGCCGCCGGGCCATCGGTGACGTATCTGACATCCGCCGTCAGAAATGCTTGCGCGTCGCAACGAGTGCCTCGGAATCTACATCTCGCAGCATACCGCAATTCGAACGTGAACACTCGTATGTCATCTGAGAACGGTCTCTGCATGCATTCGTAGAGGCCTCTAATCCGCCAAGTGTGGGTGCGATCGTGCTTGTCCTCAAGTCTGCATCGCCAACGCATCCGCGACAGACCTTAGCCATACGTTCACTGGCCTCTTGGGCACTTTCTCACCCTAGCGGCCCGTCGTCGCCTCTCTGCGTTGATGCATCAGAATCGCAGCTCGAGCGTCGCCATCTTACGGAGTTGGAGTCGTAGAGTTCTCGGCCTTGAATGGGCGATGTCTTCGTCAGGCGTCATCCACGCTCGCGCCTGCAACCAGCTACAGCTGGATGCTTCGGTCTGCGCGTGCATACTGCTCGGACAGCCTCGAACGATCGGCTACCACCGAAGGTCTTCATCACGGGTTCGACATCTACGCTCTGACTTTTTCAGGTCAGTACTTGAGGTGGTACGTGGAATACATGCACGCAAGATTACGCACGCCTGCGCGACCGGCGATCGTCACGAAACTCGCGAACTGTCGTTGCAGAAGGATCTCTATTGCATACTCCCTCGGGGTCAACTCAGAAGTCCTCCATCACCTCACCCCCCGCCCCAACCGCCACGTCTCCTCCTGCACGCGGATGTCGGCGAGCATGCGGTCGAGAAGCAGGCACGTCCGCCTGAAAAGCTCGCTCCCGCGCCGGTAGTCGGCAGGGGCGAAGAAGTCGACGCGGCCCGCCCGGAACAGCTCCTCGCACTTCCGGCGCGACTTCCCCGGCGGGTGGACCGCGATCGCGTGCCCGCCGTTCTTCCTCATCACCGCCATCGACGGCACGTCGGTGTCGCCGTCGCCGAAGTAGATCATGTTCGCGAACGGGATCGGGCGCGCCGCCTCGTCCATGTGCTCGTTGATGTTCTCGCCCAGGTCCTCGATGCCCTTGTTGATGCGGAACAGGTACTGCGTCTTGCCCGTGTCGGTGATGACGCGCTTGGGGTACGGCAGCTCGTAGGGCTCGAACCAGTACTCGGAGGCGAACACGTTGTGAAAGCGCGGGTAGATGCTCGTCCCCTCGATGATCTCGGTGAGCCCCGACGAGACGAGATAATGGCGGAGCGACACGCCGTGGCTCTCGGCGCGGATCTTCACGTATTCCTGAATCTCGTCAAACCAGTCTTCAACGCCGGCGAACAGCTCGACCTGCGCGCCCTGCGCGACGAGATCGGCGCGGTCGATGCGCACGTTCGCCGCCTTCGCCTTCTTGTACATGAGGTGCATGTAGGTGATGAGCGCGTCGGCGCGCTCGGCCTTGGCGACGCGCCCGCACTCGGCCCAGAACTCGCGCGGGTCGAGGCCGAGCTTGGGCAGGAACGCGTACTCCTGCATGGGCCTGGGCGAGAGCGTGCCGTCGAAATCGTAGACGAGCGCGATCGTCTTCTTGTCGTAGTGCGCGCGCGGCTGCTTCGAGGCGCGCTTGCCCTTGGCGGGACGCCGCTCGTCCGCCTCGTCATCGTTGTCGTGATGCCGCCCCGCTGCGCGCTCGATCATGGCCCGCTCCCTCATGTTGTAGGGGCGACGGTGGCCTGATTCGGGGGGCGGGATGAAGACCGGGAGCGCCCCCTCTCCCCATGCCCGCGGCATGGGGAGAGGGAATTGCTAATGCTTGCAGCCGCAGCCGGGGTCGCCGCAGCCCTCTTCCTTGCCGTGTGCGTGCTCATGCGCGTGGTCGTGATCGTGCGCGTGGTCATGATCGTGCGCGTGCGCCCCGCCGCAGCACCCGCCCTCGCCGTGGGCATGATCGTGGTCGTGATCATGGTGGTGGCCGCCGCAGCAGCCGCCCTCGTGATGGTGGTGCTCGTGCGGATCGACGAGCGTCGCGGCGAGACGGCGCTCGATGGCGATCGAGGCCTCGCGCGGGGCGTCGCGCGCCTCGATCGCGAGCGCCATGATTTCCGCGCCGAGCCTCACGTCGTCGACCTGGCCGAGATAGTGGCGCCTGAGCCGCCCCTGGCGGTCGAACACGAGCACGGTCGGCGTGCCGCGGATCTCGTAGGCCTCCATCGTCTTCGGGATGCCGGCCCCGTTCGGCTTGTCGAGGGCAACGGCGAAGGGCAGCTCGTGCTCGGCGACGAACGCCTCGAGCGCCTCCGCCGTCTGCTTCTCCTGCTCCTCGAACGGCGTATTGAGGCCGATGACGGCCACCTCGTCGTCGGAGAACGAGAGCGCGAGGCGCGCCGCCTGCGGCAGCCCGTGCTTGACCGACCCCGGACAGTGGGTCTGGAAGGCGGCGAGGACGACGACCTTGCCCTTGAGGTCGCCGAGCTTGATGGGGCCGTCGGCATTGAACCAGCGCGCGGTCTCGAGCTCGGGCGGGCTCTCGGGGTCGAACATGGGAACCTCTTTTCGGAAGGGGCGCGGGAAAGCGCGATCTTGGGCTGATCATAGCCGGAGTCGGGCGAGCCTCGCAAAGGGCGGCGCTTTTAGACCAATTTCCGACGTTCACCCTTGACACATCCCTATATCATTGCCTGAGCAAGCTACGCTGACTGCAGTCGCGGTTCAGCGCTCCGGGAGGAAACGCAAATGAAGATGCGACGCTTCGCACTCGGTCTTGGCCTCGCCGCCGCCCTCCTCGCGGGGCGAGCCGCAGCCCAGAACATGCTCGACATGGTCGATCTCACCTCCGATGCCTTCACCAAGGCGGAGATGAGCCGGGCCGACATCGAAGCCGCCATCGCCAAGCTGCCACCGGGCGAGAAGCTCGACCTCTTCGGCAAGCCGCTCAATGGCCTCGATCTCTCGAAGATGGACCTGCGCCGCACCAATCTGCAGGCCGCCCGCCTCATGGGCTCGAACCTGTCGGGGGCCAATCTCGAAGGGGTGAACCTCGACTCCGCCTGGTCGCTCAACTCCGACTGGCGCGGGGCCAATCTCAAGGGCGCGAGCCTGTTCGGGACGCAGCTTGTCGGCTCCAAGCTCGACGGCGCCGATCTTTCCGGCGCGCGCGTCGCCGGCGACTTCTCGAAAGCGAGCATGACGGGAGCCAAGCTCGACGGCGCCGATCTCTCGGCCGACGAGAAGAACCAGTCCATGGGCCTCATGCGCGGCACCTTCAGAAGCACCAACCTCGAGGGCGCCTCCCTCAAGGGGGCCAACCTCTCGCGCGCGCTGCTCGAATACGCGTCCTTGAAGGGCGCGAACCTCGAAGGGGCGAACCTCGCCGGCAGCGAGGTCGCCGGCGCCGATTTCACCGACGCCAACGTCACCGGCGCCGACTTTGCGGACGCCGACGTGAACTCGGCCAAGATCGGCGCCATGCAGAATGCGGACGCGGCCAAGAACCTCGATCAGGCGAAGAACCTGGACCGGGCCTACCGTTAAGGCCTAGGCGAGGTGAGGTGTACGCAAGGCCGCTCCCCTGCTAGAAGTCCGGCGGCCCGACGGCGCGCGGCCCCCGTTTCATGAACGAGAGGTGCCCCTCATGCGACTGCTGCTGCTTCGAGCTTTCCTCTCGCGCTTTGTCTCTCGGCGACGGCGAGCCTCGCCCAGGATCCCTTTCAGGGACTGGACATGACGTCGGACGCGTTCACCAAGGCCGAGATGACGCGCGCCGACGTCGAGGCCCTGATCGCCGCCGCGGACCCGGCAACCGGCGTCAGCCTCGAAAGCAAGAGCTTGAACGGCCTCGACCTCTCCGGTCTCGACCTTCGCCGCGCCGACTTGTCGAATGCGCGCATCAACAAGACCAATCTCGCGCGCGCCAACCTCGAAGGCGCCAAGGTCGACAAGGCCTGGGGCCTCGAGGCGAACTTCACCGAGGCCAACCTCAAGGGAGCCTCGCTAGCCGGCGCCCAGCTCATCGGCGCCAGGCTCGACGGCGCCGATCTCTCGGGCGCGCACGCGACCGCCAACTTTTCGAGGGCGAGCCTGGTCAAGGCCCGCTTCGACGGCGCCAACCTCTCGCCGGGACGGAAGAACGCCCGCTCCATGGTGAAGCTCGGCTTCGAAAGCGCAAACCTCGAAGGGGCCTCCTTCAAGGGCGCCAACATGGTGGCCTGCGTCCTCGAGTACGCCTCGCTGCGCGACGCAAGCCTCGTCGACGCCGTGATGGCCGGGAGCAGCCTCGGCGGCGCCGATCTCTCCAATGCCGACGTCGCGGGTGCCGACTTCATGAGCGCCGACGTCAACTCCGCCCGCATCGGAACGCTCCAGCACCTGGAAGCGGCCAAGAACTTCGATCACGTCGAGAATCTCGATCGCGCATACCGAAACTGATGTCACGGTCGGCGCGTACCTCATGAGTGCCGAAGACCTGTCGATTGGAGGAAGTGCATGCGCCTCACGCTCGTTGCCGCCGCTCTCGCTCTCACCGCTTTGCTCGGCGGGCTCGCCGCCCAAGCCGCCGACCGCCAGACCTTCGAGCCGGCCGCGTTCGCCGCCGCCCAGAAGGCCGGAAAGTCCATCCTCGTGCATGTCACGGCGCCGTGGTGCCCGACCTGCAAGGCGCAAAAGCCCATCCTCGACGAGCTCACCGGGAAGCCCGAGCTCAAGGACCTCGTCGTCTTCGAGATCGATTTCGACACGGGAGGCCCCGCGCTCAAGGCGGTCAACGCCCGCAGCCAGTCGACGCTCATCGCCTACAAGGGCGAGACGGAGACCGGCCGCTCGGTCGGCGACACGAAGAAGGAGTTGGTGACCGCCCTCGTCATGAGCGCGCTCTGAGGTCGCGCAATGGCTTTCGGAACGCTCATGCTCGCGGCCCTCGCGGGCGTTCTCTCGACGCTCTCGCCGTGCGTGCTGCCGCTGCTCCCGATCGTGCTCGGCGCGGCGGCGGCGGAGACCCGATGGGGCCCGGTCGCGCTCGCGGCGGGCCTCGCCCTGTCGTTCACCGCGCTCGGCCTTTTCGTCGCGACCATCGGCTTCGCGATCGGGCTCGACGCCCAGTGGTTCCGCAACGTCGCCGCCGTGCTTCTCATCGCCCTCGGCGCGGTGCTCCTTGTGCCCGCGGCCCAGATGCGCCTTGCCGCCGCGGCGGGGCCGGCGAGCAATTGGATCGAGCATAGCTTCGGGCAGTTCTCGACCAAAGGCGCTGGCGGCCAGTTCGCCTTGGGCCTGCTCCTCGGCGCCGTCTGGGCGCCCTGCGTCGGGCCGACGCTCGGCGCCGCCTCCGTTCTCGCGGCTCAGGGGAAGAACGTCGGGGAGGTGGCGCTGACCATGGCCCTCTTCGGCCTCGGCGCGGCCCTCCCGCTCCTGCTCCTCGGCTTGCTCTCGCGCGAAGCGATGGTTGCCTGGCGCGGACGGCTGCTCGGGGCGGGCAGCGGCGGCAAGGCGGCGCTCGGGGCGCTTCTCGTCGCGGCGGGGCTTCTGATCCTGACGGGTCTGGACAAAGTCATCGAAGCCAAGCTCGTTGCCGCCTCGCCCGCCTGGCTCACCGAGCTCACGACAAGGTTCTAGCGCGCTGGCGATTTTGTCCGCTACGGCCAAACCGGACATGGACGCCATCGCAGGATTGGCGCTTTGTGACCCGAAGCGGTCATTGGGCAAGCGAGCAGGCACTCCTTTTGTGCGCATGAAGCGCGCTCGACATGGCCAGGCAGTGGACTGGCCCGCCACTGCCCGACGGCCACACTCACTTGTCCGGAATGACGATCTTACGGTCGCTCGTGTCGACCACGAAGATGGCTAGAAGCTTGGCCGGCTCAGTGTCGCTGGCATTGTGGCTCACCTGGTGATGATCACCCGGCTTCTCCGTCCAGCTCTCGCCAGCCTGATACGTACGCTCGGGCTCGTCGTTCACTTTGCTGCGGATCGCTCCTTCCAACACCCGCGCAAAAATGAAGGCCGAGGACGGGTGACGATGTGAGGGCGATCCGGCACCGGGTTCGTACTCGACGAGCACGGCGCGCATGCTCTTGCCAGGGACATTCGGCAACTCCTGGTCAAAAACAACGGATACGTTCGCTCCCGGAGCGGTCGTCTCAGCGGCGACGCTCGTCGCGAACAGAGCGGCAGCGGCCGCAAGCAGCAGTGCAGTCTTCTGCATGGTGGTTCTCCTTCTCTGATTTTGCCATCCCCTCACGAGGCTCGCTGCCGAGTGCGCCACCGCCCTGCAAGACAAGACCGACCTTCTTGCCATACGACGCCAGGCGCGGGGATGGCCTAGAATCACTCATTACGCGTCTCCCTGGCAGAAACCTGCGCTTGTTTGATTGGCACCAATAGGCCGGACAAAGCAACGCCGGCTAAAAACCCCGGCAGTGGGCAGTCCGGTCGCGACGGTGGCGATTAGGCCGCCTAGCAAGACTTCGCGGCGGGACGCACCTGCAGCCGAAAACGAGTGCTTGTTCATTTCTTCGATCCTTTGTGTTCAAACTTGAGGGCTTTCGGCCAAGTTTGGGCGGTAGCGGACTATCGCTGCGCCAATGTGCGGCTGAGCCAATCCTCGAAACGCGTCTTGCCGAGACGCGGATTGGGGCCGGGACGGAGCGTCTGGTCGTTCACCTCAATACCGAAGTAGAGCGCCTTCGGATCCATGACCACTTTCCGCGGGTCCTTGTCATATGCGAGGACTTGGCCGACCAGCTCGTCAAGATGGAATGAATCGGGTCCGGCGGTCTCGACCGTACCGTTTAGCGGTGCAGCGAGAGCCGCGTCGGCGACAGCGGTCGCGACATCCTCTGCCGCCATCGGCTGGAACAGCGAGTGTGGGAGGCGCACCGTATCTCCTTCGGTGCTGAACTGCGCGATGCCGCGGAGGAACTCGAAGAATTGGGTGGCGTGGACGATCGTGTATGGAATTGGCGCGTTCTTGATGAGCTTCTCTTGGGCAAGTTTGGCGCGGAAATAACCGCTGTCCAGCAGGCGCTCGGTTCCGACAACCGAGAGGGCGACGTGATGCTTGATGCCGGCGGCCGCTTCGGCCGCAGTGAGATTCTTACCGGCCGTCTGGAAGAAGTCCATCGCCGCTTGATCTTCGAATGAGGGCGAGTTGGCCACGTCGACGACGACTTGAGCGCCCGCAAGCGCATCCGCCAGGCCTTCGCCAGTAATCGTGTTGACGCCCGTGTTTGGCGCAGCTGCAATTGCCTCGTGGCCTTTTTGCTTCAGCTTCTCGACGACCTTGGAACCGATTAGGCCGGTGCCTCCAATAACTACGATCTTCATGACTTCACCTCTCGTTGATCGCTTCCGAAAACAACGACGCCACTCGCGTCATGTCGGGTCCGAGCGAGGGTTGAGCGTACTTCTTGGGAAAGCCCCAGAGCTCGCGGCCGCCGTAGATCGGCGGCCCGTCGTTGAGGAACATGGCGTGCGTGTAGCCGCCCTCCTGCCCCTTGTAGCGCACCGGAATGACCTGGCCGGATTCGGTATAGTCGCCGAAGCCGGTCGAGTTGGGCATGCGGATGAACTCGTATTTGACGAGCGGCTCGTCGATGGTCAGCGGCTCCGGCACCACGGCTTCGAGCGCCGCCTTGTCCGTCCGGTAGGTAATGATGAGGTATTCGCGGTCGATGAAGCGGTAGGGACCCGGAGGAAACGCCGGGCTCGTGAGCGGCATGGCGAAGGCGGTTTTTAAGACGTCAGCCGGTTCCACGAAACTTGCCCTCCTCAGGCACGCTTTCGTCTTTTTTCTGAAGACCTGGTGCGGAAATTTCCTCCATCGGCGAGGTTGCCTGCGGCGTCGCCTTCGGCTTGCCAACAAGGATATCGTGCATCACATCGAACACGCGCACACCGACGTCCTGCGGTGTTGGCGCGAGCCATGGCGCGGCCTGCAATGTGGTGCGGGCATCCGAAAGCCCTTGCTGCCAGCGGTTGTTCATGGTGACCCGGCTGAATTCGTAGTCCTTGCACGCGCCTTGTGGCTCGTGCGGGCGATAGATGAGCTGCACGATATCCATCTCGGTGACGCAGCCGAATGCATAAAGCCGGTTGGCCTGTTCGGTATTGCGCAACTCCGGCGGCAGGATTTCCATCAGCTCCTCGATGGCGTGCCGCACTTCGTGCTTTTGCCGGAAATTTTCGGTGGTGATGCGCGTGCGGCTGGAGAAGCGAATGTCTTTTTCCCGTTCGCTCACTTCCTCGAGATTTGTCGGCAGTTGGCCGCGGCCCTGAAAAACATCGACCTGGAACGTCAGGCGGCTGCGACGCGGATAATAATCCAGCACGTATTGCAGCGGCGTGTTGGAGACGAGACCGCCGTCCCAGTAGTATTCGCCGTCGATCTCGACCGGTGGAAAACCGGGCGGCAGCGAGCCGCTCGCCATCACATGCTCCGGGCGAATGGCGATTTCCGCGCTGTCGAAATAGGCGAAGCGGCCGGTGCGCACATTCACCGCTCCCACGCTGAGGCGGGTGCCCTTGGCATTGTTGATGCGGTCGAAGTCGACGAGCTGTTCGAGCGTCTCCTTGAGCGCCGCCGTGCTGTAGAAGCTCGTCGGCATGGTCGGCGAGAACCACTCATGATGCGAGCGCGGAGCGAAAAAACCGGGCTGGCCAAACATGATCGCGGCAATTCCGCCGACCGATCGCTGCCAGGCGGCAATCGGCCCGGTGTGCCCGGCAGGCCACCACGCGGTCGGAGCGGTGACCCCTTCCCAGAACCGACGCAACTGGGCCACGCGGTTCTCCGGAGGATTGCCGGCAATGAGCGCGGCGTTGATCGCCCCAATCGAGATCCCGGCCACCCAATCGGGCAAATAGGGCGATGACGCCAATGCCTCGTAGACGCCCGCCTGATAGCTGCCGAGCGCGCCACCGCCCTGCAGGACAAGACCGACCTTCTTGTCATACGACGCGGGGCGCGGGGGTGGCCTGGAATTACTCATTACGCGTCTCCCTGGCGCCGGGCGGAAGTCCTTGCAGAGCTTGAATTGTGATTGAATTTCGCTTGGTTATTCGTCCAACAAAGCCGCTGGTCCGACGGTGTCTGGGGGCTTAGATCCGGCACGACGATGCGGGCCCCCGACGCACGCCCTCCCAAATAACCCTCGCCACATGACTTTGTTCCATCAATCCTTCCAGACGACAAAGACGATTTTGGTCAATGAGGATTTCATTCTGTGAGAGGTCTAAAAAAGCGTCCGCTCTCTCCTTAAGCGGACGCTTCGCCTCCGCTCCGCCGAAGACGGCTTCTGGCCCATCGCGATTGCCGTCCCGCCACGCAATGTTCCGCATCCGGCGAGTGCGGACGTTCGCGAGGGTGCTGGGATCCGGCCCTTTGCACGAAAGGGGTCTGCCCCATTCACCCTGGTCCGCTCTGCTCGCGCTTGCCGCCCTGCTGCCAGACGAGAAAGCTCGCGTTCTGGGTCGTGCCCATCGCCTCGACGACGGCCATGTTGTCGAAGCCTTGGAGACGGGCCTGCATCGCCTTCAGGAGCTCGTGCTCGCCGGCTTGGCCCATCTCGACGACGAGGCTGCGGCCCTTCTCGCGTCCGGCCAGCACCCAGAAGAGATCGGGCGCGAGCGGGCCGGCGTCGCTGGTGAGGATCGTGACGCTCGTGAGATCGGCCCAGGCGAGACTCTCCTCGTTCCCGTCGCGCCGGGGCACGGTGATCGACACGCCGTCAAAGCGCACGCGAGGGCCCGGCGGCACTAAGACGGGCGGCTCGGGCGGCTTTGCGTGCCCCGCAATGCGGTTCCAAAGCCAACTCAGCATTCCCATTGGTCCATGAGAGTGTGCGCCTCGCGCTGCGAGGGGCGAGCACGTGCTCAGCATACCCGAACGAGACGGCCGATGCGACCGGTGGCAACAAAAAAGCCCCGGGATATCTAGCTCCCCGGGGCTGCATCTGTTGAAGTCTTCCGCGCGTCAGGCAAGGCGCTGCTCGAGCGCGGCGAGCTCCTCGGCGAGACCTTTCGGCAGCTTGGCGCCGAAGCTCGCGAAGTGCTCGCGGATCAGCGGCAGCTCGGCCTTCCAGCCTTCCTTGTCGACAGCGGTCAATTCCTTCATGTCGGCGGGGTCGACCTTGACGCCGGAAACGTCGATCGCGCCTTCGGCGGGAAGCTTGCCGATCGGCGTGTCGACGGCCTGAGCCGTGCCGTCGCAGCGCTCGAAGATCCACCTCAGCACGCGGCTGTTCTCCGAGTAGCCCGGCCACATGAACTTGCCGTCCTTGTTCTTGCGGAACCAGTTCACGTAGAAGATCTTCGGCATCTTGGCGCCGCCCTTCTCTCCCATCTTGAGCCAGTGGGCGAAGTAGTCGCCCATGTGGTAGCCGCAGAACGGGAGCATGGCCATCGGATCGCGCCTCAAGTCGCCGATCTTGCCGGCCGCGGCCGCGGTCTTCTCCGAGGCCATGATGGCGCCGAGGAAGGTGCCGTGCTTCCACGACAGGGCCTCGGTCGCGAGCGGCACGACGGAGGCGCGCCGGCCGCCGAACAGGATGGCGTCGATCGGCACGCCCTTCGGGTCCTCCCACTCCTTGGCGATGACGGGGCACTGGCCGGCCGGCGCCGTGAAGCGGGCGTTGGGGTGGGCGGCCGGGCGGCCCGAAGCCGGCGTCCACGAGCGGCGCATCCAGTCGACGGTGTGCGCCGGCGGGCTCGAAGTCATCTGCTCCCACCAGATGTCGCCGTCGTCGGTAAGTGCGACGTTGGAATAGATGATGTTGGCGCCGAGCGTCTTCATCGCGTTGAGATTGCTCTCGTTCGACGTGCCGGGCGCCACGCCGAAGAAGCCGGTCTCCGGGTTGATGGCATAGAGCCGCCCGTCGTCGCCGAACTTCATCCAGCAGATGTCGTCGCCGATCGTCTCCGCCTTCCAGCCGGGGATCGTCGGCATGAGCATGGCGAGGTTGGTCTTGCCGCATGCCGACGGGAAGGCGGCCGCGAGGTACTTCACCTTGCCTTCGGGGTTGGTGAGCTTGAGGATCAGCATGTGCTCGGCCATCCAGCCCTCGTCGCGGGCCTTGACGGAGGCGATGCGCAGCGCGTGGCACTTCTTGCCGAGGAGCGCATTGCCGCCGTAGCCCGAGCCGTACGACCAGATCTCGCGCGTCTCGGGGAAATGGGAGATGTACTTGGTCTTGTTGCACGGCCAGGGCACGTCGGCGGTCGAGGGCGTCGACAAGGGATAGCCGACGGTGTGCATGCCGCGCACGAAGTCCTCGCTCTGGCCCAGCGCCTCGAGCACCTTGGCGCCGACCCGCGTCATGATGTGCATGTTGGCCACCGCGTAGGCGCTGTCGGTCACCATCACGCCGATGCCGGCGATCGGCGAGCCGATGGGACCCATGGAGTAGGGCACGACGTACATCGTGCGCCCGGCCATGGCCCCGTCGTAAAGCTTGGTCAGCGTCGCCTTCATTTCGACGGGGTCGAACCAGTTGTTTGTCGGCCCTGCGTCGTCCTTCGACTTCGAGCAGATGTAGGTCTGGTCCTCGACGCGGGCGACGTCGAGCGGGTCCGAGCGCACGAGGATCGAGTTGGGGCGCTTGGCCGGATTGAGCCACATGGCCGTGCCGCCGTCGACCAGCGCCTGCAGCATCGCCTGATACTCGGCCTTCGACCCGTCGCACCAATAGACCTGCTCGGGCTTGAAGAGCGCTTTTGCCTCCTCGACGAAGGCAAGAACCTTGGGGTTGGTGGTCGGCGGAGAAGCGTTAACAGTGGAAAACTGCATACTCATTGGGGACGATTCCTCGGGGCGAAGCGTTGCTGGCAGAGCCATTTGGGCGGGTGAAGCCTAGCCAAGCTCTAGCATCTAAATTGCAGCCTGTTCAAGGAACGGCGGCCCTTTTGGCGGCCCCCGCGTCAGGGCGGATTGCCGCGTTCGCGAGCGAGCTGAGCGAGGCGGACCAGCTCCTGGCGCGCCTCCCCGGGGGACGTCACCCGGACGTCGAAAAGGACGCGGCGCGAGTCCTCGCCGCAGACGATGTCGCAGCCCTCGGGATCGATCCCCGTCATGCGCCAGTCGCCGCCCGGCGCGCCAAGCAGCTCTGTGGCGTAGGCTTCGAGCGCGCCCGCGTGATCCGCGTTCATATGGGCGACGATATCCGCTTCGGCAGCGATGAGGGCCTCGGCGCCGGTGAGGTCGGCGAGGATATCGGCCGGCGTAAGATCGACGATGCGGCCGAAGCCGCCGATATAGTGCGCGCGCTCGGGTCTGAGGGCGTAGAAGGAAAAATCGGGGAAGTCCGCATAGCCGCGCGCGGCCTCTTGGCGGGCGAGAAAGCGGGCCCGCGTTGCCGGCCCCGGGTCCGGCTCGATGCGGCCGATCACCGTCACGCGGCCGCCGGCCAGCGGATCGCCCGTGCCGCCCGTTCCATCGAAGAGGAGGCTCGCGCGCGGATCGGCGGCGAGATTTTGGGTGTGGAGGGCGAGCTTGGATATCAACAGAATTGGCGTGCCGTCGGGCTTGGTCGCGACCGTCACCAGAGAGGCGTAAGGATGGCCCGTTTCGCGATCCAAAGTGGCGAGCGCGGCCTTGAGAGCGCGGCGCACGAGACGATGCGCCGATTTTGCAGGCGTTTCGGTCGCCTCCATTTCCGCTTGCGATTTCCTGATCTTACCCTCCATTAGAACCGCCTTGTCCGCACTTGCGTCATCGGCTGCCGTCCTCTATTAGCGCGTTCACATAAGGTTCAGGCTGCGTGGCAATAGTGAGCCTGCCACAATTGATCCACCTTGGGGCCATAAAGCGCGAGGGTCCGGGTTGGGAGCAGGGGGTCATCACCTCATGAAGGAAAAGAGCACAATCGCGCTGGTCGATGACGAGCGCAACATTCTCACTTCCCTCGGAATGGCACTCGAGGCCGAAGGCTACAAGGTGCGCACCTACAGCGACGGCGCGTCCGCGCTCGAGGCGCTCACCGAGGACCCCGCCGATCTCGGCATCTTCGACATCAAGATGCCGCGCATGGACGGAATGGAGCTTCTGCGGCGCGTGCGCCAGCAGTCCGACATGCCGGTCATCTTCCTCACATCGAAGGACGAGGAGATCGACGAGCTGTTCGGATTGAAGATGGGGGCCGACGACTACATCGCCAAGCCCTTCTCGCAGCGCCTCATCGTCGAGCGCGTCCGCGCCATCCTACGGCGCTTGCAACCCAAGGACGGACAGAGCGCCGAGCCGCTCATCGCCAACATCCTCGAGCGCGGCAAGCTCAAGCTTGATCCCGAGCGCCATACCTGCCATTGGGACAACAGGGCGGTGACGCTGACTGTCACCGAGTTTCTGATCCTGCAGGCGCTCGCGCAGCGGCCCGGCGTCGTGAAGACGCGTGACGCGCTCATGGATGCCGCCTACGATGATCAGGTGTACGTCGACGACCGCACGATCGACAGCCACATCAAGCGGCTGAGAAAGAAGTTCAAGCAGGTCGACGACAGCTTTGACGTGATCGAGACCCTGTACGGCGTCGGCTATCGCTTCAAGGAAGACTAGGCGGGACCTGACCTCGGCGGGTCCATCGCGGAGGAGAGATGGCGCTCGAGACGCAGCGAACCCCGGCCCCTACCGGTCTTTGGGACAGCGTGCGATCGGGCGCCCAGCGCGCGGCAGCGGCGGGCGCAGGACTGATCCCGCTGGCTCAGGCGCTGAGCCGCCTGGCGAGCTCTCTGCCTCCGGCGCGCTTCATCGCGGCAAGCCTCGTGCGCCGCATTCTCGCGGCAAATCTCGTCGGCCTCATCATCATCGTCGGAGGCATCCTCTACCAGAGCCAGTACCACGATTGGCTGATCGAGGCGAAACGCGACTCGCTTCGCGTCCAAGGCGAGATGATCGCCGCCGCCATCGCGAGCGACGCGCGCATCGAGACGGGGCGGCTCATCGTCAATACCAACAAGCTGCAAGGCGCGGCGAATGCGCGCGAGGGGGCCCCCGACGACGCGCTTGCCGCGCTCGAGCTTTCGATCCGCCCCGAGCGCGTCGCGCCGATCCTGCGGCGGCTCTTGCAGCCGGGGACCAAGCGGGCGCGCATCTACACCCTGGACGGAACGCTCATCCTCGATTCGGCGACGATGCTCATGCGCGGTCAGCTGTCGCGTCACGATCCCAAGGTCTCCGACGACGCCAAGCCCAGCACCAAAAATTTCTGGACCCGGCTCAAGTCGTGGATGATCGACAAGAAGGTGCCGGTCTACAAGGAGATCGGCAACGCCAACGGCACGGCCTATCCGGAAATCCGCGCGGCGCTGAAGGGCGACACGACCACCATGCTCCTGCTCAACGAGATCGGCGAGCAGATCGTCTCGGTGGCCGTGCCCATACGCCGGGCGTCCGTCCAGGGCGCGCTGCTGCTCTCCACGCGCCCGGGCGAGATCGACAAGATCCTGGCCGAGGAGCAGGGCTTCATCTGGACGCTGGCCGCGATCGCCCTTATCGCGACGGTCGTGACCTCGATCCTCCTCGCGCAAACGGTTGCGGGGCCGATCCGGCGCCTGTCGGAGGCGGCCGATCAGGTGAGCCGCAACATGGCGGCGCGCACCGAGCTGCCGGCGTTCGCCGAGCGCACCGACGAGGTTGGCCAGATGGCCGCCGCGTTCGGCTCGATGACGGAGGCGCTCTACCGGCGCATCGAGTTCGAGCGAGAGCTTCGCCGCCGACGTCGCCCACGAGCTGAAGAACCCGCTCACCGCGGCGCGCTCGACGGCGGAAGCCCTCGCCTACGCCAAGACGGAGACCCAGCGTGCCGAGCTCGTCCACCAGATCCAGAACGAGCTCAAGCGTCTGAACCGCCTGATCACCGACGTGTCCAACGCCTCGCGCCTGGATGCCGAGCTTGCGCGCCAGCAGATGATGCCGGTCGACGTCACGAGCGTCGTGTCGAGCGTGGCCCACATCTTCCGCGACATCCTGGCCGGCGGCGGAAAGCGCGTCGTCACCGTCGTCGAGCCGGCGCCTTTCGAGGGCGCGTTCTTCGTCAACGGCGACTCGGGCCGCCTTGGGCAGGTGCTCACCAACCTCGTCGACAATGCCCTCTCGTTCTCACCGCCGAACGGCACGGTGACGCTGCGCGTCGGCCACGAGGCGAGCGCGGTGAGGCTCATCGTCGACGACGAGGGGCCGGGCATTGCCGAGGAGCACCTCTCCTACATCTTCGAGCGCTTCTACACGGACCGGCCGCAAACGGAGGCGGCGCACGGAAAGAACTCCGGTCTCGGGCTGTCGATCTCGCGCGAGATCGTGCGCGCCCACGGCGGGGAGATCTGGGCCGAGAACCGAAAGGGGAATGCACCAGCGGGCGGGCGCGGAGCGCGCTTCATCGTCAAGCTGCCCGCGATCAACGTCGCCGCGCGCGGAGGGATGACGGCCAGCACGCGCGGAGGTACGACGAGTGGACGGCGGCTCTGAGCTCGTTCATGCGACCGCGATCGCGGTCGGCGGGCGTGCTGCCGTCATTCGTGGTGCATCGGGCGCGGGCAAATCCGATCTCGCGTTGAGGTGCCTCGTTATGGCGCCGTCGCCGCTCGCCGCGCTCCCGGCCGTGCTCGTGGCGGACGATCAGGTGCGCCTCGAACGCGCGGGCGGCGCGCTCCTGGCGACAGCCCCGGACTCGATTCGGGGCAAGCTCGAGGTGCGCGGCCTCGGCGTCGTCGCCGTCCCCTGCACGCCTTCCGCCACCGTCTCCCTCATCGTCGATCTCGCCCACCCCGACACCATCGAGCGCATGCCGGGCCTCGAAATGCGCACCCGGCTGCTCGGCGTCGAGCTCCCTCTCCTGCGTCTTGCGCCCTTCGAGCCCTCGGCGCCCGCGAAGCTCCTCGTCGCCCTCGCAACGCTCGCCGGACAAATCCCGCTTGTGGGATCGCCCGGTTAGGAAAACCCTTGCGTACGCCGCGAACCCTTGTAAGTCTCCGCCCGCGTCAGGTGGCGGTTGCCGCGTTGCTTCTTCAAGCGCGCCCGGCAGCCGCCGCGGCCTCGCATACCTGAGGGCGGCATCCGGGAGGGTCGCGGCAGTGCTGGTCCCCTTGCCGGGGACGGGCGGCGGGGCGGTTCGGAGTTGAGCGGGGGAGCAGCCTTGCTGTCGAGACCTCGAATGAACAACGGCGCTAATTGATGATCGGACTTGTCATCGTGACGCACGGCGGCTTGGCGATCGAGTTTCGCTCGGCCCTCGAGCACATCGTCGGCCCCCAGCCCAATCTGGAAACGATCTCGATCGGCCCCGATGACGACATGGCCCAGCGCCGCGCCGATATCCTCAATGCCATTCGCCGCACCGACGCCGGGCAAGGCGTGATCGTGCTTACCGACATGTTCGGCGGAACGCCCTCCAACCTCGCGATCTCGGTCATGGACGAGGCCAACGTCGACATCATCGCCGGCATCAACCTGCCGATCCTCGTCAAGCTCGCGAGCCTGCGGTCGGAGGTCGATCTCCCCGAGGCGGTGTCGCTCGCCCGCGAGGCCGGCCGCAAGTACATCAAGGTGGCGAGCCAAGAGCTTTCGGGCGAAACCTAGGTTGCCCCATGCCCGAGCTTCAACACAGCAGGCGGCCCGAGGCGGTCGTGACCATCGTCAATCGCAAGGGGCTGCACGCGCGCGCGTCGGCGAAGTTCGTCAAGGTCGCCGAGTCCTTCAACGCGAAGATCTCGGTCACGCGCGACGGACAGACGGTCGGCGGCACGTCGATCATGGGCCTCATGATGCTCGCGGCCGGACCCGGCTCGCAGCTCTTCATCACGGCCGAGGGCCAAGAGGGACCGGAGGCGCTCGAGGCGCTCGTCACCCTCGTCGAGACCGGATTCGGCGAGGAGCTCGCCGAGGAGGATTGAGGAGGGCGCGCGTGCCGCGACGGGAATGGAAAGGGCGCCGCAATGGGCGCCCTGTCCTCCGTCTCTAGCTCCGCCGTCTACTGCGTGAGATAGAGCTGGGAAATCTTGAGGGCGATGTCGCGGAACGCCTGCTTCAGCTGCTCGCCGTCGTCGGCATTGTAGAACTTCGAGGGATCCGTCGCGCACTGGCTCAGCGTGTCGATCGCCGTCTGGTTGCCGCCCAGGTCGAAGCCGACGGTATAGACGGTGATCCCCTTGTCCTTCATGCCCGTGCAGAGCGAGCGCGCCTGGTTGGTCGCCGTGCCGTTGGCCGCCGAGCCGCCGTTGGAGTCGCTCGTGCTGACGCCGTTCGCGTCGTATTGGGTGTTGTACTCGCCGTCCGTCATCAGGATGGCGATCTTCTGCAGGTTGGCCGTGCCGTAGGCCGCCGCGCCGCTCGACGAGGACGCCCAGATCGAGTTCCAGTTCGGCGACAGCGTGTACCAGGCCCATGCGGTCCCGATCTGGCCCGCCGTGCCGCCCGAGGCTGTCAGATTGGAGATCTTGGTCTTGAGCGCCGCCTTGTCGCTCGAGAGCGGCACGAGCTCACCGCTTGCACCCAGCGCGCATTTGCCGCTCGAATTGTACCGCGTCATGACGTAGTTGCCGGAAGCTCGGCGCCGCGTCGGTGTACTTGTTTGCCCCTGTCCGCTCAACCACGCATGCGGTCCTATCGTACGTGCAGGAGCCGCCCCAGCCGCCGCCACCCCAGCCGCCCCAGCCGCCACCGCTGCAGACGTCCTTGGTCGACGGCGGCGAGCCGCGGGCGCCGGCGTTGGCCGAGGAGGGAAGGCGCACTTCCTCCGAGAACGGGATCAAGGCGAGCTTTGCCGAGTACTGCGATGCGGTGTCGGGGATGACGATTTCGACGAGATCGGTCGCGGCGGCCTTGAGGTCGGTGAGCTTCTGGCCGCCCATCGAGCCCGTGACGTCGGCCATGAGCGCGATCTCGACGCTTCCGTCCGACGAGCCGCCGACTGCGAGGTCGGCCTTCGAGTACTCGGCCCCGCTCGTGGCGAGCAGCGGCAGCTTCGGAATGTTGACGAAGCCGAGCAGTGGCGTCGCGATGTAGCCGTTGCCGGTCGCGGTGAACGCCGTATTGTTGTCGGTCGTTTGGAACGTGATGGTGTCGCTCAGGAGCGGCAGCCTTCCCTTGGTGTTTTCGGTGTAGAATTTCTGCGCGGCGGCGATCGCTCCGGACGTGTCGTTGGGATTGAGCTGCAGCGCCCGGCCGCCGGCGAGGACGGCGGCGTCCATGGCGGAAATCGTCTGCTGGCGTGCATGCAGCCAGCGCCCGATGTCGACGCCGGCGCCGACGAAGAGGCACAAGCAGACGGCCATCAACGCGAAGATGATCGCGACGGCGCCGCTCCTGTCATCCGCGAAATTGCCAAGACGCGAGCAGCCCCGCAGCCGAAACCCGGACATCGTACGCACTCCCACGAATTCTTCTATTGACCGGGGAGGCTAGCGGAGCCGGCTTTATGAATTCTAAAAATTTAGTTTTCGGCTTCGGTCACTATTTATTTTCCGTTATCGCGAGCCGCAAAATGCAAAATAATTCGCGCCCACCTCCTTTACCCGTCGCGCGGCCGGCCCCGCTCACATGGCCTTCTTGATCTTGTCGGCAAGATCGGTCTTCTCCCACGAGAAGCCGCCCTCGGCGTCGGGCGGTCGGCCGAAATGGCCGTAGGCGGACGTGCGCGCGTAGATCGGCTTGTTGAGGTCGAGGTGCTGGCGAATTCCGCGCGGCGTCAGGTCCATCACCGCTCCGAGCGCGGTCTCGATCTCCGCCTCGGCCACCTTTCCCGTGCCGTGCGTATCGACGTAGATGGAGAGCGGTTTGGCGACGCCGATGGCGTAGGACAACTGGATGGTGCACCGGTCGGCGACGCCGGCGGCGACCACGTTCTTGGCGAGGTAGCGGGCGGCATAGGCCGCCGAGCGATCGACCTTGGTCGGGTCCTTGCCGGAGAACGCCCCGCCGCCATGGGGCGCCGCGCCGCCATAGGTGTCGACGATGATCTTGCGTCCGGTGAGCCCGCAATCGCCGTCGGGACCGCCGATGAAAAATTTGCCCGTCGGATTGATGTGCCAGACCGTGTCCTTGCTGATCCAGCCCTCGGGCAGCGCCTTTCTCACGTAGGGCTCGATGATCTCCTTGATCTGGCGAGACGTGAGATCCTCGACGACATGCTGATGGGAGACGACGATCTGCGTCACTCCCACTGGCTTGCCGTTCTCGTAGCGGACGGTGACTTGGCTCTTCGAGTCTGGCCCGAGCTTGGCGGCTTCTCCCGACTTGGCCTTGCGGGCGCGGGCGAGATCCTCGAGGATTTTGTGGCTGTAATAGATCGGCGCCGGCATCAGTTCGGGCGTCTCGCGGCAGGCATAGCCGAACATGATGCCCTGATCGCCCGCGCCTTCCTCCTGGTTGGTCGGCTGCTTGGCGTCGACGCCCTGGGCGATGTCCGCCGACTGGGGATGGAGAAGGACTTCGATGTCGACCTTCTCCCAATGGAACCCTTCCTGCTGATAGCCGATGTCGCGGATGGCCATGCGCGCCACGTGCGAGATCCAATCCTTCGTGACGGTCTCCGGCCCGCGCGTCTCTCCGGCGATCACCACCCTGTTGGTCGTGGCCATCGTCTCGCACGCCGCGCGAATGATCCATGGATCGAGCCCCGCCTTGGGACCCTCGCGATAAAAGAGATCGACGATCTCATCGGAGATGCGGTCGCACACCTTGTCGGGATGTCCCTCCGACACGGATTCACTCGTGAACAGAAACGATTTGCGTGACACCCTGATCCCCTGTCATTGGCTCGGCCGCGCGAGGCGTCGGTTTCTTGCAACCTTTGCGTCCCGGGGTCAAGGCCAATGACCCGCGGCGCATGTTCAGGGCCTTGCTCTCTTGCAAAGAGTTCGGTTCTGTCGGATCGGATGCACCGGCAAGAGGAGCGTCAGCTCTCCTCGCCGGCCAGCGCCCGCACGAGATCGACGATCGACCGTCGCACGCGGGGGTCGGTGACCCGGACAAAGGCCTTGTTGAGCTCGAGCCCTTCTCGCGTCGTGAGAAAGTCGACGACAAAACTTTCCGGCGGACGGTCGGCGAATCCGGTCGCGGATGCCGCCTGGCCTTCGGCCGACGGAGCGTCGTCATAAAAGAATTGCACCGGAACTCCCAAGACCTTCGCAAGGTCGAATAACCGGCTCGCTCCGATGCGGTTCACGCCTTTTTCGTATTTCTGAACCTGCTGGAATGTGAGGCCCAGATGCTCGCCGAGCTTTTCCTGACTCATTCCGAGCAGCATGCGCCGAAGCCGAACGCGGCTTCCGACGTGGATGTCCATCGGATTTGGGCGTCGGGAGCTGCGTTCCTCCGATTCAGCGTCTTCGACCGGTTCCTCGTCTCTTTCTTCTTTCGCCATTCTTTTCATTACCACCCGGGGGTCGGAGCCAGAGGAGAGCCATTGGTAGGTGCGCTATGTCGGCGCGTCAACTATTCTGGCAAGTTTGTTTCCTAGCCGGAAATGTAATGCACGCTCAGCGTGTAGCTGTGCTGCTGCTCGCGGAGCCCTTACGCAAATAAACGGCAATGACTGAGAAACAGATCAAAATGGCCGCAAATGGCCAATCGCCGACGCGAGCATAAAGAGTTGGCGGCCGAGCCCCCGGCAGCGCCGTATCGATGACGCCGCGCTCGTCCAGCTCGAGATATTTATAAACCCTGCCATTGCCATCAACAACAGCCGAGATGCCGTTATTTGCGGCACGCACGAGCGGCAGTCCTTCCTCGACGGCGCGCACGCGCGCCTGGTGGAAATGCTGGCGCGGACCGGTCGTATCTCCGAACCAGCCATCGTTCGTGACATTGAGGAGGAAACCCGGTCTCTCGGCCCCCTGTACGACGGCGCCGGGAAAGATCGCCTCGTAGCATATGAGCCCGCCGGCGGCGGGAAGACCGGGGACAACGAGATTGCGGCGCGGGCTCGCGCCGTCGGAAAAGCCCCCGCGCATGCGAGCGAGCTGCTCGAGGCCGAAGCTCTCGAGAACCGCCTGCATGGGCAGATACTCGCCGAATGGCACGAGGTGGATCTTGTCGTAGACGTTGACGAGCGAGCCGCCGGGCCCAAACACCATGAGGCTGTTGAAAGCGCGCGGGCGCGTCTCGCCGGGGGGCGCCACCGCTTCGCGCCTCAGCCCGCCCGAGATGAGATAGGCGCCGGGGGCGAGCAGCTCGCCGATCGCCGCCAGTGCCTCGGGATGCTCGAGCGGCAAGAACGGCATGGCCGCCTCCGGCCAGATGAGATGCGTGATGCCCTTGAGATCGTCACGCCGGCCGTTCGCGTCGTGGCGCGAGAGCTCGAGGTGATCGCGGAAGATCGGACCTTGATTCTCGGGGCGCCATTTCTCGCGCTGCGGAACGCTCGGCTGCACGATCCTGAGACGCACGGATTCGACGGCGGAGGCGGGGCGCTCGGCGAGGCGGAGAGCCCCGTAGACGACGAGGGGCGAGAGAATGAGCAACGAGATCGCGGCACCGGAGAGCACGGCGCGCCGGAGCTCGGGGCCGGCTTGGGAGCTCTCCGCAAGCGCGAGGGGGCTCGCGAAGACGACGACTGCGAGCGGCGTCAGGCCGTAGACCCCGACGAGCGCGGCGCCCTGCATCAAGACCAGCGGATAGGTCAGCGCATAGCCGAGCACGTTCCATGGGAATCCGGTCAGGACAT
Organism: uncultured Alphaproteobacteria bacterium; assembly: GCA_963699485.1. Taxonomy (GTDB): domain Bacteria; phylum Pseudomonadota; class Alphaproteobacteria; order Rhizobiales; family Hyphomicrobiaceae; genus Hyphomicrobium_C. The sequence goes on along the minus strand of CAVOUC010000015.1, from coordinate 166,210 downwards.
GCCCGCGGAGCCATTCGGCAATGCCGAGCGCAACCGCGAGGATGAGTATCCGCGCTAGCCCGGGGGACCAGACGGCGCGGGCCGCCGCCGTCGCCGCCGCGTAGAAGAGCGCGAGCCCGGCCGGCATCAGCGTGACGGCAAAGGGAAGCGCCCAGCCGAACTTCTCGCTCTCGACCAGGAACGCCTCGCCGATCCAGAAGAGGCCGCCGAGGAAATAACCGAAGCCGAACCACCAGCCGGCGATGGCGGCCCGAGTGATCGGCTCGGCGCGCGGCGGCTGGTCGACGTCGCCCGCGGCGCCGTCGATCAACCAGACGAGCACGGGGAGCGTCAGAAATAGAACCGGAGACGCAAAGAAAGGCGCGAGCGCCAGCACCGAGCCGAGCCCCGCCGCGAACGCGATCGCAGCGCGCCGCCAGCCGGTTGCCGAGAGGACGGCCGAGCGGACCCGGCGCAAGAGGCTCTCTGGTGCGCCTCCCAGCGCTGCACGGGAGATTGCTCGCACCACCGCTATCCCTGGGCCGCTCTCGGCGCCCGCGGACGCTCGCCCTCCGTCCGCGGCTTGTGCACCTTGACCTTCTTCACGCGGCGGGGATCGGCGTCGAGAATCTCGAACTCGACGCCAGAGGGATGGCGCACCAGCTCGCCGCGCGCCGGAACCCTGCCCACGAGCGTGAAGATTAGCCCTCCCACCGTCTCGATTTCGGCCTCCTCCTCGGGATCGAGGAGACTCTGACCGAGACGCTGCTCGAGCTCCTTGACCGGCGTGCGGGCCAAGGCGATGAGCCCCTGCTTGGGATCCTCGGTAATGTAGGAAGCCTCGGCCTCGTCGCGCTCGTCCTCGATGTCGCCGATGATCTGCTCGATCAGGTTCTCGATCGTGACCAGCCCGTCGGTGCCGCCGTACTCGTCGACGACGAGCGCCATATGAATGCGCGTCGTCTGCATGCGAAGGAGCAGGTTCATCGCCGGCATCGAGGGGGGTACGTAGAGGAGCTGGCGGCGAACCTTGACGACGGTAATAGGCCGCGAGAGATCGAGGCGCGAAAGGTCGGGGCGCACGATCTCGTCGGCGCGTTTCGATCTCGATCTGAGCTCGGCCGCCGCCTCGGGCGTCGCCGGCCGCACCTCGCCGCGCCGCGGCTCGATCAGCGCCCGGCCCGAGACCTCCGCCGACAGCCAGCGGAAGAGATCCTTGATGTGGATCATGCCGCGCGGGTCGTCGAGGGTGTCGTGGAACACCGGGATTCGTGAGACGCCCGCCTCCTCGAACAGAAGGATGAGCTCGCGCAGCGGCTCGGTCTCCTCGACGGCGATGATGTCGGCGCGCGGCACCATCAGCTGCTCGACGCGGGTATCGCCGAAGTGGACGAGCCGCAGGAGCATCCGCCGCTCGTCGTCAGTGAAGGAATCGTCGCCCTTCACCTCCTCCTTCAACAGGCCTTCGAGAGTATCGCGCAGCGTCGGCGGCCGCACCCAGCCGAGGTGCTCACCCAGCCGAGCGAGCCAGGACTTCATGCGCAGGGCCGCGCCGTTGGCGCCTGAGCCTGCATCGGTCTTCGAATGGGACACTTCGCCGATCATTGCTCTTGTGCGGCGAGCCGAGGCTCGCTCCCGCAATAGGGATCAGGCACGCCGAGGCTAGCCAGAATCTCCACCTCGAGCGTCTCCATGGCGCGGGCCTCGTCCTCGGACTCGTGATCGAACCCGAGGAGATGAAGGAGCCCGTGTACGACGAGATGCTGGACATGATGAGCGGGCGCGATGGCGTCGCGGCGCGCCTCGAGGAGAACCGTCTCGCAGGCGAGGATCACGTCGCCGAGGCTGCGCGGGCCCGCTTGCGTCGCCGGCGCCGCAGCCGGAAACGAGAGCACGTTGGTCGCCTTGTCCTTGCCGCGATAGCGGGAATTGAGCGCGTGGACGGTGGCGTCATCGGCAAGCGCAATGCAGGCTTGCGACGGCGGCGCGCCATTGAATCGGCCGTGGCGCGCAAGCGCGGCGCCGGCCGCCAGAGCGAGACCCTCGGCCCCGTCGATCTTTGCCCAATCGCCCGCCTCGTCGATGACGTCGAGGTGGAGCCAGCCGTTGCCAGAGCCAGGGTGCGCTGAGCGCCTACTGTCGCTTGGGTCGGGCATCTCAGACCTTGCCTTCCGCGGCGCGGTCATAGGCCTCGACGATCTTCGCGACGAGGTCGCGGCGAACGACATCGGCGCTCGTGAAGCGAATGGCCTCGACGCCATCGACGTCGGCGAGCAGGCGCACCGCCTCCTCGAGGCCCGAGGTCATGCCGAACGGAAGATCGACCTGCGACGGGTCGCCGGTGACGGCCATCTTCGAGTTCTCGCCGAGGCGGGTGAGAAACATCTTCATCTGCATCGAGGTCGTATTCTGCGCCTCGTCGAGAATGACGAAGGCGTTGGCGAGCGTCCGCCCGCGCATGAAGGCGAGAGGCGCGATCTCGATCACGCCCTGCTCGAGGTCGCGTTCCACTTTCTCGGGCGGCAGCACGTCGTAGAGCGCATCATAGAGCGGACGCAGATAGGGATCGATCTTTTCGCGCAGATCGCCCGGAAGGAACCCCAGCCGCTCGCCGGCTTCGACCGCCGGCCGCGACAGGATGATGCGCTCGACGAGGCCGCGCTCGAGGCAGTGGGCCGCATAGGCGACGGCGAGATAGGTCTTGCCGGTGCCGGCCGGACCGATGCCGAACACGAGATCGACCCTTTCGAGGGCACGGATGTAGAGGCTCTGGGCCTGCGTGCGCGCCTTCACCACGCGCCGGCGCGTTGCGATCTGAGCCTGCCCGTCGGAGGGTCCGGTTTCGCGGCGCGCGTGGCGGATGAGGCCGTCGAAATCGCCGGCGCCGATCGATTCCCCCTTGACGACGCGCCCGTAGAGCGTCTCGAGCACCTCGCGCGCGATCTCGCAGGCGCTTGCCGAGCCCGTCAGAATGACGACGTTGCCGTGCGCGTGGGCCTCGATCCCAAGCCGATCCTCGATCAGGGCCAGGTGGGCATCGTACTCGCCGAGCAGGCGATTGAGGTGACGATTGTCCTCGAAGGGGACGACAACGCGCTTGCTCGCCGGCTCCGGCTTTTGCGCGCGCCCGGAACCGCCGACCGGCTGGCCTCGAAATCCTGTCAAATCAAGGGCCTCCATTGCCCTGGCACATCGAATCGCCGCCTTGCCGCGATGAACCTATCATAGGGCGGGCCGGGCGCTCGAATCAAACGGCCCGCCGCGCGGGTGTGCCGAGGCGAGGTCCCACGCCCGGCCGGAGCCCGGAATCGCGGCTCAGCCTCTGGTTAACAGGCCTATCATGGAGCTGAGATGACGCCCGCGAGGCTGTTCAGGCCCGACGCGGCGATTTCCACCGCTACGATGCGCCCCAGCATCCCGTCGCCGGTCTCGGCGTGGACCGCCTGCAGGTAGGGCGAGCGCCCGACGAGCTGGCCGGCGTGGCGGCCTCGCCTCTCGAACAGAACCGGCAGCGTCCGGCCGACGCAGGAGGCATTGAATCGCGCCTGCTGGTCCTCGATAAGCTCCTGGAGACGGCTAAGCCGCTCGCCCTTGACGCCGTCCGGCACCTGGTCCGGCATGTTCGCCGCGGGAGTCCCGGGCCGCGGACTAAATTTGAAGGAGAACGCCTGCGCGAAGCCGACCTCGCGCACGACCGCGAGCGTCGCCTCGAACTCCTCGGCGCTCTCGCCGGGAAATCCGACGATGACATCGGTCGAGAGCGCGATGCCGGAGCAGGCCCTCCGGATGCGGTCGACGAGGCGCAGGTAGTCGCCGGCGGTATGCTTGCGGTTCATCGCCGCGAGGATGCGGTCGGACCCTGCCTGGAACGGCAGATGCAGGTAGGGCATGAGCTTTGCCTCATCGGCGTGAGCGGCAATGAGGTCGTCGTCCATGTCGCGCGGATGGCTCGTCGTGTAGCGGAGCCGCTCGATGCCGTCGATCTCGGCGAGGCGGCGAATGAGCTTGGCGAGCGACCAGGAGCGCCCGTCGGGGCCCTCGCCGTGGTAGGCGTTGACGTTCTGGCCGAGAAGCGTGATCTCGCGCACGCCGAAGCCGGCAAGGCGGCGCGCCTCCTCGACGAGCGAAGCGACGGGGCGCGAGAACTCCATGCCGCGCGTATAGGGCACGACACAGAACGTACAGAATTTGTCGCAGCCCTCCTGCACGGTGAGAAATGCGGTCGCGGAGCGCGTGGCGCGCCGCGCCGGGAGCTCGGAGAACTTGTCCTCGTCGGGAAAGCTCGTCTCGACGATGGAGGCCGGCGCCCCCCTCGCCTCCGCAAGAAGCGCGGGAAGGCGGTGGTAGCTCTGGGGGCCGATGACGAGATCGACCAACGGGGCGCGGCGCACGATCTCGGCGCCCTCGGCCTGCGCGACGCAACCGGCGACCGTGACCAGCGTCGCCTTGCCGGCGCGTGCACGCCTTTCCTTGACCTCGCGCAGGCGGCCGAGGTCGGAGTAGACCTTCTCGGCGGCCTTCTCGCGGATGTGGCAGGTATTGAGAATGACCAGATCGGCGGCCTCGACGTCCTGGGTTTCCTCGAATCCGTCAGCGGCGAGCGCCTCCGTCATGCGCTCGGAATCATAGACGTTCATCTGGCAGCCGAACGTCTTGACGAAAACCTTGCGCGCGGCCGGGGCAGCGTCGGCTCTTCGCTCTATGTCGGACTGGGGCTCGAGGGTAGTTACCGTGTCCATTTCGCCTCGACGTCTCTGAACGGCCGCTGGTTTTGCTGCATTGCAGCATCAGATCGCGGCGTTGTCCAGCGATTGTGTCCAGGGCATTGAAACAGCGTTACTTCCACTTGCCGCTCGTCTCTTTCGGCCCCGCCGGCCGCCGCGCGCCCTCCGGGGGTGCAACGACCGCGAGCACGGCCCCCTCCGGCCGCGACCGCAGGATGCGCACGACCTCCTCGCGCACCTGCCTCTCGCTCACGCGCGCGAGCTCCTTGCGGTCGACGAAGCTGTCGAGCGGAACTGGCGGGCCGATGCGGATCTGCACGTCGAGCGGTCCGGCCTTCAAGAGCTGCCAGGCGTGCGACGTCATCTCCATGTCGCCATACCAGCCGACGAGAGGCCGGTCGGCGCGCCCGAGCGGGATCCCGTGGAGCCGCGTGTAGACGAGCGACAGCGTCTGCACGACGGCGCCAGACACGGCGGCGCCGGCTTTCTCCGACGGCTTGGCGGCGGCGAAGAGCGAGGTCATGAACGGGAGCACGCGATTGCCGTCGCTCGAGGTGCCCTCGGCAAACAGCACGATGGTGTCGCCCGCTTCGAGGCGCGCCGCCATCTCGCTCGTCGTCTCGCCGACCGCGCCGCGGCGTGCGCGATCGACGAACACCGAGCGCTGAAGCCGGGCGAGCGCGGAGACGAACGGCCAGCCGCGCGACCTCCTTCTTGGCGACGAACGACACGGGCGCCACCGCGGAAAGCACCGGTATGTCCAGCCACGACGTATGGTTCGACACGAGCAGCACGGGGCGATCGGACGCGACCTCGCCTTCGATCGAGAGCCTCACGCCGACCAGCCGGCAGACCTGGCGGTGATACCAGTGGGGAAAGCGGCGCGCCAGGCGCGGGGAAGTCCGCACGAGCACAGCCTGCACCGGCATCAGCGGCACGGTGAGGGCAAAGAACCCGGTCAATATCGTGGCTGCTCTCAGAGTTCCCATGCTCGGGCCCCGATGGCTCAGGACGACTTCTTCTTGCGGTTGACGGCCACCCCGTAGAGCTCGAGGCGGTGGCCGACGAGCCTGAAGCCGTGATCGCGCGCGATCTGCTCCTGGAGCTTCTCGATGTGCTCGTTGCGAAACTCGATCACGCGGCCCGTGGCGATATCGATCAGATGGTCGTGATGGCCTCGGGCCGTCTCCTCGTAGACGCCGCGGCCGCGGCCGAAATCGTGGCGCTCGAGGATGCCCTTTCGCGCGAAGAGATTGACGGTGCGGTAGACGGTCGAGAGCGAGATGCGCGCATCGACCGCGTGCGCGCGCCGGTAGACCTCCTCGACGTCGGGGTGATCGCGCGCTTGCGAGAGCACGCGGGCGATGACGCGGCGCTGCCCCGTCATGCGCAAGCCGTGCTCGGCGCACAGGCGCTCGATGCGCGTATGGCTCTCGTCTCTCGAGCCGGGCATGGCTCAGCCGATCTCGAATGGAAGCGTGTCTGCCGCCTTATAGGTGAGCCCCGTGCGGCCGTCCACGCGGTTCCTGAGATGCGGACTGGGCGGCTCAGAGCGCGATGGAAAGATTGATCGCGTCGACCGCCGGGGCGCCCTTGCGCGCGTAGTAGCCCTCGCGCCGGCCGACCTCCTTGAACCCGAGGCCGCGATAGAGGCCAAGGGCTGCGGCATTATCGGCGGCAACCTCAAGATGAAGCTTCCGTCCCTCGGAGCGCTTGACGGCGCGCATGAGCCCTTCGACCAGCCTGCGGCCGAGGCCACGGCGCTGGTTCGCCTTGGCGACGCCCATCGAGAGGATCTCGGCCTCGTCGGCGGCAATCTGGCCGAGAATGAATCCCACCGCCTTGCGCGGCGCGCCGATGACCGCAACGAAGGCGGTGGAGGCCGGATGATCGAGGAGGCTCGCCACGCTCGCTTCATCCCAAGAGGGATCGAACAGCTCCTGATGAAGGCGGGCAATCTCGGCGGCGCGATCCGGCCCCGCCCACAAGAGGCTCACGTGCTTGGGATCGAACGGCGCCGCGTCCTTCATGTGACCCTCGCGATCGAGAGACCCTCTTGCGGCTTCGCGTCGGGAGGCCGCAAGTAGAGCGGCCGCGGCGCGCCGTCGAGGGGCGGAAGCCCGGGAGCGAGCTCGAGAAGGGCTGCCGCATCGGGCTCGAGGGGGGCATGCCAAATCTGGACAACCCGGCCGAGCCCCCGGGCCGCCGCGCCGACCGCCTCCGCCCCGGAGCCGGCAACGACGAGAGCCCCCTCGCCCAGTCGCGCTGCCGCGTCCGCGGCAAGCCGCATCGGGACCGTCTCGGCGTCGAGCGCCCCGGACCCGAAGAGCTGCGCGTAGACCTCGCCGCGGCGCACATCGACCGCGATCAGGACCTGGCGCCCCTCTTGTTCCGGGCCGAGCCGGGAATAGACGTCCGCCGCCATCACCGCGAGAGAGGACATCCCGACGACCTCGGCTCCAGTCGCGAGCTTGAGCGCGCGCGCCGCCGCGACGCCGATCCGCGTTCCGGTGAACGTGCCGGGCCCGAGCGTGAGCGCGATGCGATCAAGCGCGTCGAAGGCGAGCCCCACCTCCGCCATCGTCCGGCTGATGAGCGGCATGAGCGCCTCGGCATGGCCCTTCGCTCTCAGCTCGAAGCCACGCGCCACCTCGCGCGTGGGCTTGCCCATGTCGCGGCCGACCGCCACCGAGACGGCTCCGAACGTGGCATCGAAGGCCAGGATATTCATGGGGTCCGCCTATACCCGCGCGTGTCCGCGCTGGCCAGACCTTCATATACCCAGTCTCTCGTTAAACTTCACGCGATCTTCGCCATCTCGTCGAAGGAGAAGCGAGGAGAGCGGGGGAACAGCCCTGAGGGATCTCCATATCCGAGGTTGCACAGGAAGTTGCTCTTGACCTCGGTGCCGGAGAAGAAATCCCGATCGACGCCGGCATTGTCGAACCCTGACATGGGCCCGCAGTCGAGGCCGAGCGCGCGTGCGGCAAGGATGAGATAGGCACCCTGCAGGCTGCCGTTGCGGAAGGCCGTCGTCGCGATGTGGTCGGGCTTGCCGGCGAACCAGCTTCTCGCATCCGTATGCGGAAAGAGCTTGGGCAGGTGGTCGTAGAATTCGAGGTCGTAGCCGATGATGGCGGTCACCGGCGCGGCCATCGTCTTATCCCTGTTGCCTTCGGAGAGATGCGGCTTCAAGCGCGCCTTCGCCTCCTTCGACTTGACGAAGACGATCCGGGCGGGGGAGCAGTTGGCGCTGGTCGGGCCCAACTTGAGGACATCGACGAGCTCTCTCAGGAGTGCGTCCGGGACGTCCTTGGCCTGAAAGGAATTATAGGTGCGCGCGCCGAGAAAAAGCTGGGTCAGCGCGTGATCGTCGAGACGGGCGGACATGGGGCCTCCTCGCTTGGCCTGGCAAACAAAAACCCCGCCGGTCGGGCGGGGTTTCGCAATCGCGGGAAGAGGCTAGGCGGCCTGCACGGCCTGAACCGCCTCCACTTCCGGACAGAAATGGCGGAGCAGGTTCTCGATCCCGTGCCTCAAGGTCGCCGTCGAGCTCGGGCAGCCGGAGCAGGCGCCCCGCATGTGCAGATAGACGATACCGTCACGGAAGCCGGCGAACGTGATGTCGCCGCCGTCCTGAGCCACGGCGGGGCGGACCCGGGTCTCGAGCAGCTCCTTGATCGTCGCGACCACGTCCTCGTCCTTGGGATCGTAGGCATCCGCGCCAGCGTCGGTCGATTGGCCGTGGTCGACCGCGGCGGCGCCCGACATGTAGTGCTCCATGATCGCGCCCAGGATCATCGGCTTCAAATTCGGCCACTCGGGCTGGCCCTTGGTGACGGCGATGAAATCGGAGCCGAGGAACACGCCCGTGACGCCGTCGATCTCGAACAGGCGCCGCGCGAGCGGCGAGGATTGGGCCTCGCTCTTGGCCCGGAAGTCCGCCGTTCCGTCCCCGAGCACGGGCTTGCCGGGGATGAACTTGAGCGTCTGCGGGTTGGGCGTGGCTTCGGTCTGAATGAACATGGCGCTGGTCTCCCTGCCCCAAACGTCTCCTAGTTTAGAACTGTTCTAGTAGATAAGCGAGGCGGGGCCGAAAGTCGAGACCCCGAGTCGGGGATTATCGATCACGCCAGCGCGAGGATGTCGTCGAGGGCGAGGTTGCCCGGCACGATCGTGACGGGAATGGGGAAGGAGCCGGCGATCTTGCCTGCGGCCAGGGACGAGACGAGCGGTCCGGGGCCTTGCGGGTCGGTCGATGCGCCGAGCACCAGGATCGCCACGTCCTCGTCCTCCTCGATCATGCCGAGGATTTCGTCCGCCTTGTTGCCTTCGCGGATCACCTCCTCGCAGGGGATGTTCTCGAATCCGACCAAATTGAGCTTGCGCCGGAAGAGGCGGAAGAGGGCGCGGGCCTTGTTGGTCTCCTCGTCGAGCTGGACCTGGCGCACGCCCGCCCAGTGCTGGAACTCCTGCGGCTCGATCACGTAGAGCATCAGAATGATGCCGGAGGAGCGCGCAACGCGGCTCGCGGCGTAATAGAGCGCGCTCTCGACCTCCTGGCTCTCGTCGACGACGAGCAGGAACTTGCGCGCGTGACCCGATTCGAACGAGCGTCTCTTTCTAACGGTTGTCATGACGCCCGATGCTGCCACGCGAATTGATCGACGACAACAAGAGCCTCAATCGACGCCTCACGACCTGATGAATCCGACCACGTCCTTCACCTCGTCCATGATCGGCGTCGCGATGGCGCGCGCGCGCGCCGCGCCGTCGGCGAGGACGGCATCGATTTCGGCGGGATCGGCGGTCAAGCGGCGGATCTCCTCGCCGATCGGCGTGATGCGAGCGATGAGCGCATCCGCGAGTGCCTTCTTGAAGGTCGAGAACTGCGATCCCCCGACCTCGGACAGCACGTCCGCCTGCGAACGCCCCGTCACCGCGGCGTAGATGCCGACGAGGTTCTCGGCCTCGGGCCGCCCTGCGAGCCCGGCGGCCTCCGACGGCAGCGCATCGGGGTCGGTCTTGGCGCGCTTCACCTTGTTGGCGATCTCTTCGGCACTGTCGGTCAACGCGATGCGCGACTGGTCCGACGGGTCGGACTTCGACATCTTCTTCGTGCCGTCGCGGAGGCTCATGACCCGCGTCGCCGGCCCCGTGATCACCGGCTCGGGCTGGGGAAAGAAGATGCCGTCGGCGTAGCCGTGCGCCTCGATCGAGCTCATAAAGTCGTTGTTGAACTTCTGGGCGATGTCGCGAGCGAGCTCGAGGTGCTGCTTCTGGTCCTCGCCGACGGGGACGTGAGTCGCCCGGTAGGCGAGGATGTCGGCGGCCATGAGGTTCGGATAGGCGTAGAGCCCGACGGAGGCGGCCTCGCGGTCCTTGCCCGCCTTCTCCTTGAACTGCGTCATGCGGTTGAGCCAGCCGAGGCGGGCGACGCAGTTGAACACCCAGGCGAGCTCGGCGTGCTCGGGCACCTGGCTCTGGTTGAAGAGGATGCTTTTCTTGGGATCGAGGCCGGAGGCGATATAGGCGGCCGTCACCTGGCGGATCGCGCTGCGGAGCTCCTCGGGCTCCTGCCAGACGGTGATCGCGTGCATGTCGACGACGCAGTAGATGCACTCGTGCGTCTTCTGCATCTCGATCCATTGGACCATGGCGCCGAGATAGTTGCCGAGGTGCAGGCTGCCCGTCGGCTGCATGCCCGAGAACACGCGCTCTTTGAATTTCATCTGCTCAATCCTTGAGACCGGCGCGGGTTATGGCGCGGGCGCCTTGGCCGCGCAAGACTTAAGGGGCCTGAGGCGGCGTCCCTCGCCGCAGCGCGCCGGTGATCTGGCCGAGGCGGGCGGCGCCGGTTGCCTGCGCGACCGCGAAATAAACGACGGCGCCGGCTCCGACCAGGACGACAAGCGCGGAAAAGCGCACCAGGATCCCGCTCGATCCCCCGAGCCACGGCTCCAGGAGCTGGGCGAGGGCGACGAGCACCGCGCCCATGATCAGGCTCGATCCGACGATCCGCGGCAAGGCACGCCTGAGGCGGGCGTCGGCCTCGAAGTGGCCGTGGCGCACGAGGCCGTTCCACAGGAGGAGCGCGTTCATCCAGCCCCCGAGCGTGGTCGCGACCGCAATGCCGAGATGGGGCATGAGACCCAATCGGCGGAACAGGAAGAAGAGCCCGATCGAGCCAACCGTGTTCGCAGCAAGGCTCAAGCCCGCGTAGCGCATCGGCGTCCGCGTATCGTGGCGGGCGAAGTAGGCGGGCGAGAACACCTTGATCAGCACGAACGCCGGCAGTCCGAGCGCGAAGATGGCAAGCGCGTTGGCCGTGTACGGCGTATCCGCGGCGGTGAAGGCGCCGCGCTCGAAGAGCACCGTCACGATCTCGTGCGGGATCGCCGCGAGCGCCACCGCGGCGGGCACCGTCAGCAGCATCGCGAACTCGAGCGAGCGGTTCTGGCTGTCCATGACGGCGGCATGGTTGCCGGCCCGCAAGTGCCGCGAGACATCCGGCAGAAGCACGACGCCGACGGCGATGCCGACGATGGCGAGCGGCAGCTCGTAGATACGGTCGGCGTAGTAGAGGTGCGAGACGGCGCCGTCCTGGAGGGAGGCGATCATCGTCCCGATGGCGATGTTGAGCTGCGTGATGCCGCCCGCGACGATCCCCGGGATGCCGAGCGCCACCAGCTCCTTCATCCCAGGGCTCCAGCGCGGGCGCACGAGCTTCAGCCAGAAATCCGAGCGCCAGACGCCCCACAGCAGAAGGACGAGCTGGAGCAGCCCCGCGACGAAGACGCCCCACGCCTGCATGATGCCGGCCGCCGGCTCGTTCCTGTAGCCGAGCCAGATCGAGAGCAGCATGGCCGCGGCGAGCACGAGATTGAGCACGATCGAGACGGAGGAGCTCTCGACGAACTTGCCGAACGTGTTCAAGACGCCCGACAGCAGCGCGACGAGCGACATGCAGAGGAGATAGGGAAACGTGATGCGCGTGAGGAGGACTGCGAGATCGAACTTCTCGGGCGTGTCGGCGAAGCCCGGCGCGAGCAGGTACATGAGCCACGGCATCGTGATCATGGCGATCGCCGAGAGGAGCACGAGCACGAAGGTGAGCCCCGCCATCGCCTCCTCGGCGAAGCTCCGCGCGGCGTCGGCCCCCTGGCCCTCGAGCTTGCCGGCGAAAAGCGGCACGAACGCCGAATTGAACGCGCCTTCGCCGAAGAGACGGCGGAACAGATTGGGAAAGCGGAAGGCGACGTAGAAGGCGTCGGCCACCGGCCCGGTACCGAGCACGGCGGCGGCTAGGATGTCGCGGAGAAAGCCGAGGACGCGGCTGACGAGCGTCAAGCCGCCGACGGTGGCGAAGGCGCGGTAGAGACTCATGGGGGCGAGGCGTAGACAAGGCCTGCGCCGAGAGCAAGGCCAATCCATGAGATGCCCGCAGTCTCGCCGCCGCGCCCCGCGCCCTTGTGGACAGGGCGCCATCGCACGACTAGAGTGCGCCCTCAGGGGACGAAGCGCGGAGAAGGGAAGGCCCATGTTTCCGATCGGCGACGACAACACAGGCCGCAGACGGCCGCCTATCGTCACCACCGCGCTCATCGCGATCAACGTTCTCGTCTTTCTGGTCGAGCTCAACGCGGGCGACGCTTTCGTCGAGAAATGGGCCTTCATCCCGGCACGCTTCTCGGCCGAGCCCGGCGCCGGCGCCGTGACCATGCTCACCGCCATGTTCATGCACGGCGGCTGGCTGCACCTCTTGGGCAACATGCTCTACCTGTGGATTTTCGGCGACAACGTCGAGGACCGCCTGGGGCACGTGCCGTTCCTCGCGTTCTATCTCGTAGCGGGATTTGCGGCGACCTTCGCCCAGTACGCGGCGAACAGCGGCTCGGCCATTCCGAACGTCGGCGCGTCGGGAGCCATCGCCGGCGTGCTCGGCGCCTACCTCTACATGTTCCCGCAGGCGCGCGTCGACGTGCTGCTCGGCCGCCAGGTGGTCGCCATGCCGGCGTTCATCGTGCTCGGCTTCTGGATCGTGCTGCAGCTCATGAGCGGGGTGGGCTCGATCGCGCCGACCGAGCAGACGGAGGACACCGGCGGCATCGCCTACATGGCCCACGTCGGCGGCTTCGTCGCGGGGCTCGCGCTCGCAGTGCTGTTCGGGCGCCGGTCCGGCCCCACGACCATGACCTAGACTTTGATCTCGTCTCCGGCCGGCGCGGGAGACCACGCCAGCGCCTTCTCGAGCCGCTCCTTGATCGCCTTCTGGCGCTGCTCGTTCTCGACCTTCTTGCCGGTGAGGTCCGTCACGTAGAACACGTCGACCGCCTTCTCGCCGAACGTCGTGATGTGGGCCGAGGCGATGTCGAGGGACAGGTCCGAGAGCGTGCTGGTGAGATCGTAGAGAAGGCCGGTGCGATCGCGGCCCGCGACCTCGACCACAGTGAACGCATCCGAAAGCGCGTTGTTGACGATGACCTCGGGCGTGACGGTGAAGGCTTCGATCCGCGGCGCCACGGGCCTTTTCTTCTCGAGCAGCGACTTGAGCCGGACCTCGCCCTTGAGGATCCGCTCGATCGTTTCTCCGATGCGGCGCGCGCGCCGGCTCTCGTCCTCGTCCTCGTCGAAGGCGCGCGCGAGCAGGAAGGTGTCGAGGGCGAAGCCGTCGCGCGTCGTGGTGATATGGGCGCCCGAGATGTTGGCGACGTTCGCGGCGCAGGCGCCCGCAAACAGCGAGAGAAGGCGGGGATGGTTGGGGGCGAACACCGTGAGCTCGGTGATGGCGGTGAAGGCGTCGGTCGTGAAGTCGACGGCGAACGTGCGCCCCTCGCGCTCGGCGCGGCGCAGGAGGCGGGCGTGGTAGGCCTGCTTCTTGGGGTCGGTGCGGAGCCAGTAGTCGGAGTAGTGGCGGCGGATGAACCGGTCGATGTCGGGCTGCGGCCAATCGGCGAGCTCCGCCCTGAGCGCGCTCTTGGCGTCTCTCACGAGCTGGCTGCGCTCGACCTGGGTATGGCCGCCCGAGAGCAGCGGCTCGGTCTCGTGGTAGAGGGTGCGTAGAAGCTGGCCCTTCCAGCCGTTCCACACGCCGGGCCCGACGGCGCGAATGTCGGCAACCGTCAAGAGCAGGAGGAGCTTCAGCCGCTCGGGGCTCTGCACGATGTCGGCCAGGTCCCGCACGGTCTTGGGGTCGCCGATGTCGCGGCTCTGGGCGATGTTGCTCATGAGCAGGTGGTGCTCGATGAGCCAGGCGACCGTCTCGGTCTCGGCGGCGGTGAGCCCGAGCCGCGGGCCGAGCTCACGCGCGATCCTCGCCCCGACGATCGAATGATCCTCGGTGCGCCCTTTGCCGATATCGTGCAGAAACGCCGCGACGTAGAGCACGCGCTGGTTCTTGATGGTCTTGATCAGGTTCGTCGACAGCGGCAGCTCGTCGACCGCCCCGCCGCGCTCGATGTCGGTCAGCATGCCGACCGTCCTGATCAGGTGCTCGTCGAGCGTGTAGTGGTGATAGAGGTTGAACTGCATCATCGCGACGACGTGGCCGAAATCGGGAATGAAGCGGCCGAGGACGCCCGCCTCGTTCATGCGCCTGAGCGCCCGCTCGGGATTGACGCGCCCGGTCAGGAGCTCGAGGAAGATGCGGTTCGCCTCGGGATCAGCCCTCAGCTTGTCGTCGATGAGGCGCAGCGAGCGGCGCAGCTCGCGGATCGCGTCGGGGTGAAGAAACGTGTCGGTATGCTCGGCCTGGGCGAAGAGGCGGATGAGGTTGACGGGATCGCGCCTGAAGACCTCCGGGCTCGAGATGTTCATGCGGCCGTTGTCGATGCGAAAGTCGGTGCGCTCGCGCACCTGGCGGCGGATGCGCCAGGTCAGCGGATTCAAGAGCCGGTTGATCCCGGGCGTGCTCTTCAGCTGCTGCATCTCGAGCGCGGCGCAGAGGATCGCGGTCAGATCGCCCACGTCCTTGGCGATGAGGAAGTAGTGCTTCATGAAGCGCTCGACCGCGCGCAGGCCGCCGCGATGGCGGTAGCCGAGCCGCTCGGCGAGAACGGGCTGGAGGTCGAAGGTCAAGCGCTCCTCGGCGCGCCCGGTGATGAAGTGGAGCAGGCAGCGCACCGTCCACAGGAACTCCTCGCAGCGTCGGAAGGTCGCCACCTCCTCTTTCGTGAAGATGCCGGCCGCGAGCGTCTCCTGCCCCACCTCGTGGCCGAACAGGTATTTCGAGAGCCAGTGCAGCGTGTGCAGGTCGCGCAGCCCGCCCTTGCCGTCCTTGATGTTCGGCTCGACCTTGTAGCGGCTTTCGCCGGCGCGCCGGTGGCGCTCGGCGCGCTCGGCCATCTTGGCGTCGACGAAGGCGCGCTCCGTGCCCCTGACGACCTCGGAGCGGAAACGCTCCTCGAGCTCGGCGTAGAGCTGCGCGTCGCCGTGGATGAGCCACATGTCGAGGAGGGAGGTGCGGATCGTTATGTCGGCCGCGGCGAGCTTGAGACACTGGTCGACGGTGCGGGTTGCGTGGCCGACCTTGAAGCCCAAGTCCCAGAGCACGTAGAGCATGTACTCGGCGACGCTCTCGCCCCAGGGCGTCTGCTTGTAGGGAAGCAGGAACAGGAGATCGATGTCCGACCCCGGCGCCAGCATCTCGCGCCCGTAGCCGCCGGTCGCCACGACCGCCATGCGCTCGGCGTCCGACGGATTGGTGGCGCGGTAGACGTGGGACACCGTGTAGTCGAACAGAAGGCGCACGAGCTCATCCTGGAAGCGCGCCAGTCCCATTGCGCAGCGCCGCCCGTTGCCGTCGTTCTCGAGCTGCGTGCGTGCCGACTCGTGGGCCGTGGCAACGAGCCCCTTGAGCCGCTCGAGGACCGCCGGGCGCGCCTCGACCGCGCTCCCGCCCGCGTTGAAGAGCGCGGTGAGCTCGATCCTGAGCTCGGCGGGTTCGAAGTAGGGCGCAACCGGCAGTCTCGACGTGTCCATTAGAGCCAAGTCTCAAATCATCGTGCCGGCGACAGTGTTAGCGTGCGGCACGTTTGGTTACGCCTAACACTATGGTTTTTCCACTCTCAGTTGCTTAAGCCGGTAAAGCGCCTCGAGCGCCTCGCGCGGCGTGAGCAGATCCGGATTGAGGCCGTCGAGCGCCGTCTCGGCCGGCGACGGTCCGGCGGGTGCTGCAGCTGCGGGCGCCGCTCTCGCGGCTGCGAAAAGCGGTAGCTCGTCGAGGCTCGCGGCCCCCGCTCCACGCCGTCCGCCGCCGGTCCGCTCGAGAAGCGAGAGCACCTCGCGCGCGCGCTCGACAACCTCCTTCGGCAGTCCGGCGAGCTTGGCCACCTGGATGCCGTAGGAGCGGTCGGCCGCGCCGGGGCGCACTTTATGTAGGAAGACGATGTCGTCGTGCCATTCCTTGACCTCGATCGTCACATTGGCGACGCCGTCGAGCCGCGCGGCAAGCGCCGTCAGCTCGTGATAGTGCGTCGCAAAAAGAACGCGCGAGCGCGAGATCTCGTGCAGGTACTCGAGCGCCGCCCAGGCGATCGACAGGCCGTCGAACGTCGCCGTGCCGCGCCCGATCTCGTCCAGGATGACGAGCGAGCGGGGGGTCGCGGAATTGAGGATGGCCGCCGTCTCGACCATCTCGACCATGAAGGTCGAGCGCCCGCGCGCGAGATCGTCGGAGGCGCCGACGCGGCTGAACAGCCGGTCGACGATGCCGACCACGGCCGACCGCGCCGGCACGTAGGAGCCCATTTGGGCCAGCACGGCGATGAGGGCGTTCTGGCGCAGGAACGTCGACTTGCCCGCCATGTTGGGGCCGGTCACGAGCCAGATTCTCGCGTCCGGCATCTCGTCGAAGCCCGGCGGCTGCTCGGCGCTCGCGCGACCGAGGATGCAATCGTTGTCGACGAAGGGCTGGCCGTGCGCGCGCCCCAGCGCCTGCTCGACGACCGGGTGGCGCCCGCCCGCGATCTCGAACACGGGCTCGCTGTCGATCGCCGGACGGACATACCCCTCGGTGCGCGCGATCTCGGCCAGGCCGGCCGTGTGGTCGAGCTCGGCGAGCCCCGCGGCGACGTCGCAGAGCGCCTGCTCCTCGGCCGCCACCGCCGCGGCAAGCTCCTGGAACACCTCCTGCTCGATGGCGGCGGCCCGCTCGGCGGCGGAGGCTATCCGCCCCTCGATCTCGGCAAGCTCCCCGGTCGTGAAGCGCACGGCGCTCGCCATCGTCTGGCGGTGGCGGAAGGTGTCGGAGAGGGGCGGCGCGAAGAGCGGCTTGGCGTTCCCCTGGCCGACCTCGATGTAGTAGCCGAGGATGTTGTTGTGGCGCACCCGCAGCGACTTGATGCCCGTCTCCTCGACGTAGCGGACCTCGAGCGCGCCGATGACGCGGCGGCTGTCGTCGCGCAGGCGCAGGGCCTCGTCGAGCTCGGCGCGAAAGCCTCGCCGCACGAAGCCGCCGTCCCGCCTGAGGAGCGGCGGGTGGTCGACGAGCGCTTCCGCGAGGTGGCGGCCGAGCGCGTCCCCGGCGCGGCCGAGGCGCTCGGCCATGCGGCGCACCTCCTCGGGGAGACCTATCGCACCGCCCTTTCGCGCAACGCGCGCACTCGCGGCCCTGGCCGCCGCGATCCCGTCGCGGATCGCGCCGAGGTCGCGCGGGCCCCCGCGTCCGAACGCAAGACGCGACACCGCCCGGGCGATGTCGGGAGCGTGGCTGAGAGCGTCGCGCACGTCCTCGCGCAAGGCATCGTCCTCGACGAAGAGCTGGACGCCATCGAGGCGCGCCTCGATGGCGTGCCGGTCGGTGAGCGGCGCCGCGAGCCGCGCCGCAAGCTCGCGCGCGCCCGCGCCGGTGACCGTGCGGTCGACGGCGGCGAGCAGGCTTCCCTGCCGCTCGCCCGAAGCTGACCGAGTAAGCTCGAGGCTCGCCCGGCTCGCCGCGTCGATGACGAGGATTGCGCCTGCGCCGGACCGGCGCGGCGGGCGCAGCACCGGCGACTTGCCGATCTGCGTCAGATCGACATAACGGAGTACGGCGCCGATCGCGGCGAGCTCGGCACGCGTGAAGCTGCCGAAGGCCTGAAGATCGGCGACGCCGAGCCGGCTCTTGAGATTCCGCTCCCCCGCCAGGCTGTCGAAGGAGGCCGCCGGCACGGGCGTCGCGGCGGCGCCGGCAAGCTCGATCCAGCGCTTGAGCTCGGCGTCGGCGAGAAGCCCGTCGGCGACGATCACCTCGCGCGGGGCGAGCCGCACGAGCTCGCCCGCGAGGTCGAGCCCCGACACCTCGCCGACCTCGAGCTCGCCGGTCGAGATGTCGAGGGAGGCGAGCGCCACCGACCCCGTCGAGCCGATCGTCGCCCCGTCGGCGCCGGGGGCGCGGAAGAGACCGGTCAGATAGTTGCGGGCGCGTGCGTCGAGGAGGGTGTCCTCGGTCAGCGTTCCCGGCGTGACGAGGCGCACGACGTCGCGGCGCACGACCGCCTTGCTGCCGCGCTTGCGCGCTTCAGCCGGGTCCTCGAGCTGCTCGCACACGGCGACCCGGTAGCCGTGCCGGATCAGGCGCTCGAGGTATTCATCGGCCCGGTGGACCGGCACCCCGCACATGGGAATGTCCTGGCCCTGATGCTTTCCCCGCTTGGTCAGCACGATGCCGAGCGCGCGGGCGGCAACGACGGCGTCCTCGAAAAAGAGCTCGTAGAAGTCGCCCATGCGGTACCAGAGCAGGCTGTCGGGATTGGCCGCCTTGATCTCGAGGAACTGCGCCATGGACGGCGTCGCTTCGCCGGTCGGGAGCGCTGTGCTCGCGCCGGGCGCCTCGTCGGGGGAGCCCGGCGCTGACGCGACCTCGGCCGAAGCGTCGGCGGGCTCGACCGCCGGCCCGCGCGCACGTCCCCCGTCTCTCCTCTGTGCCGCCATGAGCGCGCCAGGCTCCGTCTCATGCTGTCCCGAGGACGCATACCCCGCCCGGCGCCTCAAGGGAAATGCCGGCGATGCGCGCGACCCTTGCAGTGCACAACGGGCGCGGCCACCACGCCACAAAGCGACTCGAACGGGAAAAATGACGCCGAGGTAAAAGGTTAGCGCCGCCGATGGCGGTTGTGAAAAGCCCTCTCGGCCTCTAGTCTCGGCCCCTCCCAGTCTTTTCCTTGCACTCCCGCTCCCGCGACTGGGTCGGATGCGGGCTCGCGAGCGGACCCGAGGATGGCCACCAAGCAGACACGCACCCGCATTACCGCGGAGGAAGCGCTCCAGTTTCACGCGCGCGGCAAGCCCGGCAAGTTCGAGATCTCGCCGACCAAGCCGCTCGCGACCCAGCGCGACCTGTCGCTCGCCTATTCGCCGGGCGTGGCCGTGCCGGTGAACGCGATCGCCGAGAACCCGGCGCTCGCCTACGACTATACGAACAAGGGCAATATCGTCGCCGTCGTCTCCAACGGCACCGCCATTCTGGGGCTCGGCAATCTCGGCGCGCTGGCCTCGAAGCCGGTCATGGAGGGCAAGGCCGTCCTCTTCAAGCGCTTCGCCGACATCGACGCCATCGACCTCCTCGTCAGCACGGAGGACGTCGACGCCTTCGTCAATTGCGTGCGCTACCTCGGCCCGAGCTTCGGGGGCATCAATCTCGAGGACATCAAGGCGCCCGACTGCTTCATCATCGAGGAGAAGCTCAAGGAGCTGCTCGACATCCCCGTCTTCCACGACGACCAGCACGGCACCGCCATCATCGCCGCCGCCGGGCTCCTGAACGCGCTCGAGCTCACGGGGCGCGAGATCGACGGCTTCAAGCTCGTCGTCAACGGCGCGGGCGCGGCCGGCATCGCCTGCCTCGAGCTCCTCGGCGCCATCGGCCTGCCGAAGAAGAACGTCACCCTGTGCGACACCAAGGGCGTCATCTACCAGGGCCGCAAGGAGGGCATGAACCAGTGGAAGTCGGCCTATGCGTCGAAGACCAAGGCGCGTACGCTGGCCGAGGCGGTGGCCGGCGCCGACGCCTTCTTCGGCCTCTCCGTCAAGGGCGCGATGACCCAGGACATGGTGCGGTCGATGGCGGCGAAGCCGATCATTTTCGCCATGGCGAACCCGGACCCCGAGATCACGCCCGAGGACGTCCATGCGGTGCGTGACGACGCGATCGTCGCCACCGGGCGCTCGGACTACCCGAACCAGGTCAACAATGTGCTCGGGTTCCCGTTCATCTTCCGCGGCGCGCTCGACGTCCAGGCCTCGACCATCAACGAGACGATGAAGATCGCGGCCGCGCGCGCCATCGCCGAGCTCGCCCGCGCCGAAGTCCCGGACCAGGTGATGGCCGCCTTTCTCGGCCGGCGCCCGACGTTCGGGCCGGACTACATCATTCCGGCTCCCTTCGATCCGCGCCTCATCACCCACGTGCCCCCCGCCGTCGCCAAGGCGGCGATGGATTCGGGCGTCGCCCGCCGCCCGCTCATCGACATGGAAGCCTACATCGGCCGCCTCAAGGGGCGCCTCGACCCGGTCGCGGGCTGGCTGCAGTCGACGTTCGAGAAGGTGCGCAGCGAGCCCAAGCGCGTCGTCTTCGCCGAGGGCGAGGAGCCGGCCGTGATCCGTGCCGCCAACACCTATCACTCCCAGGGCTTCGGCAGCCCGCTGCTCGTCGGCACGGCGGCGACCGTGCGCGAGCGGTTCGGCGAGCTCGGCATTCGCTTGAGGAACGAGTTCGAGATCCTCGATACGCGCAGCTCGCCCTACACCGAGGAGTTCACCGACTACCTCTATGCGCGGCTCAACCGGCGCGGCTACTTGAGGCGCGACTGCCAGCGCCTCGTCTTGAACGAGCGCAACGTGTTCGCGGCGCTGATGGTGGTGCACGGCTACGCCGACGCGATGGTCTCGGGCGTGACGCGCAACTGGACGAGCGTGTTCGAGGACGTGCGCCGTGTCGTCGATCCGAGACCCGGCCGCAGCATCATCGGCGTGAGCCTTGCCCTGTGCCGCGGCCGCGCCGTGCTCGTCGCCGACACGAGCGTGCACGACATGCCCACGGCCGAGGAGCTCGCCAACATCGCCACCGAGGCCGCATACGCGGCGCGCAAGTTCGGCATCGAGCCGCGCGTCGCCCTCCTCGCCTACTCGACGTTCGGGCAGCCGCGCGGCGAGCGCTCGGACGTGGTGCGTCATGCGGTCGAGATCCTCGACGAGCGCGGCGTCGACTTCGAGTACGACGGCGACATGGCCGCCGACGTGGCGCTCAACCGCGACCTCGCGCGGCTCTATCCCTTCTGCCGGCTCACCGACACCGCGAACGTGCTCGTCATGCCGGCCTTCCACGCCGCCTCCATCTCGACCAAGCTCTTGCGCGAGCTCGGCGGCGCCATGGTCATGGGGCCGATGCTCGTCGGCCTCGAGCACGCGGTGCAGATCTCGGCGCTCGGCGCCACCGACTCCGATATCGTGAACCTCGCCGTCCTCGCAGCCTACGATCTCGGGCGATGAGCCGAGGCACCAACCATGGCTGACCGCGCGCACGAGGACCCGCTTCGCCCGTTCGATGCGCGCATGCTCGACGTCGGGCAAGGCCATTGGCTCTACGTCGAGGAGGTCGGGCGCCGCGACGGCATCCCGGCCCTCTTTCTCCACGGCGGGCCCGGCAGCGGCGCCCAGCACCTCCATCGCCGGGTTTTCGACCCCGCCCGCTTCCACGCCATCCTCTTCGATCAGCGTGGCGCCGGCCGGAGCCATCCCTACCTCTCCCTTGCCGCCAATACGACACAGCACCTCATCGGCGACATCGAGACGATCCGCGAGCATTTCGGCATCGAGAAGTGGCTGCTCGTCGGCGGCTCGTGGGGCTCGACGCTGGCGCTCGCCTACGCCGAGCGCTTCCCTCATCGGGTGAGCGCCATCGTCCTGCGTGCCGTCTTTCTCGGCACGAGACCCGAGACGCAGTGGGCGTTCGTCGACGGGCCGAAGCGGTTCCGGCCGGACCTCTTCGCCGATTTTGCCGGCGCTCTTCCCGAGGCCGAGCGGGAGGACCCGCTCGCGGCCTATCTCGCGAGGCTCGCCGATCCCGACCCGTCCGTGCACGGACCCGCTGCGCGGATGTGGCACGCCTACGAGCGCGCGCTCTCCGAGCTCACGCCTGGCGCAACGCGGCTTGCGAGCCCTTCCGGACCGGGGCGAGGACCGCTCCCGCCGACGCCGTTCGTCGAGGCCCACTACATCCGCAACGACTTCTTCCTCGAGCCGGACGAGCTGCTACGCGGGGCCGGCCGTCTGCGCGGGGTGCCCGGCGCGATCATTCAGGGCCGCTACGACCTGCTTTGCCCGCCGGCGAGCGCTTATGCTCTCGCCGCCGCCTGGCCCGAGTGCCGCCTCACGATGATCGAGAGCGCGGGGCACGCGATGACCGAGCCGGGCGTCTTGGAGGCAATGGCGCACGCCGTGCGCTCGCTCGCGCCATGACGACAATCTTGTAAGGTTCCCGCCCTCAAATGGTCAGATTGTCGGCGTGCCGTCCTCGCGCCATCTGAGGCGACAAGGAGGGCGCCGGTCTCGTCATGCTCTTCTGGCTCAAGACGACGAACTCCTGGCCGTTTGGGCTGCGTCTCGCATTGGCGGCCGCGGCGCTCATCGGGACATACCTGTTCCAGATCCCGCTCGAGACGGTTGCGCCCGGCGAGCCCTTCCTGCCCTTCCTCGTCGTCGTCGTGGCGTGCGCCGTGGCATTTGGGCGCTCCGTTGCCCTGATTACGCTCGTCGCGAGCGCGCTGCTTTCCACGCACTTCTTCGAGCCCGGCCTTTCGCTGCAGATAAGCCGCGCGGGGGATCTCATAACGGTCGAGCTCTACGCCGTCCTGGGCGCGGTGACGGTCATGATGCTCGCAATGCTCATGGACGCCATTCTCGACAGCTACGAGACCGCACGCGCGCTGGCCGAGGCCGACAGGCACAAGGCGGTCCTATTGCGCGAGATGGCACACAGGGTCGCGAACAACTTCGCGAGCGTGGCGACGCTCATCAACCGCAAGGCGGCATCGATCGCAGATCCGGGCGCGAGGTCCGCGCTCGGCGAGGCCTCGAAACAAGTCAACGTGATGGCGCGAATCCACACCTGCCTGATGGCGGACGAGGACGGCCTCTCGATCGAGAGCCGGGATTTCCTGCTCGGGCTCTGCCAGGATTTGCGCCTGGCGCTGCCGTCCCAAGCCATCTCGATCGAATGCAGCGCCGTCAACGCGCAGCTCCCGTTTGCGCAGGCCGTCTCGCTCGGCCTCATCACCAACGAGCTTGTCACCAACGCGGTGAAGCATGCCTTCCCCGAAGGGAGCGAGGGCAAGGTGCGCGTGGCGCTG
Organism: uncultured Alphaproteobacteria bacterium; assembly: GCA_963699485.1. Classification (GTDB taxonomy): domain Bacteria; phylum Pseudomonadota; class Alphaproteobacteria; order Rhizobiales; family Hyphomicrobiaceae; genus Hyphomicrobium_C. Next base: position 143,181 of record CAVOUC010000015.1, on the reverse strand, counting down.
GAATATCGGGGGGAGAGGCTGTGCCTCTCGGTTGCCGACAACGGTAACGGCCTCGAAGGGCAGATGAAAGGCACCGGGCTCGGGCGTCAGCTCACGGCCGCGCTCGCCGAGCACCTGGGAGGCGAAATCAAGACGCGAACCTCGAAAGAGGGAATGAAAGTCGAGGTTGCCTTCCTGCCCTTGCGGCAATTGGCTCGCGCCGCCCCGCTCGACCACCCGCCGTTCCTGCACTGAACTCAGGCTTCCATCGCGACGCGGCACTTGACCTCGTCGGGCGCGCCGAAGTGCTCGAAATAGCGCGGGTCGATCTTTTCGACCGGGAGAACGATCAGCACATCGGTGGTGCCGAACTGGCGATCGATGACGGCGCCGTCGCCGACGAACGCGCCCAATCGCAAATAGCCCTTGATCAGGGGCGGCATGGCCTTGAGCGCCGCTTTCACGTCGACCTTGTCCTTGGGCAGGAGGTCCATGCGCTGATAGAGATGGCCGTGGGCGCGGCAGCGCCATTCGGAAGGCGCCGCGGCGTAGTGATGAAGGAAGGAGAGCGCCATGGCGTGGGTGGCGGGATTGGTCCCGGCGAAGCTCGCGCAGCCGAGCATCACGTCGACCTTGTGCTCGCGGATGTAGGTCCAGAGCCCGTGCCAGAGCAGCTCGACCGTGCGCTTGGTGCGATAGGGCTTCAAGACGCACGAGCGGCCGAGCTCCATGAACCTGTAGCGCGGGGACTTCGCGGCGATGAGCGGCGCGATGTCGTATTCCCCCGCCGTATAGAATCCGAGCCGCCGCTGGGCCGCGTCCTGGCGCAGGACGCGATAGGTGCCGACGACCTTCGGGCCGCGGGACGGCATCCACAATTCGCCGTCGATGCTCGAGTGATCGACGACGAGCAGATGATCGCAAAGGCCGTCATAGGGGTCCTGATCGAGGCGGCGGACGCTCGCTATGACGCCGGGCGTCGCGCTCATCTCCTCGTAGAAGACCTCGTAGCGCAGACGCTGGGCCTTGAGGATGTCCTTGCGCGTAGTGGCGAGCCTCACCTCGAGGTCGCCGATGCGCCCGTACACCTTCTCCGGAAGCGGCCGCTTGAAGGCCAGCTTGTCGCGCGCTTTCTGATCGAGCACCTTCAACGCCAGGAGACCGCGCGGAGCCGACCTCAGCGCGCCGCGTGCCAGCGTGCCGACGATCTTCCGGCTCATTACTTTCATGCTAGTCCCCGTCGCCAGATCTCACAGGCCGCGATCGAGCGGCACTTGGCATGTTGACCCTGATTCGACCCGGCCTGCGATAAAACCATGAGTCCGAGACAATTTTGCGACGGCACGCGGTGCCTCGGCAAGAGGCCCATCATGGCTTTCGAGTCCCGATCGTTTCCTCGTCGAGCGGCCGGGCGGCGTCCGCGGTCATGATCGGGACGCCGTTGCGAATGGGGTAGGCGAGACGGGCCTTGCGGCTAATGAGCTCCTGCCTCTCCACATCGTAGACGAGGCGCTCCTTGGTCAGCGGGCATACCAGGATCTCGAGCAGCTTGGGGTCGGTGCGCTCGGGGCTTGCCTGTGGTCGGTCCGAGGGGTCCATCGGCTATCCATCCAAGCTCATTGCAGGGTCCCCCCGGTGCCGCCGCGCCCGGCAAGCTCCATCTCGGCCAGTGCCACGAGCACGTCGGCCCTGGATTTCAAGTCCGGGGCCTCGAGGAGGGCCTGCTTCTCCTCCGGGCCATAGGGGCTCATGACGGAGAGCGCGTTGATCAGCGTCTCGCTCGAGGCCCTGCCGATCACCTTCCAATCGGCCTTGAGGCGGTTCTCGTCGAGATAGCGCTTGAGGGCGTCCATCAGCTTCACCCGGTCCACCTCGTCCGCGCCGACGTCCTCCTTGAGATCGGAGGCGAAGCGGTCGTAGCTCACCCCCATGACCCGGTAAGGCTTGGCAATCGGCGCCTCGTCGAGAATATCGAAGCGGGCGAGGCCCGTGAGCGTGATCATGAGGCGGCCGTCGTTGAGCTCCTGGTAGGTCGTGACGCGGCCGGCGCAGCCCACCCGGCGCAGGTCGACCGCCTTGCCCTCGGGACTCTCCTCATCGGCCCCGGACGGCTGGACCATGCCGAGGATGCGCGCCCCCGACATCACGTCGTCGAGCATGGCGAGGTAGCGCGGCTCGAAGACGTTGAGGGGCAGCGTGGCGCGCGGCAGCAGGATGGCGCCCCGCAGCGGAAACACCGGGATCCGTGGCGGAAGGTCGCTAGCCCGACGATAGCGTTCGGCCAATGCCACGGCGCTCATCCTTCACGAAAAGAGGAGCGAGGACAGGCGCCGGCGCCCCTCCAATGTGAGCGCATCCTTGGCGCCCCAGGCGTCGAACAGCTTGACGAGCTGCTTCCTCGCGGCCTGGTCGTTCCAGTTGCGGTCGCGGCGCACGATCTCGAGCAGGTGGTCGAGGGCGTCCTGGTTGCGCCCGCGCGCGGCCGAGGCCACCGCAAGGTCGAAGCGGGCCTCGTGATCGGCGGGATTGGCTTCTAGCCGCCTTTCGAGCTCGGCGCGGTTGTCGGTCTTTCCCGCCAATTTGGCGAGGTCGAGCGCCGCTCGCACGCTCAGGACCGAGCTGACGGAGCGCTTGTCCGGCGGCACGAGCGCGATCGTCTGCTCGGCCCGCTCGATATCGCCGCTCTTCAGATAGCACTTGGCGAGCCCGGCGAGCGCATGTGGGTTCTGCTGGTCCTCCTGAAGGACCGAGGCGAACGCCTCCGCGGCCCCTTGCAGATCGCCCGCCTCGAGCGCCGCCTCCGCCGCCTCGAGAACGCCGGCGATGTCGGAGGCGGCCTCCTCGCCGACGAGGCGGTCGATGAACGCACGCACAGCACTCTCAGGTTGCGCCCCCATGAACCCGTCGATCGGTCGCCCGTCGCGGAACGCGAAGACGGTCGGGAGCGATTGGACGCGAAGCTGGGCGGCAACAGCCGAGTGCTCGTCGGTGTTGATCTTCACGAGACGGACCTTGCCGCCGTAGCTGCGCACCACCTTCTCCAGGATGGGCGTGAGCTGCTTGCACGGCCCGCACCACGCGGCCCAGAAATCGACGAGCACCAGCGCTTCGCGCGAGGCGTCGAGCACGTCCTTGGCAAATCCCGCCGTCGAGGAGTTTTTGACAACCTCGTTCTTGCCGCCGCCGAGGCCGCCGGGCTTCAAAGCTCCGAAATCCATTCACCTTGCTCCCAAGCTCAAGCGCGCCCGCGAGACGCCCGGTCTAGAAATGGGGGCTCCCCATCGCCCGTGCCAGTCCGGCGCGTCTCTCGGATATGAAGCGCAAAAGCGGGGTCCGCGCAATCGCGCCGGCTCGAGAAGCGAGGGGCTTCTCAGCCGAAGGCGCCCCAATGGTGGGAGATGCCGGTGCCGATCTCCCGGACCATCTCGTAGGCCGCCTCCATGGGCTCGAGGATCTCCGTCTCGATGCGCCCATAGTCGTCGATGCCCTGGGGCAGATAGGTCGCCGGCTCGTTGAACGCCGCCGCACGGCTGGCCGCCGCGACCCGGCGCGGGAAGGCCTGACGCACGACGGCCACCACGTCCGGGATCTCGAGCGCGAGCGCCCGGCCGAAGATGTCGGCGTAGGAGACCTCGTTCGTCGGCGTGAAGCGGGGAAGCTGGGCGGCGAGGATGAAGATGCGCATGATGAGGGCGAGCCTGATCGCCTGCAGGAGATCGAGCTCGAGGCGATGGTCGTCGGGGATCTTGCCGCCTTCGAGCCCGATGTCCTCGAGGATCGAATGCAGCTCGATGGCGTCGAGGCGCAAGTGATGGGCAAGCCCGTTGATGGCGCCGGCCCGCTCGTCCTCGAGCAAATGCGCGGCAAGCGTTTTGAACGCCGCCTCGTGCTGCGGCTCGCGGCCCCACGACGCGCGGAGCGCCCAGAACCCGGCGTCGAAGGGAATGGCGTTGGCGCCGACCGCATTCAAGCTCGAGAGCTGCTTGGCTCTGGCGATCATCTCGATCAGCGGCCTCAGGCGCGACGAGCCCTTGGCGAGCTCGACGAAGCGCTCGCGCTCCGACCCCACGGCGGCGCCGAGCCCCGCCACCACGTTCGCCACGTAGCCGAACTGCTGCAGAATGGCGTTGTTGGGGATGGCGCGCATGCGGGCTGGGTCGCCGCGATCGGAGGCGTGATCGCCCTGGCGCTTCACCGGGCGCGATCCGGTCTTGAACAGCAAGTTGGCGCCGAAGGCGCCGAGCAGGGCGCGGTAGCCCGGATGCCTGAACAGGTGCTGCTGGTAGGCCCTGAGGCGAAGCTGGAAGTCGAGCGGCAGATTGACGTCGGTATAGAACGGGTCCTCGCCTTCGCCGGGGTCCTTGCCGCTCATGACGATCGTGGCGAGCGCGCGGGCGGCGAACTCCCGGTTGGCGAAGAACAGGTAGCCGTCGCCGCCCTGGAAGCTCGTCTCGTGCTTGACGGGGATGGCGTGGCGGAAGAAGCGCCAGCGGGCTTCCCCCGAGAAGACGTAGCGCAGGCGCCGGCGGAGCGGGCCGGGGTGGGCGCCGCGGCCCATGCTCTCGCCGTGGGTCGAGAAGATGAGCGTCTCGACGTCCTTGAGGCCGGCCTTGTGGACGACGTCGGCGAGCCCGAAATGCAGGCGCTCGTGGGCGAGGCCGGCGGCGATCTGGCCGATGAAGCGCCCCGCGTCCGAGTAGCCGGTCTGCACGCAAAGCCGGCCGCGGCCGCGCACGTAGTCGCGATAGGCCTCCTCGGCGAGCAGCCGCTCGATCAGGCGCGAGCCGGTCTCGAGCGCCGCCGGCGTCTCGAACAGGGGCGAGATGTCGACAATTTTCTCGACCCCGAACAGCTTGGCGAAGTACACGGCGATGAGGATCGTGGCCGGGCTCTCGCACTCGGCGATGAGGTAGCGGATCGGCGTGTCGCGATCGACGTGCTTCATGATCTGGGCGGCGAGCGCGAACTGGCGGATCGCGGTTGCCGTCTCGAGGTCGAGCGTTTCGAAGTTGACGGAGTGGGGCTTGGCGTTGCGGATCATCTCGACGATGCGTGCGAGCGCCTGGCGCTCGGTCAGGTCGCGCGTCCACGGCTCGTGGACGAAGGCGCGGAACGCATTGTTGATCTGCACCGCGTTGACGCGGAGGTGGATGTGCGACGTGCCGAGCCCGGTCGCCTCGAGGAGGCCGGTCAGCGCGGCGAGCGCGCACTTCATGCCGCGGTCGGCCGTGAGCGCGGTCATCTCGCGCAGGAGCGCGGCGAGCGGCTCGGCGCTGACGAGGTTGTAGCTGTCCTCGCGCGTGATCGCGTTCGCCGCCTCGGCGAGCGAGAAGCCGCCTTCGCCCATGCCCTCCAGCGCCTTGATCTGCTCGCTCACGGCCGCAATCGCGAGATCGAGCTTGCCGGTGATCTGGCGCGAGAGCCTTTGCGTGTCCGCTCCGTCGCCGAGCGAGGGCTTCAGCGCGAGAAACCGGTCGCGGATGTCGTTGAGGGCGGCCTCCTTCTCCTTGAGCCTGATCAGGAACGAGAACGTCCATCGGATATCGGTGCGCCCGTCGAGGTCGTAGCCGACCCAGGAAGCGAACGTGGCGAGCTTCGGAGAGAGCGTGAAGGCCTGGTCGCCGTAGGCGTGGGCGGCGGTGGCGTAGAACGTGCCGAGGAGATCGGCGTAGGCGTCGCGCAGGTTGCGGATCGCGCGCGCCGCCGCCCTGTGCTCGTAGTCGAGGGTCAGCGGGGCGTCGGGGCGATGGGGAAGGCCGATCGGCTCATTCGCGGGTGCCCCCGCGACCGCGATCGCCGCCATGCGCTCGGAAAGCGCCTCGGAGAGCCCGAAGGTCGGGTGCGCCGTGAACACGATGCCGTTGCGCGGCCGGCTCCCAGCGCGCCCTGAAGGCCTCGAAGCTCGCCCCGTCCTTCGCGCCGCCGGCGGTGCCGGCGACGAATGTCGCGAACTCCTCGCGCGTCACCTCGTCGTCGACGAAGCCGATCTGCTCCTTGAGCCGCAGCGCGCGATGGACGCAAGCGCGGTCCATGAGGCGGCCTGCCAGCGCCTTCAAGTCGGCGAAGCTGATCGATCCTCCTTCGAGCCGGCGCGAGAGGTCGAAGGCGATGTTGACGATCGGGTTGAGGGACGGCTGATCGGGGATCAGCGCTCGGAGCGCCTTGAGCTCGTCGCGCAGCTTGAACTCGTCGAGCCCGAACTCGTCGCCGCCGCGAACTGCCGAGAGCGAGCGCTCCACGATACCGTCCTCCATCCTCCCTTGCGTCTCATCTCAGAGTGGGATGACCGGCAGGCGCGCCCACCGCCTGCCGGGCTCGGCGTGCGCCCGCACCGCGAAACGGTCCGGGCGCCACCCCGCTTAGGCGGCCTTGGATCTCGCCGCCAGCACCTTCTGCACCGTCGTGCCCATCTCCGAGGGCGTCGGCGCCATGACGACGCCGCAGCTCTTCAGAATGTCGGCCTTCTCGGCCGCCGACTCGCCGAACGCCGAGACGATGGCGCCGGCGTGACCCATGCGCCGACCCTTGGGCGCCGAGAGGCCTGCTATATAGGCGACGACCGGCTTATTGAAGTGGTCGCGGATGTATTGGCCCGCTTCCGCCTCCTGCGGTCCGCCGATCTCGCCGATCATCATCACGGCTTCGGTGTCGGGATCGGCCGCGAAGTGCTCGAGCACGTCCTTGAACGAGGAGCCGTTGATCGGGTCGCCGCCGATGCCGACCGAGGTCGAGACGCCGATGCCGAGCGCCTTGAGCTGGGAGGCGGCCTCGTAGCCGAGCGTGCCCGAGCGCCCGACGATGCCGACGCGGCCCTGCATGTAGATGTGGCCGGGCATGATGCCGAGCATGGCCTTGCCGGGGCTGATGGTGCCGGCGCAGTTCGGGCCCGTCAGCACCATGCGGCTCTCTTTCTTGTAGCGGCGCATGTAGCGCTTGACGCGGATCATGTCCTGGGTCGGGATGCCGTCGGTGATGCAGACGCAGTATCTGATGCCGGCGTCGGCCGCTTCCATGATCGCGTCGCCCGCGAACGGGGGCGGCACGAAGACGATCGAGGCCTCGGCCTTGGTCTCCTCGACCGCGCCCTTCATGGTGTTGAAGACGGGGCGGCCGAGATGCGTCGTGCCGCCCTTGCCCGGCGTCACGCCGCCGACGACGTTGGTCCCGTAGTCGATCATCTCCTGGGCGTGGAAGGTGCCGATGCGGCCGGTGAAGCCCTGGACCAGGATCGGTGTGTTCTCGTCGATGAAGATTGCCATTTTTGTTTCCTCCTTCAGGCGGCGGCTTTGGACGCCTTGGCGGCGGCGACCGCCTTCTGCGCGCCTTCCGCCAGTGTTTCTGCGCTGATCATGGTGAGGCCGCTCTGGTCGATGATCCTGCGGCCCTCCTCGACGTTGGTTCCGGCGAGGCGCACGACGATCGGGATCTTGATCTCGAGCTCCTTGATCGCGTCGACGACGCCTTTCGCCACCCAGTCGCAGCGGTTGATGCCGGCGAACACGTTGACCAGGATCGCCTTGACGTTCTTGTCGCGCAGCACCGCCTTGAACGACTTGGTCACGCGCTCGGGCGAGGCGCCGCCGCCGATATCGAGGAAGTTCGCGGGCTCGCCGCCCGCGAGCTTGATCATGTCGAGGGTCGCCATGGCGAGGCCGGCGCCGTTCACGATGCAGCCGATGTCGCCGTCGAGGCCGACGTAGGCGAGGCCGCGGTCGTTGGCGTAGGTCTCGCGCGGGTCCTCCTGGCTCTTGTCGCGCAACTCCGCAATTTGCGGGCGGCGGAACATCGCGTTGTCGTCGAAGCTCATCTTGGCGTCGAGCGCGACGACGGTCTTCTGCTTGGTGATGACGAGCGGATTGATCTCGAGCATGGCCGCGTCGAGATCGCGGAAGGCGCGGTAGGAGCCGAGGATGACGCGCTCGAGCTTGGCGACGAGGTCGGGCTCGACGCCAAGTCCGAACGCCACCTCGCGCGCCTGGAACGCCTGCATGCCGACGGCCGGGTCGACGGCGACCCTGATGATGGTATCCGGCTGCTTGTGCGAGATCTCCTCGATCTCCATGCCGCCGGCAGCCGAGGCGACGACCACGATGCGCTCGGCGCCGCGGTCCATCACGAAGGCGAGGTAGATCTCCTTGTCGATGTCGGTCGCCTCCTCGATGTAGAGGCGCGAGACGAGCTTGCCCGCGGGCCCCGTCTGAATGGTGACGAGCTTCTTGCCGAGAAGGTTTTCGGCCGCCTTCTCGATCTCGCTGTCGGTCTTGCAGACCTTGATGCCGCCGGCCTTTCCGCGCGCGCCCGAGTGGATCTGGGCTTTCACCACCCACTTCGAGCCGCCGATCTCGCTCGCGCGATAGACCGCCTGCTCGGGGCTATAGGCGATGCCGCCGCGGGGGACCGGCACGTTGAACTTCGATAAAATCTCCTTCGCCTGGTACTCGTGAATGTCCATGGGGTTTTCTCCTGAAGATCGCGTTGCTTCTTGTTATCAGCGCTTGGCCGCCTTGATAGCGTCGGCGACGACGAGAACGTTGCGCGCCATGCGCTCGGACGCCGCGTCGATCATCTTGCCGTCGAGGGAGGCGGCGCCCTTGCCCTGGGCCTCCGCCTCCTTGAGTGCGGCGATGATCCGCTCCGCCCGCTCGACCTCCTTGGGGAGCGGCGAGAATACCTCGTTGGCGAGCTCGATCTGGCTCGGGTGGATGGCCCACTTGCCCTCGATGCCGAGCGCCGCAGCGCGCTTGGCGCCGGCCCGGTAGCCGTCGGGATCGGAGAAGTCGCCGAAGGGGCCGTCGATGGCGCGCAGCCCGTAGGCGCGGCAGGCGACCGTCATTCTCGAAAGAGCGAAGTGCCACTGGTCACCGGGGTAGTCGGGGTTCAAGCCGCCGATGACGACGGTGCGCGCCTTGTTGGAGGCCGAGTAGTCGGCGACGCCGAAGTGGAGCGCCTCGAGCCGGCCGCCGTAGGCGGCAATCGCCTCGACGTTGGCCATGCCCAGCGCCGTTTCGATCAGCGCCTCGAGGCCGATGCGGTTCTTGAGCTTCTTTGCCGTCTCGATCTGGTTGCACATGGCCTCGACCATGTAGAGGTCCGCGGGCACGCCAACCTTGGGGACGAGGATGGTATCGAGCTTCTCGCCCGCCTGCTCCACGATATCGACGACGTCGCGGTACATGTAGTGGGTGTCGAGGCCGTTGATGCGCACGGACACCGTCTTGCCGGTGCCCTTCCAGTCGAGGTCGTTCAAAGCCTGGATGATATTCTTCCTGGCCTGTTCCTTGTCGGGCGGGGCGACCGCGTCCTCGACGTCGAGGAAGACGTAGTCGGCGGCGCTCGTCAGCGCCTTCTCGATCATCGTCGGGTTGGAGCCCGGAACCGCAAGCTCGCTGCGCTGGAGGCGCTGCTTGCGCAGGTGGTACATCGTGTAACTCATGGCGTTATCGTCCCTAGGTCAGATGTTGACGTGCACTCTCTCGAGCGGCCGGGCGTTGGCTCGCCCGGACCGCTGCTCACCGCATCTCTTGCTCTATGTGCGCCTCAGGCCGCCTTCGCCTTGGGGGCCTCTGCGCTGGTCGCCGACTTGGTCGCGGTCTTGCTGAAGTATTCGGCGGCAGCGCCGGTGCCGGAGCCGAGCTTGATGTTTACGCCGGTGTCCTTGAGCGCCATCTCGACGGCGAACAGAACGCCGCCGATCATGACCTCGTCGAGCGCGCCCAAATGGCCGATGCGGAACACCTTGCCCGCGACCTTGTTCAGGCCGACGCCGAGCGACGTGTTGTAGCGGTAGTAGGCGGCCTTCACGACCGCCGCGCTGTCGATGCCCTCGGGCACCAGGATCGCCGACACGGTATCGGAGTGCCACTTCGGCTCCTTCGCGCAGAGCTTGAGGCCCCAGGCGTTGATGGCCGCGCGCACGCCCGACGCCATGCGCGTGTGGCGCGCGAACACGTTCTCGAGGCCTTCGGCGAAGATGAGATCGAGGGAGGCGCGCAGCCCGCGAATGAGCTGGGTCGCCGGCGTATAGGGGAAGTACCCCATGTCGTTGGCTTTGATCATGTCCTCGAACGAGAAGTAGCAGCGCTGCATCTTCGAGGACTTGTGGGCGTCGAGCGCCTTGGCGCTCACCGCCAGGATGCCGAGGCCCGTCGGCAGCATGAAGCCCTTCTGCGAGCCCGACACGCAGCAGTCCACGCCCCACTCGCCCATGCGCAGATCGATCGACCCGACGGAGGAGACGCCGTCGACGAAGAGGAGGGCGGGGTGCTTCGCGGCATCGAGCGCCTTCCTGACGCCGGCGATGTCGCTCGTGACCCCGGTCGCCGTCTCGTTGTGGGTCGCGAACACGGCCTTGATCTCATGCGCCGTGTCCTTGGCGAGGATGTCGGCATATTTCTCGAGCGGCACGCCCGTGCCCCACTCCTCGTCGCACAGCACGACCTTGAGGCCGAGCCGCTCGGCCATGTCGACCCACAGTAGCGAGAACTGGCCGAAGCGGCTCATCAGCACCTTGTCGCCGCGATTGAGCGTGTTCGAAATCGCGGATTCCCACGCACCGGTGCCCGAGGAGGGGTAGATGAAGACGCGGCCGTCCTTCATCTTGAAGACCTTCTTCAAGTCGTCGAAGACCGGCAGCGTGAACTTGGGAAACTCGGGGCTGCGCATGTCCTCCATGCGAATGTCCATGGCCGAGCGCACGGCTTCGGGAACATTGGTCGGGCCGGGGATGAACAGGTGGGGCGGTACCAGCGTCATTACGTCTCCTCCAGAGTCGGCTTTTTCGCCGACATTCGCACTTCCCTTCGCCCGTGTCAGCCGCAACGCTCGCTGCAGGCTGCAATTTTTCCGGGTCGAAGCACGCCCCCCGCGGGACGCATCTCCAACTACAGCGTGGGTTGCGCCGCGCAACACCCTTTGAGAGGAGCCCGTCGTCGCAGTTGGGTAGGCTCGAGCCTACCCAGCACCGGCGCCGCCGGTTCTTCTCCGATTGCGCATTTGCAAATTGGTTAGCGGCAGGACGCTCAATCGAACCGCGACATGTAGAGGGCGACCGCCATCGCCCGGTTTCTGACGCCGAGCTTATCGTAGAGGTTCTTCAAGTGGTACTTCACCGTATTGCGCGAAATGCCGATGCGCGACGCGATCTGGAGATTGGACCAGCCGTTGGCGAGCGCGCCCAGAAGCTCGCGCTCGCGCACGGTCAGCGCCTCGAGCGGATCGTGACTCAAGGCGTCGAAGTCGACGTAGGGAAAGCACACGCGCCCGTGCGCGACCGAGGAGATCGTCTCGACGATGACCGCGGGCTCGTCGCTCTTGGAAATGAAGCCCCACGCTCCGCCCTTGATCGTGTTGCGCAAGATCTCGCACCCGGGCTCCCCGGTGTAAACGATGATCCGCGGCGCCTTGTCGCGCTTTCTCACCTCGCGCAGCACATCGCCTCCCGTCATGTCCGGCAGCGCCCAGCCGATGACGCCGATGTCGATGGGACGCTCCTTCGTCAACTCGAGGAAGGCGCGCCCCGTCGACACGGCGGCCGCGACCTCGAACCGTCCGTCCCGGTTGAGGATGTCGGCGAGCCCGGTGCGAATGACCGGGTTCTTGTCGGCAATCGCGATCTTCTGTCGGTTGGGTATCGCCATGCGGCCATGGAGGAAGCGCCCGCAGTCGGCTCGCGGGCCGAGCGCGACAGTCTAGCGCTCCCTGACGGTCGCGGACCAGCAGGCAACGCCCGCCGATGCGCAAAGGCTTAATGCCGGCCGCAGCGCGAGTTCCGGCGCGCCCGGGGCCTATCAACCATGATCAGGGGCTGAAAGGCCCCACGCAGATCAGGACGTGCCGGGCTCCGCATAGCGGCGGGTTGCCGCTACCAGCTCGGCGACGATGCCCGGCTCCGTCATCGCGTGGCCGGCATCGTCGACGATGCGCAGATCGGCCCTGGGCCAGACCTTCTTCAGGTCGATAGCGTTCTTGACGGGCGTCACCACGTCGTAGCGCCCGTGGACGATCGTCCCCGGCACCGAGGCCAGGCGGTGCGCCTTCGTGAGCAGCTCGCCGTCGTGGGCGAAGAAGCCGCCGTTGGTGAAGTAGTGGGATTCGATCCGCGCGAAGGCGAGCGCGTAGGAGTCGCTGCCGAACCGCCTGATGCGCTCGGGGTCGGGCAAGAGCGAGAGCGTCGTGCCCTCCCAGATGCTCCAGGCCTTCGCGGCGGTGAGCTGCACGCGCGGGTCGGGGTCGGTCAGCCTCCTGTGATAGGCGCCGATCATGTCGCCGCGCTCGGCCTCGGGGATCACGCACTGGAACGCGTCCCACGCGCAGGGAAACAGCCAGTTGCAGCCCTCCTGATAGAACCATTCGAGCTCGGCCCGCCGCAACAGGAAGACGGCCCGCAGGATGAGAGCGGTGACGCGCTCGGGATAGGTCTCGGCGTAGGCGAGCGACAAGGTCGAGCCCCACGAGCCGCCGAAGAGCTGCCAGCGGTCGATCTCGAGGTGGGTGCGCAGGCGCTCCATGTCGGAGATGAGATGCGCCGTCGTATTCTCTTCGATCGATGCATTGGGAATGGACCGGCCGCAGCCGCGCTGGTCGAACAGAATGATGCGGTAGAGGTTGGGATCGTGGTAGCGGCGCATGGTCGGGTTCGAGCCGCCCCCGGGTCCGCCGTGGACGACGAGCGCGGGCAAGCCGTCGGGATTGCCGCACTCCTCGAAATAGATCTCGTGTCCGCAGCCGACACTCAATCGGCCGTCGTGATAAGGCTCGAGCGGGGGGTACAAGAGGTTCTTCTCCGGCAGGATGGCGGTCTTCCTTCGGTAGGGACCGGTCCTCCGGCGCGTGGGACGGAGGGACCGGCAGAAAGATGGCCGCAAGGCTACGTCAATGGCGATCCCGCCGAGGATCAACCATACCCATTACGGCGGACTGCGACGAATTGTGGACCGAGCGATGAAGCTCAGGCGTGCTGTCCCCGCGGACATGCGGGAAGGCCCCTCTCCCTCAGCTTAGTCGCTGAGACGCTTGGTGCGCCGCTCGAGGCGCGCTTCGCGGTCGTAAAGGATCTCCCCCCCAGGAATGCGGATGTCGCGAACTAGTTCCAGGACATGGCGGCTGGGAGCGGGGGTCACCAACGTGACCAGCATCGCCGCTGCGACGGCGGCGGGAAGGCCGAGGGCGGCGGCCAGCATGCTGTCGAGGCCGATCCAGCCCGCCTCGCCCGAATAGATCGCGAGCACCGCGACGGCAAAGCCGGAAACGAGGCCGGCGATGGCGCCGAAGGCATTGGTGCGCTTCCACCAGATGGAGAGGATGAGGATCGGAAACGCGGTCGACGCCGTGAGCGCCAGGGCCCACAGCAGGAGCTTCAACGGGTCGGTCGGCGCGAGGACGGCCATTGCGGCGCCGAGGAGGAGGGCGGCGGCAAAGCCGATGCGGGCGATGGCGAGGCGCACGCCGGCGGCCGGGGCCGCCCACGACAGCCCGGAGAGCACGTCCTCTCCGAGCACGTTGCCGAGCGCCACCGCTGAAGCCCCGGCGGCGGCGAGGGCGGCGGCAACGGCTCCGGCGGCCGCGAGATAAAGGACGGAATCGGGCAGCCCGGCGGCGGGAGGGAGCGCGAACAGGACGGCGTCGCGCTTGAAGCTCATCGCGCTCAAGGTGAGGCGCTTGGCCTCCGCGTCGAAGGCCGCGACGCCCTGCGCCTTCATCGCCTGGAGCCAATCGGGAATGCTGACCTGCCCTTTCGCCATGGCGACATCGGCAAGGTAATCGCGCAGGAACACGGCGATCGAGGCCATGGTCAGGATGGCAATACCAAACAGGAGCGTCGCCCAGCCGAGCGACTTTCTCGCCTCATAGACGCCGGGCGTCGCGGCGACGCGCGGCAAGAGCCAGGGCGCGGCAGCGATTCCCGCCATGGTCGAGAGCGTCGCCAGAGGAAAAGCGAGGCTGCCGACGCTGCCGAGCGCGTCCGAGAACCGCTTGGCGATCGGCTCGAGCCCTTCGCCCGGAAGATCGAAGGCGAGCGCGGGCGGAATGATGATGGGGAGCCCCATGTAGGATTCGGCGCGCCCCAGCATCCTGAGGACCGGCCCGTGCGAGAGCTGCGGCAGCGGCAGGTTGGTCACGATGACGGCGACGATCGCGACGGGAACGAGAAGGGCGATGAGGGAGGCGATGCACTCGGCCGCCGTCGACCAGGTGAGCGAGCGCATGCCGCCCGCCGAAAGGGTCACCATGAGGATGATGGCGAGAAAGCCGACGAGGACGGGGGGCTGGGCAGGGGCGTAGAGATAGGAGGCGGCGTAGGCGCCCATCCTGAGCTCGGCGGCGAGCACGAGCAGCATCGGCACGGCGAGGAGCCCCGCCGCGACCACCCTCAGGATGCGGCTCTGAAAGCGGCGGCCTAGGTAGCTCGGAATGGTGAAGGCCCCGAACTTCCTCAGGAATGGGGCGAGCATCACGGCCATGACGACGAAACCCGCGAGCCCGCCTATCCCGAGGCACAGTGCGTCGAAGCCGATGAGGAAGAACGCTCCCGTGAGCGCGACGATGCCCGTCGCGCCCATTGCCGTCTGGGCGAGCACGAGGCCGCTGTAGAACGCAGGAACCCGCCGGCCCGCCGCGAAATAGTCGATCGGCTCCCGCGTCGCCCCGGCAATGCCGATCGCCGCGTAGAGGGCAGCCGGCCCGAGCAGCATGGCCCCGCTCAAGGCGATCGGCGGAGCCTCGAGGCCCTCGAAAATGAGCGACAGAAGCGCGATCGCGACGAACGCGCTCATGAAGATGCCGAAGTAGATGCCGAGCCGCGGATTGACGAAGCGCGCGCGGGACGTGAACGGCGTCAAGGGTCAGTCTCCGGAGCTCGCCTCACAGGTCCTCGTGCGCGCCGTGCCAGTGATCGATCGCATCCTGGCGGTTGACGAACGTCGCGACGGTGACGACGGCGATGACGAAGAGGCCGTGGGCGGCGAGGAAATAGCCGAGCGGGAAGCCGAGGAACCGGCTCGAGTTCAGCCGGTCGGCATAGAGCGGCAGGATGATGATCACGGCAAGAAACGGCAGGAGGCTCGCAAGCATCTGCCATTTCGTGTGGAGCCAGTAGGGCTTCCTCTCCTTGCGCTCGATCATGACCCCTCCTCCCTCGATCAGTCCCCCTCACCACTAGAGCCCTGGTTGTGGTGGCAGTGAGGCAATAGGGGCGGCCGGCCCCAACGACATGAAACAGTTACGCGCCGGCGCCGGCCAATTGCCCGATGACGGGCCCCTCGCCCCTCACTTAACATCCCCCCGCGACCCAGCAAAGCGAGGGCTATCCATGCAGATTCTAAAAGAATTCCAAGAGTTCGCCATGCGCGGCAACGTCATCGATCTCGCCGTCGGCGTCATCATGGGCGCCGCCTTCGGCCCGATCGTGACCACGCTCGTCGACAACATCGTGATGCCGCCGATCGGACTGCTCCTGGCCGGCATCGACTTCTCGAGCCTCAGGGTCACGCTGGTCGAGAATGCCGATCCCACCAAGTCGGTCGCGATCCGCTACGGGCTCTTCCTCAATGCGCTGATCAAGTTCGTGATCACGGCGTTCGCGATCTTCCTCCTGGTCAAGGCGGTGAACGCCATGCGCAAGCCCGCCCCGGCCGCGCCGGCTCCGACGCCGAGCGAGGTCTATCTCAAGGAGATCCGCGACGCGCTGGTGAAGACGTGAGGCGGTGCATCATCAGGAGCAGCTGCCGCCGCCGAGCACGCAGAACTTGGCGCAGTGGACGTGACAGAGCTTGACGGCGCCGCGATCGAACATGCCGCCGTGGGCCGCGCGCGCCTCGGCCAGCGTCGCGCCCATCTCGAAGGCCGGCTCGTAGGCGATGAGCGTGCACGGCAGCACGACGGGGGCCTCCGCGCCCTTGCGCTTCACCACCATGCGCGAGGTGGCGCACATCATCTGGCTCGGGTGCTTGTTCAGGATGCCCCAGCATGCGGTCGTGATCTCGGGCACGTCGGCCGCTGCGTCCATCTCGGGAAAAAGCACGAGCGCGCCTCTGTCGCTCGCGTCGATCGGCCAGCCCCGGCGGGCAAAGAGACCGGCGTAGCCGGCGCGCGCCGCCGCCTCGCTCTCGCCCCAGCACGTGCGCCCGGCGATTGCGAGCCTGAAGCCGTTCTCGGAAAGCCAGTCCGTGCCGGCCAGCGTCCGCTCCCAGCTCCCCTCTCCGCGCTCGGTGTCGTGGAGCGATCTCGTGTAGTGGTCGAGGCTGACGCGGAGCGTGAGCTTCGGACCGAAGTCGCGCCGGAGCGCGAGAAGCCCCGCCTTGACGGCGGGGCGCTGCATGGGAGCCATGGCGTTGGTGAGCACGAGGGCCTCGAAGCCGGCTCGAAGCGCGCCGCCGAGCATGGCGAGGAAATCGGGATTGAGAAACGGCTCGCCTCCCGTGAAGCCGATCTCGCGCGCGCCGAGGCTTTGCGCCTCCTCAAGGAAGGGCTCCGCCTCCTCGGCCGTGATGTAGGCGAGCCGGTCGTTCGTCGGGCTCGAGTCGATGTAGCAGTTGCGGCAGGTGATGTTGCAGAGCGTGCCGGTGTTGATCCAGAGCGTGTCCAGGCGCTCAAAAGGGACCGATCGCGCGCCGCTCGGATTTCGCCGTCCAGTCCGGGTCCTCGAACTTGCGCCGCTCCCCGTCGATCTCCAAGAGCCTCGAGCGCCACGTCGCACTCCTCACCATGCCGCCAGGGGATTTAGCACATGCCGCAGCGCGAGCCCAACGGGGGCCGCCCGCTTCACTCTACGGGAGCGCTATGCTAACGGTTTCGAAGCGGCGGGCGTAGTTCAATGGTAGAACGGCAGCTTCCCAAGCTGCATACGAGGGTTCGATTCCCTTCGCCCGCTCCATCGGTTGCTCGATCTCGCGCAGACGTTTTCCGAAGACCTGACCCGTTCACGCTCCGGCCTGGCAAGCGCTGGGAGTCGCCGGTTTTGATCAGGGCCGGTCTCAGAGAAGTTAAGCAAGTGTTGGTGAGCGGGTTGCGCTAACGCTTTGTAACCCCATCTGTGTCATCAGGAAGAGCAGAGTAGGAGCTCGATCCCGATGACAACCCCCGACATCGACCCCTTCGCGCTGGCCGTCTGGCTACATGGAGAAGCGCGCGCCGCGTACGCGCTCGCAGACGCGGCGGCCGATCCTTATGGCGCTGAGGTAACACGAGAAAGCGCGGCGAAACTGGGCTTGCGTCCCAGATCGTCAAGGAGATGGCGGATCTCCAGCGAAAAGAGCGGACTGCCGACAACGATGCGGGCTGGCCGAGACGAGCCTGAGTCCGCTACCGGCGGAACGGATTGGCGCGAGGCAAAGGCGTGACCGCGCGCTGGCCTCTCAAGTCTTGGGATTGAGCTGGTGGAGGATGATCGAGTTGCCCTCGGTGTCGAGGCAAGTGATCATTCGGCAATTGGGGCCGTGGACTACGCCGCCGAGGAATGTCGCTCCCTTCGACTTCAGCTTGGCGATGAGCGCGTCGAGATCTTCGACCTCGAACGCAATCGTGCCCCCGCGGCGGCGCTCGGCTCGTCCGAAATGAAATTGGCAAGCGCGACACAGCCGCCGCCCGGCAGATCGTACTCGATCCACCATCGGTCACCCTTGTTTCCTTTGAGGCCGGACGTTAGCCCGAGCGCCTCTTCGTAGAAGCCGCGCGCCCGCTCCACGTCGCAACGCAACCTTCTTGAGCATGCTGATGTCCTGAAAGGCCGACCTCCAGATCGAGCCCACCGGCCGCAAGATGCTGACGGCGGGCGACGTCAATCTGTAGCGCTTGCGGCGCGCCACTCCAACGCCTCAGCCGGCGCTCGCCGGCGCGGGCTTCGCAATAGCCACCGTTTCAGCCACTCCGCCGGCCCTTTCGCGCGAGCCGGCAGCTCCGTGCTCCGTCTTCTCCCAGAGATAAGGGGCGACCGCGAGCTGCCACAGCGCCCGGTAGGCGGCGAGCGAGATCAAGAGCCAGTAGGCCGGCATTAGGAGCGCGTGGAGGGCGAGCGCGCCCTGGCCGCGCGCCCGCACCGCCACCGTGCCGAGCGCGACGCCCGTCGCGTAGCCGGTGACGAGATTGAAGAGCCCGAGCCACCACAGCGCGCGGCCCGGCCATGCGTCGGGAATGACGGTCAAGTGCCCTTGCGCGGCGTCCAGCGCCGCGAGCAGGTAGAACCAGGGGTGGACGAGGGCCGAGAGCAATAGCCCGCCCATCAGCACCTGGAAGCCGAGGAACCGGCGCAGGCCGAGCTCGCGGGCAAGGCGGAAGGGCTCGCGCATGTGCACGAGGTAGGTCTGCATCCAGCCCTTGAGCCAGCGCGTGCGCTGGCCCCGCCATACGCGATAGGAGCGCGGCGCTTCCTCCCAGGTCGTCGAGGCAAGCACCTCGACCGAGAGCCCGGCCCGGGCGAGCCGCATGCCGAGGTCGGCATCCTCGGTCACGTTGAAGGGGTCCCACCCGCCCACGGCCTCGAGCACGGCGCGCGGAAAGTGGTTCGACGTGCCGCCGAGCGGGACGGGGAGCCCGAGGCGCTCGAGCGCCGGCAGCAGGCAGTCGAAGAGGGCCGTGTACTCGATCGTGAACTGGCGCGTGAGCCAGCTGTCGGCGGAGTTGTAGATATTGAGCCGCGACTGGACGCAGCCGATCCTCTCGTTCGACCTCAGCACCGCGAGCGCCTTCAAGAGCTGGTCCGGCTCGGGCACGTCCTCGGCGTCGTAGACGGTGACATAGTCGCCGGTCGCGAGCTCGAGCGCGTAGTTGAGGGCGCGCGGCTTCGTGCGCGGCTCGCCCTCCGGCACGACGAGGATGCGCATGCCCTCGGGCAGCGGCTGAGCCTCGAGCGCCGCCCTTGTCTCGGCATCGAAGGCTCTCGACGATGAACAGGATCTCGAGCTTGTCGGCGGGATAGTCGATGCGCTTTAGCGCGCCGATGAGATGCGGCACGACGGCCGCCTCCCGCAGGAGCGGGATCAGCACGCTGTAGCGCGGCAGGATCGCATCCCGGGCAATCTTCAAGGCTTGTGCCCGGCCGATCGCGGGGCGCCTCCCGCCTGTCCGAGCGCGATCGCGCGCAGCACCACGACGCAGAAGAACGGCAGCGCCAGGAAGGCCATGAGCGCGGCCAGCGTCTCGCGCGGCGCCGTCAGCGCTCCGGCCGCAATCGCGAGGACCGCCCCGGCAAAGGCCGCCTTCTGCCAGGACCAGAGCGCCGTCCCGGCCGAGAGCTCGGGGTGCCTGCGTCGCAACGCGTCGACCGCGCGGTCGA
Source organism: uncultured Alphaproteobacteria bacterium (assembly GCA_963699485.1). Classification (GTDB taxonomy): domain Bacteria; phylum Pseudomonadota; class Alphaproteobacteria; order Rhizobiales; family Hyphomicrobiaceae; genus Hyphomicrobium_C. The sequence goes on along the minus strand of CAVOUC010000015.1, from coordinate 123,935 downwards.
GGCGGAGCGCCGCCTGGCGCAGTTCCGCCCCGCCAAGGCCGGGCGAGCGCGCGCGACCGCGCTCCTCGACCCTCTGCCTGCGGTTCACGGACGCCGTTGCGGCGCCGCAACCGGCTGACGCACCTCTGCTCAACACGAAACGGACGAAAAGAAATGCTCCCCACGCGGCGGCGAGCCGCCGCCGGCGATCCTGCCATACGCCTTTTCGGATATACAGAGGGCTGCGGCGAGATTCGCTCGATCGCCTTGGGAGCAGTGCGCTTGAGATACAGGGATTGCAGATGCGCGGGGCTGGCGCTCGCCATGGCGGCGGCGCTCGTCGCCAACCTCCCGCTCGCGCCGCCGGCGTCGGGGCAGGCTGCGGACGCCCCCGCCGCCGAGCAGAGCGCCGAAGAGCCGCGCCGCGTCGTCATCCGCTTCCTCACCGAAGGCGACTTTCCGCCCTTCAACTACTACGACGACGAGGGCGTGCTGGCGGGCCTCAACGTCGATCTCGCGCGTGCGATCTGCCTCGACCTCGCCGCCGCGTGCGACATCAAGGTGCGGCCCTGGGACGAGCTCTTATTGGCGCTGAAGCGCGGCGAAGCAGACGCCGTCATCGCCGCCCACCAGGTCACCGCCAAGGCGCTGCGCGAGGTCGATTTCACCGACCGCTATTTCTTCACGCCGGGCCGGTTCGCCGGACGCCTCAATGGCCCCAAGCTCGAGCCGACGCCCGACGGGCTCGACGGGCGCACGATCGCCGTCGCCAAGGGCACGCCCCACGAGGCGTTCGTGAAATCCTTCTTTCGCGACAGCCGGATCCAGGTGTTCGAGAACCCCGAGCTCGCGCGCGATGCCGTGCAAAGCGGCAAGGTCGACGTGATTTTCGACGACGCGATCAGCCTTGCCTTCTGGCTCAACGGCTCGCTCGCGCGCCAGTGCTGCGAGTTCAAGGGCGGCCCCTTCCTCGAGCCGAGGTTCTTCGGCGACGGCATCGCCATCGCCGTGCCGCGCAACGACCCGCAGATCAAGGCGCTGATCAACGGCGCGTTAAAGCGTGTGCGCGAGAGCGGGCGGCTCGATGAGATCGTCCAGCGCTATTTCCCGATCCGCGTCTTCTGACCGGACGTACACGCCACGCCGAGCCGCACAACGGCGCGTCGCTAGGCTCGGAAAGGGCTCTAGCCGGTTGCCGACTCGCGCGGCGCGCGCACGGGGAGCATGAGCACCATGCCGGCGATGAGGAACGCCGCGATCGAGGCCATGCCGAGCCGCTGGTTGCCCGTCCACGCCGTGACGCTCGCGACGAGGAACGGGGCGAGGAACGCCGTGACCTTGCCCGAGAAGGCGAAGAGGCCGAAGAACTGCGTCACCTTGCCGGCCGGCGCGAGGCGGGCCAGCAGCGCCCGGCTCGCCGCCTGCACCGGGGCCGCGGCGAGGCCGACGAGGGTCGCAAAGCCGAGGAACATAAGCTCTCCCACCGACGAGAACGGCGCCGAGCCCGCGGCCTTGGGCGCGACCTCGAGGCCATAAAGAATATGGCTCGCGTCGATCGAGAGAAGCCCCAGCGCGCCGATCAGAATGAGGGCGAGCGCGGCGAGGATCACCGTCTTCGACCCGAGCCGGTCGTCGAGCACGCCGCCGACAAGCCCGCCGATCACACCCGTGACGATGACGATGAGGCCGAAGACCGCGAGATCGGTCGCCTGCCAGCCGAACACGGCCGCCCCGTAGATGCCGCCGAAGAGAAAGATCGCCGACAGCCCGTCGGCATAGAGCATGCGGGCCAACAGAAAGAAGAGGACGTCGCGGTGGGAGGGCAGCGTGCGGATCGTCGCCCACAGCTCCGCCCACGGTCCCCGTGTCGAGGCCGGCGCCGCGGGGCCTCGCCGCTCGTCCGGCACGAAGAGAAAGAACGGCACCATGAAGAGCGCGTACCAGGCCGCGGAGAAGGGCCCAGATAGCCGGTCCGCTTCGCGCGAGGCGGAATCGAGAGCGAGGATCGGCTCGAGCCCGAAGAGCGTCTTTCCCGTCGCCGGGTTGGCGACGAGCAACCCGCCGAGGAGCGCGAGGCTCACGAGCCCGCCCGCGTAGCCCACGGCCCACCCCGTTCCGGAGAGGCGGCCGAGCTGATGCGGGGGCACGAGGCTCGGCATCATCGCGTTGGTGAAGACGGTCGCGAACTCGGCGGCGGCCGTCGCGACGACGAAGGCCGCGAGCACGGCGGCGACCACGAGCCCGGAAGCGCCAGGAACCGCCATCCACAGCGCAGCCATGCTCGCGACGAGTACGAGCGAGAAGAGCGCGATCCACGGCTTCCTGCGCCCGCGCCCGTCGGCGAGCGCGCCCAAGAGCGGGCTCCCGATCGCAATGAGAACGCCGGCGGCCGCTGCCGCGTAGCCCCACAGCGCCTGGCCGTGCGCCGGATCGCCGACGACGACGCTCGCGAAGTAGGGCGCAAACAGGAAGGTGAGGATCAGGGTGTAGAACGGCTGCGCGGCCCAGTCGAACAGCACCCAGGAGACGAGCGCGCGCATCGGCGCCGGCTCGCGCGCGTTCGCAGCGGTCTCACGCATGTCCTGCACGGGTAGCTGTCCCCCTGAGAGCCTACTTCTAGAGCATTTCTCGACCGGCTGAAATCATTCCCCTTCGGTCATTCCGGCCGAGGGAGAGTGTGCTCGAGCGAGGGCCGGAGCCCAGCGTGAAACTGCCGAAGGCGCGAACATCACGACGTGCGGGAAAGGGCGAAGGACGGCAGCGGAAGCACGATCAGGTGGTCGGGCAGCTCGTTGGGGTCGGCGCTGCCGGGCGGGAAGTGCGCGGCGAGATGGGCGCCGACCGCCTCGATGGCCGCGACGAACCCGTCACCCGGCCGGTTTTGTGCGAACGCCGCCGTGAGATCGTCGACGATCGCCTGCCACGTCCCCTTGGGCACCCGCGCATCGATGCCGGTGTCGGCCAGGATCTCGGCATAGCGCTCGGCAACCGAGACGAAGATGAGGACGCCGGTGCGCCCCGCCGTCGTGTGGAGGTTCTGCGCCAGGAACTGCTCGACGGCGCGCCGATGGGCGTGCGCCCGCTTGACGTAGCCCGGCACCAGCCAGTAGCGCACGGGGCGCGGCAGAAGCGCGGCGAGGAGGATGAGAAACACCGCGAGTTGGATGAAATAGATCATCTGCACGCTCATCCAGGTGAAATAGATGAGCGGCCACGGGACGAAGAGCGCGATCAGGGACGCCCAGATGACCGGCGCATAGAGATAAGTGCTGCTCTCGGCCGCCACCACGGCGACGATCTCGCCCGACGTCTTGCGCTCGGCCGCCTCGATGGCCTTGCCGATACGCTCGCGGTCGGCTTCCGACATGAGGTCCATGGCACCCGTATCTCCCTGACCCCGGCGCTCAACCATTACCAACTCCCCGACCCGCCGCCGCCGCCGAAATCACCCCCGCCGCCCGACCAGCCGCCGCCCCCGCCACCCGACCAGCCGCCGCTGTCCCACGTCCCCGAGTTTCCGCCGGGAATGACGATCGGCCCGCCCCAATCGGCCCCGCGGCGCCGGCGCCGGCCGACCGACTGCGGCATCTGTTGGGCGTGGCGCATCTGGGCCCAGATCACGTAGACGACGATCGCGATCCAGAAGGCGATGAGGAGGAGCGCCACCCAATCGACCTCGAGCTGCTCGGGCGGGCGCTTGGCGCGCTCCTTCACCGCCTCCGCGTCGCCGAGCAGCACGTCCTTGATGTCGCGCACCCCGGCGCGGATGCCGCCCGAGAAGTCGCCGCGGCGGAAAGCCGGCAGGATCGCGTTCTCGATGATGAGCTTGGAGAGGAGATCGGTCATGGTCGGCTCGAGCCCGCGCCCGACCTCGATCCGGACTTTGCGCTCGTTCGGCGCGACGATGAGGAGCACGCCGTTGTCCTTGCCCTTCTGCCCGATGCCCCATTTGCGGCCGAGCTGGTAGCCGAAGTCCTCGATCTCGTAGCCCTGGAGCGAGGGCAGCGTCACGACGACGAGCTGATCGGTCGATTTCTCCTCGAGCGCCTTGAGCGTGTCATGGATGGCGACGCGGTCCTCGGCCGTGAGCAGGCCCGCGTTGTCGACGATGCGCCCCGTGAGCTCGGGAAAGGTCGGCTCGGCTGAAACGTGCAACGCCAGAGCAAGGAGAACGCAGATCGTAGCGATACCGGCAGCAATCGAGCGATAGCCACTGCGCTCCGGCCACGCGAAGCGGAGCCTGCGGCTGCCCGCTCCACCTTCTCCCCTCCCCGCTGGGGGGCTGAAATCGGGGAACGCCGGCCGCCCGAGGAGGACCGGAGACGGCGATGACGGCGGGAAAAGAGGTTCGTCTCTCCAAGCTCTTCACCCCACCCCTAACCCCTCCCCGTCAAGGGGAGGGGGATTTTGCCCGGCGAAACCGTTGCATGATCGATCGCGCGACGAGAATGAGAATGCCAATTGCCGACGTTGCAGCCCGAGCGGATACGAGCGCTGCCTATTTGCCGCTGCCGAAATCGACCTTTGGCGCCTTCGTCTCCTCGGCCGGAATGTCGAACGAGGCCATCTCCGTCGAAGACGGGTAGAGGAACGCCTTCCACCAGCGTCCGGGTATGGTCGTGATCTCGGTGTTGTATTGGCGCACGGCCTGGATGTAGTCGCGTCTTGCAATCGAGATGCGGTTCTCGGTGCCCTCGATCTGCTGCTGGAGAGCGAGGAAATTCGCCCCCGACTTGATATCGGGATAGCGCTCGGCGACGACGAGCAGCTGGCGCAGCGCGCCGCCCAGCGTGTTCTGGGCGTCCTGGAATTTCTTCATCGCCTCGGGGTTGGTCAGGATGTCGGGCGGGATCTGGATGCTCGTCGCCTTCGCCCTGGCCTCGGTGACCTCCGTCAACACCGAGCGCTCCTGGTCGGCAAAGCCCTTCACGCTCTCGACCAGGTTCGGGATGAGATCGGATCGCCGTTTGTACTGGTTCAGCACTTCCGACCACGCCGCTTTCGCGTTCTGCTCGTAGGTCGGGATGTTGTTGACGCCGCATCCGCCGGCGGTGAGCGCGGCGGCCATGAAAGCCAACAAGGCCCAAGGCCGCAGATGTCCTGCTGTCAGAGCGCGAGCCATGTCGTCCATCCTGTCGGTGCCAGCTGATCGCTGTCATATTGTCTGCCGAACCCCGGTGCAAGACTATCGCCGCGCCCCGGACAACACTTGAGCCCGAGAATGGCCCAATCATGCCGCCGCTCGTGTCCTTGAGGCCCGCCACCCGCGAGCACTTCGGCCTCATTCGAGCCTGGCTCACGAGACCCGACATCGAAGCCTGGTGGGGACCGGCATCGGCGACGGAGGCCGAGGTCAACATCGCGCTCTCGTCGGGGCACGCGCTGTGCCGCCTCATCGAGGCCGACGGCCGCCCCGTCGGCTACGCCCACGCCGTCGATGCGACCTTTTGGGGCGACGAGCTCCCCGACGACATCGAGGCCGGCACGTGGGACCTCGACCTCTTCATCGCCTCCGAGGAGCACCGCGGCTTGGGCGTCGGCCAGACGGCGCTCGCCCTGCTCAAGGATGAGGTGTTCGCAACCACGCTCGCGGTCGCGGTCTGCGTCTTTCCCTCGATCCGCAACGAGCGGGCCGTGCGCGCCTACGAGAAAGCGGGCTTCCGCTGGAAGAGGATCTGGAACGACCCTCACATGGGGCCGTCGTGGTTCATGGTCGCCGAGCGGGGCCCCCGCTGAACCCTCTCGCGCGACCGTCGCACGGGCGTCATCGAAGCACGACATCCTCGCGCGTTCGACCGCCCGTCCCGAGCCAACCTATGGCAACCATCCTCTTTGCGGCGGGAGCAGCCTCGGCCATACCGCTCCTCGCCCTCCTCCTCGCGACGCTTGGTATCCCGCGCCTGCGGATCTGGCCCACGCCGGGTCCCGGAACTTGGCAAAGCATGGCGTTCTGGGGGCTGTTTCGCACGGCAAACGTCGCCACTCTCGGCCTCGCTATCCCCACAATCCTTGGCGTCGCCGCCGTCGCCCGAGAGCCGTGGCTCGGCCTCCCGCTCCCTGTACGTATCGCGGGCACCGCCGTCGCCGCCGTGTGCGGACTGCTCTATCTCTGGTCGCTCTACTCGCTCGGGCGCGCCAACACCTATTGCCAGACCGACGGTCTCGTGACCCACGGCCTCTATCGCTGGACCCGCAATCCCCAATACGCGACCGTCATTCCGAGCTATGCGGGCCTCGCCATCGCCGCCGATTCCGGGGGCGTCTACGTCCTCTCTGCGGCCCTCATTGCCGTCTACGTGCTGATGGCCCACGCCGAGGAGCCGTGGCTCACGGCGAAGTACGGCGACGACTACAGAAGGTACTGCGCCGCCGTTCCCCGCTTCTTCAACGTCCGCCGGGCGAGGGCCTACGGTCATTTTGTCCAGGGCAGGCTTCGCGCCGCTCCACGCTTCGCCCTTGCGGCTTCCAGGCCGCACGCGTTAACGATACGGGGACGACGCACCAAATCCCGCCGTTTGTCACATTCCTGAAACTTGAATCTCCTTTGAAAGGGGGATTAGCAAGTGATCCCCGTAGCCGCTGCATGTGGGAGGCCCGGCCTCATGGAGACAGGACCACACTATCGCACGCTGTTCATATCCGACGTTCACCTCGGCACCCGTTCCTGCCAGGCCGATCTGCTCCTCGACTTTCTGAGGGACCACGAGGCGGACACCATCTTCCTCATCGGCGATATCATCGATTTCTGGCGCATCCGGCGCGGCGCGATCTGGCCGCAGGCGCATAACGACGTCATTCAGAAGCTCCTGCGCAAGGTGCGCAAGGGCACGCGCATCGTCTACATCCCCGGCAACCACGACGAGGGCATGCGCGATTTCTGCGGCATGCACTTCGGCGGCATCGAGATCGAGCGCCAGGCGATCCACACCATGGCCGACGGGCGCCGCTTCCTCATCATGCACGGGGACGAGTACGACGTGGTGGTGCGCTATGCCCGCTGGCTGGCGTTCCTGGGCGACCGCGGCTATGAGCTCGCGCTGTGGGCCAACTGGCCCTTGAACTTCGTGCGCCGCCGGCTCGGGCTCGGCTACTGGTCGCTCTCGAGCTATCTCAAGCTGCGAGTCAAGACGGCCGTGAACTTCATCGGCGAGTTCGAACGCAACCTCGCCGACGAAGCGCGCCGCAAGGGCGCCGACGGCGTCATCTGCGGTCACATCCATCACGCCGCCTCCCGCGACATCGACGGCATCCACTACGTCAACACCGGCGACTGGGTCGAGAGCTGCACGGCGGTGTGCGAGACGAGAGAGGGCAAGATTGAGCTCGTGCGCTGGCTCGACGTCGTGCGTGCCACTCAGGCTCCCGCCGTGGCGGCAGGCTCCCTTCGGGCGGCCTGATGAGGATCTTGGTCGCGACCGACGCCTGGAAGCCGCAAGTCAACGGAGTAGTCAGGACCTACGAGCGCCTCGCGGAGGAGGTTAAGAGCTTCTCGGCCAGCCTCGCGTTCCTGACGCCCGCCGATTTCGCAACGGTCCCGTGTCCGACCTATCCCGAGATCCGCCTCGCGCTCCCGAGCTTCGCTCGCGCCGCAAAGCTCATCGCGGCGTCGGGCGCCGATGCAATCCACATCGCCACCGAAGGCCCCGTCGGCTGGATGGCGCGCTCGTACTGCAGAAGGCGCGCCGTTCCCTTCACGACGAGCTTCCACACGCGCTTCCCTGAATATCTCGCCTCGCGCTTCGCGGTTCCCGAGCGGCTGACGTACGCGGTTCAGCGCCGCTTCCACAACGCAGGCGCGGGCATCATGGTCGCAACTCCAAGCCTCGCAGCCGACCTCGCCAATCGCGGCTTCGAGCGGCTCATGGCGTGGACGCGGGGCGTCGACACGGACCTCTTCCGGCCGCGCCCCCTCCGCCTCTTCGGCAGCGGGACCGGTGTTTCTCTACGTGGGGCGCGTCGCGATCGAGAAGAACATCGAAGCATTTCTCGCGCTCGACTTGCCGGGCGCCAAGGTGGTCGTCGGCAGCGGGCCTCAACTCGCACTTCTGAAGCGCCGCTACCCGGCCGTCACCTTCACGGGCGACAAGTTCGGCGAGGAGCTCGCCGAATGCTATGCGTCGGCCGACGTATTCGTATTCCCGTCCCGCACCGACACGTTCGGCATGGTGCTGCTCGAGGCGATGGCCTCTGGCCTGCCCATTGCCGCCTATCCCGTGACCGGCCCGCTCGACATCGTGCGGCCCGGCATCTCGGGCGTTCTTTCGCCCGATCTCGGCGAAGCGGCCAAGGGGGCCCTCGAGCTCGACCGCGACAAGGTGCGGGCGCTTGCCTGCCAGTTCAGCTGGGAGCACGCGGCGCGACTTTTCCTGTCCAACATCGCCAGCGCCAGCCGCAGGTCGCGCGTAGGTGATGCTGCCGAGGAGGAGGGGGCGGACGCGCTTCCGCCTTTGGGCGACGCGCTCCGCTGAGGCGGCGGCGCGCCGGACCGAAAGCTCCGGCGAGCGCAGAGACCACCTCCCGGCACTTCCCATCTAGCGCCCGTCGAGCAACCCGCTATGCTGGGCAGGGAGCCCGAAAGCGCCAAGCCCACATGCCTCTACGTCTCAAGCAGGCCGCGATCCTTCTCTTCGGTTTGGGCGCGTTAGGCATCGCGTTCGGCGCCGAGGCGAAGCCGTGCCGGATGCGAAGCCCCGACCTCGCGGTCGCGGGCGTCAAGCTCCTCGATCCGGAAAGCGCTGCCCGCGTCCTCGGCTCCGGACCGCAGCTCATCGAGGACACCGAGGAGCTTCCCCACGCCCGCTTCGTCACCAAGTCCGGATCACAGGAGCTCATCCTCTATGCCACCTACGGCGCCGAGCTCGACCAATACTCCGAGGCCGAAGTCCGCACGGCCGGCAAGGAGGCCATGGTGCTCAATCCTCTCGAAGTCGACACGTTCGTCACCGACAACGGCATCGAGCTCGGCATGAGCACCGCCGAGGTCCTGCGGCGCCTCGGAAAATGCGCGAAGATCGCCGAGAAGCGGGGGACGAGCGAATTCGTCAGCTACGACGTCACCGACGCCGAAAAAGATCCCAAGCTCAAGGTCTTTGGCTATCCTGCCTACTACGCCGAGTACGAGTTCGAAGACGGCAGGCTCGTGCGCTTCCGGTTCGGCTTCGAGAGCCCGTGACGGGAGCTAGCGCGGCCGGCGGGCGCCAGAGGCCGGCGAGCCGGATGAGGAACGCGCATCCTTGTGGCGGAAATTGATGCGGCCCTTGGTGAGGTCGTAGGGAGTCATCTCCACGGTGACGCGGTCGCCTGCGAGGATGCGGATGCGGTTCTTCTTCATGCGCCCCGACGTGTAGGCCACGACCTCGTGACCGTTGTCGAGCTTCACGCGGCAGCGGGCGTCGGGCAGCACCTCGACGACAACGCCTTCGAACTCGAGCATCTCTTCCTTGGCCATTCACTTCCCTATAGTCGCGCCGCCGCACCGTAAGACGCGCCGCGACGGCGCGCCGCCATCCTCAGTTTCCAAATCTATTGCGCCATCCCCCGAGTGCCTCATCCCCTGCCGAGGCCCGGTGCGATTCGCGGTCATCCAGATACGCTTTGGGGAGCAGATGCCTCCGCTCCCCGAACCCTGTGGTGGCTCTTGAGCTCGTTGCTCAAAGTGGGCGCAGATTGACTGCGGCAATCTTGCCGTTACGCCCGCGCTCGGTCTCGTATGCGATCTTCTGGCCCTCGCGCAGCGTCTGCAGACCGGCGCGCTCCACTGCCGAGATGTGGACGAAGACGTCAGCCCCGCCTTCTTCCGGCTGGATGAAACCGTAGCCCTTCTGACCGTTGAACCACTTGACAGTGCCGTTCGACATGTTCTCGCTTCTCCAAAGCAATAGTGCCATAGACCCCAAGCTCGAACTCGAGGCCGTCATCAAATCGCGCGATGGAGACGTCCAGTGTCAGCGCAGTCGGCGCTGTCGTAGAGCAAACCAAGGCGTGTTCGACGGCCCTATATGGACCGACTAACTTGCAAAGGCAAGATGTCGCGGCTAGCGCGGGGATTATGCTCAGTAGAGCACAACATCTTGAACAACAATTGATACAGTCACTTAGCCGCGCGAGGTCTTCGGGAGCGCTTGCTAGCCCTTGAAAAGCGGTGCTTGCCGTCGAGCCATGGCGTCTTTTGCGAGGCATCCATCGTGGATACTAACTATCGCAATTTGGCGACGGGGTTCCTCGCGGCCGCAATTGCCGTTGTCAGCGTTCATCAAGGGCTGCTCCCCGTCTCGAACCTGATTGGGCTCGAAAATCGGCTGCCCTGGGCAACGGACCCGGTGGGACCTCTCGGCGTACCCCGCATCGTCAACGGCATGTTCTGGGGCGCCCTCTGGGGCGCGCTCCTGGCCCTCCTCTTCGACCGGCTGCCGGGGAGCGCCGCCTTTCTCAAGGGCCTCGTGTTCGGCTGGGGCGTATTCCTGATCAGCAACTGCCTGGTGCTGCCGCTGATCAAGGGCAATCCTCTCTTCTACGATTTCGATGCGAACAAGCTCATCTCGGTGTTCATGCTGCTGTCCGGCTTCGGGGCGGCGACCGCCGTCATCTATTCGTGGCTCAGGCGCCCCGCTTGACGGCGGGGGCGCAGGATCAGCCGGCGGACATTGCATTCCCTCGCGCCCTCATATAATCACGGGGGTCTCGAGCCGCCCGGCGGGGCATGCCGTGGCGGCTCTTAATGCTTTGCAGAACATCCTGCGGCCCATTCCTACCGGAGCGCGTCTCGCGAGCCGGACGGAGCCGCGAACGAGAAAGGACGAGCAAAATGCCCAAGCTGAAGACCAAGAGCGGCGCCAAAAAGCGCTTCAAGATGACCGCCACGGGCAAGGTGAAGGCCCTCGCTCAAGGCAAGCGGCACGGCATGATCAAGCGCCACGCGAAGTTCATCCGCCAGGCGCGCGGCACGATGGTGCTCAACGACAGCGACGCCAAGATCGTCAAGAAGTACATGCCCTACAACCGCTGACTTGAACCCCCCTGCAAGCAGGGGCATAGGCATTCCACTTTCTACGGAGCAGTCCCATGGCACGCGTCAAGCGCGGCGTCGCCGCCCACGCCAAGCACAAGAAGGTCTTGAAGGCCGCCAAAGGCTATTACGGCCGGCGCAAGAACACGATCCGAGTGGCCAAGCAGGCGGTCGAGAAGGCGCAGCAGTACGCCTACCGCGACAGGAAGCGCAAGAAGCGCACGTTCCGCGCTCTTTGGATCCAGCGCATCAATGCCGCGACGCGCGAGCACGGCCTCACCTACGGGCGATTTATCGACGGCCTCGGCAAGGCGGGAATTGAGATCGATCGCAAGATTCTCGCCGATCTCGCCGTCCGCGACGCCGCCGCCTTCAAGGCGCTCGTCGAGCAGGCGGCGGCCGCGGTGGCCAAGGCCGCGAAGGCCGCGGCCTGAGCCGCCTCCAGGCATTCTCTTTGTCATCCTCGGCTTTATGCCGAGGAACCATCTGTCGGCTGGCTCATGAGCAAGAGGCTTAATGGATCCTCGGGACAAGCCCGAGGATGACAAAATTGGCGAGGTTCGTTTTGGCATGACCTCTGTCACCCAAAGCTCTGATCTTGACCGGCTCGAAAGCGAGCTCCTGGTCGAGATCGGCCGCGCCGCCGATCTTGCCGCGCTCGAGGCCGTGCGCGTGGCTGCCCTCGGCAAGAAGGGGCGCGTCTCCGAGCTCATGGCGCGTCTCGGCACGCTTCCGCCCGAGGAGCGCAAGTCCTTCGGGCAGGCCGTCAACGCCGTAAAGGAAAAAGTCGGCAGCGCACTCGATGCGCGAAAGGCCTCGCTCGAGGATGCCGCGCTCGCCGACAAGCTCGCGCGCGAGACGGCCGACGTCACGCTCCCCGTGCGGCCCGGCCCCGAGGCCCAAGGGCGCATTCATCCCGTGTCGCAGGTGTTCGACGAGTGCGTCGAGATCTTTGCCGACATGGGCTTTGGCGTCGCCGAGGGCCCCGACATCGAGACCGACGAGATGAACTTTGCGAAGCTCAACATTCCCCCCGAGCATCCCGCGCGCCAGGAGCACGACACGTTCTATTTCGCGCCCAAGGCCGACGGCACGCGCCTTCTCCTTCGCACGCACACGAGCCCGGTGCAGATCCGCACGATGCAGACCGTGAAGCCGCCGATCCGCGTCATCGCGCCGGGGCGCGTCTACCGCTGCGACAGCGACCAGACGCACACGCCCATGTTCCACCAGATCGAGGGCCTCGTCATCGACGAGACGACCCACATGGGGCACTTGAAGTGGGTGCTCGAGGAGTTCTGCAAGGCCTTCTTCGAGGTCGACGAGGTCAAGATGCGCTTCCGCGCCTCGCATTTCCCCTTCACCGAGCCCTCGGCCGAGGTCGACATCGGCGCGGAGGCGATCGGCAAGCCCGGCCGCTGGCTCGAGATCCTGGGCTGCGGCATGGTGCACCCGAACGTGCTCAGAAATTGCGGGCTCGATCCCGAGCGCTATCAGGGCTTCGCCTTCGGCATGGGCCTCGACCGTCTCGCCATGCTCAAATACGGCATCACGGACCTGCGCGCCTTCTTTGCCGCCGACCTAAGATGGCTGCGCCATTACGGGTTCTCGGTCCTCGACGCGCCGAGCCTTTCGGGAGGGCTCTCCCCTTAATCCCGATGCGCGCAAACGTCTCGTGAGTGCCCATGCAGCTCGCCGTGCCCCTTCTCATCATGCTCGCCGTGCTGTTGAGCGCGTGGGGCATGGGCGCGCTCGCCCGCGGACGCCCCGACGGCGTGCGCTGGACGCTTGCCTCCCTCGGCATTGTCCTGCTCTTCACGCTGCCGCTCGCCTACGAAGCCTCCTTCTTCGACGGCAACTGCTACGCCGACGACGGCGGCGCAACGCCCTGCTCGCTCGGCGAGCGCCTGCGGCAAAGCTTCGGGCGCGGCTTCTCGTTCACCATTCCGCCGGCGATCTTCTGGCTCGCCATGTTCGTCCTCTCCTCGAAGGCGCCCCGCCAGTGAACTCCGCAGCGCACATGCTGTGCTTGCTCGCATGTCTCGTGCCGGTCAGCTCCGGAGCCGCCGAGGAGGATGCGCGCGCCTCCATTCGTCTCTCGGCCGCCGACGGCGAGCACTTGAGGCGCGGAATGCGCATCTATCTCGAGAGCGTTCAGGAAATCGTGCAGGCGCTCTCCGCCAACGACATGGCCGGCGTGGCGCTAGCCGCGGGAAAGTCCGGGGCAAAGCTGATAGCCGACGCGCCGCTCACCGCCGTCATCGGCCTCCCGCCCGAGTTTACGCTCGCAAGCTCAGAAACCCATCGGAAGTTCGACGAACTTGCCGAGACTGCGCGCAGTGGCACGTCGAGAACGATCGTGCTCGAGCATCTCGGCGAAATTCTCGCAAGCTGCACGTCGTGCCATGCCATGTACCGCATTTCGGTGGAATGAATCGCGTGCGGGAAATAGGACTGAGATCATGAAATTCACCCTGTCCTGGCTCAAGGATCACTTGAAGACCAAAGCGAGCGTCGAGGAGATCGCAGCGAAGCTTTCCGCCATTGGGCTCGAGGTCGAAAGCGTCGAGGACCCGGCCGCCAAGCTCGGCGATTTTCTCGTCGCCCGCATCGTCGCCGCCAAGAAGCACCCCAACGCCGACAAGCTGCAGGTGGTGATGGTCGAGACGGCAAAGGGCAAGCCCCCGGTCGAGGTCGTGTGCGGAGCGCCCAACGCGCGAGCCGGCCTCGTCGGCGTGTTCGCGCCGCTCGGCACCTACATTCCCGGCTCGAAGATCACGCTCGAGAAGCGCCCGGTGCGCGGCGTCGTCTCGAACGGCATGATGTGCTCGGCCGCCGAGCTCGAGCTCTCGGCCGAGAGCGAAGGCATCATCGAGCTCGATCCCGTCATGGCCGCCCACTTGGGCGAGCGCTACGTCGACGCGGCCGGGCTCGCCGATCCCGTGTTCGAGGTGAAGCTCACGCCGAACCGCCCCGACTGCACGGGCGTGCGCGGCATTGCCCGCGACCTCGCCGCGGCCGGCCTCGGCACCTTGAAGCCCGAGAAGGCGATCTCCGGCGTCGAGGGCGGCTATCCGTCTCCGATCGAGGTCAAGCTCGAGTTCTCGAAGGAGACGCGCGACGCCTGCCCGATCTTCGCCGCCCGCTACATCAAAGGCGTGTCGAACGGTCCCTCGCCGGCGTGGATGCAATCGCGCCTGCGCGCGGTCGGGCTTCGCCCGATCAACGCCTTGGTCGACGTCACGAACTACATCAGCCAGGACCGCGGCCGGCCGCTCCACGTCTACGACGCCGACAAGGTGAAGGGTCCGATCCGCGCCCGGCTCGGCCGCAGGGGCGAGAAATTTCTCGGCCTCGACGGGCGCGAGCACGAGGTCGACGAGACCATGTGCGTCATCGCCGACGAGACGGGGCCGCTCGGGCTCGGCGGCGTCATCGGCGGGGAGGCGTCGGGAAGCACGGAGGCGACCAAGAACGTCCTCATCGAGAGCGCCTGGTTCGATCCTCTGCGCACGGCGGCCACCGGCCGCAAGACCGGGCTCGTCACCGACGCGCGCTACCGCTTCGAGCGCGGGGCCGATCCCGCTTCCGTGCTCCCGGGCCTCGACCTCGCAACGCAGATGATCCTGAAGATCGCCGGCGGCAAGCCGTCGAAAGCCTTCGTCGCCGGCAAGGCGCCCAATCTCGCTCGCGAGATCAGGTTCGAGACGGCGCGCGTCGCCAAGCTCAGCGGCCTCGAGCTCGAGGAGAAGGAAATCCGCTCGATCCTCGAGGCGCTCGGCTGCGAGATCGAGGGCAAGGGCGGGAAGCTGCGCGTGACGCCGCCGTCGTGGCGGCCGGACCTCCACGGTCCTGCCGACCTCGTCGAGGAGGTCGTGCGCATCGCCGGCATCGATCGCGTGCCGCCGACGCCGCTGCCTCGCACGAGCGGGGTCGCGCGCCCCGTGCTGACCGAGCGCCAGAAGCGCATGCGCCGGGCCCGCCGCGTCCTTGCCGCGCGCGGCCTGCTCGAGGCTGTGACCTGGTCCTTCATTCCGCGCGGAGAAGCGCAGGCCTTCGGCGGCGGCGCGGAGAGCCTCGAGCTCGCCAATCCGATCTCGACCGAGATGTCGTCGATGCGCCCGGGCTTGATCCCCGGCCTGCTCTCGGCGGCCGAGCGCAACAGCAACCGCGGATTTTCCGACGTGGCGCTGTTCGAGCTCGGGCAGGCCTACCGCGGCGACAGGCCCGAGGATCAATACGTGAGCGCGGCAGGGATCAGGACCGGAACGGCGCGGCTTGCGGGCGCGGGGCGCCATTGGGACGGCGCCGCGCCCGAAGTCGGCGTCTTCGATGCCAAGGCCGACGCGGTGGCGGTGCTCGGAGCGCTCGGGATCGACAGTGCTCGCGCGCAAATCACGCGCGACGCGCCGGCCTGGTATCACCCGGGCCGCTCCGGCACGATCCGGCTCGGACCCAAGACCGTGCTCGCCTATTTCGGCGAGGTCCACCCGGCGACGCTCAAGGCCCTCGGCGTCGCGGGGCCTGTGGCCGCCTTCGAGGTCTTTCTCGATGCGCTCCCGCCCGAGAAGCGCAAGTCCCGCGCCAGGCCGGCGCTCGCCGAATCCGATCTCCTCCCCGTCAAGCGCGACTTCGCCTTCGTGGTCGATGCCGGGGTCGCAGCCGGCGACGTGATGAAATCCGCGGCCGAGGCCGACAGGGCGCTGATCGCGGGCGTCGCGGTCTTCGACCTGTTCGAGGGCGGGACCCTCGCCGCGGAAGGCAAGAAGTCGATCGCCATCGAGGTCGTGCTGCAGCCCACCGAGCGCACCCTGACCGACCAGGAGATCGAGGCCGTGTCGCAGAAAATCATCTCGGGCGTGAAGGCGGCAACGGGCGGCGAAATCCGGAGCTGATCTCCCTCTCCCCGCCCTTGCGGGGAGAGGGTTGCGGGCGAGGGGCATACCACGAGACGCGGTGCACGAACCTGCCCCTCACCCTAGCCCTCTCCCCATGCTAGTCGGCATGGAGAGAGGGAGCCCAGAAACCTCGCGGACGACAGACAAGGACTGCACGACATGACCGTTGAAGGGCCTACACAGTTCGTCGTCCCCAAGCCCGACCTGCATCACATTATCGTCGTCGGGGGCGGCGCGGGCGGTCTCGAGCTCGCGACGGGCCTCGGCAATAAGCTCGGCAAGCGCAAGAAGGCGGCCATCACCCTCGTCGACCGCGCCCGCACGCACATCTGGAAGCCGCTCCTGCACGAGATCGCCGCCGGCAGCATGGACGTGGGCCGCCACCAGCTTCCCTACCAGGCTCAGGGCCACTGGCACGGCTTCCAGTTCCGCTACGGCGAGATGACCGGCATTACTCGTGCGGCCAAGCAGGTGCATCTCGCCGCCACCTACGACGACGAGGGCCGCGAGATCACGCCCAAGCGCTCCTTCGTCTACGACACGCTCGTCATCGCCATCGGCTCGGTCGGCAACGACTTCGGCACGCCGGGCGTCAAAGAGCACGCCATCATGCTCGACACGCCGGAGGAGGCCGAGCGCTTCAACCAGCGCCTGATCAACGCCTGCATCCGGGCGCACGCCCAGCAGGAGCCGATCCGCCCCGGCCAGCTTCACGTGACGATCATCGGCGCCGGCGCGACGGGCACCGAGCTTTCCGCCGAGCTGCACGGCACCGCGCGCGGCCTCGTCGCTCTGGGTCTCGACAAGATCGATCCCGACAAGGACATCAAGATCACGCTGATCGAGGCGGCGGCGCGCATCGTCCCGGCGCTCCCCGAACGCATCAGCGAGGCGACGGCCGAGATCCTGCGCGACCTCAAGGTCGACATCCGGACCGGCGCGCGGGTGACGCGCGTGCGCGCCGACGGCGTCGAACTCGCCGACGGCTCGTTCATCCCCTCCGATCTCGTCGTGTGGGCGGCAGGCGTCAAAGGTCCGGACGTGCTCGCCCATCTCGACGGGCTCGAGATCAGCCGCACGAACCAGCTCGTCGTGAAACCCACGCTCGAGACGACGCGCGATCCCAACATCTTCGCCATGGGCGATTGCGCCTATCTCGTGGAGCCGGGCGCCAAGGAGCCGGTGCCGCCGCGCGCCCAGGCCGCCCACCAGCAGGCCTCCCACCTCGTCCGCCAGATGCAGCGGCGCCTCAAGGGCCTGCCGCTCGAGCCCTACCACTACCGCGACTTCGGCTCGCTCGTCTCCCTCGGCCATTATTCGACAGTCGGCAGCCTCATGGGCTTCATCACGGGCCGCAAGATGCTGATCGAGGGCTTCGTCGCCAAGCTCATGTACCGCTCGCTCTACAAGATGCACGAGTGGGCGCTGCACGGCTTCTGGAAGGTCGCGCTCGACACCTTCTCGCGGATGATCACGCGCCGCACCGAGCCCCACGTCAAGCTGCATTGAGTGAAGCTCCATCGACGCTTTTCGAGGCACGCTACCCTGGCGCGCCTCGGGCACGTGCGCCCGCGTCCCCTCCTCAGCGCTCCTCCTCGATCGCGGTGCAGAGGAAGGTGGCGCTCGACTTGGCATGATCGGAAAGCGTGTCCTCGACGCTCAAGAGCGAGAGCGCGCCGTCGGCGACGATCATGGCGTAGCGGCTCGAGCGCACGCCGAGGCCGAACTCGGAGAGATCCACCGCGAGGCCGGTCTTGATGGCGAACTCGGCGCTCCCGTCGGCCAGCATGCGCACCTTGCCGCGCGCGCCGTGATCCTTGCTCCACCTGTCGAGCACGAACACGTCGTTGACGGACGTGCACGCGACGAGATCGATGCCGAGGCCTTTGAGCTTGTCGGAGAGCGAGACGATGCCGGGAAGGTGCTCCTTGTGGCAGACGGGCGTGTAGGCGCCGGGAAGGCCGAACAGAGCGACCCGGCGGCCCTCGAAGATCGCGCGCGTCGATTTGACCTCCGGCACGCCGCTCTCCATCACCACGAAAGACGTATCGGGGAGCCGATCGCCCTCCTTAATCATCTCGACATCTCCTGTTGTTCAAAAGCAGGCGCGACCGGTTCTAAGCGGCCGGCACTCGGTCTAAGAGTGTGCCAGGACCCTAGGCAAGGAAGAGTGCGAAAGTTTGATGACCACGCCGCGGGGTCGGCCACCGGGGCCCTGCTGCGGTGCATCAGGAGCTATGCAGTTCGACCCGCGCTGCCTCAATCGTCCCGTGAAATAAATGGGTTGGCGACCGTGCCTCATCTCGCCGCACCGCAACACTCTGCCACACAAATCCCATGATCACCTGTTCACTACCCGAAAAGTTTCCGAGCGTGCGTGGACTTAGGTCTCTCGCTTTGCGGCGGCTGTCGTGCAGTCAGCAGTCCGCGAGGTGGCGCAGCATTGCCGGAGCCTGTGGTGCCGTCGTCGAGGTTGCGTAGCCGTGTCGCACGAAGCGGATAACCATCCCAACATCGAAGAGGTCCTGGCGTCGATCCGGCGCATCCTTGCTGCGGATAGCGCCGGCGGACCGCGCGCCGGCCGAAGTCTTGCCACCGGTCATTCCCGCCTTGACCGCCCCGGCCATCGATGAAACGGCACCCTTCGACCTTCCGGCGATGTTTCGCTCCGACGGCGCGCGCGATCTTGCAAGCCTCAAGCCCGCTCTCTCCCATGCTCCTGCGGTCGAGCTTCCGCCAACGGAACCTCAGCCTATCGAGATCGCGCCCCCGGCGCTGATCGACGACGCCAACGTCCCGCGTGCGATGCCTTTCATCAAGGACCGGCTGATTGCACGCATGGGCCAGTGCGAGCGGGCCGAAAGCGAGGCGCCCGAGCCCGCACGCGCCCCTGACCGGCGCCTCGAAACGGGGCGGCGAGACGCTGTTCCCAAGGCCAACCTCGGCGCCGTCAACTTCCTGCTCGGCGAAGGCGCTGCGCAGTCAAAGGAGGACATGGCCGGAGAGCCGGCCGAGGAGCCGCTCGCGCCTCTGCCCAACCTTGGTCCCGCCTTCTCGCCGGCCGCCTCCGCCCAAAGCGCGCCGGTTCGCATCGACGACGCGATGGCGGGGCTGCTGCGCCCGCTTTTGCGGCAATGGCTCGACGACAACATGAAGCGTGTCGTCGCCCGCGCGCTCCACATGGAGGCCGACGGTAAGAACTAGCCTTGCGGTCCTCGATCCTCGGGCGCGAAGGCCGACGCGGGCGACGCCGCCGGTTCCAAGGTCTTGAAACCGTTACCTGACGGGCCTAATTGGGTTTTGCTATCGAGGTTCGCTCGGCTCCGGGGGACAGGCAGGGATGCTCATCAAGGACACGGCGGTCGGCTACGGCATCGTCACGCGCGTGCTGCACTGGGCGATGGCGGTGGCCATCTTCGGCATGTTCGCGCTCGGGCTGTGGATGGTGAACCTCAACTACATGAGCCCCTACTACAATTCCGCCCCCGACCTTCACCGCAGCGTCGGCATCATTCTCCTGATCGCGCTCGCGCTACGCTTCCTCTGGCGCCTCATGAACCCCAAGCCCGACGACAGCGAGCTCTCGCCCATCGAGCGCAAGGCCTCCCACGTCGTGCACTGGGGCTTCTATCCCGCTGCTGCTGGCGCTGATGGTGAGCGGCTACCTGATCTCGACGCCCGACGGCCGGCCGATCGACGTGTTCGGGCTCTTCAGCGTGCCCTCCCTCATCCAGTCGAAAGGGCTCGAGGACACCGCGGGCTTCGTCCACGAGGTTCTCGCCTACGTCACCGTGGCCGTCGCCCTGCTTCACAGCGCCGGCGCGCTGAAACACCACATTATCGACCACAGCAACATCCTGACCCGCATGTGGTCCGGACCGCCTTCCGTTTGAGCCGCTCGTCATAAGGGACAACCGACAATGAAGCTTCGTCTCGCAAGTCTCGCGTTCGCTGCCGCCGCTCTCGCGCTCCCGGCCGCTGCCACCGCCGCCGACTACGTGATCGACACCAAGGGCGCGCACGCCTCGATCAACTTCAAGATCAGCCATCTCGGCTTCAGCTTCGTCACCGGCCGCTTCAATACGTTCACCGGCACGTTCTCCTACGACGAGGCGAAGCCCGAGGCCTCGAAGGTTGCCGTCGAAATCGACGTGGCGAGCATCGACACCAATCAAGCCGAGCGCGACAAGCACGTCCGCAGCGCCGACTTCCTCGATGTCGCCAAATTCCCGAAGGCCACCTTCGTCAGCAAATCGGTCAAATCCTCGGGGCCCGGGAAGGCCACCGTCACCGGTGATTTCACGCTGCACGGGGTGACGAAGCCCGTCACCATCGAAGCCGAGTACGTCGGCGGCGGCGACGACCCGTGGGGCGGCCACCGCCAGGGCTTCCGCGGCACCACCACGCTCACGCTCGCGGACTTCGGCGTCGACACGAGCCACCTCGGCCCGACGGCGGGCGCGGTCGAGCTCTCGCTCAACGTCGAAGGCCTCCGCAAGTAACTTTTGCCCCTTGAGGAGATTCCGAGCACAGCGCGGATAGCGCCGCTTCCCTCCCCCCTCGAGGGGGGGGACGCCAGGGAGCGCTACCCGCGCATCTGGCGTGTCCGATCCTCCCCCGTCGAGGGGGAGGAGAAAGAGTGCAACTTCGCTCAGAGCTTCACCATGACGTGGCGCGCCACCGTGTAGTCCTCGAGCGAGTACATCGAAAGGTCCTTGCCGTAGCCCGACGCCTTCAAGCCCCCGTGGGGCATCTCGTTCAGGAAGATGAAGTGCGTGTTGACCCAGGAGCAGCCGTAGCGCAGGCGCGCTGCCGTCGACATGCCGCGCGACACGTCCTTGGTCCACACCGATGAGGCGAGGCCGTAGTCGGAATCGTTCGCCCACTCGACGGCCTCCTCGGGATCGTCGAAGCGGGTCACCGACACGACCGGGCCGAACACCTCGCGCCGCACGATCTCGTCGCTCTGAAGCGCGTTGGCGACGACGGTGGGCTGGTAATAGAAGCCTCCACCCGCCACCTGCTGCCCACCGGCCGTAACGGCGACATGCTTCTGCGCGGCGGCGCGATCGACGAAGCCTCTGACGCGCTCGCGCTGTGCGGCGGAGATCAGCGGCCCGATCTCGTTCTCCTCGTCGTTGGGCAGGTTGTACTTGATGCTCTTCACCGCCGCCGACAGGTCGGCGACGAGGTTGTCGTAGACCTTCTTGGCGACATACATGCGGCACGCCGCGGTGCAGTCCTGCCCCGAATTGTAGTAGCCGAAGGTCTTGATGCCCTCGACGACGGAGGCGACGTCGGCGTCGTCGAAGACGATCACGGGCGCCTTGCCGCCGAGCTCCAGGTGCGTGCGCCGAACCGTCGGCACCGCGGCCTCGATGACCTTCTGCCCGGTCGCGATGCTGCCCGTCACCGACACCATCGCGACCTTCGGGTGGCTGATGAGGGCCTGGCCGACGGTGGGACCGCGGCCGACGACGACATTGACCACGCCCTCCGGGAAAGATCGCGGCCATCGTCTTGGCGAGCTTCAACGTCGAGAGCGGCGTGATCTCGGACGGCTTGAGCACGATCGTGTTGCCGCCGGCGAGCGCCGGGGCAAGCTTCCAGATCGCCATCATCAACGGATAGTTCCAGGGCGTGATCGAGCCGATGACCCCGATCGGATCGCGCCGCACCATCGACGTGTAGCCGGCAACGTATTCCCCCGTCGCCAGCGCGGGCATCGTGCGCGCCGCGCCGGCGAAGTAGCGGAAGCAGTCCGAGCCGACCGGCATCTCGTCCTGGAGCATGCGCAGGCGCGGCTTGCCGCAATTCAGCGATTCGACGGCGGCAAAGCCTTCCGCGTCCTTGTCCATGGCGTCGGCGAGCTTGAGCAGGAGGCCCGCGCGCTCGGCCGGCGTCGTCCGCGACCAGGTGCGGAACGCCTTGTCGGCGGCCGCGACCGCCGCCTCAACCTGGGCGGTGCTCGCCTCCGGCACCTGGGCGATCGTCTCGCCGGTCCTTGCGTTCAAGACCGGTTGGGGCTCTCCGGTTCCGGCCACGAAGCTCGAGCCGATCAGCATGTTGGTATCGAGCACGTCTTATCCTCCACTCTATGCAAAGTCTTCTCTCTATTTCGCCGAGCCGCTCGTGTGCTCGCCCTCGCGCGTCAGATAATAGGCGGCGAGGATCGGCAGCAAGGTGATGGCAATGACAAACACGGCAACGACGTTGGTGACGGGGCGCTGGCGCGGGCGGATGAGCTCGGACAGCATCCAGATCGGGAGCGTCGACTGCTGGCCCGCGGTGAACGTCGTGACGATGACCTCGTCGAACGACAGGGCAAAGGCGAGCATGCCGCCCGCGAGTAGCGCCGTCCCGATCTGCGGCAGGATCACGTGGCGGAAGGTCTGGAAGCCGTCGGCGCCGAGGTCCATGGATGCCTCGACCAGGTTGCCCGGCAGGCGCCGGAAGCGGGCGACGGCGTTGTTGTAGACGACGACGATGCAGAACGTCGCGTGACCGAGAACGATGGTCCACATCGAGAAGTCGAGCCCCATGATGTCGAAAGCGGAGCGCAGCGAAATGCCGGTGATGATGCCCGGCAGCGCGATCGGCAGCACGAACAAGAGCGAGATCGTCTCGCGCCCGAAGAACTTCGTGCGCGAGAGCGCCGCGCCCGCAAGCGTCCCGAAGACGAGCGCGAGCGCGGTCGCGATCGCCGCGACCTTGAACGAGAGAATGAGCGGCGGCCAGATGTCGGGCCGATCGAACCAGGCGACGCCGAACCATTTCGCCGTGTAGCCGGGCGGCGGGAACTGGAAGCTCTTGTCCTCGGTCGTGAAGGCGTAGAGCAAGATGAGCGCGAGCGGCAGGTGCAGGAACAGAAGGCCGGCGACGGCGGAAATCGCGCAGGCCGAGCGGTGTGGCGCGGTTCGGCTCAGAGGACATCGAACGCCCCCATGCGTTTTGCCATCCACAAATAGACGGCCATGATCGCCATGGGCACGACGGTGAAGGCGGCGGCGAGCGGGATGTTGCCGGCCGTGCCCTGCAGCGTATAGACCGCCTGGCCGATGAAGAGGCGCGAGTTGCCGACGATCTGCGGGATGATGTAGTCGCCGAGCGTCAGCGAGAACGTGAAGATCGAGCCGGCGATGATGCCGGGGAGCGCAAGCGGGAAGATCACCGTCCTGAAGGTCTGGCCGGGGTCAGCGCCGAGGTCGGCCGCGGCCTCGATGAAGTTCGCCGGCACGCGCTCGAGGGCCGCCTGGATCGGCAGGATCATGTAGGGGATCCAGACGTAGACGAAGACGAGGAACGTGCCGATGTAGCTGAACGACAGCGACGGGCCGCCGACCACGGGCAGCGCCAGGATGCCGTCGAGCAGCCAGCACAAATGCAGCGTCTCGGCGATCCACGTCACGATGCCTTCCTTGGCCAGGATCAGCTTCCACGCGTAGACCTTGACGAGGTAGCTCGACCACAGCGGCATCATCACGGCCAGGTAGAAGAAGCGCCTTGGTCCAGCCCCGCGCGTAGCGCGCGGCGTAATAGGCGATCGGGAAGGCGATGACGGCCGAGGCGAGCGTCACCAGCGCCGCCATCGTCACCGTGCGCCCGATGATTTGGAAGTTGGCTTCGTCGAGGAGCTGCGCATAGGTCGAGAGAGTGAACTCATGCACGATGAGGCCGGAAAAATCGTCGAACGAGTAGAAGCTCTGCAAGCAGCAGCGCGAACAGAGAGCCGACGTAGACGATGCCGATCCAGAGCAGCGGCGGCAGCAGCAGAAGCAGCGTCAGGAGCTTCGGGCGCGCAAAGAAGTAGTCCGAGATGCCCTCGAGCATCCCTGGCCTTCGCTCCGCTGCCGCTATCGCCGTCATGCGTCGCTGTCCATGGTCACCATCGCCGACTTCGGCCAGATGAGGCGCACGACCTCGCCCTGCTTGACGCAGGCCGAGGCTCCTGCGGGCACCTCGGCGATCAGGCGAACGTCCTCGGCGGCGACGCTGACCCGCGTCACCGATCCCTGGTAGCTGATCATCTTGACGGCGCCGTCGGCGTGCGCGTGGACTGCCGGCACCAGCGTGCCCGCAGCGAAGACGCCGATCTTCTCGGGGCGCAGGCTCGTCCACTTGGCGACGCCCCCGTGCGCCGCGGCGAAGGCCGGCGAGAGCACGTTCGAGGAGCCGACGAAGTCGGCGACGAAGCGCGAGTTGGGCCGCTCGTAGACGTCGGCGGGCGATCCGAGCTGGACGATCTTGCCCTCGTTGAAGATCGCGACGCGGTTGGCCATGGAGAGCGCCTCGCCCTGGTCGTGGGTGACGAACACGAAGGTGATGCCGAGGTCCTTCTGCAAGGCCTTGAGCTCCTCCTGCATCTGCTCGCGCAGCTTCAAGTCGAGCGCGCCGAGCGGCTCGTCGAGCAGCAGGACCTTGGGCCCGTTGACGAGGGCGCGGGCGAGCGCGACGCGCTGGCGCTGGCCGCCGGAGAGCTGCGCCGTGCGCCGCTCCTCGTAGCCGGCGAGCTTGACCATGGCGAGCGCCTCGCGCGCCTTGGCCTCGCGCTCGGGCCGAGCCATTCCCTTGATCATGAGCCCATAGGCGACGTTCTCGCCGACCGTCATGTGCGGGAAGAGCGCATAGTCCTGGAACACCGTGTTGACGTTGCGCTTATAGGGCGGCACGCCTTCGACCGCCTCGCCGAAGATCTCGATGTGCCCCTCGTCGGGCTGCTCGAAGCCGGCGATCGAGCCGCAGGCACGTCGTCTTGCCCGAGCCCGAGGGCCCGAGCATGGCGAAGAACTCGCCGGGCTCGATGTCGAGGCTCACGCCGTCGACGGCGCGCACCGAGCCGAAGCGGCGCGAGACGTTCTGGAATCGTACCGAGGCGGACATGGGAACCATCGCGAGAGTGCGGCCCGGCCGCGCGGGCCGGGCCGCTCGGGACTATTGCGCTATCACTTGCCGAGGATCGCGATGTAGTCCTTGGCCCATTGCGAATAGGGCACGCAGGCGCCTTCCTTCTCGCACTTGGCGGTCGGCGTGCGCCAGAACCAGATCTTCTCGAAATTGTCGAAGCCGTTGGTTGCGCAGCCGGCGTCGGTCAAGAGCTCGTTGCCCTTGCAGGCCGCCGGCACGGCGGGGACCGAGCCGAACCAGGAGGCGAGGTCGCCCTGGAGCTTCGGGTTGATCGAATGCTCGAGCCACTTATAGGCGCAGTTCGGGTGCTTGGCCTCCGCGTGCATCATGGTGGTGTCGGCCCACCCCGTCGCCCCTTCCGCCGGGATCGTCGAGGCGACCGGCTTCTTGTCGGTCACGAGAAGGTTGACCTGGAACGGCCACGACGATGAGGCGACCACGCCCTCGTTCTTGAAATCGTCGACCTGCACCATGGCGTCGTGCCAATAGCGGCCGATGAGCGCCCGCTGGGCCTGGAGCAGGGCGATGGCGGCGGCGTACTGGTCCTTGTTCAGCTCATAAGGGTTCTTGATGCCGAGCTCGGGCTTCGTCTTCATGAGATAGAGCGCGGCGTCGGCGATATAGATCGCCCCGTCGTAGGCCTGAACGCGGCCCTTGTTGCTCTTGCCGTCGGGCAGGCTTCTGCTCCTGGAACACGACCGCCCAGCTCTTCGGCGCTTCCTTGAACACCTCGGTGTTGTAGGCCAGCACATTCGGGCCCCACTGGAACGGGACGCCGTAGTGCACGCCGTCGACCGTGTGCCACGGCGCGTTCTGCAGCCGCTCGTCGACCGTCTTCCAGCTCGGAATGAGGTCGATGTTGACCGGCTGCACCTTCTTGCCGGCGACGAGGCGGAGCGAGGCGTCGCCCGAGGCGGTGACGAGATCGAAGCCGCCCTGGTTCATGAGCGTGACCATCTCGTCGGAGGTCGCCGCCGTCTTGACGTTGACCTTGCAGCCCGTCTCCTTCTCGAAGCTCGTGACCCAGTCGTAGTTCTTGTCGGTCTCGCCACGCTCGATGTATCCCGGGCCAGGCGACGATATCGACCTGGCCTTCGCCATCGCCGACCGCCTTTGGCATTTCGGCGCGACCCGAAAGACTGCTCACTGCGAGCACCGCCGCCGCGACGGCGATGACTTCCCTTGCCGACCTCATTGGATTTTTCCTCCGGTCACGACGCCACTCCGGCGACCGGCGGAGCGCAGCCGCCGCCCGTCGATCGCCCCCACTCAGGGTGGGACGTTGCATCTTAGTTGAGCGGCGCGGGGCGCGCCAGAAGGCCGTCACGCTCAGGAAATTGGCGATTAGTCCAAGACTGGGTCAAGCGGCCGGCGGCGGGTCAGCAGGAAGAAAAGGCTCGTTAAGGAATGTTCGCACTGCCCCTTATGCTCGCGCGCCGAGATAGCCGGACGCTCGCGGACCGGCTCGATCCTGCGTGCGCAGAGCGCCGGCACGGCAGGGCATAGGCCCCGCTTGCCGGCGGACTCGCGGGCGAACCCCGTGTCGACTTGCCGCCGGCAGACGGAGCTGCTGATATTGACAATATATTGTCAATATGACAGCATGCAGCCATGACGGATCGCGCCGCACTCATCACCGAGCTCACCATCGAGACCTTCCGCCTCAACGGCGATCTCCTGGAGGCCGGCGATCGGCTGGTCGGCGATATCGGGCTCACCTCGGCCCGCTGGCAGGTTCTCGGCGCCATCGAGATGTCGCCGGCTCCGCTGCCCGTGGCGCACACGGCACGCAACATGGGGCTCAGCCGGCAGGCCGTGCAGCGCATCGCCAACGAGCTCGAAAGGGAGGGGCTCATAGCCTTCGCGCCCAATCCGCATCACGCGCGCGCCAAGCTCGTGACGCTCACGGAAAAGGGAGCGCGCGTTTTCGCGGCGGCGATGGAGCGCCAGCGCCCGTGGGCGAGCAATCTCGGGGCCAGGCTCTCGACGGGCGATATCAGGACCGCAATCAACGTGATGCGCACGGTGCGAAGCCGCCTCGAAGCGTCTGGATCCTCTGCGCGGAGAGCCACCCATGCCGATGAAAAGCACAAGTGAGCGTTACGGCGCCATCAAGCGACTTCTGCCCGGCCTCGCCGTCGCAATGGCCGCCATCTTCTTCGGCATCGCCGCCTACATCAACCTGGCCGAGCAGCCCGCGCGGCTTGCTCTCGAGAACGGCCCGATGCTTACCGAATGGAAGTCCAGCTTCCGCGTCGGGATCGCAATCCAGGGCTCGCTCGCCATCCTCACCGGGCTTGTGGCGCTCGCAACCTGGTGGCAGGCGCGGGACTGGCGATGGCTCGCCGGCGGGCTCTTGATGCTCGCGAATTGGCCGTGGACCCTCGTCATGATCGAGCCGATCTATTCCACGCTTCTGGGGACGGCTGCCGATGCTGCCGGACCCGCGAGCCGGGGCTTGATCGAGCAATGGGGAGAGCTTCACGCGGTGAGGACAGGCCTCGGACTTGCGGCGATGGTGCTTTTCATCTGGGCCTCGAGCCGGACGTGCTCCGGCGGGCTCGAGCGGCGCTAGGAGCGCCCCCGGTCTCACAAGCTCTTGTTCATGCGGCGGATGCGATTGGCCAGCACGTACATGACGTAGAGCGAGAAGTCGGGCTCGTGGCGAACGAGCTCGAGGAATTTGTCCTTGCCGATGATGGCGAGCTCGGTCGGCTCGGCTGCGATGGCGGCCGCGCTGCGCGGCGCGCGGTCGATCAGCGCCAGCTCGCCGAAGATCCCGTACAGTCCCACGTTCTCGAGCACGTTGCCGTAGGTGACGATCGTCACCTTTCCTTCCATCACGACGTACATGTGCTCGCCGATATCGTCCTCGAGAAAGATCTTCTCCCCCGCGTCATAGCGCTTGAGCGGGATCGAGAAGCGCTCGAGAAACGTGAAGTCGAATGGGAGGCGGGTCATGGGTCTGGGATCCTACCGTTTGCGGACGAACACCGTGCCTACCGAATAGCCCGCGCCGAAGCTGCAGATGAGGCCCGTGTCGCCCGGCGCGAGGTCGCCGCTCGCGGTGTGGAAGGCGATGATCGAGCCCGCCGAGCTCGTATTGGCGAAGGTGTCGAGGATGATGACGTTCTCGCCGGGGGCCGGGTCCCGGCCCAGCACCTTTCGGCCGATCATCTCGTTCATGTTGATATTGGCCTGGTGCAGCCACAGCCGCTTCAAGCCCTTGGGATCGATGCCGAGGTCCTCGGCGTGCAGGACGATCATGTCGCTCACCATCGGCACGACCTCCTTGAAGACCTTGCGGCCCTCCTGGACGAAAAGCTTGTCCCTGGCGCCGATGCCCTCCGGGGCCGCGCGGTTCAGGAAGCCGAAATTGTTGCGGATGTTGTTGGAGAAGACCGTCTTCAGCCGCGTGCCGAGGATCTCCCAGCCGCCGGCGGCCGCCTCGGCCCGCTCCACGATCACCGCCGTCGCCACGTCGCCGAAAATGAAATGACTGTCGCGGTCGGTGAAGTTGAGATGGCCCGAGCAGATCTCGGGATTGACCATGAGAACCGCCTCGGCCGAGCCGCCGGCGACGAAGTCGGCCGCCGTCTTGATGCCGAAGGTCGCCGACGAGCAGGCGACATTCATATCGAAGGCGAAGCCGTCGATGCCGAGCGCATCCTGCACCTCGATCGCCATGGCCGGATAGGGGCGCTGCATGTTGGAAGCGGCGCAAATGACGGCGCCGATGGCGCTCGCGGGCTTGCCCCAGGTCGCGATGGCGTCCTTTGCCGCCGCGATCGCGATCTCGGCGAGGATCGAGATCTCGTCGTTGGACCGCTCCGGCAGGATGGGTCGCATGATCGCCGGATCGAGAATCCCGGTCTTGTCCATCACGTGGCGCGACTTGATGCCCGGACGCCTTCTCGATGAACTCCGCCGACGACGGGAGGAGTGCCGCGGTCTCGCCGACCCCGATCGCCTCGGCGTGCTCGTCATTGAAGCGGGCGACATAGGCGTTGAAGGCCTCGACCAGCTCGCTGTTGGAAATGCTGTGGGGCGGAATATAGAGGCCGGTGGCTGCGATGACGGAGCGGTCCAAGGCGGCGGGTCCGGTTGGGCAATAGGACGACGGAGATTGATAGCACGTCCGGCGGTCGCGCCACCGGCTTGCCTGCGCCCGCGCGGCGGCCTCTGGTTAACCAGCATAAAAGAAACGGGGTGCTACTATGCCTTTCCGGGTGGACCGCTCTTAATCCTCGGGCGGCCCGGCGCTACTAATCATCATCGGCCGGCGGCAATCTCGCCGCACCTGCGAATTCGAGTAGAGAGGAACGCCATGTCCAGGCTGACAATCGCTTTCGCCGCGGCGGCATTGCTGGCATTAGGCTCCGCCGCGTGGAGGGCGGATGCCATGACCGCCGGTGGAGCCGCCCACGCTGCCTTCCCCTCTAAGAACGTCACCCTGATCCAGCGGGCGGATTGCCGCAAGGACGGCGGTCAATGCGGAAAGGGGCTGCGCCTGATCTGCGGGACCTATCACTGCCGCTGCGCTCCCTGCTGAAGCAGATTGGCGCCTGTCATCGTGCAACCGTCACGGGACAGTGCGCCCGGGAGACGGTGGCGTCCCGAGCCAACTGTCTTTGTCAAGCCCATCGGATAACACGCGAAAAGGCGTCTTATTGTTGCCTTGATCGGCTTCGCAGATGCGGTTCGTCCGCACTGCCCCCTTCTTCGCATCACCCGGGATCTCATAATGGGAAAAATCTCTTTGAATGCGCTGCTCGCCGGCGCGCTCGTTCCCGCCGTGCTCGCGGGCTCGCCGAACGGCGCCGCCGCGAAAAATGACAAGGCCGGCGCGTTCATCGGCGGCCTCGCCATCGGCGGGATTGTCGGCTCCGCACTCTCGCCGAAAAAGACCGTCGTCGAGAAGGTCTATGTCCCCGGCTATCAGCCGCTTCCGCCGCCCGCCTACGATCAGGCATGGGCCGGGACCTTTTCACCGGCACCGGGCGTCAGCTGCTATCCCGTGCAGCGCGCCTGCTACTTGGCGGGCGGGGCCTACTCCCCGCAGTGGACATGGCAAGTTTACGCGCGGTAGGGGGAAACATGACCGCAAGATCTTGGCTTTTCGCGCTTCTCGCCGCCGGCGTCCTCGCCGCCCCGCTCGCGCTCGCCCCGCCGACGGGCGCCGCCGAGAAGGACGACGACCGCCTCGACGAAGCGTGGAAGGATGCGCTCGCAGGCACCGAGGGCGTGCTGACCGAGAAGCAATTCGCGATGCTGAACAATCTCGCCTACCAGTCCGCGGCGACGCGGGTTTGCGACGGGCTCGACCTTAATCCCGAGAAGTTCGCCAAGGAGCTCGACGCCGCGTCGGCGACCGGGGCCGAGCTAACGGACGAGGAGAACACGACCCGCCAGACGGTCATTCTGATCGAACTTGGCGTGCGGACCGGCCTCTTCCTTGCCGAGGGCAACGCCAACAAGGAAGCGTTCTGCAAGAACGCCGCCGACCTCAAGGGCAAGACCGACGTCCCCAACGTCTGGGATTGAGGCGAACCTCTCCTCTTGCCTTCCCGGAGCGAGGCTATCCGGGATCTTACCGTCGCCAATTGCGCAACGAAGGATGGCTCAAGACTTGCCGACGAGATAGCCGATGCGCCCCTTGGCGGCCTCGCGCAGGCGCTCGAGATGGTCGAGGATGGCGCGCGGGTGGAGCGGCCGGCCCGTCATGCGGATGTGGTCCTCCTCGAGCGCGCGGAGCGCCGGGACGACGCCCTCGGCGGTCTTGTGCAGCATGGCGATCACGGCGATGCAGCTGCGGCGCATGTTGCTCGGCACCTTGGGCACGACCGAAGCAATGAGGTCCTTGGCGCGCTTCGAGAGGTAGCTCGAGAGGCGTCCGAACACGGCAACGAGCTTGATGAAGAAATCTTCGCGGAAGCGCCAGCCCCGCTTCTCCATCCACTCGAAGAACTTGGTCATGATCATGTCCTGGCGGCGCAGCGCCGGGGTCGCGCGATAGTCCTGCCACTCGGCGACGAGGTCGAAAGCCGGGTCGATGTCGATGTCGCCCGGCGCGAACGTCTCCTTGGCGCGCACGCCGATGGCGCGGAAGAACTCGCGATTGCCCGAGGCAAAGCGCGTCTTGTACGCCGGCAGTCTCAAGGCTCCGCCGCTCGCGTCGAGAAAGGCCTGCTGCACGAGCTTGGCGCAGAAGAGCTTGCGCCTCCCCTTGAGGCGCATCGAGAAGTCATAGGGAATGTGGCGGGCCCTGCCCTCGACGCTCGCCTTGACGCGCTCATGAACGATCTCGGCGGCGCGCGCGGCAAGCGCCGGATCCTTGTAGCGATAGACGACGGCGCGCCCGACCCCGTGGTCGAGCACGTGCTCGAGCGTGTTGATGACGGAGCCGTCCTCGATCAGCGCCTCGACCACCCAGGGCTTGCCGTCCTTGTCGACGTAGATCATCGCCACGTGGGAGAAGAGCGAATCGACATCGCCGATGCGGGCGATCGCCGCGCTGTTGTGGGCGGCCCCGCGCATGAGCAGCACGTCGCCCGACTGGAAGGCGATGTTGCGGCCGGTATCGAACTTCGGGTGCACGAAGGTGTTGTGGTCGGTGCCGGTAAAGGCGCGGCGCGGGGCCTCGCCCGGAGCGAGGCGCTTGTGCCCGATCGCAAGCTCGCCCAGCATGTCGGAGCCGTAGCGCGCGATGCGGAACACGTCGCGCAGCGCGTTTTGCACCTCGCGCGTCATGAACCCCTTCGCCTGCCATTCGCCAATGCGGTCGCGGAGCGTCATTCGGTAGGCGAAGATCGCGGCCATGAGCTTAGGGGCGATGGCGCGGACGGAAGCGGCGTCGTAGCGCTCGAGATCGACGTCGTAGACGGCGTGGTAGACCTGGCGCAGGATCGCGGCGAGCTCGTGCGGATTGTCGACCGGCCGGGCGACGAGTGCGCCGACGTGCGCGAGGTCGTTCTCGAGGCTCTGGGTCACGGGCAGCCCACCGGCGCATCCCCCATCGTGGCGCGTGGCCGGTCCCCCCGGATCCCCGGCGCAGCCCAAGCCTGCGCCGCACGCGTTGTAGAGGCTAGCAAAAGGCGGGGGCCGAGCGCAACGTCAGGCGCCGCCGCGCATGGCGGAAAGCAGCTCCGGGGTCGGGTAGGAATCGGCGGGAAAACCCAGCTTCTTCTGCACGACCTTCACCGCCTGGCGGGTCTTGAGCCCGATTTTGCCGTCGATCTCGCCCACGTCGAAGCCGCGCTTCACGAGCAGGCGCTGAAGCTCCTTCGACTCCTCGGGAGAAAGCACCGGGATGCCGGGTCTGCCGCGGCTCATGGCCGGCGCCCCATCGATGCGGTTTGCGAGATAGGCCGCCGTCGTCGCGTAGTTGAGCGACTGGTTCCACTGCAGGTAGACGTCGAAGTTGGGGTAGGCGAGGAACGCGGGGCCGAACCGGCCCATCGGCAGAAGGAGGGAAGCCGGGAGCGAGTCGTCGGGCAGCGCCGCCCCGCCTCGCCGCGTCACGCCCCACGCGGCCCACTGCGAGCGCGGATGCTTGATGGCGAGGTCCGCCTCCTCCCAGGCGAGCTTGTCGGGCACCTCGACCTCCTCGAGCCACGGCTCGCCGCGCCGCCAGCCGAGGTGGGTCATGTAGTTGGCCGTGGTGCCGATGATGTCGGTGGCATTTGCGAACAGGTTGGGATGGCCGTCGCCGTCGTAGTCGATCGCGTGCTCGAGGTAGCGGGTCGGCAGGAACTGCGTCTGGCCGATCTCGCCCGCCCACGAGCCGATCATAGTCTGGGGCGTCATGTCGCCGCGATCGATGATCTTGAGCGCCGCCTTGAGCTCGTCGCGGAACATCGGCCCCCGCCGGCAATCGTAGGCGAGAGTTGCCAGCGCGCCGAGGATCGGGAATTTGCCCATGCCGGCGCCGAAGTCGCTTTCCAGCGCCCAGAAGCCGGTGATGACGGGGGCCGGCACGCCGAACTCCTTGTCGACCCGGTCGAAGGCGGCCTTGTTCTTGGCGATCTGCGCCCGCCCGCTCTGGACCCGGTTCGCGGTCGCGAGCTTGGCCGAGAAGTCGAGGAAGCTCTGCGAGAAGAAGCCCTGGCGGCGGTCGCGCGAGATGACGCTCTGATCGAGGACGATGCCGTCGAGCGCGGCGGAGATCGTCCGCTGGCTGATGCCCTCGGCGGCGGCCTCCTTGCGGAAGTCGGCGAGCCAGGCCTCGAACGACCCGGTGTTGCGGCAGTTGGCGGGGGCTGGCGGCGGCGGCATGCCGGCCGTGCTCGGCCCCTGGGTCTTGACCGCCGGCTGAGGCGCGCTCTCGGCTTGGGCCGGCGGGGCCGCGCTCTCGGCTCCGGCCGGTGCCGCAGGCTGGGTCTGGGCGGGCGCCGCTGCGGGTGGGGCCGGCGGCTTCGCGGTCTTGCGCGGCTTCGTCGACGGCTCCTTGGGCGCGACGTCGAACCCGCCGGCCTCGACGGCCACGGCCGGGAGAACCGCTACCATGAACAGCGCCGCCGCGGCCGTGAGACCCTGTCGCGTCAAACCCATCATCTTTCCCTTCGTGGCTGCCCGGCGGCTGCAACTCAGCCCAGCGGTATGGCGGCGTCAAGACTTAAGGGCGTGCCCGATCCACCCCCCGTTAACTGAGCCCCCGTATGCTGGTTGAGACCAGACCGTAGGCGGAAAGTTCGGAGAGAAGCAGAATGTTTAAGCTGCTCAAGCAACTCTGGGCCGACGAGGGCGCCGCGACCTCGATCGAATACGGCATGATCGCGCTGATCATGGCGATCGGCATTATTGGGACGATTTCCAGCTTTCCGACGCAGCTCAATCAGATCTGGAGCAACGTCGCGAGTTTCATCAACTAGCCGCCCGTCGGGCGTCAGAGCCTAAATTTTAGGCCTCGCTTAACGCCGGTCAGCGACACTGAAAGACCCATGAGACGGGCTCCCGCGAGCCCCCGGAGAAGAGGTCCGATCGCCGTGCTAGAGCATGTGCTCCTGCTCGTCTTCCCGGCCGCCATGGCCTTCGCCGGGGCCATGGACCTCCTCACCATGACCATCCCGAACCGCGTGTCGCTCGCGCTCGCGGCGGCCTTTCCGATCGCGGCCGCCTTCGCCGGCCTCCCCCTCGACCAGGCCCTGCTCCACCTCAGCGCCGGGTTGCTGGTGCTCCTGATCGGCATCCTCTTCTTCTCGCAGGGCTGGCTCGGAGGCGGGGACGCAAAGCTGCTCGCGGCGTCGGCGCTCTGGATCGGGCCCGGCGAGCTCATCACCTATTGCTCGGTGGTGGCGATCCTGGGCGGGGCGCTCGCGCTTCTAATCCTCGCCTACCGCCGCCTGCCGATCGCCGCGCTGCCCGGCCCCGGATGGGCGCTGAGGCTCCACCGGTCGGGCTCCGGCATACCCTACGGCCTCGCAATCGCGGGCGCGGCGCTTTGGATCTACCCGCGAACCGTCTGGTTCGCCGCCTTCGGCGGCTGATTCGCGCCCTTGCCAGCCCCGACTTCTCTTGCGCCGCAGACCGGTCACTCCGGCCCGTATTGCAACGGAGGTTAACTCCCCGTTGACGATTGTCACGCAAACTCGCCTCAAACCGGTTCGGCACGCCGGAACTCCAGGGACTTGGCGCAATGAAGCGAGCACAGCTCATCGGGATCGCGATCGCGGGCTCAGCCGGGCTCCTCGCCTTCATCATGATCCAGAGCGTCATGAACCAGGCGCCCATCGAGAAGACGGTCGAGGTGCACGTCAAATCGTCGGACGTCCTCGTCGCCAGCGCCGACATCGGTCTCGGCCAGGTGGCGAACGAAACGCTCCTGCGCTGGCAGCCGTGGCCCGAGGACACGGCCAACACCGGTTTCATCACCAAGGCGGCGAACCCCAACGCCATTGCGCAATACACCGGCGCCATCGCCCGTACGCCGATCCTCGCCGGCGAGCCGGTCACCAACCAGAAGCTGGTCAAGCCCGGGCAAGGCGGCATTCTCGCCGCCATCCTTCCCGCCGGCATGCGTGCCGTCTCCACCAAGATCAAGGACGAGACGGCCGTCGCCAAGCTCATCCTCCCCAACGACCGCGTCGACGTGATCCTGATTCGGCGCACGCGCGGCCGCAACGGGGCGGACGAGTATGTGAGCGATACGCTATTCCGCAACGTTCGCGTCCTCGCCATCGGCCAGCAGATCGACAGCAAGGACAGCAAGAAGACCGCCGACGGGAACGCCGGCACGGCGACGCTCGAGCTCACCCCGCGTCAGTCCGAGCTGCTCGCGCTCGCCAACTCGATGGGCGAGATCAGCCTGTCGCTGCGGTCGATCTCCGATCTCGAGGCGGACGGCACCGGCCCGATCGCGGGCGACGATATCGACAAGAACAAGAACGGCAATGCAGTCCGGGTCCTGCGTTACGGTGTCAGCTCGCGTACGTACGGCGTGAACTGAGTTCTCGCTCAAACGTGGCTCGTCGGAAGGCTAAAAGACCGATGCGAACTGTCGTGACGAAGCCCTGGCGCGGGGCCGTGCTGGCCCTTGCCGTCCTCGCATCGGCGGCGGTCGCGCCCGCGCCTCCCGCGCTCGCGAACGGCGACGCGTTCGGCGGCGGCACGTTCGTGACAACCGATCATCAATCGGTGCTCCGCATCTCCGACGCGGAGGCGCTGCCGCAGACCCGGGCGATCCGGCTCGGGCGCAACAAGGCCATGCTGGTCGAGCTCCCCCGCGAGCTGCGCGACGTCATGGTCTCGGCGCCGGAGATCGTCGACGCCGTCGTCCAGTCGTCGAACCGGGTCCACCTCATCGGCAAGAAGGTCGGCCAATCGAACGCCTTCTTCTTCGATTCCCACGGCGAGCAGATCCTGACCCTCGAGATCGACGTCGAGGCCGACACCGCCGTCCTGGACCAGTTGTTCGTGCGCCTCATCCCCGGCTCCAACATCAAGACCGAGATACTGAACGACACCGTGATCCTCACGGGAACGGTGAGGAGCCCCATCGATTCGAACCGGGCCTTCGACCTCGCCTCGCGCTTCATCGTCACGCCGTCCGAGAACGACAAGCGCGACAAGCTCAAGGTCATCAACATGCTCGCCGTCGAGGGCGAGGAGCAGGTCATGCTCCGCGTCGTCGTGGCCGAGGTGCAGCGCTCGCTTCTGAAGCAGTTCGGCATCAACATCGGCGCCGTCATCAACGCCGGCAACTTCTCGACGACGCTCTTGACGGAGAACGCGCTCCCGCTCACGGCGGCCGCCGGCCTCGGCAATCTGCCGTTGCCCGGCATCTCGACCGTGGGAAGCCCGACCAATCCGGCGATTGCCTGCCCCGCCGGCACGTTGTGCAACTTTCAGCCCAACTCGTCCATTCCCGATGCCTTCACCAACAGCGGCTTAGACGGCGGCTGGGCGTCAGGAAATCAAAGGATCACCCATGCCATCCGCGCGCTCGAGCGCGACGGGCTCATTCGCACGCTCGCCGAGCCGAACCTCACGGCGGTATCGGGGGAGGCGGCGAAGTTCCTCGCCGGCGGCGAGTTCCCGATCCCGGTCGTCGACGCCCAGGGGCAGACGACCGTGATCTACAAGGAGTTCGGCGTCGGCGTATCGTTTACGCCGACGGTGCTCTCGGAGGGCCGCATCAGCTTGAAGATCGAAAGCGAGGTGAGCGAGCTCTCCGACCTCGGCGCGGTGACGCTGAACTTCATCTCGATTCCGGCGCTCAAGAAGCGCCAGGCCAAATCGACCGTGGAGCTGCCGTCGGGAGGCTCGCTGGCGCTGGCCGGCCTCATCACCGACGGCGTGCGCCAGAACATCGACGGCTTCCCGGGCCTCAAGGACGTGCCTGTCCTCGGCACCCTGTTCAGGAGCCGCGACTTCATCAAGCAGGAGAGCGAGCTCGTCGTCATCGTCACGCCCTACCTGGTGAAGCCGTCGGCCCGCCAGGACCTTTCCCGCCCGCTCGACGGTCTCGGCGACGCCTCCGACCTGAAGGGCGACTTCCTCGGCCATATCAACCGGATCTACGGCTCGACCTCGGCGCCTCCACCGGGCGATCTCAAGGGCGACTACGGGTTCATCGTGGAATGATGGCGCGTGAGCGGAGAACACCAATGCTGACGAGAGAAAAAGCGC
Organism: uncultured Alphaproteobacteria bacterium; assembly: GCA_963699485.1. Classification (GTDB taxonomy): domain Bacteria; phylum Pseudomonadota; class Alphaproteobacteria; order Rhizobiales; family Hyphomicrobiaceae; genus Hyphomicrobium_C. Next base: position 87,023 of record CAVOUC010000015.1, on the reverse strand, counting down.
TCCTCCTCCTCCGCGTCGTCCGAGCGCGGTCGGCGCGGCGCATGATTGCCGCCTCCCTCATCGTACTTGCCGTCGGCGGCTGCAAGCACGACGAGGAGGGCGCTCAGGTCGCGGGCTGGGCGCTCGTCGATCCTGCGCAGCGCCATCCGATCCTCGTCTCCCAGCAGCCGCAGACGCTCGAGATCCACATCGCCAAGAGCTCGCCCGGACTGTCGCCCAAGGCGCGCGCCGACCTCCTCGCCTTCGCCGACCGCGCGCGGGCGAGCGATGCCGGCAACAGCCGGCTCGTCATCTCGGCGCCGAGCGGCGGCCCGAACGAGTTGGCGGCGATGCAGGCGGTCCAGCAAATCCGCCGCCTCTTGAGCGACAACGGCTTCTCCGAATCCTCGATCGCGGTCGAGGCCTACCTCGACGAGTTCGAGCGCGACCCGCCGATCCGCGTCTCCTATCTGCGCTACATCGCCGACGCGCCCGAGTGCGGCGCCTGGCCGACAAACCTCGCGCGCGAGCCCAACAACCTGCCCTACCCCAATCTCGGCTGCGCCAACCAGCGCAACCTGGCCGCCATGGTCGCCAATCCCGCCGATCTCCTCGGCCCGCGCACGGAGAGCGATCGCGCCTCCGAGCGTAGGGACGTGACGTGGGACAAGTATGTGAACGGCGAGTCGACGACGGCCAAGAAGACGGACGACGAGAGGGTTCAGGTGAAGACGACCAACTGAGGCTCTTGAGATGACGAAGCCTGTCTTTTCCGCTTCCGAGGCCGACTCCGGTCTCGGCTACGCCGATGCCGCCGACGCCGCCGCCGCGGCGATCGAGCGCGCGCGGCCGATCCCGCGCATCTCCATTCAAGCATTTTGCGAGGACCCGGCGGTAGCGGAGATCATCCAGACGGCGGCCGAGGATCGCCGGCTGACGAAGGTGCACGTCAGCGTGCAAATGGGCGGCGCCGAGGCCGCGGTGGCTCACTATCAGGAGAGTCCGACCCCGAACCTCATCATCCTCGAATCGAGTCTCTCCCGCGCGGAGCTGCTCTCCGAGCTCGATCAGCTCGCAGAGAGCTGCGACGCGGGAACGAAGGTGCTGATCATCGGCCACGTCAACGACGTCGTGCTCTATCGCGAGCTCCTGAAGCGCGGCGTGTCGGAGTACCTGGTCGCGCCGATCTCGGTCGCCGAGCTCATGGAGGCGCTGTCGAGCCTCTACAACAACCCGAGCGCCGACCCGGTCGGCCACGTCTTCGCCTTCGTCGGCGCCAAGGGCGGCGTCGGCTCCTCGACCATCTGCCACAACGTAGCCTGGACGCTGGCCGAGACCTTGAAGGCGAACGCCGTCATCGCCGATCTCGATCTCGCCTTCGGCACGACGGGGCTGGACTTCAATCAGGACCCGGTCCAGGGCATCGCCGATGCGCTCCAAAACCCGGAGCGGCTCGACGAGGTCCTCCTCGACCGCCTGCTCACGAAGTGCTCGGAGCACCTCTCGATCTTCGCCGCCCCGGTCGTGCTCGATCGCGACTACGACATCACGCCGGAGGCTTGCGAGACGGTGATCGACGTCGTGCGCCAGAACGTGCCCTACGTCGCCGTCGACCTGCCCCACACCTGGTCGGCCTGGACCAAGCGCCTGCTGATCCAGGCGGACGAGATCGTCATCACCGCGGTCCCCGATCTCGCCAACCTCCGCAACGCGAAGAACATCGTCGATCTCGCCAAGCAGTCGCGCAAGAACGACGCGCTCCCCCACCTCGTGCTCAACATGGCGAACATGCCGAAGCGTCCCGAGATTTCGGCCCCGGAGTTCGAGGCCGCGCTCGGCCTCAAGGCGCTTTGCGTCATCGACTTCGATAGCGAGCTGTTCGGGCAGGCGGCCAACAACGGGCAGATGCTCGAGGAGATCAACGCCTCGGCCAAGGCGCCGCAAAGCTTCCGCGAGATCGCGATGGCGCTGGCGCACCGCAAGGAGATCAAGCCCGAGAGGAAGTCGCCTTTGGCTCCGCTCCTGGAAAAGCTCAGACTGATCCGGTCCTAGGAGCGCGGCCCAAATGTTCGGCAAGCGATCGAATGACGCCGCGCCCAGCGCAGGGCACCCCAGCCGCAGCCGGCCGGGCTCGCCGCGCCGAAGCCCGTCGAGCCGCCGGCTGCGGCCGCCGCCGCGCCGCCCCAGCGCGTCGAGCCCGTCGAGGTGCAGCGCCGGCACTCGGAGGAGTACTACGACGTCAAGACGACGGTCTTCAACGCGCTCATCGACACGATCGACCTCACCCAGCTCGCCAAGCTCGACTCGGCCGCCGCGCGCGAGGAGATCCGCGACATCGTCTCGGAGATCATCCAGGTCAAGAACGTCGTCATGTCGATTGCCGAGCAGGAGGAGCTGCTCGAGGACATCTGCAACGACGTGCTGGGCTACGGCCCGCTCGAGCCTCTGCTGGCCCGCGACGACATCGCCGACATCATGGTGAACGGCGCATCCACGACCTTCATCGAGGTCGCGGGCAAGGTGCAGAAGACGACGGTGCGCTTCGCCGACAACCAGCAGCTCATGAACATCTGCCAGCGCATCGTGAGCCAGGTCGGCCGCCGCGTCGACGAAAGCAGCCCCATCTGCGACGCGCGCCTCCCCGACGGCTCGCGCGTCAACGTGATCGCCCCGCCGCTCGCCATCGACGGACCCGCGCTCACCATCCGCAAGTTCAAGAAGGACCGGCTCACGCTCGAGCAGCTCGTCAGGTACGGCTCGATCACGCCGCACGCCAAGACGGTGCTCGAGATCATCGGCCGCGTGCGCTGCAACGTCCTCATCTCGGGCGGCACGGGCTCGGGCAAGACGACGCTGCTCAACTGCCTGACCGGCTCGATCGACATGACCGAGCGCATCATCACCTGCGAGGACTCGGCGGAGCTTCAGCTCCAGCAGCCCCACGTGGTGCGTCTCGAGACTCGGCCGCCCAATCTCGAGGGCGAGGGCGAGGTCACCATGCGCGAGCTGGTCAGGAACTGCCTGCGCATGCGCCCCGAGCGCATCATCGTCGGCGAGGTGCGCGGACCGGAGGCCTTCGACCTGCTTCAGGCCATGAACACCGGCCATGACGGCTCCATGGGGACGCTTCACGCCAACTCGCCGCGCGAAGCGCTCAGCCGTCTCGAATCCATGATCATGATGGGCGGCTTCACGCTCCCCGTGCGCACCATCCGCGAGATGATCGTCGGCTCGATCGACATCATCATCCAGGCCTCGCGCCTGCGCGACGGCTCGCGCAAGGTGACCCACATCACCGAGGTCACCGGCATGGAGGAGGAAACGATCACGCTGCAGAACCTCATTGTCTACGAAATTACCGGCGAGGACGCGAACGGAAGGCTCACCGGCCTGCACCGCTCGACCGGCATCGCGCGCCCGGCCTTTTGGGAGAGGGCCGAGTACTACAAGGAGGAGGGCCGTCTTGCTTCGGCGCTCGCCGCGGCCGAGGTGCTCGATTCGAACGGCAACCCGCTCGGAGAGGCCAATGCTTGATCCGAGCATGATGCCGCTGGTTGCGGGCCTCTTGGCCGCCGTGACGCTGTCCTCGATCGTCTACGTAGTCGCGTATCCCTACATCTCCGGCGAGCGCGAGCGCGAAAAGCGCATCGCTTCCGTCAGCGAAGGCACGGCAAAGAAGGCCGCGACGCGCTCCGCGGCCGAGATCGCGGCAACGCGGAGGAAGCAGGTCGCCGAGACGCTCAAGGACATCGAGAGCCGCAACAAGGCCAAGGAGAAGGTCACGCTGCGCCTCAAGCTGCAGCGCGCCGGCCTCGACGTCGAGCCGAAGGCTTTCTGGATCGCGAGCGCAATCTCCGGGCTTCTCTGCTCGGCCATCGCCTACGTCTCCCTTCCGCATTCGGCGCTGCTGCCGCTCGCGACGATGACGGCGATGTTCGTCGGCACGTTCGGGCTTCCCCGTTTCATTCTGTCCAAGATGATCAAGCGGCGGCAGGCGAAGTTCCTGGCCGAGCTCGCCAACGCCATCGACGTGGTCGTGCGCGGCGTGAAGTCCGGCCTACCGCTCAACGAGTGCTTGCAGGTCATCGCCCGCGAGAGCCCCGAGCCCATTGCGAGCGAGTTCAAGGAGGTGATCGAGCAGCAGCGTGTCGGCGTGCCGCTGTCGGAGGCACTCGAAAGGCTCGTGCTTCGGATGCCTGTGCCGGAGGTCAAGTTTCTCACCATCGTGATCGCAATCCAGCAGCAGGCCGGCGGCAACCTGTCGGAGGCGCTCGCCAATCTCTCCGGCGTCCTGCGCGACCGCCAGCGCATGGCCATGAAGGTGAAGGCGCTGTCGGCGGAGGCCAAGACGTCGGCGATGGTGCTCGCCTCGCTGCCTCCCGGCGTCATGCTCATGGTCTACGGGACCACGCCCGACTACATCATGCCCCTTTTCGCCACGCGGACCGGCAACTTCATGATCATGCTCGGCCTGTTCTGGATGGGCTGCGGCGTTCTCGTCATGCGCAAGATGATCAACTTCAAGTTCTGATCTCATGGACGATCTCATCCACTATCTCCTGAGCCCGCAGTTCATGGCCACGCTGCTCGGCACGATCGCCATCGTCGCGACCGTGTTCGCGCTCGCCATGCCGCTCCTGAGCCGGGACCGCATGAACCAGCGCATGCGCGTGATGGCGCTCGAGCGCGACAAGATGCGCTCCCAGCGCCTCGCAGAGATGGCCGCCAAGGAACGCCAGGGCGCCAAGCTCAGGCAGTCCTCGAAGGGGTTCATGCAGCAGATCGTCGACAAGCTCGATCTTCGCGCCCAGTTCGACAACGAGGAGATCAGAAACAAGCTCAAGACCGCGGGATTGCGCGGCCAGGCGCCGCTCGTCACCTACATGTTCTTCCGCGTCGCGGCCCCGCCGATGGTGTTCTGCGTCGCCCTCTTCTACCTGTTCGTCGTGTCCGACTTCGACTACTCGTCGCAGATGAAGGTCGTGATGGCGCTCGGCGCGGGGATCTGCGGCTTCTATCTGCCGAACATCTTCGTCGAGAACCTGGCGCAGAAGCGCCAGCAGTCGATCAGGCAGGCGTTTCCCGATTCACTCGACATGCTCCTCATCTGCGTGCAGTCGGGCATGTCGGTCGAGGCCGCGTTCGGCAAGGTGGCGAAGGAGATCACGGTCCAGTCGATCGAGCTCGGCGAGGAGCTGTCGCTCACGACGGCGGAGCTCTCCTATCTCGGCGAGCGCCGCCAGGCGTTCGAGAACCTCGGCAAGCGGACCGGCCTTCCGGGCGTCAAGGCGGTGGCGACGGCGCTCATTCAGGCCGAGCGCTACGGCACGCCGGTGGGGACGGCCTTGAGAGTGATGGCGAAAGAGAACCGCGACATCCGCATGTCGGAGGCCGAGAGGAAGGCGGCGGCGCTGCCGCCCAAGCTTACGGTGCCGATGATCTTGTTCTTCCTGCCGGTGCTGTTCGTCGTGATCCTCGGGCCCGCCGCGATCACGTTCTGGAAATTCAACTAGGTTTTGCTTCGCGGAACGTCATCGCCGCGACATGGCGAAGACATGTTTCCGGGTCATGCCGAAGACATGCTTCCGGCATGAAGGCGCCGGTCCGTCCGAGCATTCAATGCGTCAGTTCGTCGAGGGCTTGAGGGCGGCCGGCGCGGCTGCGGCCGGCGCCTCGGCGCTGGCCACGGGCTCGATCGCCGCCTCGTCCGGGTCAGCGTGCTCGCTCTCCGCGAGCGCGGGCCTGATCGCGGGCGGCGCGCTCGGCGCCTCGGCCACGTCGGTCGGCGCGGCCTCGACCGCCTCGGCCGGCATCGCCTTCGGCTCGGCCTTGACGATCTTGCGCAGGAGGTCGGCATTGGCCTTGGCGCTGTCCACGGCAAGGTCGGTTGACGCCACTTTCGTCGCCTCGTCGTACTTGCCCTGCAGCCCGAGGACGAGGGCGAGGTTCTGGCGCACCTTCGCGCTCGCCCCTTGCGCGGCGGCGGCCGTGCGCAGGAGGCCTTCGGCCCTGGCCGGCTCGCCGCTCATCGTGTAGGCGAGCGCAAGATTGTTCAAAACGGAGGGGTGGTCGGGCGCGAGCGCCCGGGCGCGCTCGTAGAACTCGACGGCCTCCTTGTAGCGGCCCTCCTTCGCAAGCACGGTCCCGCGCGCGAGGATGACGCGCCAGTCGGGGGCGACGGGATCGTCGGCCACCGCGAGGAGCTGCTTCGCCAGGCTCACCTGATCGAGATCGAGGGCGAGGCGGCCGTATTCGGAGGCGAGCCGCTTGTCGCTCGCATGGTACAGGGAGGCGTTCTGCAGGATGGCGAGGGCCTGCGATTTCTGGCCCATGGCCTTGAGATTCTTGGCGTAGGAGAGAACGTTGTCGAGGTTGCGCGGGTCCTTGGCGTATTCCTTCGCCCAATAGTCCGTCGCCTTCTCGAGGTCGGTCTGTGGCGGACGCTGAGCATCGCTGTCGGCAGGAGGAGCCGGCTTGCTTCCCGTCACGAGGGCGGCAGGACTGACGTCGCCCACAAACTGCGAGCAGGCCCCGAGCAGCAGGCTTGCAGCCATCGCCGCGGCGATCCCGGCCCTTGGCAGCATGAGGACCGGCTCAGGCGCGGCGCGGGCGGCCATATCGTGTCTCCGTAGTCACCGAATCAGCGCCGCTCTCTCAGGGCTGAGCATTACTTTCTGGGACACGGGTCAACAAATGCTTAACCGGTTGGGCCTAGCCGGCAGCGTGTAGACACGGGCGCGCGAAGGGGATCAGGCGGCCTGCTCGAGGCGGGCGGCGTCGGCCCACGCGGCGATTTCCGGCATGGCGAAGATCGTCTCGACGTAGGCTTCGGCCGTCCCGTCGTCGCCGAAAGGGGCGAGGTCGGGGATGTAGGTCCGGAGCCGCGAGGCGACGGGAGCATACATGGCATCGGCCGCGGAAAAGTCGGAGAAGAGGAACGGGCCCGCCCCGCCGAACCGCTGCCGGCAGTCGCGCCAGAGCGCGACCACGCGGCGGATATTGGTCTCGGCGGCCTCGGGCAGGGTCTTCTTCGGCTCGCGCTTCAGAATGTCCATGGGGCAATGCTCGCGCAGCGCCTGGAAGCCCGCGTGCATCTCGGCGGAAACGGAGCGGGCGACGGCGCGCGCGTCCCTCTCCGCGGGCCAGATCGCGTGCTCCGGGTGGCGGTCGGCCAAGGTCTCGATGATGGCGAGGCTGTCCCAGACGAGGAGGTCGCCGATGTAGAGGGCGGGAACCTTGCCCGCGGCCGAGTGGCCGAGAATCCTGTCCTTCGACGACGGCTCCCGCAGCCGGATGTTGATTTCCTCAAAAGGCAGCCCGAATCGGCGCATCACCAGCCATGGCCGCAAACTCCAGCTCGACCAAGCCTTATTGCCGATGATCAGCCGGTAGCGCGACGCCTGCATGCCCCATCTTCTCCATGCGGTTGTGCTCCTGGACCGGGGAGTGATAATGCCGAACCTCGCGCCGCCGTCCAAGCGGTCAATTCTCAAGGATTTTGACCACTCTCATGAAAGAAAATTCTCTGGCCGGCCGCGCGCTCGTCCCGTCCGACGTGTTCCTCGCCGAAGATTCAACCGAGAGCCCGATCCCCATCTGCCTGGTGTCGGATTCCTTTCCGGTCGCGAGCGCGGGCCTCGGCGAGGCCGATCGGCGCTGGCTCGAGGCGACCGGCTTCACGACGGCGGCCCGCAAGCAGGCGCTCGTGCCCGGCGCCGGCGGCAAGCTCGCGGCTGCGGCCCTCGGGCTCGGCAACGGCGCGTCGGGCGAGCCTTCGGGGCCGTCGGAGCTGCTCGTCGGCCAGCTTGCCTCGAGCCTGCCCGCCGGCGCGTACGCTCTCCCGGACACCTGTGCGGCACCCGAGCTCGCAACGCTCGCCTGGGGCCTCGGCGCCTACCGGTTCCGGCGCTACAAGACGACGGGGGGCACCGACGCGCCGCCCCGTCTCAAGGTGCCCGCCGGGGTCGATAGGCAGGCCCTCCTCAACACGGTCGAGGCGGTCTGGCTCGGCCGCGACCTGATCAACACTCCGGCCTCCGACCTCGGACCCGACGAGCTCGAGGCGGCGGCCCGCGATCTCGCCCTCCGCCACGGCGCGAAGGCGACAGTCGTCAAAGGCGACAAGCTTCTCGAGGAGCGGTTCGCGCTCATCCACGCGGTCGGCCGCGGCAGCCCGCGCACGCCGCGCCTCATCGACCTCAAGTGGCAGAAGCCGGGCGGCTCGGCCAACGCGCCGACGGTCACCCTCGTCGGCAAGGGCATCACCTTCGACACCGGCGGCCTCGACATCAAGCCGGCCTCCGCCATGCTGCTCATGAAGAAGGACATGGGCGGCGCCGCGACCGCCTTGAGCCTCGGCCATATGATCATGGGCCAGGGGCTCGACGTGAAGCTGAGGCTCCTGATCGCGGCGGCCGAGAACAGCGTCTCGGGCGAGAGCTTCCGGCCCGGCGACGTGGTGACGAGCCGCGCGGGAACCACGGTCGAAATCGGCAACACCGACGCCGAGGGGCGCCTCGTGCTCGCCGACGCGCTCTCGCTCGCCGATGAGGACGCGCCCGAGTGGCTGTTCGTGTTCGCGACGCTCACCGGCGCGGCGCGCGTCGCCCTCGGGCCCGATCTGCCGGGTCTCTTCACGGACGACGAGGCTCTGGCGGCCGATCTCATGCGGACCGGCGCCGCCGTCGGCGATCCCGTGTGGCGGCTGCCGCTGTGGAACGGCTACGAGCGCCATCTCGACAGCGACGTCGCCGACATGAACAACGTCTACGATGCGCCGTTCGCGGGCGCCATCACGGCCGCCCTGTTCCTGCGCCGGTTCGTCAAGAGAGCGCGCCGCTTCGCTCACCTCGATCTCTACGGCTGGCGGCCGGCGGCGCGGCCGCTCGGACCGAAGGGCGGCGAGCCGCAAACGGCGCGTGCGGTATTCGCCGTGCTGTCCAAGGACGGAAAGCGATGACTGGGCAATCCTCCAAGAAAGGCAAAGCGGGCGCCGCCGTTTCCAATCGCCTCGACCCGCGCCGCTACGCCTATCGCGCGGACCTCGCGGCCTTGAGCCTCTCGGGCGAGGTCGATGCGCCGCGCTATGCGCCGGGCGCCGCCTTTCGCCTCGTGCGCTCGGCGGTCCCCCTGCGCCGGCGGCCGGACCTCGCGTCCCCGGTCGATACGGAGGTGCTGTTCGGGGAGACCGTCACCGTCTACGACGAGGCCGAGGGCTGGGCCTGGGTCCAGCTCGAGCACGACCGCTACGTCGGCTACCTGCCGGCGGACGTGCTCTCGGCCAAGGGCGCCGAGCCGACCCACCGGGTGAAGGCGCTCGGGACGTTCGTCTATCCCGCGCCCGACATCAAGACGCCGCCCCTCATGCATCTCGCCCTCAATTCGCTCGTCGTCGCGACCGGCCAGGAGGCTCTCTTCACGACGCTCGCCGGCGGCGGCTACGTCGTGACCCGGCATGTGGCCGAGAAGGGCCGGTTTGCGCGCGACTTCGCCGAGATTGCCGAGCGCCTGATCGGAACGCCCTATCTCTGGGGCGGACGCACGCGCGTCGGCATCGACTGCTCCGGGCTGGTGCAGACCGCGCTCGAGGCCGCGGGTCTCGCCTGCCCGCGCGACAGCGACATGCAGGAGACGGAATTGGGCGCGCAGGTTCTCGTGCCCGAGAGCCTCGAGGGCCTCGAGCGCGGCGACCTCGTGTTCTGGAAGGGCCACGTCGGCATCATGGCCGACGGCCTGATGCTGGTCCACGCCAACGCCCATCACATGGCCGTCGTCGCCGAGACGCTGCCGGAGGCCGCCGAGCGCATCCAGCGCCAGGGCTCGAAGATCACCTCGATCAAGCGCCTGCCCGCGCTTTCGGCTCCGAGCAAGGCCTAGATCGCCCTGGCGGGTAAATCGGAGCGGGCTAGCGGCGGTAGGGGAGGAAGTGGCGGTCGCGGCGCTCCGTTGCTTCGCGCGGAACGGCCGAGGCGAAATCCTCGATGGTGCGGCCCTCGCGCCAGACCGATCCGTCGGCCATCGTCACGATGGTCTCGACGGCGCGCACGGCGCCCGTGGCCAGGCTCTCCCAGCGGCGCTGGACGACGTTGCCGGCGGCGATCGCCTCGAGCAGCGGCAGGAAGAGGTCGTAAGACGGGACCGCGCGGTCCCAGTATGTCTCGCCGCCGATCGTGATGTCGAAGCGGCCATTGGGGCGGAGCGCGATCTCGACGGGGCAGGCCGCGGGCGTGTTGGGCTCGATGGTGATGACGAAGGTATCGCCGGAGCTGCGCTCGGCGATGTGGGCCACGTCGGCGATGGTCGGCACCCAGTAGCGCAGCGACTCTATGGTGGCGCGAAGCCGTGAGTGAAGAGCTTCGTCGGTGAGCATGCGCGGGCCGAACGGTTGGATTGGGGCGTTCGGCTCGGCACGATGAAGCAAACTCGCCGCCTTTGGAAGCCCCCCGCGGTCACTACACCGATTATGTCGCGAGCGCCGCGCGGTGCGCCACCTTGAGATCGAGCGCGGCGGCGAGGAGCGCCCGCGTGTAGTCGGCCTTCGGCGCCATGAACACCTCCTCCGCCGGGCCTTCCTCGACCACCCGGCCGTTCTTCATGACGATCACATAGTTGCAGAGCGCACGCACGACCTTGAGGTCGTGGCTGATGAAGAGGTAGGCGAGGCCGCGCCGCTTCTGGAGATCGCGCAAGAGATCGACGATCTGCGCCTGCACGCTCATGTCGAGGGCGCTGGTCGGCTCGTCGAGCATGATGAAGCGGGGCTCGAGCACCATGGCGCGGGCGATGGCGATGCGCTGGCGCTGGCCGCCGGAGAACTCGTGGGGATAGCGGTCGAGGGAAGTGGGATCGAGGCCGACCTCCTTGAGGGCCTTGGCCACCTCTTCGCGCCGCTGCTCGTAGGTGAGTTCGGGCTTCTGAATGAGAAGCCCCTCCTCGATGATCTCGGCGACCGAGAGCCGGGGCGAGAGCGATCCGTACGGGTCCTGGAAGACGATTTGCATCTCCTTGCGGAGCGGGCGCATCGCCTTCGACGTGAGGCCGTCGATGCGCCGCCCCACGTAGGCGATGGGGCCGTCCGAGGAGACGAGCCTCAGGATCGCGAGGCCGAGCGTCGTCTTGCCGGACCCAGATTCGCCGACGACGCCCAGCGTCTGCCCGGAGCGGAGCTTGAGCGACAGGCCGTCGACCGCCTTCACGTAGTCGACGGTCCTGCGCAGGAACCCGCGCTTGATCGGGAACCAGACCTTGAGGTCGTCGGTCTCGAGGACCACGGGGGCCGCGATGTCGTAATGGGGCGGGGCGCCCTTGGGCTCGGCGGCGAGCAGGTGGCGCGTATAGGCGTGCTTCGGCGTCTTGAAGATGTCCTCGGTCGCGCCCTCCTCGACGATCGACCCGCTCTGCATAACGTAGACGCGCTCTGCCATCCTGCGCACGATGCCGAGGTCGTGGGTGATGAGCAGCATCGCCATGTGCATCTCGCGCTGAAGATTGCGCAGAAGCTCGAGGATCTGCGCCTGGATCGTCACGTCGAGCGCGGTTGTCGGCTCGTCGGCGATGAGCAGGTCCGGCTCGTTGGCGAGCGCCATGGCGATCATGACGCGCTGGCGCTGGCCGCCCGAGAGCTGGTGCGGAAAGGCCCCGAGCCGGCGCTCCGGCTCGGCGATGCCGACCTTGTTCAAAAGCTCGAGCACGCGGACGCGTGCCGCCGCTGTCGTCCATGCCCCGGTGCAGCTTCAGTATCTCGCCGACCTGCTTCTCGATCGTGTGCAGGGGATTGAGCGAGGTCATCGGCTCCTGGAAGATGATGGAGATGCGGTCGCCGCGGATCCTCTGCATCTCCGCCTGCGTGACCTTGAGCAGATCCTTGCCCTCGAAATAGATCTGCCCCGAGGGGTGCGACGCCGCCGGATACGGCAGGAGCCTCATGATCGACAGCGCGGAGACGGTCTTTCCGGACCCGGACTCGCCGACGAGCGCCACCGTCTCGCCGCGCCCGATGCGGAACGAGACGTTTTTCACGGCGGCCATATCCGCGTCCCCCGAGCGGAACGATACCGAGAGATTTTTGACGTTGACGAGGGTTTCCTTGCTCATGGGGCCCTCACTTGAACGTCTTGCGGGGATCGAGCGCATCGCGCACCGCTTCGCCGATGAAGATCAGCAGCGACAGCGTGACGGCGATCGAGAAGAAGCCCGTGATGCCGAGCCAGGGGGCCTCGAGATAGCGCTTGCCCTGCAGGAGAAGCTCGCCGAGCGACGGCGAGCCAGGCGGGAGGCCGAGGCCCAGGAAGTCGAGCGCGGTCAGCGCCGAGATCGAGCCCGAGAGCTGGAAGGGAAGAAACGTCAGCGTCGCCACCATGGCGTTGGGGAGGAGATGCTTCCTCATGATCGTCACGTCGGAGAGGCCGAGCGCACGCGCCGCCGTGATGTACTCGAAGTTGCGCCCGCGCAGGAACTCGGCCCGCACCACGCCGACGAGCGCCGTCCAGTGGAAGATGAGCAGCACGCCGAGCAGCGTCCAGAAGCCGGGAACCAGCACGGAAGAGATGATGAGCAGCACGTAGAGATAAGGGATGGCCGACCAGATCTCGAGGAAGCGCTGGAAGAAGAGGTCGGTGCGGCCGCCGAAGTAGCCCTGGACGGCGCCCGCCGCGACGCCGATGACGGAGGAGGCGAGCGTCAGTATAAGCCCGAACAGCAGCGAGATGCGAAAGCCGTAGATCACGCGCGCCACCACGTCGCGGCCCTGATCGTCGAGGCCGAGCCAGTTGGTGTTGCCCCACGCGAGGAATCTCGCCATCTGGTCGGGCGGCGCCTCGCACAGCTTGGCACTCGACGCCCACAGCGGCGGCGCCGGATAGCCGAGACAAAGTCCGCCGGGACCCTCGCGGCGCGGGTAGTCCTTGTTGATGGTGTCGTAGGAGAAGCGGATCGGCGGCCAGATCATCCAGCCGTTGGCCTCGATCTCGTCGATGACGACCGGGTCCTTGTAGTCGGTGACGGCGAGGAAGCCGCCGAACCTCGACTCAGGGTAGTCGACCAGCACCGGAAACAGGAACTCGCCCTTGTAGCGCACGAGGATCGGCCGGTCGTTGGCGATGACCTCGGCGAAGAGCGAGATCACGAACAGGACGAGCAGGATCCAGAAGCTCCAGTAGCCGCGCCGGTTCTTCTTGAAGTTCTCCCAGCGCCGCCTGTTGATCGGCGAGAGCTTGAAGCGGGGCGCCAAGCCGGAAGCCGCGGAGCGACCGCGCCCTCCGCGTGATCGTGGGCTCGCGGACCGTCTCGCTCTCGTAGCGCAGGTCCATCGTGCTCATACCTCCCGGCTCTCGAAATCGATGCGCGGATCGACGAGCGTATAGATGAAGTCGGAGATGAGGTTCACGACGAGGCCCATGAGCGAAAAGATGTAGAGCGTGGCGAAGACGACGGGGTAGTCGCGCTTGATGACGGATTCGAAGCCGAGCAGCCCCAGGCCGTCGAGCGAGAAGATCGTCTCGATCAGCAGCGAGCCGGAGAAAAAGGCCGCGATGAAGGCGCCCGGGAAGCCGGCGATGATGAGCAGCATGGCGTTGCGGAACACGTGATTGTAGAGCACCTCACGCTCGGAGAGGCCTTTGGCTCTCGCCGTCAGCACATACTGCTTCCTGATCTCGTCCAGGAAGCAGTTCTTGGTCAGAAACGCCATGGTCGTGAACGCCGAGAGCGAGATCGCGATCAGCGGCAGCACCAGGTGCCAGAAGTAGTCGACGACCTTGCCCCAGAGCGAGAGCTGGTCCCAGTTGTCGGAGACGAGCCCGCGCGAGGGGAACCACTGGAAGAACGAGGAGCCGGCGAAGAGGATCAAGAGCAGCACCGCGACGAGAAATCCCGGCACGGCGTAGCCGATGACGAGCACGCTCGATGTCCAGGAATCGAACGGCTCGCCGTCGTGGACCGCCTTGCGGATGCCGAGCGGGATCGAGACGAGATAGGTGAGGAGCGTCATCCATATGCCCGAGCGAGATCGAGACCGGCAGCTTCTCCTTGATGAGCTCGAGGACGGAGACGTCGCGGAAGTAGCTCTTGCCGAAATCGAACGTCAGATAGTTCTTCATCATCAGGAAGAAGCGCTCGTGCGCCGGCTTGTCGAAGCCGAACTGCTTCTCGAGGCTCTTGATGAACTCGGGGTCGAGGCCTTGGGCGCCGCGGTATTTCGAGGTCACGGCATCGGCGGTGCCCTGGCCGAACTGGGACCCCGGGGCCTGGCCGCGCATGCCGTCGCCGCCGCCGCCGCCGATCTGCTGGCTGATCGAGCTCTCGGTGCCGGTGAGCTTGGCGATGATCTGCTCGACGGGGCCGCCCGGCGCGAACTGCACGATCGTGAAGCTGATCAGCATGATGCCGATCATCGTCGGCACGATGAGGAGTGCGCGCTTCAGGAGATATGTGGACATCGGTCGGTCCCGCTCCCTTACATGCCTTTCAGTTTGGCATCCTTTGCCGAGTCGTACCACCAGGTGTCGAGCGCGCCGCGCTCGTACTTGGGCTTTACCTCGGGCCAGCCGAGCTTGTTCCAGAAGGCGAGGTTGTGGACGCCCTTGTACCACTGCGGCACCCAGTAGTGCCCGGCGCGGAGCACGCGGTCGCAGGCGCGCGCCGCAACGGTGAGATCCTCGCGCGATTTGGCCGTAATGATGCGGTCGATCAGCGTGTCGAGCACGGGGTCGGCGATGCCGGCCAGATTGAAGCTGCCGTTGGTCTTCGCCGCCTGCGAGCCCCAGAACGCCTTGAGCTCGACGCCCGGCGTCAGGCGCAGGCTATAACGCTGCGTCGTGAGATCGAAATCGAAGCTTTTCACGCGCTGCTCGTACTGGGAGGGATCGACACGGCGCATGGTGGCGTTGATGCCGATGGCGCGCAGGTTCTTCACGTAGGGACCAATAATGCGCTCGAAGCTCTCCTCGAACAGCAGGATCTCGATGTCCAAGGGCTCGCCCTTGGCGTTGCGCAAGCCTTCGGGCGCCTGCGTCCAGCCGGCCTCGGCGAGGAGTTTCGCGGCCTCGCGCAATTGGGCCCGGTTGTTGCCGGAGCCGTCGGTCTTCGGCGGCTCGTAGGGGACCCCAAAGACTTCGGGCGGAAGCTTGTCGCGATAGGGCTCGAGCAGGGCCAGCTCCTGGGCCGAGGGCGGGCCTGAGGCCTTCATGTCGGAATTCTCGAAGAAGCTCGCCGTGCGCTTATAGAGCCCGAAGAACAGGTTGCGGTTGCTCCACTCGAAGTCGAAGGCGAGGTCGAGGGCGCGCCGAACGCGGATGTCCTGGAACTTCTCGCGGCGCGTGTTGATGAAGAAGCCCTGGGCGCCGGAGGGGCGCTCGTCGGGGAGCGTGAGGAGGGCGATGCGGCCTTCCTTGACGGGCGGCTTGTCGTAGCCCGTCGCCCAATCCTTGGACGTGAACTCCTCGCGAAAGTCGAAGTTGCCGGCGAGCAGGTTCTCGAGCTCGAGGCCGCGGTCGCGGTAGTAGTCGTAGCGAACCTCGTCGAAATTGTAGAGCCCGCGGCTGACCGGCAGGTCCTTCGCCCAGTAGTCGTCGCGGCGCAGGTAGGAGACGTACGTGCCGGGCTTGAAGTCGCCGATCTTGTATGGGCCGGAGCCGAGCGGCCGCTCGAGCGTCGTCTTGTCGAAATCGTGCGTCGCGTAATAGGCCTTGGAAAGAATTGGCAGCACCGCGACGGTCATCGGAAGATCGCGCACGAGCTCACCCTTGAAGGTGTAGCGTACCGTTGCCGCGTCGAGCGCCTCCGCCTTCTCGACGTCGCGCAGCGAAAGAGAAATGCTCGGGTGGCCCTTCTCCTTGAGGATGTTGAACGAATAGACGACATCGTCGGCTGTGACGGGAGAGCCGTCCGCGAACTTGGCCTCGGGCCTGAGCTTGAACGTGACGGACATGCCGTCGCCGGCGACATCGGCCGTCTCGGCGACGAGCCCGTAGACGGCGTCCGGCTCGTCGTTGGCCCGCGCCATCAGGCTGTCGAACAGGAGCTCGAGCCCCTGCGCGGCGTCGCCCTTCAAGATGTAGTTGTTGAAGCTGTCGAAGGTCGTCCGCCCCGCCGAGCCGATCTGCGACACGCGCCCTCCCTTCGGCGCATCGGGGTTGACGTAGTCGAAATGCTTGAAATCCGCCGGATACTTGAGATCGCCGAAAATCGACAGCCCGTGCCGCGGCTCGGCCTCCAAAGGCAAGCTCTGCACGGCGACGGCCATCATCAATACCGTCATTCCGGACGCCGCGCGCGCCAGCAAGCGGTAAGGACTGCGCATCCGCGGAGTAGAGAACTGCGGCCGCATGCGGCTACTTCCCGCGCGCGGCGGCGAGCGCCTGCTGCTTGGCGGGGTCGAGCCACCAGACCTGGAGGAAGCCGGACGTGAGCTGCGGGAGCGTCGCGGGGCGGCCGAAGATGTTCCAGGTGGCGATCCATTCGGTGGGATTGTGCCACTGGGGAACCAGATACCAGTTCCAGAGCAGCACGCGGTCGAGCGCGCGGGTCGCGGCCACGAGGTCGGCGCGGTCCTTGGAGAAGACGATCTTCTCGATGAGGTGATCGATCGCGGGGTTCTTGATGCCGATGGTGTTGCGGCTGCCGGGCTGGTCGGCGGCGGCGCTGCCCCAGAAATCGCGCTGCTCGTTGCCGGGCGAGAGCGACTGGGGGAAGCTGTCGACGATGATGTCGAAGTCGAAGTTCGTCTCGCGCTGCTCGTACTGGGCCGGATCGACGATACGCATCGTCGCCTTGATGCCGATCTTCTCGAGGTTCGAGATATAGCTCGAGACGTGGCGCTGGAAGCTCTCGGAGGGAAGGAGAAATTCAGCCGTCAGCGGCTCGCCGGCTGCGTTGCGCACCACCGTTTGCATCTTCTCGGAGCCGAGCCCGACCATCCGAACCGTCTTGCAGAAGAACCCGCAGTCGGGGTCCTCGACCGTCTCTTGGTGCATCGTCCAGCCCGCCTCGGCCAACAGCTTCATGGCCTCGGAGAGGTTCTTGCGCATGTCGTCGCGGTTCGCGTTGACGGGATTTTTCCACTCGGTCGTGAAGACCTCGGCCGGAACATCCTTCTCGACTTCCTTGAGGATCTCGAGCTCGCGCCCTTCGGGGAGCCCGGTCGCCTTGAGCTCGGAGTTGTCGAAAAAGCTTCCGACGCGGACGTACTGATTGAAGAGAAAGTTCCGGTTCAGATCCTCGAAATTGAAGGCGAGAGCGAAGGCGTGGCGCACGCGCGGATCCTGGAACTGCTTGCGCCGCAGGTTGAAGATGAAGGCCTGCATGCGCGCGACGCCGGCGACGGGTATCGCCTCCTTCTTCACCCATCCCTTCTTGACGGAGTCGAAATCGAACTGGGTGGCCCAAGAGCTCGCCGTGTTCTCGCGCCAATAGTCGGCGCGCCCGCTCTTGAACTCCTCGAACGCCGCGACCCGATCGCGGAAATACTGGAACCTGATCTCGTCGAAGTTCCACTGGCCGCGCGAGACGGGCAGGTCCTTGGCCCAGTAGTCCTTGACGCGCTCGTAGACGATATTGTTGCCGGTGTCGAAGGACTTGATCTTGTAGGCGCCGTTGCCGAGCGGGATTTCGAGCGTCGTCTTGGTGATATCGCGCACCTCGCCGTTGGCGCCCTTGCCCTCCCAATAGTGCTTGGGCAGCACGGTGAGCTGGCCGAGGATATGCGGCAGCTCGCGGTTGCCGCCCTTGTCGAAGGTGAAAGTGACCTCGTGCTCGCCGGTCTTCTCCGCCTTGACGACGTTCTTGTAGTACTTGCCGTAGTGGGGATGCGCATTCTTCAGCGCCTCGAGGGAGAAGATCACGTCCTCGGGCGTAATCGGCGTCCCGTCATGGAAGCGCGCCTCGGGCCGGAGCCCGAACGTCGCCGAGGAATAGTCGGGAGGAAACGACACCCACTCGGCGATCAGTCCGTACTCGGCCGACTCCTCATCGGGGCTCTGCGCCATGAGGGAATCGTAGAGCATGCCGAGACCGGAGGCCGGCATGCCCTTGATCGTGAAGGGATTGAGCGAATCGAACGTGTCCTCGACCGCGAAGCGAACCGTGCCGCCCTTGGGCGCGTCGGGGTTGACCCAGTCGAAATGCTGGAAGTCGGGTCCGTACTTGGGCTCGCCGATGAGCGAGAGCGCATGGTGGCGGGGCTGGCTCTCGGGATCGGCGAGCGCAGCCGATGGGACGAAGAGGAGCGCGCCGAGGGTGGCGGCCAGAAGGCGGTGCAAGACAGGAAAAGCGGCCATGGGAGGCGGGTCCTCTGTCGATCCCTCACATCATTACGCAGCAAGCGTCGCGCGGGCTCCAGATTCCCTAACACAGGCCGGCGCGGGGGCGGATTAAACATCGGCAACATGGCCCCCAACCCCGCAAAATCGCTTGCGGAATTGCCGGCCTCTCACGATTGCGCGAGATGCGGATTTTACTGCGGCAGCGGGGGCGGGTTGTCGGATAGCGTACGGACGTACGCCAGAAGATCGGCGACGTCGCCGGCGTCGGGCACGCCCGGAAAGATCATCTTGGTTCCGGGAAGGAAAGTCTTGGGACTGTGGGCAAAGGCGGCGAGATCCTCGTAGGTCCAGTTTCCACCTTTCGTCTTCATCGCGTCGGAGTAGCCGCTGAAGTCCGCCTGCGAGGCCCGCGGGCGTCCGATCACGCCCCAGAGGTTGGGACCGGCCTTGCTCGGCGCACCTTTTTCGGCGGAGTGGCAGGCGAGGCATTTCTTGAAAGTCGCCTGGCCGTTGCCGGGATTGGCGGTCGCGATCATGGCGACGACCTTTGCCGCGTCAAACGCCGCCGGCGCCGCGGCGGGGGAAGCGCCCTCCGAGCCGGCCGCCGGTGCCCCTTCCTTAGGAGTGGCCAAGGTATAGCCCGGCTCGGCGTCGTGACCGTGGCCGCCGAAGATCTCAATGGCCGTTCTCGTCCCGAAAATGACCAACAGGGCAGCGAGAACCGCTCCCACAATCTTGCTCAGCTCGAAAGAGTCTATCATCGCTCCACCCTGCCGCCGACCGGGAAGCCCCGACTATTTCCGGGCTGCTCCGAAAATCTCCGCCGCACTCGCCAAAAGCCGAGCCCTTCTATAGGAGTTCCACCGCGCCTTGCAACCCGGCTAAGGTTGGGACAGAGCCTTTTCCTGGCGCGGAGGGCGCCGGGGTATCATCACAAACAATCGCATGACGAACACATGACGAGCACACTGATAGTTATTCCGGCGCGCATGAGCGCGACACGGCTGCCGGGCAAGCCCATGCTCGAGCTCGGCGGAGAGCCGATGATCGTCCATGTCTGGCGCCGCGCGCGGGCGGCCGAGATGGGTCGGGTCGTCGTCGCCACCGATACCGAGGAGATCATGGAGGCCGTGCGCTCGGCGGGCGGGGAGGCCGTCATGACGCGGCCCGATCATGTCTCGGGATCGGACCGCGTGTTCGAGGCGGTCAATCGCGTCGACCCGGACGCCGAGGCCGAGATCGTCGTCAACCTCCAAGGCGACCTGCCGACGCTCGAGCCGCACCTCGTGCGCGCGTGCGTCGCCCCACTCGCGGCGAAGGGGCCGGACATCGCGACGCTCGCCGCCGAGATCCGCGAGGGGAGCGAACGCACGAGCCCGAGCGTCGTTAAGATCGTCGGCACGCCCCTTCCCGAAGCCAACCGCCTGCGCGCCCTCTACTTCACGCGCGCCACGGCGCCCCACGGCGAAGGGCCGCTCTACCATCACATCGGCATTTATGCTTACCGGCGACCCGCGCTCGAAAGGTTCGTCTCGCTCAGGCCTTCGTACCTCGAGCTGAGGGAGAAGCTCGAGCAGCTTAGGGCGCTCGAAGCCGGCATGAGGATCGACGTCGCTGTCGTTGACACGGTTCCGCTCGGTGTCGATACTCCGGCCGACCTCGAGCGTGCGCGAGCTCTCTTCAAAAGGGCGGCGCCGCGCGCCTGATCCTCCCGCCAAACCCTAAACCACAGACGCCGATGACACCTGCTTCGCGCGCCGAAAAGGGCTCAGGCCGCATCGCCTACCAGGGCGAGCCCGGCGCAAACTCGCATCTCGCGTGCGCGGAGGCGTTTCCCGGCTGCGAGGCTGTCGCCTATCCCACGTTCGAGGATGTATTGGCGGCCGTGAAGTCCGGCCAGGTCGATCTCGCGATGATCCCGATCGAGAACTCGGTCGCGGGCCGTATCGCCGACATCCATCACCTGCTCCCGGAGGCGGGGCTCTATATCGTCGGCGAGCACTTCCTGCGCGTGCGCCACCAGCTTATGGCCAAGAAAGGCGCGAGCCTCGCCACCGTGAAGTCGGTGATGAGCCATACGCAGGCGCTCGGCCAATGCCGCAATACGCTGCGCAAGCTGGGCTTGAAGCCCGTGCCCGAGGCCGACACGGCGGGCTCCGCACGCATGGTCGCCGAGCAGGACGATCTCGGCGTCGCGGCGATCGCCTCGCGTCTCGCCGCGGAGATCTACGGGCTCGAGATTCTGAAAAGCGATATCGAGGACGAGGCGCACAACACGACGCGCTTTCTCGTCCTCGCGGCCGAGCCCGACGACGCCGAGCCCGGCGAGGGGCCGGTCATCACGACCTTCATCTTCCGCGTGCGCAACGTGCCGGCCGCCCTCTACAAGGCGCTCGGCGGCTTTGCCACCAACAGCGTCAACATGACGAAGCTCGAGAGCTATCAGCCCGAAGGCAGCTTCAACGCCACCATGTTCTACGCCGACATCGCCGGCCATCCGGCCGAGCGCCCGGTTCAGCTCGCGCTCGAGGAGCTGTCATTCTTCTCGACCGAATTGCGCGTGCTCGGCACTTACCGGGCAAGTCCGTTCCGAGCCGAGCAGGAGCGCCTCGCCGCACCGCCGGACGGCGGCCGCTAGCCTTCCGGAGGATCGTCGTGCGGCTCGAGAATAAAGTCGCGATCGTGACCGGCGGGGCGTCGGGCTTCGGGCGCGCTATCGCCGAGACGTTCGCGGCCGAGGGCGCCAACGTGTTGATCGCCGACCTCAACACTGAGGCGGCCGTCGCCGTGGCCTCCCGCATCGGGGAATCGGCAGCCTCGGTGACGACCGACGTCTCGAGGAAAGCCGACATCGAGCGCATGGTGGCCGCGGCCATCAAGCAGTTCGGCGGGCTCGACATCCTGGTCAACAACGCAGGCACCACCCACAAGAACCAGTCGCTCATGACGGTGACGGAAGCCGAGTTCGACCGCATCTACGCCGTCAACGTGAAGTCCATCTTCCTCGCGACGTTGGCCGCGGTACCAGAGCTCGAGAAGCGCGGCGGCGGCGTCATCATCAACATGGCATCGACGGCCGGCCTGCGCCCGCGCCCCGGCCTCACCTGGTACAACGGCACGAAAGGCGCCGTGCTGACGCTCACGAAGTCGATGGCGGTCGAGCTCGCGCCGAAGAAAATCCGCGTCAACGCCATCAATCCCGTGATCGGCGAGACGGGCATGATCGAGCAGTTCATGGGGCTGCCCGACACGCCCGAGAACCGGGCGAAGTTCACCGCCGGCATTCCGCTCGGCCGCTTTTCGAAGCCCTCGGATATCGCCAACGCGGCCCTCTTTCTCGCCGAGCCCGCGAGCGCCTTCATCACCGGCGTCGCGCTCGAGGTCGACGGCGGGCGCAGCATTTAGCGCGCAGTCCAAGGAAAGCCTTCCCCAGTCTCATATAGTCTCGAGGCGGGGTGCAGGGAGGAGTGCCGATGGACGTCATCGCGTGGCTGTTCGGAGCGATCCTTTCGGTGCTGTCGTTCGTCTGGGGTTTCGTCTGGTTCCTGATCAGCGGCTGGGTCTCGACGCTCGCCCAGATCGCCGTCCTCATTGCGGTGATCTACGTCTTGAAATACGGCTGGCAGCGCGCCCCGTTCGAGATCTGGAACAGAACCCGGAAATTCGCCCGCTTCTTCTGGAATTGGATCCGCGCCCGCGAGCCGGCGGCGAGCCCTCAGGTCGAGGTGCGCGAGATCGTGCGGGTGGTGAGAGCGAAGGACTTCGGCGACATCAACGTCTCGACGCTTCTGTCGCTGCTCACGATCGCGGGATTGCTGATTGTCGCGCAAACATGATGCCCAAAACGAAAACGCCGCCGGAGCGTGAGCTCGCGGCGGCGTTTGAAATCATGCGCAAAGAGGGGACCTGTCGATGCGGAGCATCGCAGACCTGATGAATTCGAATTCGGCTCACTGCCCGGCAGACCTGGCGACGACCTACTCTCCCACGTCTTAAGACGAAGTACCATCGGCGCTGGGGCGTTTCACGGCCGAGTTCGGAATGGGATCGGGTGCAGCCACCCCGCCATAATCACCAGGTCGGCGGAGAAGTGAGCGAATTCTGGTCTTCCGTTGCTGTTCCTACGCTCATCAGGCGGCTGCGCTTTCGCGCGTGCTTTACGCCTTGCGGACCAAAGGTCGCGCCGGCGCTTAGCGCCGCCCTGCCGGAGCGAGCCCGCGCGTGTAGCGCGGATCAGCTCGCGTGAGGCATTAGATGAGCATTGCTTAATGAGAGCGATCGAAGTTCGATCGAGCTATTAGTACCGGTAAGCTGCATGCATTGCTGCACTTCCACACCCGGCCTATCAACGTGGTGGTCTTCCACGGCTCTCGGGGAGAACTCGTTTTGAGGTGGGTTTCCCGCTTAGATGCCTTCAGCGGTTATCCCGTCCGCACATAGCTACCCTGCTGTGCCGCTGGCGCGACAACAGGTCCACCAGAGGTGCGTCCAACTCGGTCCTCTCGTACTAGAGTTAGATCCTCTCAATTCTCCTACACCTACGGCAGATAGGGACCGAACTGTCTCGCGACGTTCTGAACCCAGCTCACGTACCTCTTTAAATGGCGAACAGCCATACCCTTGGGACCTGCTCCAGCCCCAGGATGAGATGAGCCGACATCGAGGTGCCAAACGATTCCGTCGATATGGACTCTTGGGAATCATCAGCCTGTTATCCCCGGCGTACCTTTTATCCGTTGAGCGATGGCCCTTCCACACAGAACCACCGGATCACTATGGCCGTCTTTCGACTCTGCTCAACTCGTCAGTCTCGCAGTCAGGCGGGCTTATGCCATTGCACTCGACGGTTGATTTCCGACCAACCTGAGCCCACCTTCGCACGCCTCCGTTACCATTTAGGAGGCGACCGCCCCAGTCAAACTGCCTACCATGCAATGTCCCGGGACCGGATGACGGTCCGCGGTTAGACAACCATGTTCATAAGGGTGGTATTTCACATTGCGGCTCCACAAGAGCTGGCGCCCCTGCTTCAAAGCCTACCACCTATCCTACACATGCAAACACGATTGCCAGTGCAAAGCTACAGTAAAGGTGCACGGGGTCTTTCCGTCTAACCGCAGGAACCCCGCATCTTCACGGGGAATTCAATTTCACTGAGTGTGTGCTGGAGACAGTGGGGAAGTCGTTACGCCATTCGTGCAGGTCGGAACTTACCCGACAAGGAATTTCGCTACCTTAGGACCGTTATAGTTACGGCCGCCGTTTACCGGGGCTTCGATTCAAGGCTTGCACCTCTCCTCTTAACCTTCCGGCACCGGGCAGGCGTCAGGCCATATACGTCGTCGTTGGACTTAGCATAGCCCTGTGTTTTTGCTAAACAGTCGCCACCCCCTGGTCTGTGCCCCGCCACTCTGGTTGCCCAAAATGACGGCCTGCTTATCCCGAAGTTACGCAGGTAATTTGCCGAGTTCCTTCAGCACACTTCGCTCAAGCGCCTTGGTATTCTCTACCAGTCCACCTGTGTCGGTTTCGGGTACGGTCTATGTGGGGGTTATTTCCTGGGACACCTTCGCTGCCCGGGCAATCCGATAAGCCCAAACAACTTGCGGCGTCCGTCACTCACCCACTGGCCCACGAATATTAACGTGGTTCCCATCGACTACGGCTTTCGCCCTCGCCTTAGGGGCCGGCTAACCCTGCGCAGATTAGCTTTACGCAGGAACCCTTGGACTTTCGGCGGGAGTGTTTCTCGCACTCCTGTCGTTACTCATGTCTGCATTCGCACTTCCGATACCTCCAGGCGCCCTCACGGGTCGCCCTTCGCAGGCTTACGGAACGCTCCGCTACCACGTGCATTGCTGCACATCCGAAGCTTCGGTACGTGGCTTTAGCCCCGATACATTTTCGGCGCAGAAACCCTTATTTAGACCAGTGAGCTGTTACGCTTTCTTTAAATGATGGCTGCTTCTAAGCCAACATCCTGGTTGTTTTGGGATTCCCACATCCTTCCACACTTAGCCACGATTTAGGGACCTTAGCTGTCGGTCAGGGTTTTTTCCCTCTTCACGACGGACGTTAGCACCCGCCGTGTGTCTCCCGAGTAGTACTCCCAGGTATTCGGAGTTTGGTTAGGTTTGGTAACCCTGTGGGGGCCCCTAGCCCATCCAGTGCTCTACCCCCTGGGGTATTCACTCGAGGCTCTACCTAAATAGATTTCGCGGAGAACCAGCTATTTCCAGCCTTGATTGGCCTTTCACCCCTTGCCACAGCTCATCCAAGTCTTTTTC
>CAVOUC010000015.1:0-57500 GCA_963699485.1 uncultured Alphaproteobacteria bacterium | reverse complement strand
TTCACGCCTACGGCACCGACTTCCGCAGGCGGCTCCGGGCCGGCGACTCCTGCGAGCTCTTCTTCGATCTCAAGGACGAGAGCGGCACCGATGGACCGCCGGGCGAGCTTCTCTACACGTCGATCACTGCGGGCGGCGAGACGACGCGCTACTATCGCTTCCGCACGCCCGACGGAGCGGTCGATTTCTACGATGCCGGCGGGAGCAACTCGAAGAAGTTCCTCATGCGCCGCCCGGTGCGCGGCGAGGACGTGCGCCTCACCTCCGGCTTCGGCATGCGCTTCCACCCGCTTCTCAACGAGAAGCGCATGCACACCGGCGTCGACTGGGCGACGACGCCGGGCACACCCGTCCTCGCCGCCGGCAACGGAACGATCGAGGAGGTCGGCCGCAAGGGCCAGTACGGCAACTATGTCCGCATCCGCCATGCCAACGGCTATCAGACGGCCTACGGGCATCTCTCGCGCTTCGCCGAGGGAGCGGCCGCGGGCGTGAAGGTCCGCCAAGGGCAGATCATCGCCTTCGTCGGCTCGACGGGGCTGTCGTCCGGCCCCCACGTCCACTTCGAGGTCCTCGTCAACAACCAATTCGTCGATCCGCTGTCGATCCAGGTGCCGAACGAGCGCCAGCTTGCGGGCCGTGATCTCGCCGAGTTCCAGAAGGAGCGCGCGCGCATCGACGATCTCATGCGCCGGGCCCCCGTCATGACGGCGAGCAAATAGAGAAACGGCCCCGCTATCGCGGGGCCGTCTCCGTCGATCGGTGGTGGTCACGCGAGGGCTCAGGCCGCCTCCGCCTCCACCGTCGTGCCGTTGAGCGTGAGGTGCCCGTCGCGGACGGAGATCTTGACCTTGTCGCCGTCCTTGATGCGCCCCTCGAGAAGCAGCTCGGCGAGCGGATCCTGCACCTGCTT
This sequence comes from uncultured Alphaproteobacteria bacterium, assembly GCA_963699485.1. Lineage (GTDB taxonomy): Bacteria > Pseudomonadota > Alphaproteobacteria > Rhizobiales > Hyphomicrobiaceae > Hyphomicrobium_C. Next base: position 56,587 of record CAVOUC010000015.1, on the reverse strand, counting down.
CTGGATCACGCGCTTCAAGGGCCGCGCGCCGTAGATCGGATCGTAGCCCTTGTTGGCGAGCCACGTCCTCGCCGTGTCGTCGAGCTCGAGCGTGATCTTGCGGTCGTCGAGCAGCTTCTGCAGGCGCTTCATCTGAATGTCGACGATCGACGCCATGTCCTCGCGCCGCAAGCGGTGGAAGACGATGATCTCGTCGATGCGGTTCAGGAACTCCGGGCGGAAATGGCGGCGCACGGCCTCCATGACGAAGCGATAAGCCTCCTCCTCGGACAGCACCTTGTCCTTTTCTCCCGGCGCGCCGAAGCCCATGGGCTGGCGCGGGTCGGCGAGGAACTCGGCGCCGAGGTTTGAGGTCATGACAATGAGCGTGTTCTTGAAGTCGACCGTGCGGCCCTGACCGTCGGTCAAGCGCCCGTCGTCGAGCACCTGGAGCAGCACGTTGAACACATCGGGATGCGCCTTCTCGATCTCGTCGAACAGCACGACCTGATAGGGCCGGCGGCGGACCGCCTCGGTGAGCGAGCCGCCCTCCTCGTAGCCGACGTAGCCCGGCGGCGCGCCGATGAGACGCGCGACCGAGTGCTTCTCCATGTACTCGCTCATGTCGATGCGCAGCAGCGCATGCTCGTCGTCGAACAGAAACGCGGCGAGCGCCTTCGTCAGCTCCGTCTTGCCGACGCCCGTCGGACCCAGAAACATGAACGAGCCCATCGGCCGGTTCGGGTCCTGCAGGCCGGCGCGCGCGCGGCGCACCGCCGTCGAGACGGCCTTCACCGCCTCGCGCTGGCCGACGACGCGCTTGACGAGTTCCTCCTCCATGTGGAGGAGCTTCTCGCGCTCGCCCTCGAGCATCTTGTCGACGGGAATGCCGGTCCACCGCGAGACAACGGCCGCCACCTGATCGGGCGTTACCGCCTCCTCGACCATGGCGCCTTTGCCCTCCGTGCTTTCGATCTCCCTGAGCTTCTTCTCGAGCTCGGGAATGATGCCGTAGGCAAGCTCGCCCGCGCGCGCGAGATCGCCCTTGCGCTGCGCCTGGTCGAGCTCGGTGCGCCTGCGGTCGAGCTCCTCCTTGATCTTCTGCGCCGAGCCGAGCTTCTGCTTCTCCGCCTGCCAGCGCTGCGTCAGGGCGCGCGAGCGCTCCTCGAGCTCCGCGATCGACTTCTCGAGCCGCTGCAGGCGCTCTTTCGACGCCGCGTCGGTCTCCTTCCTCAAGGCCTCGCGCTCGATCTTCATCTGCATGAGGTCGCGGTCGATCGCGTCGAGCTCCTCGGGCTTCGAATCGACCTGCATCCTCAAGCGCGACGCCGCCTCGTCGATGAGGTCGATCGCCTTGTCGGGAAGAAATCGGTCGGAGATGTAGCGGTGCGACAGCGTCGCCGCCGCGACGATCGCGCTATCCGTGATGCGCACGCCGTGGTGCAGCTCATACTTCTCCTTCAAGCCGCGCAGGATCGAGATCGTGTCCTCGACCGAGGGCTCGTTGACGAAGATCGGCTGGAAGCGCCGCGCGAGTGCCGCATCCTTCTCGATGTGCTTCCTGTACTCGTCGAGCGTGGTGGCGCCGATGCAGTGCAGCTCTCCGCGCGCGAGCGCGGGCTTCAAGAGATTGCCCGCATCCATGGCGCCCTCGGCCTTGCCCGCGCCGACGATCGTGTGCAGCTCGTCGATGAACAGGATGATACGGCCTTCCTCGGCCTGGACCTCGTTGAGCACGCTCTTCAGGCGCTCCTCGAACTCGCCGCGGAACTTGGCGCCCGCGATCAGCGCGCCCATGTCGAGCGCGAGCAGCTTCTTGTCCTTCAAGCTCTCCGGCACGTCGCCCTTGATGATGCGCAGCGCGAGGCCCTCGGCGATCGCCGTCTTGCCGACGCCGGGCTCGCCGATCAGCACGGGATTGTTCTTGGTGCGCCGGGAGAGCACCTGGATGGTGCGGCGGATCTCCTCGTCGCGGCCGATCACGGGATCGAGCTTGCCCTGCGCCGCGGCTTCCGTCAGGTCGCGCGCGTATCGTTTTAACGCGTCGTAAGCCTGCTCGGCGGAAGCGCTGTCGGCGGTGCGGCCCTTCCTGATCTCGTTGATGGCGGCGTTGAGCGTTTCGGGCGTGACCCCCGCCTCCGCAAGAATGCGCGAGGCCTCCGACTTCTCGACCGCGAGCGCGAGCAGGAGCCGCTCGACGGTGACGAACTTGTCGCCGGCCTTCTCGGCCATCTTCTGCGCCGCATCGAAGACCCGGGCGAGCTCGGGCGTGAGGTAGAGCTGGCCGGCCCCTCCCCCTGAAACCTTGGGCCGCTTGGCGAGCGCGCGCTCGACGGCCGCCAACGCCTCGCGCGAGCGCCCGCCGGCGCGGTCGATCAGTCCGGCGGAGAGACCCTCCGGGTCGTCGAGCAGAACTTTCAAGAGATGCTCGGGCGTGAATTGCTGGTGCCCGTCGCGCAGCGCCAGGCTCTGCGCCGACTGGACGAAGCCCTTGGCCCGGTCGGTGAAGCGTTCGAAGTCCATGTCGTCTCTCCTCGGCGTGCTTCCCCGCCCATTGGCGCGAGGCAAGCACCGTCACGTCAGGATTGTTGTATCGCCATTGCCGGGCCTGATGGCACCCGAGCTGCTAGCCGCCCGAGATAAGGGGCGCCCGAGATATAAGATTGCGGGACGGCGGCAAAAGAGGCAAGTAGCGCGCCGCTGCCCGAAAATTCCGAGAGGTCCAAATCGGATGCGAGGCGAGATCGCCGCCATCTACCGCTATCCCGTCAAAGGTCTCTCGGCCGACCCCCTGAGCTCGGTTAACCTCGCGGCCGGCGAGATGATCGCCTACGACCGGGCTTGGGCAATCGAGAACGGTCCCGGCCGCTTCGACCCCGAGGCTCCGAGGCATCTGCCCAAGATCCACTTCCTGATGCTGATGCGCGACGAGAGGCTCGCCTCGCTCGAGACGAGGTTCGACGAAGAAACAGAGACGCTCACGATCCTAAGGGCCGGCAAGCCGGTCGTCAGAGGGTGCCTCGCGTCGCGCTCGGGCCGGACTGTGATCGAGCAGTTCATCGCTGCCTATATGGCCGAGAGCCTGCGCGGGGCTCCCCGCATCGTGTCGTCGCCCGGCCACCACTTCTCCGACGTTCGCGAGAAATGCCTGCACCTTATTAGTCTCGCGTCCGTGCGCGAGATCGAGCGCGGCGTCGGGCGGCCCGTAAGCGCTTTGCGATTTCGCCCGAACGTAGTGATCGACGGCCTCGACCCCTGGGTCGAGGCGACCTGGGTCGGAAGGAGCCTTCGAGCCGGCGAGGCGAGCCTTGCGGTGCTGGAGCGCACCGAGCGCTGCGCCGCGACCAATGTCGACCCGGCGACCGGCGCGCGCGATATGGACATTCCCGCCGTTCTCGCGCGCAAATGGGGCCATTCCGACTTCGGCGTCTATGCCAAGGTCGTCCAGGGCGGCAAGGTTGCGGTCGGAGACGGCATCGAGCTCTGAGGCGCGCGCGGGCGGTCGTGCCATTGAAGGTCGCCGAAAAGTTGCTTACCCTACCGAAGGGATAGAGGACACGATGAGCCAAGACACTGAAACTGTCCTCGAGCGCCGCCGGCTGCGCCGCAAGCTCGGCCTGTGGCGGGCGGCCGCCATTGCCGGCCTTGCCCTTTTGATCGGCTCCCTCGCGTTTGGCAGCGAGCGGTTCTCGGACCTCGTCGCACCCCATCAGATCGCCCGCGTCACCGTCGAAGGGACGATCATGGACGACCGCGACCAGCTCGCGCTCCTGAAGAAGCTCAAAGACTTGAGCCACGTCGAGGCCGTGCTCGTGTTCGTCAACAGCCCGGGTGGCACGACGGCGGGTGGCGAAGCCCTGTTCTCCGCGCTGCGCGACGTGGCGACCGCGAAGCCCGTCGTCGCCCAGTTCGGAACCGTTGCCGCCTCGGCGGGGTATATCGTCGGCCTCGGCACCGACCATATCGTGGCGCGCGGCAACACGATCACGGGCTCGATCGGCGTCATCGCCCAATGGCCGGAGCTGGTCCAGCTCCTGGACAAGCTCGGCATTAAGGTAAACGAGGTGAAGAGCGGCGTGCTCAAGGCCTCGCCCTCGCCGTTCATGCCGCTCGACGAGGGCGGTCGCAAGGTCATGGAGGACACGATCGCCGACGGCTTCCGCTGGTTCGTCTCCCTTGTCGAGCAGCGGCGCGGGATTGCGGCCCGGGACGTTCCCGGTCTTCTCGACGGGCGCATTTTTTCGGGTCGCGAGGCGCTCGAGCGCAAGCTCGTCGACGAGATCGGCGGGGAGGCCGAGGCGGTGCGCTGGCTCGAGGACAAGCGCGGTGTCACCAAGGACCTGAAAGTCGTCGACTGGCAGCCGACGCGGGCAGGCAGCTGGGGCCTGTCGGGCGCCGTTTCAGCCCTTCTCGTCGGGCTCATCGGCAAGACCGGGGCCGCACTCGAAGGCCTTGTTAGCCGTGACGCGACGATCGGGGCGCTTGGGCTTGACGGCCTCCTCTCAGTTTGGCAACCTTCGGAAAATTAAGGAAATAAATTTCTTTGAGAGGGCGCCGTGATCAAGTCCGAGCTTATTCAGAAGATCGCGGGGTCGAACCCGCATCTCTACCACCGAGACGTCGAGCGCATTGTCAACGTCGTCTTCGACGAGATCGTCGATGCGCTTGCGCGCGGCGACAGGGTGGAGCTCAGGGGCTTCGGCGCCTTCACGGTGAAGCATCGCGCCGCGCGCCAGGGGCGCAATCCCCGCACCGGATCGCCGGTGGCCGTCGCCGAGAAATTCGTGCCCTTCTTCAAGACCGGCAAGGAGCTGCGTGACCGGCTCAATTCCGACGCACCCTAATCTCTAGGCTGCGACGACCTTCGAGGAGAACCCAGGCGTGCTCAAGCGCATCCTCTCGCTTCTGATCGCATTCCCGGCCGCGGTCCTTCTCGTGACGCTCGCGGTCGCGAACCGCCACGCCGTCCGCCTGGTCCTCGACCCATTCCGGCCCGATGAGCCTGTCGTCTCGGTCGTGCTTCCGTTCTACGCCTATCTCATCGGCGCGCTGATCCTCGGCGTGATTCTGGGCGGGCTGGTCTCGTGGCTCTCTCAGGGCCGCTGGCGGCGCGCGGCCCGCCACCGTCAGTCGGAGGCTCGCCGCTGGCAGGCCGAAGCCGAGCGGCTTACGCGCGAACGCGACGCCGGAGTGGCGGGGCGCTCCAAGCAGCTTGCGGCGCCCCAACGGCGGGAAGCGGCCTGATCCGCGGGGCTCCCCCGCAACCTGCCATTAAGAGCACGTCCCATATGCCAGTCGGCGCTCGGCGGCGACGCGCCCGTGTTGGCGCACTAGTGTGGGAATGAGATCAAGCGCGCCCAGGAAAACGAAACGCCGGCCCGATGACAACAAAGGTTAAGATCTGCGGCATCAAGACGGAGGCGGCGCTCGACGCGGCGCTCGAGGCCGGTGCCGACTACGTCGGGCTCGTGCATTTCCCCAGGAGCCCGCGCCACGTCGATCTCGCGACCGCCCGCGCGCTTTCTCTCCGCGCCCATGAGAGGAGCTCTGCCAAGGTAGTCGCCCTCCTCGTCGATCCCGACGACGCGCTGGTCGACCAGGTCGTCGCGCAAGTCCAGCCCGACATGATCCAGCTGCACGGGGCGGAGACGCCCGCGCGCGTCGGCGAGGTGAGGCGGCGCGCGCGCCTTGCGGTCATGAAGGCGGTCGCCGTCGCAACGCCCGAGGACGTGGCGAACGCCGCTGCCTTCCGCGGCCCGGATGCTGGAGCCGACTTCATCCTGTTCGATGCGAAGCCGCGTCCCGAGGACGCGCTGCCAGGCGGGAATGCGCGTCCCTTCGATTGGAGTCTGCTCGAGACGGCGAGCGCCCAATTACCATTCGCTCTCGCCGGCGGCTTGACGCCCGACACGGTCGCCGAGGCGATCCGGCAGACCGGGGCTGCGATCGTCGACGTCTCCTCGGGCGTCGAGAGCGCCCCCGGCGAGAAGGATGCCGAGCTCATCCGCCGCTTCCTTCGCGCGGCAAAGGCGGCTAATCAGGCACATGTCCCCTCCCCCCGCTCACGGGGAGAGCAGGATTAATTCGAGGACCGCCGAGATGGCAACCAAGCAGCGTCTGGCAAAGGAACCAAAGCTCAACACCTACCGCGGCGGGCCGGACGAGCGTGGGCATTTCGGCATCTTCGGCGGCCGTTTCGTCGCCGAGACTTTGATGCCTCTGATCCTCGATCTCGAGGAGGCCTATGCCGCAGCCAAGGCCGATCCCGCGTTCCAGACCGAGCTCACCGACCTCCTCATCCATTACGGCGGCCGCCCGAGTCCGCTCTATTTCGCCGAGCGTCTCACCGAGCACTTGAAGGGCGCCAAGATCTACTTCAAGCGCGACGAGCTCAATCACACCGGCTCGCACAAGATCAATAACTGCCTCGGGCAAATCCAGCTCGCGCGGCGCATGGGGAAAACGCGCATCATCGCCGAGACGGGCGCGGGCCAGCACGGCGTCGCGGTCGCGACCGTGTGCGCGCGCTTCGGGCTGCCGTGCGAAATCTACATGGGCAAGACCGACGTCGAGCGCCAGAAGCCCAACGTCGTGCGCATGCAAATGCTCAACGCCAAGGTCAATCCCGTCACGTCCGGCGCCATGACGCTCAAGGACGCCATGAACGAGGCGCTGCGCGACTGGGTGACCAACGTGCGCGATACCTACTATCTCATCGGCACGGCGGCAGGTCCCCACCCCTATCCCGCCATGGTCCGCGACTTCCAGTCGATCATCGGCGAGGAGACGCGCGCGCAGATGATGGAGCGCGAGGGGCGCCTTCCCGATACGCTCGTCGCCTGCATCGGCGGCGGCTCGAACGCCATCGGGCTCTTCCATCCCTTCCTCGACGACAAGGACGTGAAGATCTACGGCGTCGAAGCGGGCGGCCACGGCCTCGACGTGGCGAACGGCCACGCCGCGTCCATGAACGGCGGCCGGCCCGGCGTGCTCCACGGCAACCGCACGTATCTGCTCCAGGACGACGACGGTCAGATCCTCGAAGGCCACTCGATTTCGGCCGGGCTCGATTATCCGGGCGTCGGGCCCGAGCACTCGTGGCTCCGCGACACGGGCCGCGTCGAGTACGTGTCGATCACCGACAAGGAGGCGCTCGACGCCTTCCAGCTGTGCGCCCGGCTCGAGGGCATCATTCCCGCGCTCGAGCCCGCCCACGCCCTCGGCTGGGTGATCAAGCTCGCCCCGAAGCTCAAGAAGGACAACCTCTTGGTCATGAACATGTGCGGGCGCGGCGACAAGGACGTGTTCGCCGTCGCCGGCTACCTCGGAATGAAGATTTGAAGGGAGGAGCTGGGCAGCAGGCAACAGGCAACAGGCAATAGGAGTTTGCGCCGTGAGACATCATCCTATTGCCCATTGCCTATTCCCCGTTGCCCTCCAAGCATGAAGCACCAATCCCGCATCGACCGGCGCTTTGACGAGCTCAAGAAGGAAGGGCGCGCCGCGCTCGTCACCTTCATTACCGCCGGCGACCCCGACCTCAAGACATCAAAGGAAATTCTCGCCGGCCTGCCCAAGGCGGGCGCCGATGTGATCGAGCTCGGCATGCCGTTCTCGGACCCGATGGCCGACGGCCCGGCGATCCAGGCCTCCTCGCTGCGGGCCCTCAAGGCCGGCCACAAAATGCGCAAGACGCTGGCCATGGTCGCCGACTTCCGCAAGAAGGACAGCGAGACGCCGATCGTGCTCATGGGCTACTACAATCCCATCTACATCTATCCGTCGGAGAAATTCCTCGACGATGCGGTGGCCGCCGGCGTCGACGGCCTAATCGTCGTCGACGTGCCGCCCGAGGCGGACGAGGAGCTCTGCCTACCCGCCATCGCGCGCGGGCTCAATTTCATCCGCCTGGCAACGCCCACGACCGACGCCAAGAGACTTCCCTCGGTTCTCAAGAATACTTCGGGATTTCTCTATTACGTGTCGATCACGGGCATCACCGGGGCCGCCGCGCCTAAAGTGAACAGTGTTTATTCTCACGTCGCGCGAATAAAGAAGTCGACCAAGCTTCCCGTTGCCGTGGGTTTTGGAGTAAAAACCCCGGCTCAAGCCAGCGCCCTCGCGAAAGGGGCGGATGGCGTGGTCGTCGGTTCGGCCCTGGTAAACCAGATCGAACAAAACCTGGGACCCGACGGACGCGCGACTAGCAAGACGGTTGCCGCCGTCCTAGATTTGGTGAATGCGCTCAAGGCGGCCCTGAGGCCGCGTGCAGCGGGCAAGGCCGCCCGCCAATAATGAGTTCACGCTGCGAGCTTAAGACTTCGGGGCGGCAACCGGGGACGCGGCGTAGGAGGGTGCCTCCGGTCGGCCCCGCCGGGTATTGAGGAGCTTTCAAGACGTGAACTGGATCAACAACGTTGTCCGGCCGAAGATCCGCAGCTTCCTGACGACGAAGCGCGAGGTTCCCGAGAATCTCTGGATCAAGTGCCCCGAGACCGGGCAGATGGTGTTCTACAAGGACCTCGAGGCCAACCAGTTCGTGGTCCCGGGCTCGAACTACCACATGAAGATGAGCGCGAAAGCGCGCCTTCAGAACCTTTTCGACGCCGGCGAATATGAAAAGGTCCCGGTGCCGGCGGTCGTGCAGGACCCGCTCCGATTTCGCGACGGACGGCGCTATACCGACCGGCTCAAGGATGCCAAGGCCAAGACCGGCCTCGACGATGCGATCCTGATCGGCGAGGGTCTGCTCGACGGACAACTCGTCGTCGCGGCAGGGCAGGACTTCGAGTTCATGGCCGGCTCGCTCGGGATGGCGGCCGGCGAAGCCGTCGTCGCCGGCATGCTGCGTGCCGTCGAGCACAGGGCCCCGTTCATCCTCTTTGCCGCGTCCGGCGGCGCCAGGATGCAGGAAGGCATCCTCTCCTTGATGCAGATGCCGCGCACGACCATCGCCGTGCAGCGCATGCGAGAGGCGAAGCTTCCCTATATCGTCGTGCTCACCGATCCCACCACGGGCGGCGTCACCGCTTCCTACGCGATGCTCGGTGACATCCACATCGCCGAGCCCGGCGCCCTCATCTGCTTTGCGGGGCCCCGCGTCATCCAGCAGACGATCCGCGAGCAGCTTCCGGACGGCTTCCAGCGCTCGGAATACCTTCTCGCGCACGGCATGATCGACATGGTCGTCCACCGCCACAAATTGCGCGAAACGCTTTCCCGCATCTGCCGCGTGCTCGCCGAAGGCAAGAGCATGGGCAAGGGACGGCGCGGCAACGGCAGGACCTACGTCAATGGCAGCCCCGTCGACGGACGGCTTATCGAGACGGCGCGCGACACCGGCGGGGCGGTGGTCGAGCCGGAGCCGGTCGACGATTCCCAGCGGTTCGGCGCCCAGCGCGATCAGCGCGACAAGACGAAACGCGACGGCGATTCGACGGTGCCCCGCACCGGGCCGAAGGATCCGCCGCGCGCCTGAGCCTCCGGCAATTCCCCCTGCAGATTGATCCACGGCGCTGTTGACGGCGAGGCCTAATTGAAGGCTTTGTCGCGGGAGCGAATGCCACGCGAAGAAAGTCCGCTCCATGCCGACGAGCGACCAGCTCCTCGCCGATCTCAAGCTTCTGCACCCGAAGCTCATCGACCTTTCTCTGGGCCGTATCGAACGGCTGCTCGCGAAGCTCGGCAACCCGCACGAGCGGCTCCCGCCCGTCGTCCACATCGCGGGGACGAACGGCAAGGGATCGGTCACCGCCTATCTCAAGGCCATGAGCGAGGCCGCGGGGTTGAAGGTTCACGTCTACACCTCGCCGCATCTCGTGCGCTTTCACGAGCGCATCGTGCTGGCTCGCGCCTCCGGCGCGGCGCGGCCGATCGAGGAGGCCGACCTTGTCGACGTGCTCGCGCGCACGCAAGCCGTCAATAGCGGCGACGACATCACCCAGTTCGAGATCACGACCGCGGCCGCCTTCCTCGCCTTTGCCGAGCACGGCGCCGACCTCCTTCTGCTCGAGGTCGGCCTCGGCGGACGGCTCGACGCGACGAACGTGGTCCGCCAGCCGGCGCTCACCGTCATTACGCCGGTCTCCGTCGATCACGCCGATAAGCTCGGCAATACACTTGCCCGCATCGCGGCCGAGAAGGCCGGCATCTTGAAGACAGCGGTCACCTGCGTCGTGTCCCAGCAGGAGGACGACGCGCTCGAGGTCATCCGGCGCGAGGCGGCCCGCGTGCGCGCGCCCCTCGTCGCGTGGGGCTCCGACTTCGACGCCTATGAGCAGCGCGGACGGCTCGTCGTGCAGAAGGAGGACCACCTCCTCGATCTGCCGCTCCCCTCCCTCATCGGCCGCCACCAGATCGTCAACGCCGGGACGGCGGTGGCCGCGGCGCTCGAGCTGAGCCCGTTCGCGATCGGCGAGCAGGCAATCGAGCGCGGCCTCATCGCCGCCACGTGGCTCGCGCGCATGCAGCGGCTCGACGGCGGCCCGCTGCCGTCGCTCTTGAGGCCCGCCTCCGAGCTCTGGCTCGACGGCGGCCACAACCCCGCGGCTGGCCGCTCGCTCGCTCAGACGCTCGCAGACCTCGAGGAGCGGGCGCCGAAGCCGCTGTACCTCATCGCCGGCATGATGGGCCTCAAGGATGCGGAAGGCTTTCTGGCCCCGTTCCGCGGCCTCGCCCGCCATGTCGTGACCGTGCCGATCCCTGGAGCGCACGAGGCGCCCTATCCGCCGGACGCGCTGGCAGAGGCGGCGCGGCGCGTCTCGCTCAGTGCGGAGGCGGCCGAGAGCGTCGAAGCGGCGTTGAAGCGCATCGAGGCTCTCGAGCCCGGCGCAAAGCGCATTCTGATCGCCGGCTCGCTCTATCTCGCCGGCCACGTGTTGGCGCTGCAGGACGGCGTCCTTCCGCAGGCGAATTGACGCGAAAGAGCTTCGAGCTCGCGATCGACACTCGTGCAATTCGGCCACAGAGCAGCGCGGGCGGTTTTTCAGCGCCTCGCCATTGCCACGACTGTCGGCTAGCGTTCGGATCTCGAGGGAGAATCGAATGATTCGCGCGCGGATACTGACGGTCGGCGTAGTGTCGCTCGTCTTCCATGGCGCCACCGCAATGGCGCAGCATCCTACGCCGAAGCCGCCGTCGACCCCGAGCGTGGCGAGCGAGTTGCCGGCCGCGCAGAGCGCGCTTGAAGCCGCGCCCGAATCGCCGCTTGCGGCCGCCCTGCGCAAGGCGATCGCATCTCTTCCCGAAGACGGCTCCGACGAGGAGCGCAACGAGCACGCGGCCCTCGCGAGCTTCTACGAGGCGCGCAGGTTCGCGCCTCTCTGGATCGAGAACGGGGCGCTGACCTCGAAGGCGGCGGCCGTCGCGGCCGAGATCAAGGACGCAGGCGCCTGGGGGCTAAATCCCGCCGACTTCCCGCTGCCCGAAATGAAGACGCAAGACGCCGAGAGCGCTGCGGCCGGAGAGGCCATGTTCGCGAAGGCGGTTCTCAAGTATGCGCGCTATGCCCGCGGCGGGCGCATCATCGCGCCGGCGGAGCTGCTCAACACGAACCTCGATCGCCGCCCGCAGCTTGTGCCGCCCAAGGACGTGCTCGACGGCATCGCGTCGGCCGGCGATGCCGGAGCCTATCTCAAGAGCCTCAATCCCCAGCATCCCCAGTTCGAGCGGCTGCGCGAGAAGTACATTGCCGCCGTCGCGGACCGCAAGCCGGAGGCCAAGCGCCTCCTCGCCAACATGGAGATGTGGCGCTGGATGGCCGCCGACATGGGCGATGTTCACGTGCTCGCCAATGTGCCCGAATTCATGCTTCGCCTCGTCAAGAATGGCACGGTGATCCATACCGAGCGCATCGTCGTCGGCGAGATCGGCAAGCAGACCTCGATCTTCTCTCGCCCCTTGAAGCACATCGTCTTCCGTCCGATGTGGCGCGTGCCCGAGAGCATCAAGGTGCGGGAGCTGTGGCCGAGCCTGAAGCGCGGCGGTGGCCTCATGCGCCAATACGGCCTCGAGCTCGAGACCAAGGACGGCCAGCCGCTCGACTGGCGCACCATGGACTGGAGCAAGGAGGACATCCGCGACTACGAAGTCGTGCAGCCCCCGGGGCGCAAGAGCGTGCTCGGCGTCGTCAAGTTCTCGTTCCCGAGCCAGCACACGATCTACATGCACGACACGCCCGACAGGTGGATGTTCAATGCCGCCCAGCGCACCCTGAGCCACGGCTGCCTGCGCGTCCAAAATCCCGTGCGCCTCGCCGAGCTGATCCTCGCCGAGGACAAGGGATGGGATGCGGCCAAGATCGCCGACCTCATCAAGGACGGCCCGCTCAACAACGAGGTGGCGATCGATAAGAAGATCCGCATTCACATCACCTACTTCACCGCGTGGGTCGACGACACGGGGAAGCTCAGTCTGTGGAAGGACATCTACGGACACGAGAAGCGCGTCAGCCTGGCACTGGCAGGCAAGTGGAGCGAGATCGACAAGGGCAAGGACCACTTGGCGCCGCCCGAGCCGCTTCCTCCGTCCGCCGCGCGCGTAGCCGAGACGAAGCCCGCGGACGAGGACACCATGGTCGACGCCCTCGCCAATGCGATCGGCGGCCGGTTTTAAGCGCCTAGCAATTGAATCTCTATTCCGCCGACCATCGGACTTGACACGTCGCGTCCTCCCCGGCGTCACACCGGCGGAGGACGGTGCCCATCGATCTGCGACGGCATCCGGCCTAATAGCGCAGGGTGACGACGAGATCGGTGCCGTCATCGCTCGTCTCGCCGCTCAAGGGCTGGTCCGAGATGATGAGCGAGCCGCCGGTCCACATGAGCTCGGCGATGGTCTCGCTCACGTCCTTCGGGATCTCGATGCGCTCGAGCGCTTCCGCCGCGTTCGAGGCCTGGCGCCGAATAGGCTCGGGGTCCTTGGCGGGCTCCTCCCCGCGCGCGTCCTTGCGCTTCTTTCGATCGGAAGCCTTTTCGCGCTTCTCTGAGGGGACCGGCATCGAGATGACGGACCATTTGAGGGACGCCCCATCCGGCTGCTCGGCAGCGGCAATATAGAGGTGCGTGCCGAGCGGCACCTCCGGATCGCGCACAGTGGCCGGCGCCTCGAGCAAGGGGGCGAGGCCCTGGCGAATGTAGACCTTCTGGTCCTTCTTGCTGACCAGCACGGACACCGGAGAGACCCGCTGCCTCGCCTCCCTCGCCGTGGCCTCGGCGGCAGCGACGGCGGCCTTCGCCTGCTTCCAAACCTGCACGGCCTCGAACGACGCCGGCGTCGCTACGGCCTCGACGGCGCGGGCCGCCTCGAGCCTGCGCGCGGCCGAGGAGAACTCGGCGTCGGCGTTGATCTTCGCGACCTCGGCCGCCGCTTGAGCGTCCGGTTGAGCGCCCTCGAGAGCCTTGCCGGCCTCGGCGGCCTTCGCCTCCGCGGCGGCCTTGGCTGCTTCCGCCGCCTTGACGTCGGCGACGGCGCGGCGCGCCTCCGCCGTCTTGGCGCTCGCGGCCGCGAACGTCTGCTTGACGGTCTTTGCCGCCGCTTTCGCGTCGGCATCGGCCTTGGCCTTGAGGAGCTTGGCGTAGGCGATCGGATTGTAGAGCTTGGTCTCGGCGCCGGCCGCGGGCTCGCCAATCATCTCCGGCCCGGGCTCGGACGCGGCGACTTGCGTGAGGAGTTCAGCCGGGGGGACGCCGCCGGTTTCGATGGCTGGCTCCGGAGCGGGCTGCATCTTGGGCACCGGGAGCAGCGCGTGGGCGAATTCCTGCGGTACGACATCGCGGGGGGACACGACGACACGCTCGCCGATCGACGTCATGCCCCAAAGCTCGGTCGCGAACCTGCCGGGCAACCTGATGCAGCCATGCGATGCCGGATAGCCGGGAACGACGCCGAGGTGCATGGCAACGCCGGACCACGTGAGGCGCTGCATGAACGGCATTGGGGCGCCGCTGTAAATGTTGGAGTGGTGGTAGCGCTCGCGGCCGATGATGGTGAAGACGCCCTTCGGCGTCGGGTGTCCGGCCATGCCCGTCGACACGACCGAGCGCGTGACGAGACCCTCGCTGTTGTAGATCGAAACGCGCTGGTCGCCGATCGAGACGACGCCGAAGAACGGCCCCTTGGCGCCTTTGGCGCCTTTCATCTTGGCGGCGTCGGCGCTCTTTTCGCCCTTGCGGGATTTGGTGTCGGATTTTGCTTCGCTCCGCTCGGCCTGCGCAGCGGGAGCGCGCTTTGCCGTGGTGCGCTTTTTCGGCTTCGCCTTCTCGTAGCCGAAGAGACCGCCGAAATCCTGGGCCTGCGCCCCCTCCCCTGCCGCGACCGTCATCACGGCCGCCGCTGCGAGGGCGGCCAGCAGAACGCCGAGGCCAAAGCGACAGCGCGGACGGGCGAGCGCGAAAGTTGCTATTCGCACGATTTTTTGCTCCGAGCGGGTCTTATCGTCCACCCTGTTGATAACCCGATCCGCGCCCTCCCAATGTAACAGTTCTGCACCGGAACGCACTCAAAAGGCTGGCTCGGACGAATTCGGGCCAAGGCTCGGTCCCCGCTTGGGACGAGCCGGTGTAAGGATTGGAGTTATGCCCAAGATCGAGATTGTTGATCGCAGACGTTGCACCGACTCCGTAAACAACGTGAATCTCACTCTCCGCATTTGATTTGAGCCAGGACTCACATTCGAGATGGGTCGCGCTTGCGATGTGATCTCAAACGATCCTGTTCTGGGGGGCCGGTGATGAAATATCCAATGCTCGTCGCGTCGATTGCGGTCGCTGCTGCCGGGGGGTGCGCCGAACTTCCCGGCGCGCAGAGCTCGATCGACACTGCCGCCTTGACCAGCCCCGATATCATTCCCGGGCTGCCCAAGGGCTACGAATGCCCGCTCATCCCGAACGGCCTCGATCCGGCAGGGTCCATCTACCGGCTCGACAAGAGCGGCGCCTACTACCGCGTCAAGGACTTCAGCGACGACCCGGAGATCGCGGCGCTCGGGAATTTCAAGAAGATCGTGCCGATTTCGAACTACAGGCTCTCCGACCAGCAGATGTCGAGCGCCGGTCTCTCGTTCAATCTCTTGAAGGCCGCACTCCCCGAATTGTCGGCGAGCGCATCGGGCGACATGAGGAAAGAGATCGCCGTCGACGTCACGGTCCAGGAGCTCGAGGGCGAGATTATCGACGACACCGTCGCCGATCGTATCGTCGACCGCTTCAAGACCACCATCCAGCCCAAGGCTGGCAGCCGCTATTTTCTCGTGCGCGAGAGCGTCAAGGCCGGCTCGGTGAGCTATCGGCTCCGCCAGGCCGATCTCGCCAAGCTCGGCGGCAAGGCGCAGGTGGAGAAGCTCGCCGAGGGCAGCGCCAACGTGACGTTGCACGACAACGACGGGACCGTCGAGGTCAAGCAGTCGTTTGCTCCGGCGAAGATGCCGATCTGCGTCAAGTCGGCGGAGATCGTGATCGACAAGCAAGGACCGGCGGGCAGTGCGCCGGTTGCCGTCTCGCTCAAGAAACCCGAGGAGACCTCGGTACCGCAGATCAAGCGCGTCGGCGACAACTGACGGGCTCCTCGCCTCACGGATAGAGTTTCGCCTTGGTCCACGGCTCGCTCGGAGACGCGCGCCGGAATACGAGCCGGTCATGGAGGCGGAAGGGGCGGCTCGCCCAGAACTCGATTTCGAGCGGCACCACGCGGTAGCCGGACCAGTAAGGGGGGCGCGGAATATTGCCGATGGCGAACTTCGCCGCGAGCCCCGCAACCTTGCGCTCCAGCGCAAACCGGCTCTCGAGCGGCCGCGACTGGTCCGATGCCCAGGCGCCGATGCGCGACATGCGCGGGCGCGAGGCGAAGTAGGCGTCGGCCTCGGCCGCGCTCACCGCGGAGAGGGGGCCGCGCACGCGCACCTGGCGCCTCAGGCTCTTCCAGTGAAAGAGGAGCGCCGCGCGCGGGTTGGCGGCGAGCTCGCGGCCCTTGGCGCTCTCCGTGTTGGTGTAGAAGACGAACCCGCGCACGGGAGCGTCGCTTCCGTCGACGCCCTTGAGCAGCACCATGCGCACGTTCGGCAGGCCGGACGCATCCACCGTCGCGAGCGCCATGGCGTTGGGATCGTTGCGCTCGTGCGCGCTCGCCTCGGCGAGCCACTCCTCGAAAAGCTGGAACGGCTCGCCGGCGCCGCTGAAATCGCCGGTCGGCGCGGCGACGTCCTCCTCGGGGGCCGCCCCCTGGTCATAGTCGTCGCTCACTGGAATTCCGAGGCTCCTCGCTAGTCACCCGACGGCACGCGCCTTCAGCTCCTTTTAACCCTGACCCGGCACAATCCAAACCGTTGATCCTATCGTTGCGGATCGTTTGCGTTCCTCATTGAGCGAGTGAAGCGTCATGCGTCCGAGCGTCCTCCCGAAGTCTGTTGCGGGCAGTCTCACAGCGGCCGCCTTCGTCATCATCGCGGCGATGGTTCTCGCGTCAGGCTCGCCGCGCGCCGGCGAGGCCCCGCCAGTCGGTCCGCCGTGCTCCTGCCCCGATGCCCACGGCAAAGCCGGGCGGCCGAAATTCGCCGACCTTGGCATAAGGCTCGACGAGAGCGACGAGATCGCGGCGCTGGAGAGCGTCCACCTTGCGCTGACCCGGGTGGAAGACGGCAAAGCCTTCGTCTGGCGCCGCAGCAACGGACGCCTCTCCGGCCTCGTCAACCCCACGTCCTCGTTCCGCAATGACGACGGCGCTCTCTGCCGCCACATCGTCGTTCTGCTGACGACGGGCTATGTCACACGCAAGACCGAGGGTGTCGCCTGCCGCCTCGCCAACGGCCGCTGGCGGCTCGACGGCTGATCTCCCTCGAGGGCGGGCAATACGCCGGCCAGTTGTCATCGGCCGGCCGTTGCGCTTTGATAGCCTCTACCGTGTGACCCGGTGGGGAGGCCCAAGACAATGGACCGTCGCGAGTTTTTGATTACGACGGGCGCGGCGGCAGCCGCAACGACCTCGGCGACGGCCGCCGCCGCCGACGCTTCTCCGGAGACTCCGCAGCCGGCACCCGCCGTCCAGTCCGGCGCGAAGGTGCTGCGCGTCGCCATGCCTTGGCCCGACAACGGCCGCGGCTTCGGCGATAGCGCGCGCCGCCTGCTTCAGCGCATCGAGACGGCGAGCGGCGGACGCTATCGCTTCTCGGTGGTCGAGATCGAGCGGGGCGGGCGCGAGGCCGTCGGCTCCGGCGAGGCGGATCTCCATCACGGCATAGAGCCCGATCGCGCGGACGCCCATCGGGCGTTCGCCTACTTCGGAGGTCTCCCGGGCCACCTCGGGATGGAGCCGCACGACTTCGCCGCCTGGATCGAGGTCGGCGGCGGCCAGGGGCTGTGGGACGATCTCGCCGCGGAACTTGGCTACAAGCCTCTGCTCGCCGGCCACACCGGCCATATGCACGGTCTCTGGTCGATACGGCCGATCACGTCGCTGGCCGACCTCGCGGGCCAGAGGGTTCACGCCCGCGGGCTTACGCGCGACGTCGCGCGGGCGCTCGGCGCGGAGCCGGTCACGCTTCCGCCGCGCGAGATTTCGCGGGGGGTCGCCTCCGGCTCCATTTTCGCCGCCGAGTGGGGCGGCGTCCTCTCGAGCGTGGCGATCGGCATTGCACAGGCCGCAAAGCACCATGCTGCGTTCGGGATTACGCGTCATGGCAGCGCGCTCTCGCTTGGCGTGGCCAAGCCCCTGTGGGAAAGCCTGACGGCCGCCGATCAAGGTCTCTTTGCCGCCTGCGCCGCCGAGGAGCACCGGACGAGCCTCGCCGAGGCGCGGGGCCACGAAATGATCATGCGCGATGCCCTGCGCGCGGGCGGATTGAGCTTTGCGAGCCTGCCCTCCGACGTGGCGGACGCCATAGAGCGCGTGTCCGACGCCGTCGTTGCGCACGTCGCGGGCACGGACGCCCGCGCCGCGCGCATCAATGCCAGCTACATGGCCTTCAGGACTGCGATCGGCGCCGGGACGGAGAGCGCCGCCGATCGTCCGATCGCCTGAAGCCCGGTATGGCGCTCATGGACATGCGAAACTCAGAGGAAAACACTCCGTCCGGCTCGGTGCCGTTCTGGGTCGCAAAGCCGCTCGAGGCCATGTCGCCGTCCGAGTGGGAGCAGCTCTGCGACGGCTGCGGCCAGTGCTGCCTGCTCAAGGTCGAGGACGAGGACACGGGCGACGTGTTCCTCACGCGCCTCGCCTGCCACCTTCTCGACGTCGGTTCCTGCCGCTGCCGCGACTATGCCAACCGCCACGCGAGCGTTCCCGATTGCGTGGTGATCAGGCCCGACAACGTGCTCGAGCTCTCCTGGATGCCGTCGAGCTGCGCCTATCGGCGGCTTGCCGAGGGGCGCGGGCTCGCCTGGTGGCATCCCCTGGTCTCGGGCGATCCCGACACCGTGCATCAGGCCGGCGTCTCGGTGCGCGGATTTGCCCGCAGCGAGAAGGGCGTGCGCCCGAGCGCGATGGCGCGCTTCATTATCGGCGAGGTCGAGTGAGAGGGAACCGGCGGCTTCCTTGCGGACTAGTAGACCCAGCGCCTATGTAATCGCTGACGCGGGCAGGGTGACATGACGATCAGCGTTCAGAAATTTCCGACGACTGCGGACCTTCTCGCCGACGAGCATGTGCTGTCTCACCTCGAGCGCTGGCAGGCCGAGGGGCAGCGGACGGCTCTCGTCACCCTGGTCGGAGTCGAGGGCGGCGCGCCGCGCCAGCCCGGCGCACAGATGGCGGTCGCCGAGGACGGCAGGTCGGCGGGATACCTGTCGGGCGGCTGCCTCGAAGCCGCTGTCGTGCTCGAGGCGCAGGACGCCATCAAGACGGGGCGCAATCGCCTGGTCCGCTACGGCAAGGGCTCGCCCTACTTCGACGTCCGGCTCCCTTGCGGCAGCGGGCTCGATCTCTACATCGACCAGTCGCTCGACCCCGAGCTGGTTGCGGCCGCCGGCGCGCATCGCGCCGCGCGGCGACCTTTCGTGCTGAAGACTGATCTTTCCTCGGGTGCGAGCACGGTCGAGGCCGCGCCGGCGCGGGCACCAGCCGCCGTGAGCCGCCGCAACGGCGACATCTTCGAGCGCACCTACGTGCCGGGCCTGCGCATGCTCCTGTTCGGAGACGGGCCGGCGCTCGCCGGCGTCGCGGCGCTGGCCTCGACACTCGGCGTCGAGGTCCAGGTCTGCTCGTCGGACGGAGCAGCGCGCACGACACTGGTGCAGTTCGGGCTTGGCACCGTCTCGGATCCGGCTCATGCGCGGGCCCTCATCCAGCGCCTCGACTTTGCCTCTGCGGCCGTCCTCGTCTTCCATGAGCACGACAAGGAGCTCGACATCCTCGGCGAGATTCTCGCCACCGACTGCTTTTACATCGGGGTGCTCGGCAACCACGCCGTCCACCGCGAGCGGCGCGCAGCACTGGCGCGTCGCGGCGTCACCGGGGAGGCATTGGCGCGCATCCGGGCACCGGTCGGCGCCATTCCCGGCGCCAAGAGCAAGGCAACCCTTTCCGTCGGCGTGCTCGCCGAAATGCTGTCGGAGGCCAAGGCCCTCAATCTCGTGGCGTGAATCGAGCGCGCGCCGCGCATAATGTCGCATGGCCGGACGAAAGCGCTCTCGGATTTATGAGGACCTGGCGATAGCCGGCGCGATCGTAAACTGGGTCCATTTTCTCGAAAACGGTGACGGCCCGAGTGTAAACACCTTCTAGTTGAGGGTTCGCACGAAATTTAATGCTGGCAAGACAGCACTCGGGCAGGATTGAAGAAATTACCTCTGGTGATCGTTACCTAAGTGTGTAGTCTGCAGATACCATGTCGATACTAGGCGCTCTCGGGAAGGTAACTATCCTTCCTATCTATCGATCGAGATTAGCGGCATTCATGCACTCCCTCGACACTGCGCGCGACGCGCAGCGAGTGACGATGCTTGAGCGAATCCGCCGCTCGGCCGACACCCAATTCGGCCGCGATCACGATTTCGCGGCGATCCGCGACCTCGCGGATTTTCGTCGCGCGGTTCCTATTTCGTCCTATGACGGCTTCTCGCCGTACATCGCCAGGGAAATACGCGGCGAGACAAATTCGCTGCTGCCCAGATCCGAGACAATCTTGGCGCTGGCCTGCACGACCGGATCGGCCGGCACGCCAAAGGTCCTTCCCATTACCCGCACGTGGTTGCGGGAATACCGAAAGGCCTGGGAGCTATGGGGCGTCAAGGCCGTAATCGACCACATGAAGATCGTTAGAACAAAATGGCTTCAATTGTCCGGCCCCGCGCACGTATCTTGGGCCGAGAATGGCATGCCGGTCGGCATGGTGAGCGCGGTCACCGTGCGATTTCAGAATCCCGTGCTGAAGTTCTTTAGAGCATTTTATATAACTCCGTTCGACACGGGTGATATCGCCAATTCGGTCGATCGAAATTACACAATCCTGCGTCTCACGATGGGACACAAGGTCGGCTTCATTTTGACGATCACGCCGGCCAATCTCATACGCTTGGCAGAAGTCAGCAACGAGCGGCGCCAGGATCTGATCAGGGATCTGCACGACGGGACGCTAAGCCGCGACATCGTTCTCGATCCAAAGTTTCGAGCGCGGATCGACCGGCGGCTACGCGTGCGCCAACCCAAACGCGCCCGCGAGCTCGAGCAGATCATCGAGCGTACCGGAACGCTCTATCCCAAGGACTACTGGCCCCTCGAAGTCATCGGCTGCTGGCTCGGCGGCACTGTCGGGTATCAGTCGTCGCGCCTCTCGGAGTACTACGGCGACGTACCGGCCAGAGATCTTGGCTACATCTCTACCGAGGGCCGCCATACGATTCCCCTCGGCGACCGATCTATCGACGGCGTCTTGTATCCCCACGGGGCCTATTACGAATTCGCCGCGGCGGGCGACGACAGCGGTCCGGATCGGCGCACGATCGAGGCGCATCAGCTGGAAGTCGGCTGCGACTATTCGCCGATCATCTCGACCTCCAACGGGCTCTACCGCTACGACCTCGGCGACGTGGTCCGTTGCAAAGGGTTTATCGGCCAATCTCCCATTCTCGAGTTCCTGCATAAGACCGCATTGTACTCGGACATGGAGGGCGAGAAGATCAGCGGTCACCAGATTGCGCTGGCGGTCGAGAGCGCATTCGGCCAACTCGAATTGACGCCGGACCTGGTCAGCGCGCTGCCGACGCGAGGAGATCGCGGGCCCTCCTATTACGGTATCCTCACCGACTCTGACGCTCTCCGCGACGACTCCCTGGCCCGGCGGTTTCTTGCCGCACTCGACCAATCGCTCGCGACGATGAACGTCATGTACCGCGGGAAGCGCGCCGACGCCTCGATCGGCGCGCCACGGCTCTTGCGGCTGTCACGCGGATCGTGGTCGAGACATACGGAAACGGTCGGCCGGCAGCGGGGCACCGGCGACACACAGCACAAGCATCCGGTACTTCTCCCTGAGGGTGCCTGGCCCGAGGGAATTATTCTCCTAGATGTGGTCGCTATCGACGAGCCGTATTCGGATATTCCGTCCCGCCCCCACGACACGGCCGGCGTGCAACTACGTGCCGCATGGCTTCCTCGCCAGAAGCCGGTCTGATGCCGAGGCATGCGCACACCGCAACGCTAAGTCAATAATTTGTAAGAATTTTCAATCATAAAAAACCTTGAAGGCACAGCGCGCAAGGCTATAACGCAGACGCGAATTGTTCTTTACGGGAACGAGTTCGGGGACGAGGCCGTTAAATAAGCATCAGGGAGGCGCAGGGCTCGGTCGGCGCAGAGCAGCATGTGACCCATGAGATAGACGAGTACGAGTATATGTCATGATTGGGCTGCAGATCTTGACCCGCTACGCTTACGTGCCGTTCATGCTGCTGGGCTTGAACGGCGCAGCTTATTACGTCGTCGCCTACGGGCACTCCTATGCCTGGCTGGTGCCGCTCCTGGCCGCTGCCTTCGCAACCTCGCACATCGCCGAGCGCATCTCTCCCTGCTACGACGAATGGAACCAATCGCACGGCGATGTCGGAACCAATGCCCTGCACCTCGTCGTCTACGAGAGCAGCAACATCGTCGGCGTACTGCTCATTCCGCTCATAACCTGGCTGTTTCACCTGAAGCCCGGCGGCTTGATGCACGTCTGGCCGCGCGAATGGCCCATCCTCGCGCAGTTCGTGCTGGCCATCGTGCTCGCGGACCTGCTCTTTACGCTCATCCACTACTTCAGCCATCGCTGGCCGCTGCTGTGGCGCCTCCATGCGGTTCATCACGGCGTACCGAGGCTCTACGGGTTCAACGGGATCGTGCGTCACCCGCTGCACCAGATGGTGGACATTTCGCTCGGCACGGCGCCGCTCGTAATTCTCGGCATGCCGCTGCCGGTTGCGGTGCTCTTGGGCTTCGCCGTATCGATCCAGCTGATCGTCCAGCACTCGAATGTCGATTACTCCCTGGGACCCTTCCGCAACCAGCTCGCCATCGGGCGCGTCCACCATCTGCACCATGTCAATTGGGGCAAGGAGGGCGACTGCAACTTCGGCCTTTTCCTGAACTGGTGGGACTGGCTCCTTGGCACGTTCAAGCCCGAGCCTCCGCGGCCGATCAGGGCCCACGACATGGGCATCGACGACGTGCCGGATTTTCCGAAGTCCTATCGCGAGCACCTCGCGTTCCCGTTCAACTACAAACCCGGCATGAGCCTGACGGAGGCGAGTGGACGATCGCTGCCGCCGCCGCAGCCCGCCGAATAGTCTTCAAGCGCAGGCCAGCTTCTCGAGGCCTGGATGGCTTGGAGACGTCAGGGCCCTCAATCTCCCGGCGGGACCGCCCCGTTTTCCATCACAAGATGAAATCGCCGCCGACGAGCAGCTTGTGGCCGGTGAGCTCGATCTGGAAGTCGGCCTTCTTGTCGCCGTTGATGTCGCCCTCGACGATCGTCTTGGCCGGACCCTCGAAACGGTAGTGCAGCTCCCCCTTGGCTCCGCTGAAGGCGGCTTGCCCGATGAACGTGAACTTCTGATTGCCGGCGCCCGACATGGCGTCGATGGTCGAGAGGTCGATGTCGTCGCCCTGGGCGTGGCTGAAGTCCTTTATCGCGTCGCGGGTGGCAAAGGTCTTGCCCGTCTCGCCGACGAGATTGAAGTCGAACACGTCGCGCTGCGTGCCCCCCGTCATGACGTCGCGGCCGAGGCCGCCGACGAGCTTGTCGATGCCCGCCCCGCCCAACATCGTGTCCTTGCCCGCCCCGCCGGTCAGCGTGTCGCTGCCGCCCTGCCCCTTGAGCGTATCGTTGCCGCCTGCGCCGTTGAACCTGTCGTTGCCAATACCTCCGACGAAGGTATTGGGGGCCCCATTGCCGGTGATCACCTCGGGGTTAACATTGGCGACGGTGATGGTGAACGTCTCGTCGACGAACTTGCCGTCCTGATCGGTCGAGCGCACCGTCACCTGATGCGAGGCCGCCTGCTCGAAATCGAGCTTGAGGCCATCGGCGACGCGCAGCTCGTTGCCGACGATCGCGAAGCGCCCGCCGGCGCTGTTGAGAAGCGTGTAGGCATGCGCGTCGCCTGCATCGTAGTCCGTGGTCGAGAGCGTGGCGACGACCGTGCCGCTGGCGCGGAACTCCTGGATCGAGGCCGATGACAGCGCGATGTCGATCGGCGCGTCGTTCAGCGGACTATCGGCGAGCGTCAATCCGGACAGCTGAATGCCGCCCGTCCCGATGTTCCCGAGCTTGGTGGCGGCGCCGGTAGCGAGATCGATGCGATAGAGCCCGACGGCCCCGCCCACGGTGAGGGCCGCATAGCCGTAGCCGGCGGCCTGGGAGCCCGAGGTCGCCACACTCACCTTGGCCGGAATGTCGAAGCCTGCAACGCCCGTGAAGTCGAGCGGAGAACCGCCGAGCGTAACCTGCACCTGCGTGGTTTGCGCGCCGGTATTCGCCGGGTTCTGGATGAAGAGCGAATTGCTGTCGGCATCGAGCGTGTATAGCGTAGTGACAGTCGCTCCGGCGAAGCTGTTGGTGTAGGCGGTAGCGGTGATGCCGGTCGAGCCCAGCGGCAAGCCGTTGATGGGGCCGTCGGTGTTGGTGCCGGTTACGGCGCCGCCCCCCAGATTGCCGTCCACAGGGGCACCCGTGATCGGATTGACGCGGAAATTCAATCCAAAGTCGTTGGTGACGCGAACGCGGTCGACCGTGGGGTTGAAGTCCATTCCCCAGCCCCCGGCGGAGAAATCGACCGGGTTGACGCCGTCCGCATCGACGAAAGCAATTGAGCCCTGTGCGCCCACGGCCGTCAGCACCCCGGATTGTGGATCGACGAGGTAAAGCGTGCCGTTGTTGTCGCTCGCGTCGATGGCGAGCGCATAGAGCTGTCCCGTCTGCGGCCGGAAGTCGATCGCCACGAGCTTTTCGCCCGGCGCCAATGAGGCGATGCCGATGGCCACCGATGTAGTGGTGGTCGGTGTCGCGGTGTTGAACTTGATGAGAGTGGTCCCGTTCTCGCTCAGCGCGATTGCCGGCGCGCCGCCGGTATCGGCCTGAATGGCAAAGCCGTTGACCGGCGTGCTACCCGTGAGGATGTTGCCGACCTTGGTGGCGGCGCCGGTGGCCAGGTTGATGCTGTAAAGGCCTGTGACGCCACCCACCGTGAGCGCCGCAAGGCCCGACCCGGCCACGCCATTTGGGATGTCGAAGCCGTTCACGGCACTGATGTCAATGCCGAGCGCGCCTACCGCGGTCAGCACGCCCGTGTTGGGCGAGGGCGTCCCCCCCACACCACCCTGTATGAGGAGCTGATCTGTTGCGGCGTCCAGCGTGTAGAGAGTTGTGGCCGTTGCTCCCACGAAGTTGTCGGAGTAGGCGCTCGCACTGGCGTCGCCGCCGGAGATCGGCGTGTCAGTAGTCACCAAGGCGCCGGTATTGGGATTTATGCGGAAATTGAGATCCGTGTCGGTCGTGACGCGGATGCGATCGACGGTGGGGTTGAAGTCGAAGCCGTAGCCGCCGGCGGGCAGACCGGCAATCGCAATTGGCCGATCCCAGCGCCGTCGCCACGCCTGTTTGCGTGGAGATCGCATACAGCCTGGCCGTATCGGCCCCGTCGTTCACGCCCAGGCCGTAGAGCATTCCGTTGATGGGGCGGAAGTCGATGCCGACAAGCACGTCGCCGGCCACCACTCCCGTGATGGCCGTTGGCGTCCCGACGGTGGGATTGGCAGGATCGAACTGGGTAAGATTGGATCCCGACAGAGCATACGCCTTGCTGGCCATCGCACTCTCCTGTCACGCACTCAAACAGTTGCTTTGCAAACCCTAGCTGCCGATCGCAAACGTCGGGTGACAGTTCGTCAGCCGACAGACAATCTCCCCCAGAACAGTCCTATGCATACCAGCGACGGGAACTTTCAGGAAGTCGACTCCCTGCCGCGTTTGTTACATTTCATTCGGCTTGTTGCGCTTGGATGTCGGTCGGCCGCCGGATGCGCCTCGAAATCGCGGCGTGGCCGCGGCGCAGCGGCCCAGATGGGTTCGTCATCGCGCAGCCCAGTGCGCAGGGTCTCCGTCATCAGATACGAGCAGGCGAACGAGACCATGGCCATGACGATGACGAACGCGGCGACCGAGTACACGCTTCCCGTCGCGGCGACGAGCGCCGTGCAGATCAGCGGCGCCATGCCGCCCAGGATCGCGGCGAACTGGTAGGCCAGCGAGCTGCCGCTGTAGCGCATTCTGGTGGAGAACTGCTCGGCGAAGTAGGCCGACTGCGGCCCGTACACCGCGCTGCGACAGGCCTGGACGATGAGGCCGCCGAAGAGGAACAGCCAGATGTTGGAGGTCGACACCAGCATGAAGTAGGGGACCGCGAAGAGGGCGAGCCCGGCCATGCCGGTGAGGAACAGCTTGCGGCGACCGACGTAGTCCGAGAGCAGGCCGAA
This sequence comes from uncultured Alphaproteobacteria bacterium, assembly GCA_963699485.1. GTDB lineage: Bacteria > Pseudomonadota > Alphaproteobacteria > Rhizobiales > Hyphomicrobiaceae > Hyphomicrobium_C. The sequence continues at coordinate 30,670 of CAVOUC010000015.1, read as the reverse complement.
GCCCAGCATCATCGGGATGTCGGACAGGCTCAAAGCCGCGTTGGCGTTGAGGATCGTGGTGCGGTCGTATCCGAGCTTGGTCGTCGCGTAGGAGATCAGCCAGACCGATACGATGTAGAACGTGGCGTGGGTGGCGACGAACGATCCGGCGGCCAGCGCGATCTCCTTCGGGTAGGTCTTGAGGGCGTCGAGCACGGGCATCTTCGCGGCCGACTTGGCGTCGAGTGTCTCCTGAAAGATCGGGCTCTCGGCCACGGTGAGCCGGATCCACATGCCGACGGCGATGAGCAGCGCGCTGGCCAGGAACGGGACCCGCCATCCCCACTCGAGGAACTGCTCGTCGGTGAGCGTTGCCGACAGGAGCGCGTAGGAACCGGTTCCGAGGACGAGGCCGACCGGCACGCCGACCTGGGGCCAGGCACCGTAGAAGCCGCGCCGGTGCTCGGGAGCGTGCTCGACGGCCATCAGCGCCGCGCCACCCCACTCGCCGCCGACGCCGAAGCCCTGAGCGAAGCGCAGGAGGACGAGCAGAACCGGTGCCCAGATGCCGATCGAGGCGTAGCCAGGCAGCAGACCCATCAGCAGCGTCGCCGCGCCCATGAGCAACAGCGAGTAGACCAGCATCGGCTTGCGGCCAATTCTGTCGCCGTAGTGGGCGAAGACGGCGCCGCCGAAGGGCCGCGCAATGAACCCGACCGAGAACGAGGCGAAAGCGGCGAGCGTCCCGGTCACCGGATCGAAGGACGGGAAGAAGACCTCGTTGAAGATCAGGGCCGCGGCGGTGCCGAAGATGAAGAAATCGTACCACTCGATCGTCGTTCCGATGAGGCTCGCGAAGGCCACCTTGCGCGACGAGCGCAGCGACGGCACCCCGCGCGTATGGTGCGCGGTGTCGAGGCGGATCCCAGGTGTTCCGAGCAGCTGACACGCGAACAGACCTCATCGCCAGACAATTCGGTCGCGGCTTGAACGTAGCGGTCCGCGGCGGTGGGTCGTAGTATGATACGGTAGCTAAGTTGCGCTCCGATGCCGCCCGAGTGGTCCGGAGAGTGTCGTGACCCGGTCTGTTTGCGCCGTCTTGTTCTGGTGCCTGGCTAATTTTGCACAGGCGCAGACACTGCCCCTTCCGGAAAGCCTAATCGACCTGCGCTCGGAGCAAGGCGAGCAGCTCCTGAGAGATAGCGATGCGCTCGAAAGTTTCGTGCCGCTCAGCGTCAACTTCATTACTCAAAAGAATCAAGCTTTCTGCGGCGTAGCCAGCATCGTCATGGTGCTCAACGCACTACAGCTCCGAGCACCCGCCGCTCCGGAATACGGTCCCCATCACACTTTCACTCAAGATAACCTTCTCAACGGGACGACCGAGGCGGTTCTGCCCCTTTCCGTCCTAATGGAGAAGGGCATGACACTCGATCAGATTGGTGCTCTTCTCGCCTCACAGCCGGTCGACGTGGAGGTCCATCATGCCGCCGACTCTACAGTCGATCTCTTCCGCTCCACTGTACGGACTTATCTCGGCAATGAAGGCCATTACGTCATTGCTAATTATCTCCGCAAGGCTCTCGGTCAGGAGGGAGGGGGGCATATTTCACCCTTGGCTGCCTACGACGCGGAGACGGATCGGTTCCTTATTCTCGATGTATCGCGATACAAGTACCCGCCAGTTTGGATTGCGGCGTCCGATCTTTTTAGCGCAATGAACACGGTCGATGCCGACAATGAGAACCGCACGCGGGGCTTCGTGCTGATCAAAGGAGTCGGTGATGCCTCTGTTGCTCCAGCTAACTGACTGCGCGTCAGCAAGATCTGTGAAAGGTATCTCATGACGATGAGGCCTGATCCGACATTCCACGCCTCGCCGAAGCTCGCGATGGAGGCTCCGCCCGAGAATTTCGCCTATACCTTGCTGCTCTCCCCCGACCACTCGAAGCCCGATGCGCTGGCGGTCATCGACGTGAAGCCCGGCTCGCCGACGTTCAGCCAGGTCGTCCACACGGTGACGATGCCCTACAAGGGCGACGAGTTTCACCATTTCGGCTGGAACGCCTGCTCGTCGGCTTTGTCGCCGCTTGCCGGCCACGCGTTTCTCGAGCGGCGCTACCTGATCATCCCAGGCCTTCGCTCCTCGCGCCTCTATGTGGTGGACACGAAACCTCATCCCACCCAGGCCAAGATCCACAAGATCATCGAGCCCGAGGAGGTCTTGAAGAAAACGGGCTACTCGCGGCCGCACACGGTCCACTGCGGGCCGGAGGGCATCTACGTCAGCACGCTCGGCGGCGGCAAGGACGGCACCGAAGGCCCGCCCGGCGTGTTCATCATGGACTGCGAGACGTTCGACGTCCTCGGCCGCTGGGAGATCGATCGCGGCCCGCAGAAGACTGCACTATGACTTCTGGTGGAACCTGCCGCGCGACTACATGGTGACGAGCGAATGGGGGCTGCCGCCGCAGTTCGAGGGCGGGCTCGTGCCGGAGGATCTGCTTTCGAACAAGTATGGCCATCGCCTCCACTTCTGGGACTTGAGGGCACGGCGCAACGTGCAGACGATCGATCTCGGCGCCAACCACCAGATGGCGCTCGAGGTGCGCCCCGCGCACGATCCCGTCCGCGAATACGGCTTCCTCGGCGTGGTGGTCGACACCACGAACCTCGAGGGGTCGATCTGGACCTGGTGGCGCGAGGGCGGCAAGTTCCACATCGAGAAGACGGCGACGATCCCGCCCGAGCCGGCCGCCAAGGAGCTGTTGCCGCCGCTGCTCGAGGGATTTGGCGCGGTGCCCCCGCTCGTGACCGACATCGACCTGTCGATGGATGACCGCTTTCTCTACGTGTCCTGCTGGGGGACCGGGGAGCTGCGCCAGTACGACGTCTCCGAGCCGAGGAAGCCCAAGCTCTCGGGCTCGGTGCACATCGGCGGCATCGCGCGCCGCACGGCGCACCCCTGCGGCAAGACCTTTCAAGGCGGCCCGCAGATGGTGGAGATCAGCCGCGACGGCAAGCGCGTCTACCTGACGAACTCGCTCTATTCGACCTGGGACGATCAATTCTATCCCGGCGGCATAGCAGGGGCGCAGGTCATGGCCAATGCCGGCCCCGACGGCGGGCTCGAGCTGGCGAACGACTTCTGGGTGACGTTCCCGGACGGCTACCGCGCGCACCAGACGCGGCTCGAGGGCGGCGATTGCTCGACGGACTCGTTCTGCTACCCGTCGGCCTGAAGTTGGGCAGCGTGGATTGGACGCTTGCCGGGCTTTGGCTTTTAGTCGTCGCAAGCGGCGTCTATCACGGCGTGAACCCGGCCATGGGATGGCCGCTCGCCGTCTCGGCCGGGCTCATGGAGCGGGGCTCGCATGGCCTCGTCGCGGCGCTTGTCCCGCTGGCCATCGGCCATCTCGTGGCGATGCTCGTGGTCATGCTCCCGTTTGCCCTGCTGATGACCCTCGTCGAATGGCAGCGGCAAATCCAGGTCGCCGCGGCACTCCTCGTCATCGCATTCGGCATCTTCCGCCTCCTCGACCGGAGCCATCCGCGCGCGCTTGCCCGGATTCCGCCGACGCAGCTCGGGCTCTGGTCCTTCGCCGTGGCGATCGCCCATGGCGCGGGACTGATGCTGGTGCCGATCTATCTCGGCCTCTGCACCGACGCCGGCCTCGGCACGGGCCATGCGGCGGCAGCCAGCCTCATCGGCGCCAATGTCGACATGGTCGTCCTGGTCGCGCTGGTCCACACCACGGCCATGATCGCGGCCGGCGGTGTCATGGCCTGGCTGACCTATCGCTATCTTGGTCTCAGGTTCGTGTCGGGGAGCTGGTTCAATCTGGACGCCATATGGGCAGGGAGCCTCATCCTGGTCGGCACACTGGCGCTTGCCTTCAGCATCGCGAGCGAGCACTGAGGCGCCGCGCGGTCAATCCTCGAGCATGGTGAGGGCCGCGCGGCGGTCTCCCGGCTTCAGTCTGAGAAAGAGGGTGCGGGCGTGCTTGATGTCGCGCTCTGAACCGGACTCGGCCGCCGTCTTGAGCGCAACCGTCGTCGGATGATCAGCGCCGCAGATGAAGACGAGCGCCTTCGCGAGCCGCCCCATCGTCGCGCGGTCGATCGTCGTCTCGTCCATTCGAGGTCCTCGGGGTGGCTATCTTCCGCCTATGCTAGGCTTCTTTTATGGCACGTCCCAGGACACCGCTGCTCACCGTCGATTGCGTCGTGGTCGACGCCAAGGGCCGCGTGCTCTTGATCCGCCGCGCCAACCCGCCGTTCAAGGGCTGCCATGCGCTGCCCGGCGGGTTCGTGAAGGAAGGCGAGACGGTCGAGGACGCCTGCCGGCGCGAGCTCCTCGAGGAGACGGGCGTCGCGGCGGATCGGCTAACCCTCGTCGGCGTCTACTCCGATCCCGGCCGCGACCCGCGCGGGCACACCGTCTCGGTGGCGTTTCTGGCGCGCGTCAAAAGCGCCAGGCCGACCGCAGGCAGCGATGCCGCCCAGGCCGAGTGGGTCGCGCACCCCATGGAGGTGGCGCTGGCGTTCGACCACGCCCGCATCCTGGCCGACGCCCTGCGCGTCGCCCGCAGGCACCGAAGCCCTCATAAATAGTTGCAGCGCCACCACAATGTCTGGCTGCAGGTGCGCGTGCCTTCCCGATATCCGGGAAGTTGCAATGCCGCGCCACCACACGCATTAGCTAAGATCGACGATTTTCCCCAGCGATTTGCCGCATTGCACAATTCTTGCCTTCTTTTCGCTCGCTCGACGTGCTGGAAGGCCGACCGGGTCAGGCAAAAAGACGGGGAAACCATGAAGCTACGTGGCGTTGTTGTTGGACTTGCGCTCGCCGTGAACTCGGTCGCCGTCGCAGAGGATCTCAAGCTTCCGCCGGAGGTTACTCCACAGCTCAGGGCCGCCTGCGAGACGGACGTGCGCCGGCTCTGCATTGGGGTGACCCCGACCGTCGCCAAGGTCAAGCGTTGCGTCGCCTTGAAGTTCCTGCAGCTCGGCCGCAAGTGCCAAGTGGAGCTAGCCTCGGCCGGGTTCCGCTGAGGCCAGCGACCGAGATCCAGAAAAAGGCCGCCAGCCCCTTCCGGTCGGCGGCTTTTTCCATTCCGGGGCTCGCGCCAGCCCTCCCTTACGCCGCCTTGGCGGCCGCTGGCACGGCGGTCTCCGCGAAATAGGCCATGGCGGCGGCAACCCCGCCCTTCTGGTGCGGCACGCCGGCGATCTCGAGCCCCATCTCGACCCCGGCGAGCGCTCCCATGATGGTGAGCTCGTTGGTGTCGCCCAGGTGCCCGATGCGGAACGCCTTGCCGGCGAGCTTGTTGAGCCCGGTGCCGAGCGACATGTTGAAGGCCTCGAGCACGACCTTGCGGAACGCGTCCGCATTGTGCCCGTCCGGCATCGCCACGGCGGTGACGGCCGGCGAATAGTACTTGGCGTCGCGGCACCAGAGCTCGAGACCCCAGCCGTGGACCGCGCGCCGCGTTGCTTCCGCGAGGCGCTCATGGCGGGCGAAGACGTTGTCGAGCCCCTCCTCGTTCAGCATGTCGACCGCTTCGGCGAGGCCATAGAGCAGGCCGGTCGCGGGCGTATACGGGAAGAAGCCGTTGGCGTTGTTGGCCAGCATGTCGTCCCAGGCGAAATAGGACTTGGGCAGCTTCGCGGTCTTCGCGGCGTGAAGCGCCTTCTGGCTCACCGCGTTGAAGGAGAGGGCAGGCGGCAGCATGAGCCCCTTTTGCGATCCGGCGATGGTCACGTCGATGCCCCACTCGTCGTGGCGCAGGTCCATGACGCCGAGCGAGGAGATCGTATCGACCATGAAGAGGGCGGGATGCTTCGTCGCGTCGAGGGCGCGGCGGATCTCGTCGAGCCAGGACCGGCAACCCGTCGACGTCTCGTTGTGGACGACGCAGACGGCCTTGATCTCGTGCGCCTTGTCCTTCTTGAGGCGCGCCTCGATCAGGTTGGCGTCGGCGCCGATGCGCCAGTCGGTCGGCAGGAATTCCGGCACGAGGCCGAGCTTCTCCGCCATCACCTTCCAGAGGAGGGCGAACTGCCCGGTCTCGACCATGAGGACGCGGTCGCCCGGGGAGAGCGTGTTGACGAGGGCCGCTTCCCAGGCCCCGGTCCCCGAGGAGGGAAAGATGATGACCGGGCCGCTCGTCTTGAAGATCGTCTTGATGCTCGAGAGCACGCGCTTCGAGAGCTCCTGGAACTCCGGCCCGCGGTGATCCAGGATCTGCTGGCTCATCGCGTTCAAGATGCGCTCAGGAAGGGGCGTCGGCCCCGGAATCTGCAGGAAATGACGGCCTGGGCGGCGCGGCGCATTCGACATCGGTCTTCCCCTATTCTCTTTCGCGCCCGCCAGGCGCCTCCCCAGGGGCGACACCCGGAGATGGAGAAGCCTGCTTTCTTTGTGTTCAGCACGCGCGAGAAGTGGGCACCTAATAGGAGTGAAGGGGGAAATGCGTCAAGGCCGTCGCGCTTCGCTGCGCCATGGCCGCAAAGTTAAAGGGAGCACAAGGGTGCCCTGGCCATGAGAGCCGGCAGGCTGGATCGAGCGTCTTCGAGACCCGACACGTCCGGAAACCGATTGAGCTATTGGGTCCCGGTCGGCTAAGGCCTTGCTCCACCCGATCCACGAGCGGGCAATCGAGGCGGAGGATGGACCTCACGAGGCTCACGGCGAGCGAGGCCGCAGACCTGATCCGGCGCGGCGAGATCAGGTCGGAGGCTCTCGTCGGCGCCTGCCTCGCCCGCATCGAGGCGCGCGAGCCGACGGTCGGGGCGTGGGCGCATCTCGACCGCGACTATGCGCTGGCCCAGGCAAGAGCGGCGGACGAAGCGCTTCGCGAAGGCAAGCCGGCAGGCCCGCTCCACGGCGTTCCCGTCGGCATCAAGGACGTGATCGACACCGCCGACCTTCCGACCGAGAACGGCACGCCGATCTTCAAGGGCCGCCGGCCCACGGCTGACGCGTCCGTCGTCACCCAGCTGAAGGCGGCCGGCGCCGTCATTCTCGGCAAGACGGTGACGACGGAGCTCGCCTTCTTCGGCCCCGGGAAGACGCGCAACCCCGCCGACCCCGAGCGCACGCCGGGCGGCTCATCGTCGGGCTCGGCCGCCGCGGTGGCCGACTTCCACGTGCCGCTCGCGCTCGGCACGCAGACCGCGGGCTCCGTGCTGCGCCCGGCATCCTACTGCGGATGCATCGGCTGGAAGCCGACGTTCGGGGCGATCTCGCGCTCGGGCGTCCTCCCCCAGTCGCCGCCGCTCGACACCATCGGCGGCTTTGCGCGCTCGATCGACGACATCGCGCTTCTGACCGATTGCCTGACGGGGCCCGACGCGCGCGATCCGGACATGGGCGCCGCGCCGGCGCCGTCGCTCGTGAAAGCGTTGCGCGAGGGGAAAAGCCGGTCGCCGCGCCTCGCGTTCGTGACCTCGCCGGCCTGGCCGCAGGGAGAGACGGTGATGCAGGAGGCGTTCTTGAACCTCATCGCCGACCTCGGGCCGTCGGTGATCGTCGAGGTCGAGCTGCCGCGGAGCTTCGCCGACGGGGTCGAGGCCCAGCGCGCCATACAGTTCCACGATATCGCCGAGAACTACGGGCCGCTCGCCGACGCGCACCCCGACGTCGTCAGCGCCAAGCTGGTCGAGGTCATTGGCCTGGGCCGCAAGGTTTCCGAGACCCAGTACGCCGAGGCGCTTGCCTTGCGCGAGCCGCTCTACGAGGAGCTCCTCCCGATCCTCGAGGCGTTCGACGCAATCGTGACGCCGGCCGCCCCCGGACCTGCCCCGCGCGGCCTCGAGCAGACGGGCTCGCCGGCGTTCAACGGGCTTTGGACCTACCTCCGTGTCCCTGCCCTGAGCCTACCGCTCCTCACCGCGAACGGCCTTCCGCTTGGCGTCCAGCTCATCGGCCGGCGCGGCGAGGACGGGCGGCTCTTGCGCACGGCGCAAAAGCTGATGGCGAGGAGCTGAGCCTGGGAACCACGCCGTTTTCCGGCGCTTTCAAACACAAGGCACCCTTGAATTGCGCGAATTGTCTCTTCGCTCGGCAAATGGTGTTGCGCAAATTCCGGGATTGGACGAAGTCACTTGAGAGACACAAGTCGTTGTTTTCTCATTTTACGGTCTCGTTTTTTGATGACATTTTAATGACAATATGACAAATATTTAGAAACAGAACATATGACTGGTTCGCCATGCAATATTGCAAATTCAGGGAACAGGATCGGGAGGAACTCGATCTTTTGGGCCCGCCCCATCCCGGCGAAATTCTCCGGGAGGGCGTTCTGCCACGTCTCAAGATTTCTCAAAGATCGTTGGCTGCGCAATTGAACGTTTCTCGCTCGACCGTCTCGAGGCTTTTGAACGAGCGCCGCAGGATGACAAGCGATTTGGCAGCGAAATTGGCAAAAATATCGGGGACGAGCACGCTCTATTGGCTTGTCCTCCAGGCCCATCACGATGCCTGGCGGCTCGAGCGCGCACTCGACGCCGCCTCCTGGCCGGTCGGCTCCGCCAGGCTGCCGCCCACCAAGGATCGCCGGCCCTCGCGCCCGACCACGCCTCGTCTGTCGCAGGCGCTCAAACCGCTCTTGCTCGACGCGTTATCTGTGGATAAATAGTTGGCTCCGTCACTAAACTGTCACGATAGGCCCATGACCGCCGTTTGCAGAGAACTGGAGTTGAGGCTCGAACTCACGGGCGATGAGCTGGACCGCGTTCAGGCGGGTCCTGCCTTGCGTGAGCTCGCGATCGGCGAGCCGGCGACGCAGCTCCTGCGCTCGCTCTATTTCGACACCCTCGACCGCAGGCTCAACGGCCGCGGGTTCTCGATGCAGGTACGCCGGGTCGGCGACAGCTGGCTGCAGACCGTCAAGTGCGGAAATGAGGCGCGCAACGGGGTCTCCCACCCTGTCGAGCTCGAAGCCTCCATCGACGGTCCCAATCCTAAGATGGCGGCCATTCCCAACAAGGCCGTTCGCAAGAAGGTCAAGAAGGCTATCGGCAAGGCGCCGCTGGTGCCCCTGTTCGAGACTGTGGTGCAGCGGACCGAGCAGCGCCTCCAAGCACCGGAGGGGGCTGAGATCGCAATTGCCTTCGACAAGGGAGTTGTACGCGGCGCGGAAGGCGCCAAGGACCTGTGCGAGGCCGAGATCGAGCTCAAGTCGGGCAATCCCGATGCCCTGGTCGATGTCGCAAACGCTTTGTTCGCCGACGAGCGGATCCGTCTCAGCGAGACGAGCGCGACAGACTGGGGCTCCCGCCTCAACGGCAAGCACGAGGCGGGAAAGCCCGAGCCGCTCAAGGCTTCGCCACCGGACCTAGACACCTCTCAAACCTGCGCCACGGCCTTGCGCGAGATTTGCCGGGCCGCCGCCGACCAGATCCTCCACAATTGGAGTGTGGTCCTCGATTCCGACGATCCGGAAGGGACGCATCAGATGCGGATCGGGCTGCGCCGGCTGCGCAGCGCATTGAAGATCTTTCGGCCCGTCCTCGACAATGGCGCCCTGCGCGAGGTGAACGAAAAGGCGCGCGATCTGGCGCGGCTGCTGGGCGAGCTCAGGGATGCCGACGTGCTCGCGTCCGACATCGTCGGCCAGGCCGCCGCCAATCACGACGAGGACGCCGGACTTAGGTCGTTGAACGCGGCTCTCGCCCAAATGCGCTCCAACCTTCGCGCAAAGGTACGAACCGAGCTCACGGGCCGGCAATGGTCGTGTTTCAAGCTCAAGCTCGCCATGCTGCCCGAAACCATCGAGCAGCTCGCCGGCAGTTCGGAAGGCAAAATGCTCAGCAAGCCGGCCGGCCCGGTGGCCGGCAAGGCGTTGAAAAAGTGGTGGCGCAAGGTCCTCAAGACAGGGCGGCGCCTCGACAAGCTCAGCGCCGCCGAGCGCCACGAGATGCGCAAAGAGGTGAAGACGTTGCGCTACGCAATCGACCTCCTGGCCCCCCTCTATCGAGCCAAGGACGTTGAGCGGTTCGCAAAGCGGCTCCGGGAGCTGCAAGACGTGTTCGGCTATGTCAACGATGTCGCGGTGGCCGAGAACCTGAGGCTCGTCCGCCCGGAGGCCATGGCGGGCGACTTGGATCTGCAGCGGGCCGTCGGATATGTGATCGGCTGGCACACGGCGCGCGCCGAGCCGGCCTGGAAGAATGCCCGCTCGGTTTGGAAGCGGTCGGCAAAGTCGAGCCCCTGCTGGGCCTGACGGCCCGCTGCGACTGCCAGCGTTCTTGTTGTACCCTGCCCCTGCCCCACCTCACTGACAGTCGAACTGTCGGGATTTGCTCGCCGTGAGCACCGACGCAGCGACCGGCCTTTCGGTGAATATCGTGATGCTCAGAACATTTGAACGTTAATCAAAATTGAGGAAACGACGTTCGAAAAGAGTTTCGCGAATTTTTAGAAACAAGGTCGTTTCGATTCCTTCGCCTCGTTGCCCACCGGCAACGTGATGCATTTGCGAGTCTGATAGATTGCCGCTCTCTCGTCCTCCTCTGTCGAGATACTCGGGGGAACTTTTCATGGGATCGGATTCAAAGCCCATTCTGGGGCTGCTGCTCGGAGCTGCGGCGCTGCTTGCATCGGTATGGCCGGCCGCGAGCGCCGATTTTGGGTCTCAGCCCTCACCTGTTGCACCGGCCAGCCAATGGCAGTTCAACTTCACGCCCTACGGGTGGGTGACTTGGCTGCAGGGCGACCAGACCGTGAGAGGCCGCACCGTCGAGGTCGACGTCGATCCCATCGAGCTCATCGACCACTTGGAGAGCATGCCATTCATGGGCTACGCCGAGGCGCGCAAGGGGCCGCTCGCCTTCTACGGCGACATCGTCTATGCGAACCTCGGGCTCGACAAGGACGGCGTAAGGTCCCGTAGCCAACATCCGCTCATCAACGGTACGATAAGCGCTTCGCTGGGCTTGGACATCGAGATGACAATCCTTGAAGCCGGCGGCGCCTACGAAATCGCCAAATGGCCTTCGGGCGGCGGAAGCAATACGGCGATAGACCTTTACGCGGGCGCCCGCTATTGGCACCAGGACGCCGACATCAAGTTCGCGCTCGACATCAATTTGGTGGACATTCGCGACCTCGTCGTATCCAGAGGCATTGCCCTCGCGAGGAGCGGCAGCGTCGACTGGGTCGACCCGCTCGTCGGCGCGATGATCCGCCATCAGCTTGCGCCCGGCAAGGAACTGTTCTTGCGCGGTGATATTGGCGGCTTCGGCGCGGGCAGCGAATTCTCCTGGAATGTGGTTGCCGCCTACAGCTTCGAAATCTGCGCTCAAGACGGCGTGACCTACTCGGGCGTATTGGGCTATCGGCTGCTCGACGTCGATTATGAGCAGGGCTCGGGTCGTACCAAATATGAATATGACGTTCTCCAGCACGGCCCGCTGACGGGACTGAGCATCCGTTTCTAGCTAACTGTCCCGGGACTTGGCTGCTTTGCGGCCAACCTCTTACGTATGGACGCGCGGCAGCATGAGAGCCGCCGCGCGCTCCTCGTTCACTTCGAGGCGCCTGCGCCCTTCTCTCCGCCGCCCGCACCCGTGGCACCGGTCTCGTCGGCCGCGGAGCTCGCTTGTGTGACCGCGGGCGGCTTCCATGTTCCGTTGAGGATCGAGGGATCGGTCTCGTCCGGCCAATAGAGGCGCAACATCAAGATGAACTTGCCGGCCGGCGCCGGCAGCCAGTTCGATTCCTTATCCGCACCCGGCGACTTGTTCTGGATGTAGAGATCGACCGACCCGTCAGCGTTGGCTTTGAGGTTTTGTCTGGCGCTGATTGAATAGCGGTTGATCGGGTTGTTCACGAAGAAATACTGTGCGTCGTACATCGTCAGCGACCAGAACCCCTTGGCCGGAGGCAGCTGGCCTTTGGCGAAATGCATGACGTAGTTGTTGGCCCCGTCGTAGGTCTTGTCGTCGCCGTCCTTGAGCGAGGTGGGATAGACGGCATCCTGAGGTCGGTTCGCTCCGAGCCCGATAGCCGTGACAAGCGCCCGCATGAGATAGTCGGTCCCGTAAAGGCCCGTCTTCGTCGTGAAGTTCCAGCCGTTGATGTGCTTGACGGCGTCGTTGACCTTGAACTGCAGCATGATGCGGTCGTTGGCGACTTGCGGAATGCGTTTCACGAAGTCCGCGTCGAGCTTGCTCGCGTCGAAATCCTTGCCAGGGACGAGGCCGATCCTGGAGAATTTCGCAAGCTCGGCAGCATCCTCGGGCGCCGGGGGATTGGCCTTCATCAGCTCTGCAAGCAGCGTGAAGTAGGCCTTCGCATCCATCGCGTTGACCTGCTCGCGCACGGCCGTCTTCATGTCGATCGAGGGATCGACGACGCCTGCGGGCGGCGCGTACGACTTGCCATAGGAGCTCAGCGGAACGAGCTTGAACTCGTCTTGGGCCGCGTGGACCGCGGCGTAGTCCTCGGGCGTGCCGGTGCAGTAGATGCGGCCCAGAATCCACACGACATTGGTGGGCGACTTGTATTCGGTGACGCCGGAAGGCAGCGTGCCCGTCCAACCTGGTCCCGTGATCGCATATGTCTGCGCTCCGGTTCCTGTCGTACGCTTGCCCGGGACCTGGAACACATTGGTCCACCCGTCGAGCATCGGGAACAAGTAGTAGCGGTCCTTCATGTCGGGAATGCTGAGCACCCAGGGCTCTTTGCCGACATCGATCCATGCCGTCGTGTAAAGAGTATCGGCGTTGGGAGCGGTCACGTCGCGAAACGAAGCATTCGGGTATTGACGGGCCTTTACAAACTGGCCCATCGGTGCGCGGGTCCCTTCCGGCTGCGCCACGTTCGTCATGATCCTGCGGGTCATTTCCATCGTCACCAGCGGGTAGCCATAGACATAGGCGTCGGTGGCCAGCCAGAACTCCTCGCCTCCTTCTATGGCGCCGAGAATGGGTCCGTCCCATTCGGAGTGCGCCGCCGGCGTGCTGCCGAGCAGCAATCCCAAAGTTGCAACCGCCAAAAGCGGATTGCCTCGCCTGCAAGACATTCGTTCAAGAAGCATTTCTTCCTCCCAAGTTCTCATGAGCTGTGCACGCAATCATCTCCAAGTCCTTTTCTTGGTCGTGGATTCAAGGTCATTAGATCGGCCCGCCGACACGCAACGACGGTAGCCGCGAAGAAACCTCGCCCGCGTTCAAGTGCGGCGCCGGGGACTGGTAAATTTTCGGGGTAAGTCGACGCGGAAATGGAACGCGGAATGAGGTCGACGACCGTCGATTGTCATCCCAGACAGCACAACGCATATCCAGTCTCGCCCCTGGAATACGTAGCTGCCGGTCCCGTCCAATTCGAAAGATGCGCCGCAAGTTGCAGTGCGTCAAACAGTTCGACGATGTTTGCTCGGGACAAGTCCTTTCGTCGTTCGTAGAAGCTGCCGCGTCCGACCAACTCGCTGCTGGCCGTTGAGCAGCTCAACGGAAAAGTTTCGTGAGCAGGAGCCAGCTCTCCCCGTCGTTGACCCAACCGTCCTTGACCATCGGCCGGCTTGCCGCCTCGCGATACCCGCACCGCTCGTAGAGCCGGCGCGCGCCGCGATTGTCGTCGGAGACGATGACGCTCATGCCGCGCTTGCCGAGCCGGCGGCCGGTCTCGTCGGCGAGGCCCAAGAGCGCGGTGCCGAGGCCCTTGCTCCGGAAGGCCGGCCGCACGGCGAGCACATTCACGTACCAAGTTCCCGGCGCCAGGTTCTCGAGCTCCTGCAGGGGGCGAAACATCGCCGGCATGGCGGGATCGATCGGCTCCGGTGCGTCGGGGATCTCGTAGCCGATCAGGCAGCCTGCGGTCTCTCCTTGAAGCTCGATCATCGTCGCATTGCGGTAGGAGAAGCTCCCCTCATCGCGCGCCGCACGCCTGAGGTCCGACGTCCCAGGCCGTCTCGCCGGGCGCGGCGAGCTTTCCCCAGAGATAGAGCGGCAGGCCCTCGCCCGCATAGTTGACGAGCTCGGCCAGGATCGCCGCGTCGGCCTCCACGCCGGGGCGGAACTTGGGCCCGTGCTGCGTCACAGTGTCCGCCATTCCGAGGCTCCTCGCGACGCTCAGACTACATCAATGGTTTCCCCGCCGATGCGAGGTAGTTCACGTCCGTGTCGTCGGCGAGGCTCCAGACATCGCGCAGCGGATCGTAAACGAGGCCCTTGAAGCGCGGCGCGGAGAGGCCCGCGGCTCCGACGAAGCCAGCAAGCTCGGCGGGCGTGACGAAGCGGTCCCACTGGTGCGTGCCGCGCGGCAGCCAGCCGAGCAGGTACTCGGCGGCGACGATGGCGAGCGCGTAGGATTTGAGCGTGCGGTTGATGGTGGAGAGAACCAGCATGCCCCCGGGCCGGACAAGGCTGGCGCAGGTCTTGAGGAAGCCTGCCACGTCCGGCACGTGCTCCACCACCTCGAGGCAAATGACCGCGTCGTAGGTCGAGCCTCCTGCCTGGAGCTCCTCGACGGTCGCGACCCTATAGTCGATGGCGAGCCCCTGGGCGCCCGCGTGGTCGCGGGCCACGGCGATATTCTCCGCCCCCGGATCGAGCCCCGTGACGCGGGCCCCAAGTCGGGCGAGCGGCTCCGAGACGAGCCCGCCGCCACAGCCGACGTCGAGAATCGCCAGCCCGTCGAGCACCCGTAGACCGCCGGCCTTCGCCCCGAAGTGGGCCACGAGCTCGTCGCGGATGAAGGCGAGCCTGGCGGGTCCGAGCTGATGCAGGGGTCGGAACTTCCCCTTGAGATCCCACCACTCGGCCGCCATGCGCCGGAAGCGGTCGACCTCGGCCTGATCGACGCTCGGTCTGGGCACGGCCGGTTCGCCGCTGGGATCGGGAGGGATCATGGCGCAAAGGTGGCCCGCCGGTCGCCGTTGTCAATGTCGTAGCCTGTTGCGGCGGAGAGTGGCCCCCGTTATGAGAACGCGGAAATGGCCGCTCCGAACCCGTATCGCTCGCGGGCGGAGCGGTCGTCGTGCCGGGGCATGCTGGCCTCTTCAATCGCAATGTTCGGACCTCGCTGGAGAGTCGATGGCTGTCGTCGTGATGAAGTTCGGCGGAACGTCCGTCGCCAACGTGGAGCGCATCCGCAATGTCGCGCGCCACGTGAAGCGCGAGGTGGACGGCGGCAACAAGGTCGCCGTCATCGTTTCCGCCATGGCCGGCGCGACCAACCAGCTCGTCGCCTGGGTCAACGAGGCAGCCCCCCTGCACGACAAGCGCGAGTACGACGCGGTGGTGGCCAGCGGCGAGCAGGTCACGGCCGGACTGCTCGCCGTCGTCCTCCAGTCGATGGGTATCAAGGCGCGTTCGTGGTCGGGCTGGCAGATTCCCGTGGAGACCAGCGACGCGCACGGAGCCGCCCGCATCGCCAACATTCCGGGCAAAAGGCTCAAGGCCTCGCTCGAATCCGGCGAGGTGGCCGTCATCACGGGATTTCAGGGGATCGAGCCCAAGGAGGGCCGCGTCTCGACGCTGGGGCGGGGTGGCTCGGACACCAGCGCGGTGGCGATTGCGGTCGCGCTTGGCGCGGACGTCTGCGACATCTATACCGACGTCGACGGCGTCTACACGACCGACCCCCGCATCGTCGCCAAGGCCCGCCGCCTCCCCAAGGTCTCCTACGAGGAGATGCTCGAGATGGCGTCATCGGGCTCCAAAGTGCTCCAGACGCGCTCTGTCGAGCTCGCCATGGTGCACCGCGTGCGAACCCGCGTCTTGTCGAGCTTCGTCGCTCCGGAGGCCATGGCCCCGGCGCGTCTCGAGAACTTGGACCAAGTCGGCACCACAATTTGCGATGAGGACGACATCGTGGAACAGCAGGTCGTGAGCGGCATTGCCTATGCCAAGGACGAGGCGAAGGTCACCATCCGCAGGGTCGAGGACAAGCCGGGCATCGCCGCGCGCATCTTCGGGCCGCTGGCGGAAGCGTCCATCAACGTCGACATGATCGTCCAGAACGTGTCGGCGGACGGCAAGTACGCCAACATGACGTTTACGGTCCAAGCGTCCGAGCTGCCGCGCGCCCTCGACGTGCTGAACAAGGCGAAGCAGGACATCGGCTTCTTCGATCTGACGAGCTCGGCCGATGTGGCCAAGATCTCGATCATCGGCATCGGCATGAGGAGCCACGCGGGCGTTGCAGCAAAGATGTTCAAGGCGCTTGCCGACAAGGGAATAAATATCCTTGCGATTACGACGTCGGAGATCAAGATCAGTGTTCTCATCGACGCTGCCTACGCCGAGCTCGCGGTCCGCACCCTCCACACCCTTTTCGACCTCGACGCGGACTAGACCCTCACGTTGGCCGCAAACGATGCGAGTTTGGGCGCTTAGAGGCCCTAAATCCGCTCGCGTGACGGGGTTCTCGTGTACCCTCATTTTACGAGCGGGCCCAACGAATGGCTGTGGAGCATGTCGAGACGCGGCGAAGAGCCCCGTGTGATGCCTTCCGAGCCGGCGCTGCGCATTATCATGCGGCGCCTGCGCGACATCATGGGCGAAACGGACGACGGCCAATCCCGCCTCGACAAGATCGTGCGCCAGATCGCCGGCGTCATGGTGACCGACGTCTGCTCGATCTATTTGAAGCGCCAGGACGGCTCGCTCGAGCTGTTCGCGACCGAGGGCCTCAATCCGGCCGCCGTCCACAATACGCGTCTCAAGCGCGGGGAGGGCCTCGTCGGCCGCTGCGCCGAGCTCAACATCCCGATCAACGAGCCCGACGCCCCGAAGCACCCGGCCTTCTCGTTCAGGCCTGAGACCAGCGAGGAGGTCTATCACTCGCTGCTCGCCGTCCCGGTGCAGCGAAGCGGCCAGGTGCTCGGCGTGCTCGTCGTGCAGAACCGGACGACCAAGGAATACTCCGACGAGGACGTCGAGGTGCTGCAGGCCACCGCCATGATCGTGGCGGAGAGCCTGGTCTCCGGCGCGGTCGCCGGCGCCGGACCCGCGCTCGAGTTCTCGCGTGTGCTCGCCGCCATCGTCAAAGGCGAGCCGATATCGGAGGGCATTGCCCTCGGCCATGTCGCGCTGCACGAGCCGCGCATCGTCGTCGAGAAGCTCATGTCCGACGATCCGGCGCACGAGATGGTGCGCCTCGAGAAGGCCATCGCCGAGCTCAGGGCCTCGCTCGACGAGATGCTCGAGCACGAGCATCTTTCCGCCGCCGGCGAGCACCGCGATGTGCTCGAGGCCTACAGGATGTTCGCCCACGATCGCGGCTGGGAGCGGCGCCTGCTCGAAGCGGTGCAGAGCGGGCTCACGGCGGACGCCGCCGTCGAGCGGGTGCAGAACAGCACGCGCGCGCGCATGCTGCGCCAGGGCGACCCCTATTGGCTCGAGCGCCAGCGCGATCTCGACGATCTCTCGGACCGGCTGATGCGCATTCTCGCCGGGCGGCGGACCGGCGTGCTCTCGCCGGCGGACATGCCTCCCGACACGATCCTCGTCGCGCGCACCATGGGGCCGGCCGAGCTCATCGACTATGACCGGACGAAGCTGCGCGGGCTCGTCATCGAGGCCGGCACCGGGCAGAGCCACGTCGCGATCGTCGCCAAGGCGCTCGGCATCGCCGCCGTCGGCCAGGCCGAGGACATCGTCGAGCGCGTTTCGGCGGGCGACGCCATCATTGTCGATGGTATCTCGGGAGAGGTGCATGTGCGCCCCCCGCCTGAGGTTGTCGGCGCCTATACCGACAAGGTCCGGTTTCGCGCCAAGCGCCAGAAGCAATACGAGGCGCTGCGCGACGTTCCGGCAGTCACGCGCGACGGCGTGCGCATTGCACTGCACATGAATGCCGGACTTCTCGCCGATATGCCCCACCTCGAGGAATCGGGCGCCGACGGCGTCGGCCTGTTCCGCACCGAGCTCATGTTCATGCTCTCCCATACGCTGCCCCGGCTCGAGCGGCAGATCCAGAGCTATGCCGCAGTGATGGCGGAGGCACGCGGCAAGCCCGTCGTCTTCCGGGCCCTCGACATCGGCGGCGACAAGGTGCTGCCCTACCTCAAGCCGACGTCCGAGGAAAATCCGGCGATCGGCTGGCGTGCCGTGCGCATGTCGCTCGACCGGCCGGCGCTCCTGCGCATGCAGGTGCGCGCGCTCCTCATGGCGGCTGCGGGGGAGGAGCTCAGGATCATGCTGCCGATGATCTCGGTGGCGAGCGAGATGGAGCAATCGCGCGCGCTCATCAAGCGCGAGATCGCGTTGCTGCGCCAGAAGGGCATTCCGGCTCCCAAGAAGCTCCATGTCGGGGCCATGGTCGAGGTGCCGAGCGTGCTCTTCGACGCCGAGGCGCTCATCGCCAAGTCGGATTTCCTCTCGGTCGGGAGCAACGATCTCCTGCAGTTTCTCTTTGCCGCCGACCGGTCCAATCAGCGCGTGGCCAACCGTTTCGACTGCCTGTCGCCCGCCCCGCTGAGGGCGCTCAAGGCGCTGGTGAAGGCCGCCAAGAAGCAAAAGATCCCGCTCACGCTCTGCGGGGAGATGGCGGGCCGGCCGGTCGAGGCCATGGCGCTCATCGGCCTTGGCCTGAGAACGCTGTCGATGGCGCCGGCGTCGATCGGGCCGGTCAAGACCATGATCCTGTCGCTCGACGCGCGCCGGGTGGCGGCGATCGTCGACGACTTCCTGAAATCGGGCTCGGGCAGTCTTCGCCCCGAGCTCGAGCGCTTCGCCAGGACCAAGGGCATCGAGATCTAGCGCCGCATGCCGCTTTGACAACGGCGCCGTTTTCCCCAACGATGGGGGCGCGGTCCCGGCATCTCGAGCCGGGTGGGGGGTGGGAGTGATGCGTTCCGCCGCAGGACCGATCGTCGGGCGCGCGCCTCGGCGCGAGGGCGCCATTGCGCCGTCGCCTCCGCGCGCCGGGCCGGCGGCGCTGGCGGAGGTCGGCGCTCTCTTTCGCGACCTGAGGCGCGCGCTCCGCTTGCCTTTGCCCGAGCTCGCCCGCCGGCTGGCGACCCGGCTGGAGGTGCTACAGGCGCTCGAGACCGGCGAGGCGCATCGGCTCCCGCCCTGGCCCGAGACGGTACGCGTCGTCAAAGCCTTCACCGCCCTCGGCCGCATCGATCCGACGCTCGTGCTCGCCGTGCTCCGCCAGGCCATCGAAGCGCCGCCTCCGCGGGCTTTGCCGGCGCCGCGCGCCAACCGGACCCCGTGGGGCCGGCTCGCTCCTGTCGCAGTGGCGGCGCGCTCGGCCGCTACCTACATGCGCTCGACGGCATCGCGTGCGGGGCTATCGGTCACGCGCACGCCGTGGACGGGCTGGCTTTCCCTGCGGGGCGCACGGGGTATTCTCGCATTCGGGGTCTTGTCACTGGGTCTCATCGCCTATATTGCCCAGGCAGCACCGCTGGGCACGATCGTGTCCTCCTCCTCGACGCTGAGCCGGCTCTCGCGCGCCATAGAGGACCGCATCCTGTGGCTCAGGGCGCCGGTGCGCGACGGCCTCAGATGGATCGTGGTCGACGATCCCCGCTCGCGGCGGACCGACAAGCTCGATAGCCGGCATCGCTAGAGCTGGAACGCTCGTCCCCTCGACGCCACTTGAGGCGTAGAATACCCACATAAGAGACCCCTCTGCCCGTGAGTGCCATCCCGAAAGAAAAGCTCAACCGCCTGGTCGCCCGCTGGGAGCAGGTCCAGGGCGAGCTCGCCCAGGGCAGCGTCAATCAAGCGATCTACGCCAAGCTCAGCAAGGAGTTCTCTGACCTGTCTCCGGTCGTCACCGCCATCCGGGCGCTCGAGGCCGCCGAGAAGGAGGCCGCAGATCTCAAGACCCTTGCCGACGATCCCGCGGCAGACAAGGAGATGACGGCGCTTGCCCGCTCCGAGCTCGAAGCGCTCGCGCCCAAGATCACCCTCTGCGAGGAGCGCTTGAAGGTCCTGCTGCTCCCCAAGGATGCCGCCGACGAGAGGAGCGCCATCCTCGAGGTGCGCGCCGGCACGGGCGGCGACGAGGCGGCGCTGTTTGCAGCCGACCTTTTCCGCATGTACGAGCGCTACGCCGCGCTCAAGGGCTGGAAGACGGAGATCATCGACGTCTCGGAGAACGATCTCGGCGGCTACAAGGAGATCATCGCCTCGATCACCGGCAAGGGCGTCTTCGCCCGCCTCAAGTTCGAGAGCGGCGTGCACCGCGTGCAGCGCATTCCCGCGACGGAAGCCGGCGGGCGCATCCACACCTCCGCCGCGACCGTCGCCGTGCTCCCCGAGGCCGAGGAGATCGACGTCGACATCAAGCCGGAGGACATTCGCATCGACACCATGCGCGCCGGCGGCGCTGGCGGCCAGCACGTCAACAAGACCGACAGCGCGGTGCGCATCACCCATTTCCCGAGCGGCATCATGGTGGTGTCGGCCGAGAAATCGCAGCACCAGAACCGCCGCCTTGCCATGCAGGTGCTGCGCTCGCGGCTCTATGAGCATCAGCGCGAGAAGGCGGCGAGCGAGCGCAGCCAGGCGCGCAAGATCCAGGTCGGCTCCGGCGACCGCTCGCAGCGGATCAGAACCTACAATTTCCCGCAGGGGCGCGTCACCGACCACCGCATCAATCTCACGCTGCACAAGATCGACCTCGTTATGCAGGGGGTCGCGCTCGACGAGATCATCGATCAGCTGATCACCGAGCATCAGGCGGGCGAGCTCGCCGCCATGGAGCGCCATGATGCAAACTGATCTGGCGCCCGGTCTGACGGCCGAAAGCCTCGGCGCCTTGCGGCGCAGCGTCACCGCCCTGCTGCGCAGCGCGCGCTTCGAGGCCCCGGAGCGCGAGGCGCGCCGCATCCTCGAGATGGCGCTCGGCGCCGAGGGAGCCGGCAGCCTCTTCGCGGAGGAGCGTCGCCTCGAGGCGAGCGAGATCGCAGGCGTCCGGCGCGTCCTCGCTCGCCGCCTCGCGCACGAGCCGCTGTCGCGCATTGCGGGGGCTCGCGAATTCTACGGCCGAGCCTTCAAGATCACGCCGGCGACGCTCGATCCGAGGCCCGAGAGCGAGACCCTGATCGATGCCGCGAAGGAGATTGCCGCTCTCGAGGGCTGGCAAGACAAGCCCATCACCATCGTCGATATCGGCACCGGCTCCGGCTGCCTCCTGCTCACCTTGCTCGCCGAATTTCCCGAGGCGCGCGGGCTCGGCACCGACATCAGCGCAGAGGCCCTCGCGGTTGCTGCCGAGAATGCGCGCCGGCTCGCCCTCGACGACCGGGCGCGGTTCGAAGTGCGCCGCTCGCTCGCCGGGCTCGAGGGCTCCTTCGACATCGCCGTCTCGAACCCGCCCTATATTCCGACGCGCGACATCGCCGGGCTCGCGCCCGAGGTCCGCGACTTCGATCCTTGGTTAGCGCTCGACGGCGGCGAGGACGGGTTCGACGCCTATCGCGAGATCGTCGCCGAGCTGCCCCGGTGCGTTCCGAACGGCTGGTCGATTTTCGAGGTCGGGGCCGCGCAGGCAGCCGCAGTGTGCGAAATGCTTGGACATCTTGGTGCCGGCACAGATCGTCGCTATATGAAGTCTTGGCAGGACCTCGGCGGCCATGTGCGATGTGTTGCCGCTAGGACACAGTCTTGAGCGTGCCACGAAATTCGCTTGGAATCTGTCGGGTTCAGGACTAGTCTTCGGCAAGCGGATATTTCTTAACGTGCGCCGGTAGCCTATGGCCCCAAATCGAGGGGCCATCAATTGAGCGCATGTTTGGGATTGCGAGACAGGCGGACGAGAGCCAGCAATGCGTGCTCTCCTGCTGGCGCTGAATGGCTACACAAAGCGCCGATCGCGTTACGCTCCTCCAGACCGGATTTGCGATAGCCGATAGGGCGACGAGGAAAGACGGGTCAAGGTTCCGGGCGCTTGAGCGCTAAGGGACGGCTTGCTGCACAGCGGCAAGCCGCCGGTAGGGCTTGGGCTAAGTGAAGTACGGGGCAGTATCCCCCAAGAAAAGCTAAAGGGCGGTCCGTCTGGTCAGACGCGATACGTCCACAGCATCTTATCAACGATTGAGAATGGAGCCCATGAGGCAGGGACAGCAGAACCGCAGAGGACGCGGCCGCAACAACAACCAGGGTCGCAAGGGGCAGAACCCGCTGACGCGAACTTTCGAAAGCGCAGGCCCCGACGTGAAAATACGCGGCACGCCCGCGCATATAGCCGAGAAATACATGGCGCTTGCCCGCGACGCCCAATCGAGCGGCGATCCGGTGCTGGCGGAAAACTATCTCCAGCATGCCGAGCACTACAATCGCATCATCATGGCCTTCCGCGAGCAGCAGATCGGCCAGGGCGGCGAGATGCAGAACGGCGGCATGATGCGCCATCGCCCCGGCGGCTATTCGGACAATCCGCTGGGCGAGGACTTCGGCGAGGACGACGGCGAGGAGATCGGCGGCGAGATGGCGGGCCAGCAACCCGTCGTGCGCGGCCAGGAGCCGCAGCCGAGGTCGTTCGAAGGCCAGTCGCGATTCGACGATCGCGGTCCGCGGCCGTCTTATGAAGGCTCGCGCCAGCCGCATCATCAACGCGACCGCCATCAGGGCGAGGGGCGCAGCTTCCAGGACCGCCACGAGCGTCAGGACCATCGCAACGAGCGGTTCGCGCGGCCCGATCGCTTCGAGCGCCCGGCTCCCGCCTCTGCCCAAAGCGAGGCCCCGGCCGAAAGTGCTCAGCCCGTGCGGCGCGGCGCAGGCGAGCAGCGCTCGCTTTCCCATCATGAGCAGCCCGAGTTCCTGCGCCGCCCCGTCCGGCGCCCGCGCCGGGAGGGGAACGGAGCGCCCGCGGAAGAGCAGACGGCGGCCGCGACGCCCGGACCCGACGAGCCGGGCCACGACTGAAATCGTCTGGATGGCGCGCACGAGCGACGGCGGCGATAAGACTATTGTTGCCGGCTGTCTCAATTCGGAGCACGAGCCGGCGCGCTCGAAATGAAGCGGCAAGAACTCGCTGAAATAAACCGCGGCGGTGCGCGGCTCTCGGCCGCAATTGCACCGCCGCGAATGATACGCCCGGCTACGCGGGACAAGAAACCGCGGCGCTCAAGTCCGATCTAACAGCCAAATTGTTTCAACTGTGCAAACGCTGCGGCGACTTTTTTGCCCGTCTCACGGCGAGCGCATCTGGAACGCTTTCTTAAATCGGCGCAATGGCCTAGCTCCCCGGTTTGCGGGGCTCCGCGAAGAGCAGCCTTCCAACGAGCGGGACGACGATCGCGTGCGGCAAGAAGCGCAGCGCGAGGGAAGCAGCCGTCGGCAGCAAACCCGGCACGATGACGCGCCGCCCCAGCATGAATCCGCGATAGGCCGACCGCGCGACCATCGCAGGAGTCTGCGCCGGAAGGAGGCGGCGGTAGAGCGACGCCTCCGCGCCCATGCCTGCGTGAAAACCGGTTTCGACCGGCCCCGGCGCCACGACCGCAACGCGCACGCCCTCGCCGCGCACCTCGTAGGCGACAGCCTCCGTCAGCGAGATCACGAACGCCTTGCTCGCGTAGTAGGCCGACTGATAGGGCCCGGGCGCGAGCCCGCCGAGAGAGCTGACGTTCAAGATCCCGCCCCGGCCGCGCGCCCGCATCGGCGCGATGGCGTGGCGCATCAGGCGCGCGAGGGCGGCGACGTTCAGCGCAATGAGCCGGTCGATGTCCTCTGCGCTCATCGCGTGAAAGGGTCCGGCGAGACCGACGCCGGCATTGTTCACGAGGCGATCGAGATAGAGGCCGCTCGCGTTGAGGCAGCGGTCGATTTCCGATGGCGCGCCGGGCGTCGTCACGTCGAGGGCGAGCGGCACGGCCTTCACATTGTAGTCGCGGGAGATCGCTTCGGCTGCTTCCTCGAGGGGACCCGCGCGACGCGCGACGAGCACGAGCGTGTCGCCGGCCTCAGCGAAGCGGCGCGCGAGCGCCAACCCGATTCCGCGCGATCCGCCGGTCACGACGGTCGCCGGCGCGAGCCCCGCCGCCGCGGCAAGCGCCGCCGGGTCGGGCCGCGCCCTGCGCCTCAGCCAGGGCTCGACGAAAAATCGCAACGCGTCCGCCATGCCACCCCTCTTCCTCTGCGCGACAACGCCCGAAGCGGGACTGTGCTGCACCGACGCTGGCTTTTTCCTGGATTGAGTGGTGCCGCAAACAGGACTCGAACCTGTGACCCCGTCATTACGAATGACTTGCTCTAGCTTCAACTGTTTGTTTTGGCGTCCATATTTTTTTCGAAGAAGGGGGATTCTTTGCAGATGTTCCACTGTCGTTCATGCCACCGGTCCAAGTTGGGACCTGACACGCGGTGACGGACTTGCTGCCCGCCTTCGCGTGCGGCAGTCCCACTTTGACCCCGAGCGGACCCAGACGCTCACGCTTCTTGACGTCACGCTGGTTCCGCGAAAGCGGCCAAGTCGTACCAAGTCGTAGGTGTGGGCATCATTAAGAAACCCGGAATCTGTTGATGGTCGGTCTATGTGATCTACACCGGCGTGAGGGCCAAAGCCGCCGCTGCGTAAGACAAGCCACGTCTACGCCAAACCCCTACCGTCCGGCTGCGTACTTGAATGGCACTCGAGGCGAATTGTGGCTGCCGCGTAGGTCATCTCGACCAGACCAAAAGCCTTCCTACTGCCACCCTTGATCGACGGCTCACCGTTACGATCCGCCACCTCATCGCATTTTCACCGAAACGCGCGACCCCTTGACAGTACCGACCGCAACTCCATATACCATCCAATCAGATGGTACATGGATGGCGACGATGATAGGTAACGTACAAGAGCTGCGCGCAAGAGCAGGTGAAACCGAAAAGATCACAGTCAATCTTGGGTACGTCGACCTTGGTCATATCGATTTGATGGTGCAGGAGGGCTTTTATTCAAACCGCACCGATTTCATTCGCACCGCCATACGAAATCAGCTCGATCGACACGCGGATGTCGTCAAACAGACAGTGGCACGCAAGACGCTTGACCTGGGCCTGCGCCATTACAGTCGTGACGACCTCGAGGCAGTACGTGCCGCTCGCCAAACGCTTCACCTGAACGTGCTTGGATTGGTCAGCATAGCGGCCGACGTTCCCGCCGAGCTGGCACGCGCCACCATATCGTCGATTTCCGTATTGGGAGCACTCCACGCCAGCGCGGAAGTCAAGTCAGCCCTGGCGGATCGAATGCGGTAGCGAGCATCCGCGTATCCCGAAAATTCTCAATGGCCGATTGGGCGCCCAACCGGACGCTTCAATTGTTTTCCGAGCAAAGGAAGCCCGAAATGAGCAAACCGCTCCCCCACGGAATGATCGAGGCGACCCGTCTGACGCAGGCCGGTCGCCTCAGCGAGGCAACCGCACTCCTGCAAAGTCTCCTTCGAGGCGCACTGCCCGGCACGGATCCCGGTGAGGGAGATGCGGCGAGAACCGCCATCGAGCTTGCGCCTCCGATCATTGATGCGCGGGCACAGGATGTAATCGAGTTTGATGAAGCCGCCGTCCCGTCGAAGAGTGCAACGGACAACGCGGAGTCTCTTGCAAGAGACAGAAAGCCGCGTATGCCGGGGCTATTGCGCGGTGTCTTCGATCGGTTTCATTTACGGCTGCCCACGCAGCCCTTGCACCGCGCGCTCAACCGCTCGCCTCTCGCTCCTGCGGAGGTCTTTCCGTCTGTCGGGGATTTTGCCGCCAAGTCATTCAGCAACGAAGCTGGAAGCCGCGCTTACAAGCTCTACATTCCGAGCCGTCATGAAGGAGAGCCGCGTCCGCTGATCGTGATGCTCCATGGGTGCACGCAATCCCCTGACGATTTCGCCGCCGGCACCCGCATGAACTTCGCTGCGGAAGAGCACGATTGCTACGTCGCCTATCCGGAACAAGCCGTCGCCGCCAATTCCTCGAAGTGCTGGAACTGGTTCAAGAGCGGTGACCAGCAGCGCGGACGGGGCGAGCCAGCTCTCATCGCGGGCATCACACGCCAGGTCATGACGGACTACAAGATCGATCCAAGCCGCATCTATATCGCGGGATTGTCTGCGGGTGGCGCGACAGCGGCTATTGTGGGCGAAGCCTATCCAGATCTCTTTGCGGCCGTTGGGGTCCATTCGGGCTTGGCCTGCGGTGTTGCTCGCGACCTTCCATCGGCGTTCGCCGCGATGCGCGGTCAGCATCCCGAGCCTGGCCCGAAGAGTGCGGGAGAATGGAGCAAATCCATTCAGATGCCGACGATCGTGTTCCATGGCGATCGGGACGCGACGGTTCATCCGCGCAATGGCGTTGAGGTCATCGCTCGCGCCAATGTCGACAGCGATCTCCAGACGGTGGTGGATCATGGAAGCGTGGCCGCTGGGCATACGTACACCCGGTCCACCCAACGAGATTCAAGCGGTCGGGGGCTCCTCGAGCAGTGGGTGATCCACGGAGCCGGCCATGCGTGGTCAGGCGGAAATCCTTCCGGGTCCTTTACTGATCCCAAGGGGCCCGATGCGACGAAGGAAATGCTTCGGTTTTTTCTCGAGCACGTCCGGGAGCCTGACAAGCCGAATGGGATCTGAGCCGATTTCCTCAGAGAATGCGAATGTCCTGCGCGCGAACAATGATGCTTTTTTGCCTGAAGGTGCGCCACCAGTCGGCTTCGATACCGTTAGTCAGCGTTGAGCTCAAAATCTCTCGGCAGTTGAGGGCTAAGCGGACGTAGCGCAGACATCGTGCTGACGCCTGCTCTTGACCCACATCGGACGTCGGACGTTCCGCCTGGAAAGCGTTAACCGCGATTTCCGTGGCGGCTGGCCCGGATTTGTGATCACTTCTTTCCGTCTCGATCCCGAGGGACCGGAATTGTTTTTGGCAACCTGGGACGGGCACGACATGGATCGAAGATCATGTCAGGTCGCATATTCCGGCCCTGGCGCTTCGAAGCGAGACGGGGGTCAGTCGATTGTCACGCGTTTCTTGGCGGCAGTTTCGCTGTCCGCGACCTCGTTGACGAGCGTCGACACCGGCATACTCCTTCGCCCTGGCTGTGCTCGCGCTGTTGATTGCGACACCGGCTATTAACTCAGGTGCCCACGCCCATCTCCGCGCCCGTGTTCACGCAGGGCGATACGGCCATAACGGGATTCTCCGGCACCACGCTCTCCGCTGAAAGTCGGCGCCCGGGATCGATCCGATCGACAAGACGGTCATCGATCCTGACGGCGCCGCACCGCGCGTCCTAGACCTGACGAGCCTAGGGGGTGCGCCCAGCGGGCAAACGGCGCGCCCCTCGTCAAGCTCGAGGTGAAGGCCAAGGACATCGGGCAGGTGTTCGGACTCGCCTTCGACGACGGCAAGGACAGCCCGACCGGCACGCCGGGCCTCTATGCCGGCGCGACCTCGGCTTTCGGGGTTCAGATCGTTGGGGCGACGCCGGACGAGGATGGCAAGCCGGTTCGCCTCAAGGCCGGCGCCGCGGGCGCCAATTCATGGACGGGCAGTTCGGCGGCCTGCCGGGCGGCGGCCCGGCAGCATTTGGAGAATCGACGGCGCAACCGGCGCGGTGACGCGCTTCGCGGATACGACAGCGGGCGGCGTCGCCAATAGTGGACCCGGCCTCGGTGGTCTCGCCTTCGATCCGCAAAGCCGCAACCTCTACGCGTCGGACTTGGACACCGGCCTCATCCACCGCTTCGCCGCGACGGGCGGGGCTCCACTCGGCCAGTTCGATCGGCGTGGCCGGGCGCCCGTCGCCCGTTGCCGACGACGGCAAGCGCATGGAGATCGCGAACTCTGCGTTCAAGCCGGACGATACGTCGACATGGGGCTTCACGCAGCCCGAGCGGCGCGTGCAACGGGCTCGCGGTCAACTGGCAGACGGCTCTATTACGCCGTCGCCGAGGGACCGGAGATCTGGTCGGTCGGCCTCAATACCGACGGCAGCTTCTGCAACGGACGCGCGCCGCGAGATTTCTGTCAAGGCGCAAGAGCCCTTGCCGTGACGAGCATCGCATTTGATGCGACGGGACGAATGTATTCGGCCCAACGCCCCGCGCTCAAGCCAGCCTATGACTACAGCCGTTTCACCGACGGGGGCGGCGCCGAGGCTTCGGCGCTACACGCCGAGCAACCGAACGATCCCTCGACGCCGAGCCTTTGGAAATCAGAGCCCGAGACATACGCGGTCGGCCTTCCGGAGGGGTCCAACATGACAGAGGGAGGGCTCAGCCTCCAGTATGCCTACTGGCTGGACGGCACGCTCGACAGCGCGACATGCAACCGGACGCTGCTCGCGACCGGCGATCACCTGCAAGCGGCCGCGGCGGTCGACGGCATTCAGGCGATGAGCGCGGACCTCGTGCGGCCCGCCAACGCCCCGCAGCAGAGCGTCTTCGTCGATGACCATGGCCGCCAGGACGATCCCGAGGTCCGCGGCCAGATCGGCGACGTCAAGGCCTTTGCGCCCTGTGGAGCTGGCGAGGGAGGCTCGGGCTTCCCGCTGGTCGTCGATCAAGGAGGCGGTGGTGGCGGTGCCGGGGGCTTTCCGCCGGTTGTCGATCAAGGCGGCGGAGGAGGCGGCTCGGGCTTCCCGCCGGTCGTCGACCAAGGAGGCGGTGGCGGCGGTGCTGGAGGCTTTCCGCCGATCGTCGATCAGGGCGGCGGCGTAGGCGTCGGAGGCGGCGGGTTCCCGCTGGTCGTCGACGCGGAGCCCGGCGGCGGTGGCGGGGGTGGCATGCTCCTCAGTTCCCGCCGGTCATCGACGAGCCACCGGGTCAGCAGCCCGTGCTCACAGCGGTGAAGAAAGCCACCGTCACAATGCTCGCCGAAGGGTGGCTGCTCGTTCGAGATCACGGTGACGAACACGGGCGATGTCCCCTTTGACCAGGAGATCGTCGTCAACGATGTCATCGAAGCTCCCGGCGCCACGCTGACAGCGGAGCCGAACGCGCCCTGGACCTGCACGAAGGCGGCGCCGTTCACCTGCAAGCATCCCGGGCCGCTGGCGGCCAAGGGCTCGCTCACACTCGCGCTCACATTCGCACCGAACACGCCGCCCGAGACGAAGGAGGTCAAGAACTGCGCGGCCGTGCTGGCGACGACGGCGCCGGGCAATCCGGCGCCAAGCGCACCGAAGCAGTCGGGGCCCATGCGTCTCGGCGGGCCGGACGAGTGCAAAGCGTGGACGCTGCCGCCGAAGTTCGGCATCGAGCAGGCCAACGGACTTCCCGTCACTTTCGACGTCTCTGTCGACGCGAACGGCGAGGTCTCCGGCATCGCCTACTATCACGCGGATCCGGATTTCCGCCTTGTCGAGGGAAGGTGAGCGGGACCTTCGACGGCAATGCTCTTCGCGTATACGTCTGGTGGCCCGACAAGTCCTACGGACAATACGTGGGGTCCTTCGACTCAGGCGGGAACCTCAGCGGTATCACCAAGGAGCCCTCAACAAAGCAAGAATCCGACGGGCTCTGACTACTACTTCAGCAGCAAGATGAAGTAGTTCGCGCGCGAAGACGAAATTCTGCGATGACTATGCAAGCGACGCGCGTTCTGCAGCAACAGT
Source organism: uncultured Alphaproteobacteria bacterium (assembly GCA_963699485.1). GTDB lineage: Bacteria > Pseudomonadota > Alphaproteobacteria > Rhizobiales > Hyphomicrobiaceae > Hyphomicrobium_C. Next base: position 1,188 of record CAVOUC010000015.1, on the reverse strand, counting down.
CAATACCAGTCTCAAGTGCGGAAACGATGGCCGAGATGGGCACCCGATTACCAATCGCACCTCACTTGGTGCATGTCGCTAAATGGCGATGAAAAGCTGCCAGGCGCCGAGACACAAAGCACCAACGAGGCCCTGTCGTTTGTAGGAGTGTTGGCCGGATCCTGACCCAACCCGATATCAAGGCCGGCGACTTCATGGCGCCAGGCAATAAGCTGCGTACCATCGACGAGCGCGAATCGCCGAAGATGACATCGCAGGTCAATCGGCGAAGCCCCAGCAATACCTGCCCCTGGCCCTGCGCAAAACCAGAGAGTTGCGCGACCATTCCGCTCGATACCAATATGTCAGTGCCGGAGCCGCCGCAGGCACAAACCGGTCCACTCACGATAGCGAAGAGCAAAACGCCCACCTGCACGGAAGCGGGGGCGTGCTCGTTCGCGATCGTCGTGACGAACACGAGCGATGAGCCCTCCGGCAAAGTTACGATTGAGGACATTGAGAATTGGACAACGGCGCGGTGCCGACGGTCCTGTCGGACGACCCCAAGCCGTGGACCTGCATCAGTGGACCGGGCGCATCACGCGCGACCTCCCTTCGATCGCGGCCAGCTCGAAATCGCCGCCGTTGCCGGCGAGCTTCCGTCCGGACAAAGGCTCCAAGCAGATCGACACCTGCGCGACGATCCAGGGCACGACCAACAAGGCGTGCGCGACGATGCCGGTGACCGAGCCGCCGCAAACCGGTCCGCTTACGATCGCGAAAAAGGGGACGGTCACATCGTGCACGAACGACGGCGGCTGCTCGTTTCAGGTCGACGTCACGAACACCAGCACGACTGCCTTCACCGGGCCCATCGAAGGTCTTGGATAGGGTGACGGTCAACGGCGTGATCTTTGGAAAATGCGCGTGAGAGGGTCGGACCAATCCGCTGGTCCTGCCGAGGAAGCGTACAGAGCCTCGTTTGCATTCATCCCACACCGAGACGCTTGCACCCGGCTCGTCGGTCAAACCGCCTTTGACGCTCAGTTTCAAGATCGGCTCAGGCAAGGAGCAGCCAAATATTATAAAGAACTGCGCGACCGCCGAGGGCGACGGATAACCTGGCCTGCGCTGAGCTTCCGGTCGTCGAGCCGGCTACGGCGCCCACAATCTGCTCCCCAATACACCGGCCGACGTTGTCGCCCGTCC